>JAWLEB010000005.1:0-120270 GCA_041686375.1 Bacteroidales bacterium
CTTTGTTGAAAATTACTGAAAACATCAGGGAATTTTTTTGAGTAAGCCGGGGGATTGGAATAATAGATTTCAGATAACTTATTATAGAAATGAAATGCTTTCTTTTCCTTTGGTGTTTTTGTACCATAGGGATCAGGAATTTTCTCAATACCGAAATAAAAAGGAACATAAGGAGTAGTAACCGGACTGCCCAGTCCGGCCCATAAAACTGACTTCAATCCTGAAGGAAAACCTTCCTGAATTTGCACAATACTTGTGTGAACAGCATTTTGAGAAGCAATAGGTCTTTCCTTTCTACCGGATGAATCAATCTGATAACTCGTATCCACTTTAGTTACACTATCAATTTGCGCTATAGTATCTGCCTGATAAATAGTATCAGTTCGATAAGTAGTATCTGCGAGAATTGTAGTATCAGCAGAATAGGGATAAAATTTGGTTCCTCTGTACTCATCGCGCAATATGGACATCAATTTTTCAAGGGTTACCTTCTTGTCCGGTCTTATAAAACTTGGAAATTTTTGCCTTTCAGGAGAAATTTCTTTAGAAGGAACTAAGAGGCTGTGTGCCCGCCAAATTCTCCTTGAATCAGAAAATTTACTCTTTTCAAGTTTTCTTTTTCTTCCTCCAAAAACTTCGGCAAAATTAAATAATTGATTTTCCGGATCCCAGAGCTTATTGCTTTTCGCAAACTCCTTTAATCCCGGAGATGTCATAGCATCATTGTCGTTCTGATTAATAAATCCTATTCGATAACTATTGGCTTGTATCCAACAAGCATCTGAAGGTATTTTTATTGCAGCCCAATGCTTCCCTCCACCAGTTTCAACATACCAAATTTCATTTTCATCAGCAACAGCGAAACCACTTGGATAGCCAATTCCATAAGAATTAAAAAACTTCCCTAGTATTTGAACACATTGCCTTGCGGTGCGTGCTCTTTGAAGTGCAACATACCGGATTCCTCCAGTAACACCTTTATCTTTCAATGGATCAGCTTTACGCGCCTTAAGATTTCTGTCTTTAGCCAGGGAAACACCACCACCTATGGCTACCCCGTATTCATTAACGGCAACCGCATCGCCTTCCATAAATCCTTTTTCTGTTTGCAGCACCATCCACTCGTAAGTAATTAATTCCTGCGGAATTTCAAGGTCGTTCTTAAACTTTACAACTTCGCCGGAATCATGTTCCATTCGTGGGTGTTTTTCCAGAAAAGAAATTTCTTCACCTGTAAGGTCGTTATTATGAGCAATTAACACTGAATTGTCTTTTGTAGCATTCTTTCCGGCCATGATCATAAAACACCCCTTTTCTTGTTCCTTAGGCATTATTGCAGAGGAAGGTGAAACCAACAATAATAATGTGAACTGTGTCAGAAGAAATAAAGCTATATTCAGTTTGCTCATTATATGTTTCTTTTTTGATTAATTAGGCTCAATTTATAGAAAATTTCTTATGATTCAAATGAGAGGCCGAAACTTTAACCAGTCTTTTTGTAACCATTTAGGAAGTTTTTAAATTTACATATTTATTTTCCATCAATAGAATCCCCTGTTTAAAAAACTTTTGAAATAATAAAAATAAATCTTATGTGTTCATATTTAAAATGATTTGCATAAAAATAATTTAAAATTATCCTATATAAATCATGCATAACATTGAACCTTATTATTCATGGAGAATATACTACACTGCCGAAAATGACGAGTCATCACCTTTCTTTGGAAGAGAGCACAGCGAATTCTACTTTACGCACTCAATTTACGATCATTACATCCATCCTCAGTGGGACTATTTTGGTTCAGAAACTTTATTTATAAAAATTATCTATGCAGATTATAATAATGGATTTGTAATAATAGAATTGTTAGGAGAATGGAATGATTGTCTGTTTAATGATGTGATGTACCTGAAAAGAAATGTGATTGAAATATTAATTGAGCAAGGTATCAATAAGTTTATTCTTATTGGAGAAAATGTATTCAATTTTCATTCACTGGAAGACTCATACTATCAGGAATGGGCTGAAGAGATTGAAGACGGCTGGATTGCTGCCTTAAATTTTAGAGATCATGTGAAACAGGAATTTTTTAGTGAGCGCCTGGATAGTTACATAAACATGGGTGGTAATTTTGATTATTATATTGACTGGCGAAGTTATAAACCACAAGAACTGTTTGCTAGGATAAAAAATGAGTTGATGCATAGATTAGAACCATAAAAACAGACAGGAAGCTAATTAGTCCCCTTTGTTATTTCCTTTATTTTTGCGCATAAAATTGTCTCAGTTGGTGAATATTTTATTACTTTAGACTTTTAAAAATTCGAAAATCTTGTATCAATAGCTAAGATAGTTATTTGGGTGGAATATGTGGACTTTTGATATCATAGTCGTTTTTAGCGTTCTTATTTTTATCCTTATTTCTTTATATAAGGAAATACTGGGCGCTGCGTTTACTTTTGTTATTGCAGTGGTAGCCCTGGGATTTTTTGGTATCCTGACCCCCAAAGAAATTTTAAGTGGTTTTGCTAACGAGCAGGTTTTTGTGATTGTACTGTTGCTTTTGATTGGAGATATTATTCGCAGGACAGGCATTCTGGAGTCCCTTTTTGATATTTTTTTCCGGTCAGCCCAAACTTTTAAAGGTTTTCTTTCCCGCATGATGGTTCTTATAGCCTTTTTCTCAGCTTTTTTAAATAATACACCCCTTGTTGCTATAATGATGCCTTATGTGCACTCATGGAGTACAAGACACAGAATATCTCCCTCAAAACTTCTTATGCCTCTGTCTTTTGCTGCAATTTTAGGTGGTTGTGCCACATTGATAGGAACTTCGACCAATCTGATTGTCAGCGGTATGGTACTCGATCAGGATATCATCAGTGGCCTTGAGCCTCTTGAAATATATGATTTTGCATATGTTGGAGTTCCTATGATTATCATTGGCTTGGTCTACTTGTATTTTTACAGCAATAAACTTCTACCCTCCAAACGTGATGCAATGTCAGACTTTTCCAAACATTCAAGGGAATATCTTGTTGAAGCGCAGGTTAGAAAAAATTCTCCGTTGATTGGGAAGACTGTTGAAGAAGCAGGTTTAAGAAATTTAAAGGGTTTGTTTTTGGTAGAGATTATTCGGGGAAATTATAAAATTAAAGCTGTCTCTCCCGATGTAATTCTTGATAAGGATGATGTCCTAATATTTGCTGGTGATACTCAGACTATTGCAGAGATGATAAATTCAAAGTCAGGATTGACTCTACCTTCTGTTGGTATGATGTACAAGAAGAAAAGAACAGAAGTGGTGGAAATTGTAGTTTCACATAATTCCTCTCTGATAAATAAGACTGTTAAAGAAGTCAGGTTCAGAGCCAAATATGATGCTGCTGTAATTGCTGTGCACCGTAATGGAGAAAAAATTAGTGGCAAAATTGGCGATATTGTCCTGAAACCCGGTGATGTTTTGCTTCTTTTTACGGGGGAAGACTTTATGAACCGTACAGCACATACACAAGATTTTTACTTCATTTCCAAAGTCAAAGATTTTCATAAAGTAGAGGGATATAAAATTGCTGTGATGCTTGGGGGGTTGTTTTTAGCTGTTGCTTTAGCTGCCTTTAAAGTGGTATCGTTGTTTATGGGATTATTAGTGCTTATCATTGCAGCTTTTGCTCTGAAAATAGCTAATCCAAAAGAATTACCCAAAGCAATAGATTACAACCTGGCTTTGATAATCGTATTATCATTAGCGTTAGGTATTGCTATGAGTAAATCAGGAGCGGCTGAATTAATTGCCAATTTTATTATTTCGGTTTTCATGCCCTTTGGAAAAGTTGGCTTGCTTTTTGGAATATATCTGATAACCGCATTTTTAGGAGCTTATATTGGCAATAAAGCAGCTGTAGCTTTAATTTTTCCAATTGCCCTAACAATGGCTGCAAATCTTGGTTTTCAGCCGTTACCTTTCATATTGACGGTTTCTTTTGCAGCAGCTGCCAATTTTATAACACCTGTTGGATATCAGACAAATCTCATGGTATACGGCCCGGGTGGTTATTCTTTCAATGACTTTTTCCGCCTTGGTTTTCCGTTAACTATTGTATACATGTTTGTAACCGTAACTGTACTAAGTCTAATGTATTTTGTATAAAATAAAGAAATATGAACAATCAAGAGTATAAACATTTGTTAACCAAGGCAGTAAAAGCTGCTCTTTTAGCAGGTAAAGCAATTAATGATGTGTATAAAGGAAGTGATTTTGAGATAGAGGCAAAAGCAGATGAAACGCCTCTTACTTTAGCGGATAGAAAAGCTCATCAGGTTATTCATACATATCTTAAAAACACTGATTTTCCTTTATTAAGCGAAGAAGGACGGCACATACCGTATGAAGAGCGAAAAGTATGGGAATATTTTTGGTTAGTAGACCCGCTCGACGGAACCAAAGAGTTTATCAAGCGCAATGGCGAATTTACCGTTAATATAGCCTTGGTAAGCAACGGAACTCCCATAATGGGTGTAGTTTATGCACCTTACGTTGGTGACCTGTTCTTTGGTTGTGAAAAATTCGGGGCTTATAAGGTTGAAAATGTAGATGAAAATGTGGTGGATTTTCAGGATTTGGATGAATTGATGAAGACAGGGGATATCCTGCCCAAAAAATCAGACCGGAAAGAACTTGTGATTGTTGCCAGCCGTTCGCATATGAATGATGATACTCAGCAATACGTGAATGCGTTAAAGGCAAAATATGGTGACGCAAAGTTTGTTTCTAAGGGAAGTTCCCTCAAACTATGTATGGTTGCTGAAGGAGAAGCGGATGTTTATCCTCGCTTTGCGCCAACTATGGAGTGGGATACGGCGGCAGGTCATGCTGTTGCTTTGGCAGCCGGCTTTCGGGTGACAGAGAATGATGGAAAGACTCCTTTGCAGTATAACAAAGAGAATCTGAAAAATCCCTGGTTTATTGTTAAAGGCAAAAGACTATAGGCTAACTGATCAGTCTGGGAATATCCAGCAAATAAGCTGCAAATAATGCCATTACTGTTATCAGCACAGCTCTGACAAAGGTATTACCTCTAAACATGGCCATATTAGAACCTACAAATCCTCCTATTACATTGCCGATGGCTGATATAAGTCCTATTTGATAGTCTACCTGACTATTAATCATAAAAACACCTAATGCAAAAGGGCTGTAGAGGAACACAATCATTATTTTGATGGCATTGGCTTTAACCAGGTCATAGCCAGCGTTTAGAACAATAGCTGAAAGCAGAAGGATTCCAACACCAATGTGTATGAATCCTCCATATAATCCAATACCGAAAAAAATCATAACCTGAATTAAATCTGGCTTTTTATGTATCAGGTGTATTTGATCTTTTAACCATCTTTTTGGATCATAGAAGATCAATACGAGCATGATGAGCAATACGATGGCAAGAATTTTTTCAAAAATGGTTTCATTTATATTTGCGGCAATTTGAGCGCCTAAGATAGAACCTATTACCACGGGAGTACCTAATTTAAAACCTTTTTTGAGATCTAAAAATTTGTGTTTCTTAAAATTAAAGCCGGCTACCAGTGTTTGCATTACTACCCCCAGGCGGATTGTTCCATTGGCAACATTTGCCGGCATACCAAGCATCATAAATAGTGAATAGGTAATAACTGTTCCACTCCCTGCTATGGTATTGATAAATCCAACTAAAAAACCAGCTACGATCAGAATAGAAACAATTTCCCAGGAGTAGATATTCTGATTAGCAAGGAATTCAATTTCAGCCATAATAAAGTGCACTACTAATTAAAGTCAGCAAAATTATATTTTTTCATCTACCCGCAAAACAATATATTTACCCCTCTTGAATGCAGGTTTACTGTTTTGTTTTTTCTTTCTTTAAAGGATACAACGGGTATCCTTAATGTCAGTTACCCGTGGAATTAATTTATTTATCTTCCGGAATATTATCCATAACTTCCAGCAATAATTTCCAGAATTTTTCAGTAGTTTCAATACTGATCTTTTCTTCAGGGGTGTGTGCACCTTTTATGGTAGGCCCGAAGGAAATCATATCTAAATAAGGGTATTTTTGTAAAAACAATCCACATTCCAGTCCGGCATGAATTGCTTTCACTTCTGGATCAGTATGGAATAGTCTCTTATAAGCGTTCCTTGAGATTTTCATAATCTCAGAGTCTGTATTGGGTTGCCAGCCTGGGTAGCCGGAAGAATGTTCTACTTTTGCACCTGCAAGTGTGAATACGCTTTCTACCATGTTTGCAATATCGCGTTTAGCAGTCTCAACAGAACTCCTTTGGCTGGTTGTGATGAAAAATCTTTCTTCTTCTTCCATTTTTATAGAGGCAAGGTTTGTGGAAGTTTCCACAAGGTCTTCAATTTCCTTGCTCCAGGCATATACACCATGGGGGCAAGCATACAAGCTATTTATCAGGTCGTATTGGGTATCCTCGTCTATTACCCATTTGGGCATATCAATATTTTCGAAAATGATGTCAAGTTTTGGCTCTGTAGCCTTTAGTTCGTTTTTGATGTCTTCCTTGAATTTGCTATAGAATTTTTGAATATCATTGATGTCTTCTTTATTTATAGCCATTTGCACTTCTGCTTCTCTGGGGATGGCATTTCTTGCACTGCCTCCTGTAAAAGTAGATATTCTAACATCGTAATTATCACTTATTTCCCAGAGAAATCTGTTTGCTATTTTCAATGAATTGCCAAATCCTTTATGAATTTCATCGCCCGAATGGCCACCATTCAGTCCTGTAACAAATAGCCTGTAACCCATGTGTTCTGAAGGGGGATGTTCTTTATCGTAGCTTATTCTTGCTATAGTGTCAATACCACCAGCGCATCCAATAAATAATTCGCCCTCATCTTCTGAGTCTAGGTTAATTAGTATTTTTCCTTCGAAAAAGCCTGATTCAAGTGCAAAAGCACCGGTCAGTCCTGTTTCTTCATCCACTGTAAACAGGCATTCTACTGGCCCGTGCTTAATCTTATCTGAAGCCAGTATTGCCAGTTGGGCGGCAATGCCTATCCCGTCATCTGCTCCAAGGGTAGTCCCTTTTGCCTTCACCCAGTCGCCTTCAATGTAGGGCTGAATAGGGTCTGTATCAAAGTTGTGATCAGTCCCCTGGTTCTTCTCACCAACCATATCAACATGGCTTTGGAGGACCACCGTTTTGAGATTTTCTTTGCCTTTTGATGCACATTTTTTGATTAGAAGGTTTCCTGCTCTATCTTTCTTGGATTCAAGGTTATGTTGTTTAGCAAAGTCTACAATGAATTGTATGATTTGTTCTTCTTTCTTTGAGAGCCTGGGAATTTTGCAAATTTGTTCAAAGTATTCCCAAACTACCTTTGGTTCTAGTCCTTTGAGTTGTTCCATGGTGTCTTAAAAATTTTAATTTTGGAAACCAAATATATAAGATTAATGGGAAAAATGTTCTATTTTTTAATAATACTTTTTCATTGATTGGTTTTTAGATTTAATTATTATACCCTGACTCAGGGATTTTTCTGTTTTCTATTTCAATTTTGTTTACACGTACTTCAGCATCAAATAAAGTTTCGTATTTTTTGATGTTTCGGAATGTTTGGTTGTAATATGTTTGGTACGTTTGTGTATAGATGTTAAGTAGAGGATTACTCATATCATAAAAACAAAAGAGGTTTTTAACTAAAGGGAGTATTTTCCATTTCGCCTAAAAAATCCAACATAGCTGTAGCTATATTCAGAGCTGCTAACGTAAAGATTATGGATAGAATAAACTGATTAAAAGATGTTTTTAAACCATATTACCGAAAATTTCTGGGGGCAGACCACGATAAAAATAGCAATTATACACGAAAATTCAAATTTTGGATTATTGAGACAATTATATTATTTGCAGAGTTAAAATTCTTTTTATTTTTACGAGTAAATATTCTAACCAAAAAAATGAAAACTATGTCAAAAAGAACCATTGTTACACTACCTGGTGACGGTGTAGGTAAATTAGTTTTACAGGAAGCCCTCCGGGTGCTTGATGCCGCTGGCTTCCAGGCAGATTATGTAGAAGGTGATATAGGCTGGGAATTCTGGAAAAAAGAGGGCAATCCTTTACCCCAGCGTACCATTGATCTTATTGGGAAGCACAAAATAGCACTTTTTGGCGCTATTACTTCTAAGCCAAAAGATGAAGCTGCGGAGGAACTTGCACCTGAACATCATAATAAAGGCCTTGTATATTCAAGCCCTATTGTAGGTTTACGTCAGCACTTTGAAATGGATATCTGTATGAGGCCCTGTAAAACCTACAAAGGGAATCCGTTGAATTTTATCAGAAGAGGCCCTGGAGGAAAAATAGAAGAACCCGAGATTGATGCTGTTATCTTCCGTCAAAATACCGAAGGTTTGTATGGAGGTGTAGAATGGTCAAATCCCCCTGATGATGTATATGCAGCTTTGAAAACTCATCCGAAATTCATGAAGAAGTTCGGCAATGTACCTAAAGAAGATCTGTCTGTATCTACCAGGATATTCACGAAAAAAGCCACAGAGCGAATCCTGAGGGCTGCTTTTGAACATGCAAAAAAATATGGTTATGAATCGGTAACTTTATGTGAAAAGCCCAATGTGATAAGAGAAACATCAGGAATGATGTATAAGATGGCTCTGGATATTCAAAAGAAAGATTATCCTGATATCTATGTAAAGAATACAAATATTGATGCACAAATGATGTGGTTAACCAAAAACCCTGAAAACTATGGTGTTCTTGTTTCAGGAAATATGTTTGGTGATATTGTATCAGATGGATTTGCTGGTTTGATTGGAGGACTGGGCTTTGCATGCAGTGCTCAGTTTAACCCGGATACAGGTGTAGGTGTATTTGAACCAACTCATGGATCAGCTCCAAAATATGCGAATTATCCTGTATCAATTGTGAATCCAATTGCTATGATTATTTCAGCTTGTATGATGCTTGATTTTATAGAAGAAAAAGATATAGCCAACAAAATAAGAGATGCTGTTGCTGAGGTAATCTCTGAAGGAAAAATAAGAACATACGATATGATGAAATTATCTGGAAAGCCTGATGTGTTGGATAAAGGCGCTGCCAGTACCGAACAAATGACAGATGCTATTATTGAAAAATTAAAATAATAGTGTAAAAAGTAAATTCAAAACTTAAGTCCGGGCTGAGTCAATCCGGGCTTTCTTAAAATTAAAAAACTATGGACGAAAAAATAAACAAACTTTGGCCTGAACTGGAATGGATTAAAGATAAGAATCTGCGTGATAAGGTAGAAAAAACATGGAGTCTCGCATTAGAAAGAAGTGAGTTGAATGCAGAAGATCTTCAAAATATCCCTTTTACACTCCTGGTGCCTGATCTGAATGTTACATTTATGGCACATAAGAGAGCTGTTGTTCATATTGCAAAACAAGCAGGTGAAAAAGTAGAAGAATTTTTCGGAGAGGATTTACCCGTCGATATGGATATACTTATTGCAGGAGCCATATTAGCAGACGTTGGGAAACTTCTTGAGTATGAAAAAAAAGAGGGCAAAGCTGTACAGGGCCCTTATGGCAAATACCTGCGTCATCCATTTTCAGGAGTTTCCATTGCAGAAGAATGTGGTATTCCACCTGAAGTATGCCATATCATAGCGGCCCATGCAAAAGAAGGAGATCACGTAAAACGTACAACTGAGGCTTATTTAGTTCATCATGCGGATTTTATGACTTTCCTTCCTTTTAAGGAAAGACTTAAGGTTTAATTTAGCAGATGTTAGATTATAGATTTTGGGTGATAGACAATCGATTTTAATCTCTTTTTATTTTAATATATCCTAAATCATTTCGATCCCCAATTAATGCTGACCAGTTTTTTAATTATTTTTAGTGATGTCATTATTCCAGATGAAAATATTTTCATCTGGAATAATCTTAGTATTACTGTGAACTGTTATTTTTAACTCTTCTTTGTTACTTTTAAGTTCAAAATAAACAGGTGTAATAGTTCCCGGTAAATAATAATGTGGCGTTTGTGATTATAATGATTTATAGACTTAACAGAGCTTGGTCGGGATCTAATTTCATAAGTAATTTATGCGGCTGTTCGATAAGCTTTTTTATTTCCACAAGGAAACTCACAGATTCTTTCCCATCAACCGCGCGATGGTCATAAGACAAAGCAATATACATCATAGGCCGGATTGTTACTTCCCCATTTATAGCAATGGGTCTTTCCTGAATATTGTGCATTCCCAGGATAGCTGATTGAGGAGGATTAATGATAGGGGTGGATAGAAGTGATCCAAAGACTCCGCCGTTTGTAATGGTAAATGTACCTCCTTCCATCTCATCTATTGAGATACGGTTTTTTTGTGCCTTTTGTGCAAATTCATTAACTTTTAACTCAATTTCCGGAATTGTTAAAGATTCTGCATTTCTGATGACTGGTACCATCAAACCTTTAGGCGTTTGTACAGCTATTCCTATGTCTTTATATTTTGGATATGCAATTTCATTTTTCTCAATACGTGAGTTTACATTTGGATATTCAGAGAGGGCTTTAGATGCAGCTTTGATGAAGAACGACATAAATCCAAGCTTCACTCCGTGTTTTTCCTGAAATTTGTTTTGGTATTTCTTGCGTAAATCAATTATTGTTGACATATCGGCTTCATTAAATGTTGTGAGCATCGCCGTTTCATTTTTAACAGCAACAAGTCGTTCACTCAGTTTTTTCCGTAGCCGGCTCATTTTTTTCCTGTTTTCATCTCTCGTAAAATCCAGGGCTTCTTCCTCAGTGTTGTCACTTGCTCCTTTTCGCAGGCCTTGCATGGCTTTTTTTACATCTTTTTTGGTAATTCTTCTTAATCCTTGTAAAACATCATCAATTGACAGATCATAATCTTTCATCATATGTTGTGCTACCGGTGTTGCTTTTATGTTTTTTTCGGTTTCTTTTTCCTGTGCATCTTGGTTTTGATGTTGTTCAGACATGAGAGTAGCGGCTTTCTTTTCTGTTTCTGATGTTTTCTGCTTTTTTTCTTTTTCTTTGCTGGTTTCTGTATTTTCTGCAGGAACCTTGTTGCCTTTTTCTCTTTCGGGCGCCTGTTTCCCTACCTCAGTTTTATAATCAGTATCTATTTTGCATGCTGTTTCACCCACTTTAATGGTTTCTCCTTCTGCGGCAATTATTTTTACTCTTCCGCTTTCCTCTGCTACCAGTGGTAAAGTGGCTTTGTCTGATTCTATTTCTGCCATTTCCTGGTCTTTTTCAACATAATCGCCATCTTCCACAAGCCAGTTTGCTATTTCAACTTCTGTTATTGATTCTCCCGGGCTTGGTATTTTTATATCTTTCATGGACATTCACTTTAATATTAATAGTTAATATAGTGAGGTTGTTTCAGCTGTTTTCTGTAACCACCTACTTCACAGTCGAGATTACAATATTTGTAGTTTCTTTCGCAAGTACATTTTCTGAATACTTTACCTATGATTTCAGTTTGTTCTTTTTGGTGAATTTTATACAGCCCTACAGCCGGGCTTCCACTCGGTTTTCTGGCTACTGGCTGTAAATCTATATTATCAATCTCGTTTTTTATATAATTCCATGCTCCCATATTTTCTGGTTCTTCCTGCACCCAAAGCCAACTAATGGTGTTTTTATATTTCTCGATTATATTTCTGACTTTTTCATGCGGAAATGGATATAGTTGTTCTATGCGGATGAGTGCGATATCAGTAGCATCAAAATGCTCTTTTCGCTCCAGCAGGTCATAATATATCTTTCCTGTGCAAAACACTACCCTTTTAACTGCCTCATCATCAACATTCTCATCGTCTATAACCTCATGGAAGTTTGAATTTGCCAGCTCATTGAGAGAAGACACAACTTTTTTGTGCCTTAGGAGGCTTTTGGGAGAAAATATTATCAATGGAATTCTGAAGTTTCTTTTTATTTGTCTTCGCAGAACATGGAAGATATTGCCTGGGGTAGTAAGATTTACAATTTGCATATTGTTGTTAGCGGCTAGGTTTAAAAACCTTTCCATTCTTGCACTGGAGTGTTCCGGTCCCTGACCTTCGTATCCATGTGGTAAAAATAGCGTTATGCCATTCATCAAGCCCCATTTTTCTTCGGCAGAACTTAGATATTGGTCAATAATTACTTGCGCTTCGTTATTGAAATCTCCAAATTGAGCTTCCCAGATTGTTAATCCGCTTGGTTTAGCTAATGCATAGCCATATTCAAAACCCAAAACTCCGTATTCCGATAATGGTGAATTAAACATATCCACTTCTGCCTGATTCTTATCAATATGTTGTAACGGGAAATATTTCTCGTCAGAGTCTTTTAGGGTAAATGCGCCATGTCTATGTGAAAATGTTCCCCTTACAGAATCCTGGCCGCTTAAGCGAACGGGCGAACCTTCTTCTGCAAGGCTGCCGTATGCCAGAAGTTCAGCCATAGCCCAGTCCAATCTGTTTTCACTGACCATCTTGCGCCTTTCTTCAATCAGCTTATGGACTTTTTTGAAAAATGTTTTTTCTGAAGGAAGTTGGTTAATTTTTGTGGCTAATTCTTTGAGTTGTTTTTCAGATACTCCGGTATAAGGAGACTCTTTAAAATCATTGTTCTCAGGGGATTTATAATTTTTATAATCTTCAATGAGGAACTGCTTAATGTGAACTTTATCTCTTTTTTTTGCCAGGGCAAATTTTTCATCCAGCCACTGATGATATTCCTTTTCTTCTTTTTTTAACTCTTCTTTTGTAAAAATATCTTTTTCTACCAGATATTCACTGTAAATATCCCTTGGATTGGGATGTTTATTGATAGCCTCATATAATAATGGCTGAGTAAACCTTGGCTCATCACCTTCATTGTGGCCATGTTTCCTATAGCTTAATAAGTCTATGAAAACATCAGTATGAAATTTTTGACGATATTCCAATGCAAGTCGGATAGTAAATATCATAGCCTCCACATCATCGCCATTTACGTGAAATATTGGTGCTTTTATTACTTTGCCTATATCCGTACAATATGTACTTGATCTTCCTTCCAGATAATTAGTGGTGAAGCCAACCTGGTTGTTAATGATCAGGTGAATCGTACCGCCGGTTCTGTATCCCGGCAATTGAGACATCTGGATGGTTTCGTAAACTACTCCCTGAGCTGCTATAGCTGCATCCCCATGTATCGCTATAGGTACCAGTTTGTTATAGTTATGTTGATATTGATGGTTTATTTTTGCTTTGGCTATACCTTGAATTACAGGTGTTACAGCTTCCAGGTGTGACGGGTTAGGCGCCATGTTGAGTCTTATCTTTTTTCCTTTATCTGTGGTAATCTCATTCCCATAGCCCAAATGGTATTTTACATCACCCAGGGCAATACTCTCATCATATTCTTCCCCCATGAATTCAGAAAAAATATCTTCTGCTGGTTTTTTCAGGATGTTGTTTAAAACATTAAGCCTCCCCCGGTGCGACATGCCAATCATAAATTCTTCAATGCCCATTTCAGAACCGTATTCCACGATAACATCCAGTGCTGGGATCATTGATTCAGCTCCTTCCAGGGAGAAACGTTTCTGCCCGACGAATTTTTTATGAATGTAGCTCTCAAATCCCACTGCTTTCATCAGGTTATTGTATATGTCTTTTTGTTCTGCAGGGGAAAAAGTTGGTGTGTTTTGAGTGCTTTCCATCTTTTCCTGAAGCCATGTGGTAATTTCCGGATTTCGTATAAACATATATTCAGCTCCTACTGCCCGACAGTAGGTTTGTTTCAGATGTTGAATAATATCTTCTAATGATGCAGACCCTATTCCTATTCTGTTTCCGGCCTGAAATACAGTGTTCATATCTTTCTCAGTCAGCCCGAAATTTTCTATATCTAAAGTAGGGGAGTATGTTCTCCTGCTTCTAACTGGATTGGTTTTTGTAAACAGATGACCCCTTTTACGGTAAGCCTCGATAAGGTTGATGACTTTGAATTCTTTGTTGAATGCTTCAGGATCTCCTTCCTGATTCAAAAAATGTTTCTGCGCCATTTCAAACCCCCTGAAAAAATTCACCCACGAGTCATCCAAAAGTTCAGGGTTTTCAGTATATTGTTTGTATAGCTTTTCGACCGTGTTAATGTCTGTATTGCCTAAAAAAGAAAATTTATCCATGATTACCACTTATCTTTGGTAGAGTTAAATGTAATTATAAATTCGCATTTTATAACCTTCAAAATGTTTACATTTATTATATTTTAGTTTCTTACTTTTGGAACAAAATAGAGGTGTGAATGTTTAAAACGAATACAATTGGACTATGGAGAAAAAGAAACTTACTGAGGCTTCTGAGCTTATTTTAAAATCCCGCCATTCAACTGGCTTTACAGGAGCGGGAATATCTGTTGAAAGTGGAATTCTTCCCTTTAGAGGAAAAAATGGACTATGGAATAAATATGACCCCGGAATTTTAGATCTGGATTATTTTTATTCAAATCCGCTTGAGTCATGGAAAGTTATCAAAGAAATTTTTTATGATTTTTTTGTGAGTGTAAAACCCAATGATGGACATAAAGCATTGGCTGAACTTGAAAAATTAGGATTGTTAAATGCTGTTATTACTCAAAATATTGATAACCTTCATCAGGAGACAGGAAGTGAAACCGTTTATGAATTTCACGGAAATTCAAGAGATTTAATATGTCAACATTGCAGTGAAACATATCCTGTAACGGAGGAGTTAATTAAAGAACTGCCCCCAAGATGTGATAAGTGCAATGGGGTTTTAAAACCCGATTTTATATTTTTTGGAGAAATGATCCCGGAGTATGCTTACATAAAATCTGTTGAGGAAGCATCAAAGGCTGATGTTTTCGTAATAGTTGGCTCCACAGGAGAAGTAGTTCCTGCTTCTATGATACCACCTATGGCTAAAGAGAATGGGGCTAAAATTATTGAAGTGAATCCCAATGAATCCCAGTTTACCCAATCTATTACCGATATATTTCTTCAGGGAAAAGCAGAGGATGTATTACCAACTTTAGTGGAAGTTACAAAATCAAAATTACAATGATAGAATTTCAGTTAAAAGAAGATTCAGATTATATTGAATTAATTAAATTATTGAAGGTTGTCAATTTAGTAAGCAGCGGGGCAGAGGCAAAGCAGCTGGTTGAAGATGGCAGGGTTAAGCTGAATGGTACAATTGAAGATAAAAAAAGGGCAAAGGTCAGAAGTGGAGATATTGTTGATATCGAAGGGCAGCAGGTAACTGTATTAAAATGAGATTGTTTATTTATTGTTCCTGCAGTATTGTTTCTATAAAATTTATCATATTCTGATAATGAGAGCCTTTCCAGTATATTTTCCGGCAAGTTTTACATTGAAAAAATTCATTATAGTATTGAATAGTGCCTGGTAATAACTCAGGCTGAATGTCTTCTTTGGAAATGGCCACAATGTCACCATTACATTCCATGCATCTGGAAAAAATTTTCAGGTTTTTGTCAAGATAAAATCGCTTAATTACTTCTTGAAGCTGATCAGTGGGATTGTCTGAACGAAGATAATATCCATGAGTAACTTTGTTGTTTTTAAGAATGCCTTTATCCCTAGTCAGAATGATTCTGTGCTCCTTTTCCGAAATGTTGATGATTGTATCATCTCCCAAATCATTTGAATATAAGCTGTCAAATCCTAATAATCTGAGATAACGAGCTAGTTTGCCAAGGTGGACATCAAGGATGAATTTGGTTACTCTTAAAGGGCTGTTATTGAGCTTTGTGACTTCGCTTATGTCTAATGTTTCAAATTTTGGATAAACTGCGATTCTGTCATTATGTTTGATGGTATAATCAAAACTTACCGGATTGTCATTCACTAATATTAAATCTACTTCTGTATGGGGAATTCCGAATGATTCAATAACGTGTTTGACTTTTGGGGAGCCGTAAAAAAAGTGGCTTCTATCCCCTTTATCTTGATTTGAGGGTATAAAATCATTTAATTCTTCATAGAATCGAAATGTAGCAACTTTACGGGACATAATTTATGAAATATATAAAATAACATCAGAAAGACTTAATATTTAGTGGTATATGATGATTTATGGGGGTTAATTTAAAGAGAGTTTCCCTAAGTTTAAGTTTTACAAATATATAACGTAATCTTGAAACTACAACTTTTTATGTTAAAAAACAATAATTTTATTTTGATTTTTTGATAATTATCATTGGTCTAATTAGATGAATATAGGTACTTTTGCACTATAAAAATATACCATATGAAACCAACACATATTGAACACATTGGGATTGCGGTAAGGAACCTTGAAGAAACCATAAAGTTTTACGAAGAGGTTTTTGGTTTACAATGTTATAACATTGAAGAGGTGCAAGAGCAAAAAGTACGTACTGCTTTTTTTCAGGTTGGGGATACCAAAATTGAGCTTTTAGAGTCTACTGATCCGGACGGTTCTGTTGCGAAATTTATTGAAAAGAAAGGTGAAGGCCTTCATCATGTAGCTTATGCCGTTGAGAATCTGGAAGAAAAACTTAAGCAAGCTAAGGAAAAAGGTGTCCGATTGATAGATGAGAAACCACGAAAAGGAGCTGAAGGGCTGAATATTGCATTTTTGCATCCTAAGTCTACCAGTGGTGTATTAACCGAACTATGTGAGGATAAAACAAAAACACAAATATAATTCTATATATCTGCAATGAGTAAACAAGATAAAATTAAAAAATTAATTGATTCAAGGGCTGAAGCCAAATTAGGCGGCGGTGAAAAACGAATTAAGTCCCAGCACGATAAAGGTAAGCTAACGGCCAGGGAGCGAATAGAAATTTTGCTTGATGAAGGCAGTTTCGAAGAATTTGATATGTTTGTAACACATCGGTGTTCGAATTTCGGAATGGATAAGAAAAAAATCCTTGGTGACGGAGTTGTTACAGGAACCGGGACAATAGACGGTCGTGTAGTTTATGTCTTTTCACAGGATTTTACGGTTTTCGGAGGGTCTCTGTCGGAGAGTTTCGCTCAGAAGATTTGTAAGGTTATGGACATGGCTATGAAGGTAGGTGCTCCTGTGATAGGTATTAATGATAGTGGTGGTGCCCGTATACAGGAAGGTGTGACCAGCCTTGCAGGATATGCTGAAATATTTGAGCGTAATATTCTGGCTTCTGGTGTTGTACCCCAAATAAGTGCTGTTTTTGGTCCTTGCGCTGGTGGAGCTGTTTACTCCCCGGCCCTTACTGATTTTGTAATGATGACAGAAGAGACCAGTTATATGTTTGTAACCGGTCCAAAAGTTGTAAAAACAGTTACCGGTGAGGAAATAAGCACTGAGGATCTCGGCGGAGCTGATGTCCATGCAACGAAGTCGGGTGTATCGCATTTTAAGGTAGAAGATGAAGAAGAAGGATTACTGCTTATTAGAAAGCTGCTGACTTATTTGCCATCTAATAACCTGGAGGAACCTCCGGTAGCAGAGTGTACTGATCCGATTGATAGATTGGATGATGCACTTAATGAAATTATCCCCGAAAATCCCAACGAACCTTATGATGTGAAGGAAATTATTTTCAGCATGGCTGATTATAATGAATTTTTGGAGATTCACAGAAACTACGCTAAGAATATTATTGTGGGTTTTGCACGATTCAATGGAATGCCGGTCGGAATTGTTGCCAATCAGCCCAATTACCTTGCCGGAGTTCTCGATATTGATGCATCCCGTAAAGCAGCCCGTTTTGTTAGATTTTGTGATGCATTCAATGTTCCACTTGTAACTCTTGTTGATGTACCGGGATTTCTGCCGGGAAGTAATCAGGAATATGGTGGTATTATTCTTAATGGTGCAAAGCTAATGTATGCTTATGGCGAGGCCACGGTTCCAAAAGTTACCATCACATTGAGAAAATCGTATGGTGGGGCCCATGATGTAATGAGTTCAAAACAATTAAGAGGCGATGTTAATTATGCCTGGCCTACTGCTGAAATTGCGGTTATGGGTGCACAAGGCGCTGTGGAGGTTTTATATGGAAAAGAGCTAAAGCAAATTGAAGATGAACCAGAAAAAGAAAAATTCATCCAGGAAAAAATAAAAGAATACAGAGAATACTTCGCTAATCCATACCAAGCAGCTAGTCTTGGATATATTGATGATATTATTGAACCTCGAAATTCAAGATTCAGAATAATTAGAGCGCTGCAAACATTATCTACCAAGAAAGATAAAAATCCGGCCAAAAAACACAATAATTTACCACTTTAAAATTAAGATAGATTATGAACTTATGGCTTAGTGACATATCATTTGATTTTACAGCAATATACGGACAAGGGGTTACGATAGCTATTGTTGGCTATGTGGTTGTTTTCTTTGCACTGGTGTTATCATTTGTTGTTTTTTCCAATCTTCCACGGATCGTTTATTACAAAACCCGGAGTGCATATCGAAAAGAGAGAAAGAGAGCTAAAGAGAAACACAAAGATACTAAGGACGATTTGCATATCCCAGCAGATGTAACTGCTGCAATAGCTAGTGCTTTGTACTTGCATTTTAATGAACTTCATGATCCGGAAAGCAATATTCTCACTATTGAGAAAGTCCGCAAAAGGTATTCTCCCTGGAGTTCTAAAATTTATGGATTAAGAGAGTGGCCACATAAAACATTCTAATAATTAAAAATAAAAATGAAGAAATTTAAATTCAAAATACGAGGCAATACTTACGACGTTGAAATCAAAGAGTTTGAGGATAATCTTGCCAGAATAGAGGTTAATGGGACATTGTATGAAGTTGAAGTTGAGCAGAAGGAGGTTACCAAATCAAAGACGCCTAAGTTAGTGCGCTCAGATATACCAACGAAAAGAACCGACAGCAAAATTAAAAAATCTGTAAGTAGTAGAGCTACACAGGTAAAAGCACCTTTGCCGGGCAATATCTTTAAAATTCTTGTCAAGGAAGGAGATGCAGTGAAAAAAGGTGACAAACTGATGATTATGGAAGCAATGAAAATGGAGAATAATGTTTTGGCTGAGAAAGATGGGCAAGTTGCTGCTATAAAAGTGAAAGAAGGTGATTCAGTATTACAGAATGACGTACTGGCAGAAATAGAGTAAAAAATGGGGCGTAAAAAAATGGCGTATAAGCTGCTGATACCTTTATTAAGCGAAAGTTTTGTCATTCGCTTTTTCTAATGAGTTTTTTTCATTATAGACAATCTTTAAACAAATTTGATGATAAACAGCCTGTAAAAGGTCAATAAATAATAAACGAATGAACTATATGAATAGAATATTATTAACCTTTTCCTTACTTTTAATTGGCTCATTTTTAACGCTTTCTTATAGTCAGGAAGGAATTGATTTCTCTAATGAAGAGATTGCTGAAGAGATAACAAAAGGAAGATGGTTGAATAAATCTGGAGGATATAAACGAAGTGAGGATAGCGATAAGACGGTGAAGAGATATAAAGGATTGCAATTTGAGGTAGATGGAACTTGCTACCTGGATTCCTCGAAAACAAAATATTACGGTGAGTGGACTATTACAGAGGATAACAAGATTGCCATTGAATTTGATGATCAGGAACTTGGAGAATACAAAGGATATTTAGCCGGGGAAAAGGAGCTTGTGTTTCGCGGAGAAAAATATAAAAAGTATTCAAGGCCTGTTGCAGGATTAATTAACTTCTATGAATATACAGGCTTTGGTAATGTTGCCTCTGGAAATATTATAATGCTTTTTGTTGGATTGTTTTTTATTTTCCTTGCGATAAGGTATGAGTATGAGCCACTGCTTTTAATTCCAATAGGGGTTGGCATAATCATAGGTAATATTCCTTTCTTCCAAGCGGAAGGTTTTAATTTGCAACTGGGCATTTATGAAGAAGGAAGTGTCTTGAATTATTTGTATTTTGGAGTTCGGCAAGGAATTTACCCACCATTGATTTTTCTGGGAATAGGCGCAATGACCGATTTTAGTTCGCTGATTTCAAATCCCCGTCTCATGTTACTTGGAGCTGCGGCACAGGTTGGTATCTTTTTGACTTTTCTGGGTGCATTGGCTTTAGGGTATACACCTGCTGAATCTGGCGCCATAGGAATTATTGGGGGAGCTGATGGGCCTACAGCGATTTTCCTTTCTTCTAAGTTGGCTCCGCATTTGATAGGGCCGATTGCCATAGCTGCTTATTCATATATGGCTCTTGTACCAGTGATCCAACCTCCATTTATGTATCTGCTGACTTCGAAACGTGAGCGCAGAATTGTAATGAAATCACCCCGCTCTGTTTCCAAACTGGAGAAGATATTATTCCCTATAATTGGATTGTTGCTTACAGCCTATATCTCACCCAGTGCATTACCATTGTTGGGTATGTTATTCTTTGGAAATATTTTGAAAGAATCTGGAGTAACAAGAAGGTTAGCTGAAACAGCAAGCCACTCACTGATTGACATTGTAACTATTTTATTAGGATTGACTGTGGGCGCTTCAACTCAGGCTAATGTGTTTCTGACTCCAAAATCATTGATGATATTTGGCTTAGGGGCATTATCCTTTATGATAGCAACCATAGGAGGTTTACTCTTCGCTAAGTTAATGAATCTGTTTCTTCGCGGCGAAAATAAAATTAATCCCTTGATAGGTGCTTCCGGTGTTTCTGCAGTTCCTGATAGTGCCAGAGTGGTACAGCACGAGGGATTAAAAGCAAATCCAAATAATCACCTTTTGATGCATGCTATGGCACCTAATGTGTCAGGTGTAATTGGCTCAGCAGTAGCCGCCGGTATTTTGATTAGTTTCTTAATGTAATATAAGGAATATTGAGATATTAGGTGCTTGTAGCCCTGATTATTGAATAGAAAAACACCTTAATTAACTTATAATTTATTCTGAATAATGCTCCTCCCAATTTATGGAGAGGAGCATTTGATTTTAAGAAACGTCAGGGAAAAGATTTTAACTAAGGCTTCACTGATAACTTTAGCTATATATACATTTTTTGTTGTTTTTACTATGGGTATATTGTTTTACGATGAAACTGTACTAATTATATTTTTTAATTCGAATATGAATTTTTTTAGAGGTAAAAAAGAGGAAGACTACCCTTTATTTATAATCTTTATGACAAAATTGCAGCTTTTTGATCACAATGCTTCTTGTTTTAATCTTAATTTTTATTGGCATATTTATTGTAATTTTGTGTCTGTTAATAAATGAAATTATATAGATATATAGTTATAATTAAAATATAAATAAAAATCTGATAATTATGGCATTATTTAAAAAAATGGAAAATGGACCTAAAGATGATGGAAGCAAGAAGGATTTGAATGGTAATATAGAAAAGGTAAAAGTATTGATTATTGGCTCTGGTCCGGCAGGATATACAGCAGCTATATATGCAGCAAGAGCTAATCTAGAACCGGTACTATATGAAGGTCTTGAACCCGGAGGGCAATTGACGACTACAACTGATGTGGAAAATTATCCGGGATATCCGGAAGGAATTAAAGGACCTGAGATGATGGAGGATTTCAAGAAGCAAGCCCAGCGTTTTGGTACGGATGTTCGCTTTGGTATTGCTACCGGAGTAGACTTTTCTAAACAGCCCTATACAGTGACGATTGATGACAATAAGACCGTTCAGGCAGATGCTGTCATAATAGCTACCGGTGCATCAGCTAAATACTTAGGTTTAGAATCGGAGGAAAAGTTTAAAGGGAAAGGTGTTTCTGCTTGTGCTACTTGTGATGGTTTCTTCTATAAAGGACAGGATGTTGCAGTAGTGGGCGGTGGAGATACGGCTGCTGAAGAAGCGCTCTACCTTGCAGGGATATGTAACAAAGTTTATATGATTCACCGCAGAGATGAGTTGAGGGCATCCCGAATTATGCAACAAAGAGTCCTTAATTCAAAAAATATTGAAGTATTGTGGAATTCTGAAACAAAGGAAGTCCTTGGAAATGATGATGGTGTGACCGGTGTAAGGTTGTTAAAAAACACTACAGGAGAGGAATACGACATCAATGTTACCGGGTTTTTCCTTGCTATAGGACATAAGCCCAATTCTGACATTTTTGCCGATTATCTGAAAATGGATGAAACAGGCTATGTCATCACTGAATCCGATAGTACTAAAACAAATATCGAAGGAGTGTTTGCATGTGGAGATGTGCAGGATAAAATATATCGTCAGGCTGTTACCGCAGCAGGCTCTGGTTGTCAGGCCGCTTTGGAGTCTGAACGGTATCTGTCTTCTAAAGAATTTGAGGAGTCTGCTAAAAAAGAAACTTCTGAGAAACAAGAATAAACATTCGCGCTTGCTGAGAAAAAGAAGGAAAAATATGTTTATAACATTGTAATTCAAATAAAAAGAGGCAGCAAGATCACAACCTCTTTTTTTCTGATTATCTTGATATAACAATATTCTTTATCAACTCACTTTTGCAATATGCTCGGATTTATATTTACCGTCTTTTAATTTTTTATATACTTCTTTGAATGCCTTAATTGTATAATCTACATCTTCCAAAGTATGTCCTGCTGTTGGAATTAACCTGATTAATAATTCTCCTTTAGGAATTACAGGATAAGTAACTAATGAGCAGAAAATGTTATAATTTTCCCGTAAATCCATCGTAATATTGGTACCTTCAGGTACACTTCCTGAAAGATATACCGGTGTAACGGGAGATTCTGTATTGCCCAGGTTAAAACCGGCTTCTTTTAGTCCTGATTGTAGCCTTTCTACCACTTTCCACATTTTTTCTCTTAATTCAGGTTTATTCTTAAGCAGTTCCAGTCTTTTTAATGCACCTATTACCATTGGCATGGGCAGAGATTTGGCAAATGTTTGAGACCTCATATTGTATCTTAAATAATTTACAACATACTCTTCAGATGCAACAAAAGCTCCTATACCAGCCATTGCTTTTGCAAAAGTTGCAAAATAGAGATCAATTTTTTCCTGTACATCAAAATATTCCCCTGTTCCAGCACCAGTTTTTCCCATTGTTCCAAATCCATGGGCATCATCTACTAGAAGTCGGAAATCATATTTCTCTTTAAGCTTTGTTATTTCGTTCACTTTTCCAAGGTCTCCCGCCATACCAAAGACTCCTTCAGTTATGACAAGAATTCCTCCATTATTTTTTTCCGCCAGTTTGGTGGCCCGTTGAAGTTGCTTTTCTAAATTTTCAATGTTATTGTGCGGAAAAACATAACGTTTACCCATATGGAGTCTTAATCCGTCAAGAATACATGCATGTGCTTCGGAATCATAAACTATGACATCATTACGGGTAACAAGTGCATCGATAATTGACAGCATTCCCTGGTATCCATAGTTTAGTAAGAATGCATCATCTTTACCAACAAATTCCGCCAATTGCTTTTCAAGCTCTTCGTGCTTGCTTGTTTGGCCTGACATCATCCGGGCTCCCATGGGATACCCCATTCCATATTCTTCTGCAGCTTGTGCATCTGTTTTTCTTACCTCGGGATGATTTGCCAAACCTATGTAGTTATTCAAACTCCAGGTTAATACTTCTTTACCTCTGAACTTCATCCTTGGAGTTATTTCTCCCTCTAACTTGGGAAAAGCAAAATAACCATGAGCCTCTTCCATATATTGCCCTAATGGGCCCATGTCCTTTTTGATTTTTTTGAATATATCCACTTTGCTGCTAAGTTTTTAATTTTTACTAAATGCCCTTTTATTAAGTGACAAAAGTAGGTTTTTTTTAATAATTTTCAAATCAGGGAAAATAATTTATTACATTATCACGTTTTTAGACACTTTTCATTTTATTATTTCAAAGGAAAAATTTATTTTTGCAAGATGTTTAGGAAAAATTTCAAAATATTATTAGGCATTCTCATTATCGGGGGAGTTTTTACTTCCTGCGAGTATGAAAAGTTACTTAAAAGTTCCAACTACAAGCGAAAGTATGATAAAGCTCTGGAATATTACCATGATGAGGATTATTCCAAGGCGATAGGACTCTTTGAGCAAATTAACCCTTCTTTAAAGGCAACTAACAAAGCAGATACAGTCCATTTCTATTTGGCAAAAGCCTATTATGAAACTAAGGACTACATATTGGCTAAAAATTATTTTCAGGAATTTTACAGAACCTTTGGCGATCACAGTTGGGCTGAAGATGCACAATTTTTAAGTGCATATTGTGATTATCTTTTATCACCAAGACCAAGTCTCGATCAAAGCAATACGAGAGAGGCTATCAATGGCTTTCAGATGTTTATCAGACGATATCCTGGGAGTGATAAGGTACAAGAAAGTCGCGAATTAATAGAGGACTTGCAAAATAAATTAGCGGAGAAATCTTATATTGCTGCCCGTCTTTATTATGATATGGAAGATTATAAAGCAGCCATTATTGCATTGAACAATTCACTAAAAGATTATCCTGAGAGTCCTTACAGGGAAGAAATTAGATTTCTTATTCTTAAATCCAAATTTTTATTAGCTTCAAATAGTGTAAAACAGAAAGAAGAAGAAAGATTTCAGTCTGCATTAGATGAATATTATACTTTTATAGACCAATACCCTGATAGTGAATACCAAAAAGAAGTAGAGAAAATTTACGAAGTAACACAAGAAAAATTAAATAACAAAAGCGGAACCTAAATATGGACTACAAAAAAACAAATGCTTCAACCAATACAATCACCCGTAATATAAAACAACTGGAAAAAGGGGTTGATAACATTTATGAAGCAACAGTGATTATTTCAAAAAGAGCCAGTCAAGTTTCAGCAGAACTTAAAGAAGAGCTGAACAGTAAATTGGAGGAATTTGCTTCATACACCGATAACCTTGAAGAGATTTTTGAGAACAAGGAACAAATTGAAATCTCTAAGTTTTATGAGAGGTTACCTAAACCTACTCTGATTGCTTTACAGGAGTTTTTGGAAGGGAAAATTTATTACAGAAATCCTAAAACGGGCAATGAAAATACCAATATTAAAGAAGAGCAATAAATAAAGGGATGTTATTAAAAGATAAAAATATCCTTCTGGGAATTACAGGTAGCATAGCAGCTTATAAGGCTGCTATGCTTGTTAGATTATTAGTGAAAGAGGGAGGATCAGTAAAAATAATAATGACCCAGTATGCCAAGGAGTTTATTACTCCGCTTACAATGGCAACATTGTCTAAAAAACCTATTCTTGTTGATTTTTTTAATCCCGAAAATGGAGAATGGAATAGCCATGTGAACCTTGGTGAATGGGCTGATTTATATCTTATAGCGCCTGCTACAGCCAATACCATGGGTAAAATGGCAAATGGAATCGCTGATAATTTATTGCTTTCTACCTATTTGTCAGCAAAGTGTAAAGTTATGATAGCGCCTGCAATGGACCTTGATATGTATCAGCATCCGGCTAACCTGAAAAATATAGAGACACTTAAATCTTACGGTAATCTCTTTATTGAACCTACATCAGGGGAACTGGCAAGTGGTTTGTCGGGCAAAGGCCGAATGGAGGAACCGCAGATTATTCTGGATAAGGTTGTGGATTTCTTTCAATCAAAAAAAAAACTAAAGAATAAAAAATTTGTCGTCACAGCAGGTCCTACCTATGAGAATATCGATCCAGTCAGATTTATAGGGAATTATTCCTCTGGTAAAATGGGTTTTGCCATTGCTGAAGAATTGAATGATCAGGGAGCTGAAGTAACTTTGGTTACCGGACCATCCAATTTAAAAATGAATAGGAGTTCAGTTAATATTGTCCGTATTAATTCTACCGAAGAGATGTTTGAGGAAGTTACCGACCTGTTTCCTGAAATGGATGGAGCTGTTCTCGCGGCTGCTGTAAGCGATTTTAAAGCGGGGAGAATTTCAGAAAAAAAGATGAAACGTAGAAAAGAGAATATTACAATTGAATTAGAACCGACAAAGGATATAGCAAGTGAGTTAGGCAGTATGAAAAAGAAAGAACAGCTTTTAGTTGGTTTTGCCCTGGAGACTGATCATGAAGAACAAAATGCAAAGAAAAAAATTGAAAGTAAAAATCTGGATTTTATCGTCTTGAATTCTTTGAGAGATAAGGGGGCTGGTTTTCAGACAGATACCAATAAGATAAAAATTATTGATAAACATAATAAAATTGTTGGTTTTGAGTTGAAATCAAAAAAGAAAGTTGCCAAGGATATCGTTGATAAGATTGGGGAATGGTTTAATCGATGATCAGAGCACTTTAATTGAATTAAATAGACAAAATTATCTGTTCAAATTCAGAAAAATATAACATAACAATATATAACAGTCCGGTTTTCTCATCATTTCTTAATAAATTTCAAGTTTCTTAAACGGATACTTAACAAAAGGCAATCTCATGAAGAAGATAATTTTCATACTGTTTTTTGCTCTATACACAGGTACTGCTTTTACTCAAGAATTGCGGTGTAATGTACAGGTTTTGGCTTCTCAAATTCAAGGAACCAATAAAGAGGTTTTCAGAACCTTACAGGAGGAAATTAATGCTTTTATGAACAATACTATTTGGACTGATGACGATTTTCAGGCTAATGAAAGAATTGAGTGTAAAATTTTGTTAAACCTCAAAGAACGATCAGGCGATGAATTTAGTGGAACAATACAGGTAAGTTCCAGAAGACCGGTCTATAATTCTTCTTATAGTACCACTATAATTCAAAATAAGGATAATGATTTATCTTTCAGATATGTAGAGAATGAGCCACTCGAGTTTGATATTAACTCATATAAATCCAATTTGACCTCAATTTTAGCTTATTATGCCTATGTCATTATCGGTATGGATTATGATTCATTTTCACCGAAGGGGGGAACACCGCATTTTAAAAATGCAGAGAAAGTGGTAAATGAAGCGCAAAATTCAAAATATGAAGGATGGAAATCATATGAGAGTAGGAAAAACCGTTATTGGTTTGTTGAAAATGTACTTGATGATGGATATTCCGGGGCAAGGGAGTTTGTTTACAGGTATCACAGAGTTGGCCTTGATAATATGTATGACAACCCATCTAAAGCAAGACAGAATATAATAGAAGCGCTGGAGCTACTGCAAAAGATCCACAGAGAGCAACCTGATCCATATTTGTATTATACGAATCTTTTGATTGATACAAAATCAAATGAGTTTGTTAATGTTTTTTCGGAAGGTGACATGAACCAGATGAAAAGGGTTTATGAAATATTATCGGAAATTGATCCGTCCAGAAGTGATCGTTATGAAAAAATTACACAGAGATGACATAAATTTTGTTAGTTAATTTGATATAGCGACTCGTTTGATATTTTTGATATGTCTGTTTTAAAAATATTCGAAAGAGAGCGTTCCTTATTTTATTTTTATCTTTATTTTTATAATGTTATTCCAATCGTAAAAGTTTTCGGTAAAATTTTTTTATATGTTTCAGTCCTTGAAAATTCAAAATTATGCCCTTATAGACCATGTAGATATAAAGTTTGATACGGGTTTTATAACCATTACCGGAGAAACAGGAGCTGGAAAATCTATTCTGATTGGAGCCCTTTCCTTAATTCTGGGTAATCGTGCAGATACCAGTCTGTTAAAAGATGAGAAGCGCAAGTGTATTGTTGAAGCTTCCTTCAATGTAGAAAAATATAATCTTCAGCATATTTTTGAGTATCATGATTTGGATTATGACAAGGAAACGATTATCAGGAGAGAAATCAACAGTAATGGAAAATCGCGGGCATTTGTAAATGATACTCCTGTTAATATTAAGGTGCTGAAAGATTTGGGGAATTATCTTGTGGATATTCATTCTCAGCATCAAAATCTTATTTTGAAAGACAATACTTTTCATTTAAATGTAATTGATGCTTATGCTGATCAAAAGGAGTTAATCAAAAACTATAAAGATTTATATACTGAGTTCCGAAAAACAGAGAAAGAATATCATCAACTAAAAAGCAAAGCAGAACAATCCAAAGCTGATTTGGATTATTATCAGTTTCAATACGATCAACTGGAAAAGGCGAATTTATCTGAAGAGGAGCAAGAAGAACTGGAGAACGAATTGGAGATTCTGAATCATGCTGAAGAGATAAAATATAACCTTTCCAGGGCCTTACACTTATTAACCAACGACGAGGGTTCTGTACTTACCCAGATGAGAGAAGCTGATGATTCTTTGAAGAAGATTGTCGACTTTTTTCCAAAAGTTAAAAAACTTAGCGAAAGGGTTGAAAGTTCTTATATCGAAATACAAGATATTGCCAATGAACTGGATGTGTTAAACCAGGATATAGAATATGATCCTCAGCGACTGGAATTCATACAGGAAAGGTTGGATGAAATTTATAGCTTGCAACATAAACATCATGTGAATACTGTTTCAGAATTAATAAAGATTAAAAAGGATCTTGAAAAGCAAATTGAAGAGATTGATTCCATGGATTTCAGGTTAGAGGAGATTAATAATGAATTGGAAGAGAGAAAGGAACAGCTCACACAATTGAGTGATAAACTTTCAGAATCCAGGAAAAAGGTTATCCCTTCGATAGAACAGCATATAACCAATATGCTTGTTGAGTTGGGAATTCCTAATGCTACTTTTAATGTTGGATATGAAAATACAGAGGAATTTACGCCAAATGGAAGAGACCGCATTCAGTTTCTTTTTAGCGCTAATAAAAATTTTTCACCTGAAGATATTTCAAAGGTTGCATCAGGTGGAGAACTTTCGAGAGTGATGTTAAGCCTTAAATCGCTGATTGCAGAGTCAACTTCCCTGCCTACAATTATTTTTGATGAAATAGATTCTGGAACATCCGGTGAAATTGCAGACAAGATGGGAACTATAATGAAAAAAATGTCCCGGCGGATACAGGTTTTGAATATAACTCATTTGCCACAGATAGCCAGCAAAGGTGATAGTCAGTATCTAGTTTATAAAGAAGATCATGAAGACAAGACGCACACGAATATTAGAAAATTAAACAATGAAGAGCGCATTAAAGAAATTGCTAAAATGCTGAGCGGAGAGCAATTAACAGACACAGCGCTGCAGAATGCAAAAGAATTTTTAAAAACTTCCTGAGAAAATATAAAACATTAACGCTTTATTTTTGTATCCATTTATATCAAAAAATATAATTATGGCATGTAGTTTATTAAAAGGTAAGAAAGGTATTGTTTTTGGAGCATTGAATGAAAAGTCAATTGCCTGGCAAGTTGCAGAGAGAGCTTATGAAGAAGGGGCAGAAGTATTACTCACCAATGCCCCGGTGTCCATTCGTCTGGGAAATATAGAAGAGCTTGCCGAAAAACTTAATACACGTGTTATTCCGGCTGACGCTACTAATGTGGATGATATCAATGAATTACTAAAACAATCGATGGAGTTTTTTGGCGGGCAGATTGATTTCATTTTACATTCTATAGGGATGTCACCCAATGTGAGAAAAGAGAATACCTATGATGATACCAATTATGACTATTTTCATAAGACACTTGATGTATCAGCCTTATCATTTCATAAAATTTTGCAGGCGGCAAGAAAAATGGATGCTATCAAGGAATGGGGTTCTGTAGTAGCCTTATCCTATGTGGCTGCCCAGAGGACTTTATATGGCTATAACGATATGGCTGATGCAAAAGCTCTTCTTGAATCCATAGCTAGAAGTTTCGGGTATATATATGGCCGGGAAAAAAGGATAAGAATTAACACCATTTCTCAATCACCTACACCAACTACCGCTGGATCTGGCGTTATGGGTTTTGAAGGATTGCTGGACTTCTCAGAACGAATGTCACCGCTAGGAAATGCTACGGCTGAGGAATGTGCCAATTACTGTATTGCGTTATTTTCTGACCTCACCAAAAAAGTAACCATGCAAAATCTTTACCATGACGGAGGGTTTTCAAGTATGGGTATGAGTCACAGAGCTATGGCGGTCTACAATAAAAGCCTTGAAGACATTAGCGATTGTAAGGAGGAGGAATAGGAAGCGTAGATAATGTGTTTTAGATCAGAACAGATACATATTTTTTAATTGCTTTCTTTATGATAGGTAAGATTATACTGGTTATCTTTTATGTGTTCTTTCCTATGCTCATATTGTATCTTTGTCGTAAGATACCTATGATTAATAAGTTGGGGGCTGTGGTTATAGCCTATGCTGTTGGAATTATTGTGGGCAATATTTCTGTATTGCCGCCGGAAAGTGAATCTGTCCAGAATATTCTGACCATTATTACAGTTCCTGTTGCTATCCCTCTTCTTTTATTTTCTGCGAATATAAGATCCTGGTTCAGAATGGCCGGGAAAACTTTCCTTTCTCTTGTTGCTGCCCTGATAGGTGTTGTTGTTGTCGTCGCCAGTGGCTATCTGCTCTTCAGGACTGACAGTTTACAGGATATGTGGAAGATTTCTGGTATGCTGGTGGGTGTTTATACCGGGGGAACACCAAATCTGGCTTCATTGAAGATGATGCTGGATGTGAATCCGGATATTTATATCATAACACATACTTATGACATGATTTTGTCAAGTATATATCTTTTATTTCTTATTACGATTGGTCGGGCATTCTTTTCATGGTTTTTGTCTCCTTACCCTGAAGGACAGCATGGAAATTCCTTAAAGATGTCCCAACTGGACGGACAGGATCCCTATTATGGAATATTTCGCAAAGGGACAGTAATTCCACTTTTAAAGGCCTTTTTAATTTCTGTTGCTATTTTTGGCATTGGTGGAGGGATGAGTTTGCTGTTTCCTGAGAATGCTCAAATGGTTTTTGTTATTCTGGTGATTACAACGCTGGGAATTCTTATGTCATTGATTCCGTCGATTAACCGAATTGAAAAGACATTTGAACTGGGCAATTATTTTATTTTAATATTTAGTCTTGTCGTGGCTTCTATGGCTGATATCAGTGATTTTTCAGGAGCTGCTCCAAATTTGTTTTACTATATTTCTTATGTTGTGTTCGGAGGTTTATTGATACATATTCTGCTTTCTGCCTTCATGAAAGTAGATTCCGATACGGTCATGGTTACTTCCACAGCGTTGGTTTGCTCACCGCCATTTGTGCCAGTAATTGCAAGTGCTATAAAAAACAGGGAAGTGATTATTTCCGGACTGACCGTCGGTATATTAGGTTATGCTATAGGGAATTACCTTGGATATATTACCGCCCAGCTTTTAAAAGTTTTATGATTTTATAATACAGAAAATTATTATGAGTGTGTTCTTTTCATAAAGATTTAAATATCTTTGCCTTTTGATTTTTAATTTCAGGAAAAGAGGAGGAAAATGGAAAATATCCGCAATTTTTGTATACTTGCTCATATTGACCATGGGAAAAGTACTTTAGCAGACAGACTGTTACAATTTACAAAATCGGTTTCGGAGCGTGATTATAAGGATCAGGTTTTGGATGATATGGATCTTGAACGGGAGAGAGGCATAACGATAAAAAGTCATGCTATCCTGATGGATTATGCCTTCGATAATCAACCCTATTATCTTAATTTGATAGATACTCCGGGGCATGTGGATTTCTCGTATGAAGTATCCCGCTCAATAGCAGCTTGTGAGGGAGCCTTGCTGGTGGTGGATGCCGTCCAGGGTGTTCAAGCGCAGACCATCAGTAATGTTTATCTTGCTGTGGATCATGATTTGGAGATCATTCCTGTTTTAAATAAAGTCGATCTGGAGGCAGCTAAAGTTGACGAGGTAAAAGATCAGATTGTCGAACTCCTGGGATGTGACAGGGGCGAAATTATTGAGGCAAGTGGTAAAACGGGTTTTGGAGTGGAAAATATCCTGGAAAGAATTATTAAAGTAATACCTCATCCGACAGGTACAACGGATGCCCCATTGCAAGCGATGATTTTTGATTCTGTGTTTAATTCATACCGCGGAATAATAGCTTATTTTAGAATATTCAACGGACAAATCAGGCAGGGAGATCATGTGAAATTCGTTAATACTGGCAAAGATTATTATGCTGATGAGATAGGTGTCCTGAGAATACAGAAAGAACCGCGTAAGACTTTGAGTGCTGGTGATGTTGGATATATTATTTCAGGAATTAAGTCTTCAAAAGAAGTAAAAGTAGGGGATACCGTTACCCAGTTTGATAAGCCTTGTGATAAAGCTATTTCAGGTTTTGAAGTGGTTAGACCAATGGTTTTTGCAGGTATATATCCAGTAGATGCTGATGATTACGAAGAGTTGAGAAATTCAATAGAGAAACTGCATTTGAATGATGCTTCATTGACTTTTGAGCCCGAATCTTCTGCAGCACTGGGTTTTGGTTTCAGATGCGGTTTTCTTGGTTTACTTCACATGGAGATTGTACAAGAGCGGCTGGACAGAGAATTTGACATGGATGTAATAACAACTGTCCCTAATGTTTCCTATAAAGTTATCACCACCGAGGATGAAATTTTTGAGGTTCATAACCCTTCGGGTTTACCGGATCAAAAATTTATTGAACATATTGAAGAACCTTATATTCATGCTCAGATAATTACCCGGTCTGATTTTATCGGGCCAATTATGACTTTATGCCTGGATAAAAGAGCAACATTAAAAAATCAGGTCTTTCAGCCGAATAACCGGGTCGAGGTTTCTTTTGATATGCCACTTGCGGAGATCGTTTTTGATTTTTATGATAAACTGAAAAGTATCTCTAAAGGGTATGCTTCATTTGATTACTACCAAACAGGCTATAAAGAAGCCAAACTTGTTCGTCTGGATATACTTATTAATGGTAATATGGTCGATGCTTTATCAACATTAATTCACAGAGATCATGCTTATTCTTTTGGAAGGAGAATCTGTGAAAAATTACAGGAGTTGATTCCGAGACAACAATTTGATATTGCTATACAAGCAGCCATAGGTTCAAAAATTATCGCCAGGGAAACCGTTAAAGCCTTACGAAAAGACGTGACTGCAAAATGTTATGGTGGTGATATTACACGTAAGAGAAAATTGCTGGAAAAACAGAAGAAAGGGAAAAGACGAATGCGCCAGGTAGGTAACGTGGACGTGCCGCAATCTGCATTCATGGCTGTTCTGAAACTTGATTAATTATTTTTTGGTTATTAGATAAATAATCGATATGCTGGGAGATGATTTAATTTTATATATGCTCCCGAAAGTTTTATTTATATTGGTTTTTCTCGGTTTATGTTCGTATTTTTTTATGATCATAGTTTAAAGAATATAACTATCAACAGGATTACCTGACAAAATTTGATAAGTATACTGTTGATTAGGGGTTAATTTTAGCGAAAATACTGGATATACATCACGATCGGTATGGTTGTCTCGTCCTAAAAAAGTTTACAGGTTAGTATTTAAATCCTTATTTACATTTACAGGTTATTTTTTATAATAATTCTTCCAAAGTTTATCTGTTTTTAATCCTTATTGTTATTCTTATGATTTAGTAAACTGGGAAAGTACATGCAAAATCAGCACACAAAGCTGCGTAGCAGCGGAATGTTTATAGAAGACACAATCCACAACAACTCTTTAAGCCCCGTTAGAAGTGGGATGTTCTTTATGTGCGACGTTTGCCGATGGGTTTGTGTCGCTCCTAAACAGTGCATTGGTGATTACTTGGAGTTTGTTCTATAAACATTTCATCCTTCCGGCATTTGAGTTGATTATATGAAATTCATCCTCTGTGGTATAATTTTGATCATTTTCAATGTGCTGTAAGCATAGCCAGGAGACTACTTCCAGGATTTTTTGAAAATAACATCAAAACCGCTGTTTATCCTTTGGTTGGTAGCTTGCAGGAAAAATGAGCGAAAAATTTGATATTCCAGGGCTATTTCTTCCGGGTCGATGGTCTTACTTTTTTTATCAAATGCAAAATTCTGTTCGTATCGCAGAAAGAGTTTATCGGTAATGTATTTCCCTATGGTTACCTTACCGGATTTCCATGTACTGCCTCCACTGATTTCTACTACATCGAGGTGAAGCGATGATTGCAATGCATCCTGCACTGCATTGGAGACCTTTCCAAGTGCCAGGTTACGGGTTATGTTGAGCGTACTCTGCTCCACTGTTGTTGCCTGGTGACCGGATAAATTTTCCATCCGTCTTCCGAATAATAAGTAAGCTATGGCATCTTTTTCTTCGATTTGAGCGTCGTCTAGGGTGAAACGGATATCCGGCTGTAAAGCACGGCCGCTAAGATATAACCTGAGTTTGCGTAATTGCTGCTCTTCATCCCTGAAGGAATAAACGACTACAAAGTCAACCAATGGATTTATTTCGCGCCCCCCGGTAAAGGTTAGGCTGCCTTTTTCAAATCTGAACCGCCTGCCGTAAAATTTATAAAAGCCTTGATTGACAGTCAAATCTCCGAACAAATCAATCTGTTGACCTTCTTTTATTGCCCGCAATTCGCCTTTTAGTTCAAAATTCATATCCTTTCCTCTTACCCAGGTTTGGCCGGGTATTTTAATAAAAAAGTTACCACTTAAGTTGTTATAAAATTCGTTTCTAGCAACATTTACAGTGTCTGTGAAATATGTTAATTCTACTTGCTCTTCTTTTGTGGTGTCTTTCATGGACTGAACAAGTAACGGGGGATTTGGGTCGTCTCCTTTTTTGGAAAATTCAGCTTTTAGCACATCGGCATTCAAAGTGGATTCTAATACAGTAAGTTGCCCATTTATTTTTGCCTCGTTATAGGGCCCCTTTACTGTTAATGAAGAGTTAATTGTTGCATTTACTCCTTGTCTGTCAATGGCTTTAAAATCTTTTGCATTAATCTTAAGGTCAAAATAATCCATTAGCTCAGGGGAAAATGGTTGGATGCCAATATAACCGGAACTACTTAAATAACCTTTGCCGGAATGTACTTGTAACTGGTTTAAAGTCAGTCTGTCATTGGAAAAACTGCTTTCCAGTTGAATTTTGTCGTAATCCAAACCTGCCTGTTCATGGGAAAAGCTGCCTTTAAACCATTGCAGGTTACCATCTACAACCAGTTCATCTATCGTGTTCGTCATTTCAATGCGGGAAGAAATGTATCCTTTGCTTTGGATGCCATATTGTTCTAAAAATGGATTGAACAGTTCATTATTGAGACTGTCTATTCTCAACCTTGCCATAAAACCAGGGTCCTTGCGTAAGACATAAATACTGTCTCTGAAAGATAGATGTACAGGAACTTTCATAAAGGCATTTAGGTTGTTATGCAGAGAATCACTAATGTTGCTTTCCAGTTCAAAAATTCCGTTGTTATATTGAAAACCAGTTTTGATTTGTTGTAACTGGCTCTTTTGTATGCCTGGTTTGTCAATATCTATCAGGCCTTCCAGGATGGGTGCCTGAGCTGTGCCCTGCAGGTGAATATCTGCATTCAACCTGCCTGTAATCGGTTCGCTCATCTTCCCCAGAGAAGATAATGTGTTTAGATTTAAATTTCTAACAAGCAGTGAAAAATCCTCGCTGCCTTTGAAAGCTAGCTGTCCATGCATCGATATTTCCTGTTTTTCAGAGGAGATCTGAAAATGATTGGCACGTATGGTATCCTTTCCAAAGGCGAAAAATGTAGTATCGCTTCCTCCATACCAGTTTTGATGTTGAATATTTAACTTTAATGAAGGCAGATGAAGTAAAGGAACATCACTAAGTTCAAGATTAGCTTGCAAAGTACTACTCAGTGAATCGTTCATCTTGTAATAAATGCGGTTGTTGATTGTGGTTTCTGCATAGCTGGTGGAAAGATTGATGCTGTCTGAATGAAAATCATTGTATTGAATGTCTCTTCCACTGAGCGCCAGATTTCCGCTTATAACCGAGTCTATAAAGGCTCCGTTAATTGTTCCGGATAGATTGCTTACCCAAATGCTGTCGTACATGGCTTCATCAAAATCAAGTTTGGTTTGAAAATTCAGGGAATCTAAATAACCCGTTACAAGTCCGGTCATGTTCCCATGCAGGTTGACATCTAAAATTTGAAATGGCTGAAGCAATGGATTCAGGTCATAGGGTTCAAATGCAAACGCTATCCGGTGGGTTTTGTTGATGTGCCCTTCTCCTTCGCCACTGAAATGGAAATAAGGTGTTTTCAGTTGAAGTCCGGTAAACTGGTAATTCCCATTGTCCAGGTGCAACGAAGTTTCAAAGTCTTCTACAGAGCTGTCCATTAACATAGAATTTTGCGACTTGATGAAAAGGTCTGTTTTCATCGATGTAATGTCTGTACCTCTTCCCCTGGCGTCTAGATCAATATTGAGATTGGAAGAAAGTGCTGTATCCTCCATAAAGTAAGCAATATCCAGTGAGCGGATTTTACTTTCCAGCACATAATTCATATTGCCGAACAAGTCGCTGATATTCATACGTGATGTTGCATTCCCGGCTTCATTTCCTAGGGATACAAAACCTTTTAGTTTATCTTCATTTTTAGAAAAATTTAGCGAAAGCCTATCAAGATTGTATTTTTTATAACCGGGGCCGGTAAAGTTTCCCTCCAAATTAGCTGTGTTCGACTTTATATCTGCTCCGGTACCTCCAAATTTTATCCACCCGGAAATCATTGATTGATGTTCCTTTACTTCCGTCCATGTTGCTGCATCCAGGTTCTTCACCGTCATGTCGAACTGGTAGGAACTTGTATCATCCAGTCCTTCTAACCAGCCATTAATTGCCAGATGCTGCCTGTCGCGGGTTATAGTTGTGTTGAATTGATTTTTTCTACTGCTTCCATCATAATTCAACTCAATATCAGGGGAACCATAAATTTTCAGCTCGTCCGCGAACGAACGAACATCAGCCAGAGCCAGGGGCTGAAAAAGAAGTTCGGCTTTTGCCTGCAAGGGGTCTTTCATCGGCATCTGCCCGGATGACTTCAGTTCAGTGTTTTGTAGTCCCATAGCCAGACTTTGCCATCGTAATGTATCATTCGTTATTTCTACTTCTGCGGAAAAGTTGCGTAAATTAACATCCGGGGCATGTGTCAAAAGGGTAAATTTGTATAGATGCGACCGGAGTACTTCAGGTGTATAATGAAAGTCCAATGCTATTGAAGCTTTCAATTCATCCGGGATATATTCTTTGTTGTGTAATGCTTTAACCATGCTATTAATTTGTGTAATACGGATTGCCGAGACATCAATCTCTTTGAAAAAAGGTTCCCCAGAGGGGTCTTCTTTTAATTTTTCTTTTGGTACCGGTTGAATTATATTCATTACATTCCACGAAGAATCATCAAGCTGATGCGCATTTATGTCTGTTTTTCCCAGGTGAATTAGTTTAATTTTAAGTTTCTTATCGAGTAGTTCTGCAATTGAATAAGATACCCGGGCAGACTTTATATTTACAAGCACAGTGTCTCTGTTTTCCAGGGAGATGTTATGTAGGGTAAAATCTGTAAAAATACTTCCACTTATATTGCCCACATTCAGTTCGCCCTGGATGGGTTTGTTTATCTGTCGGGACACTACCCGGCTTAAAAAATTATTCAGGCTGCCGGAATGTATCAGGGTAAGGGTCAAAACAAGCAGTGCAACAACACTTACAAGTATTATGGTTAGTATTTTAAAGCTTTTTTTTATCATTTTTTAAAACGCATGTCCCAGTGAAATATAAAACTGTCCTTTAGATTTTTCATTAAAAACAGGATATGCCATATCCAGCCTTACAGGGCCGATAGGGGTTTTTACCCTCAGCCCTAAACCGGCATCATAATACAGGTCATTCAGGTCAAAATGCATTGGATTTTTCCATACATTTCCGGCATCTACGAATACAGCTCCCGAGAGAATATCATAAACCGGAAAACGCAATTCCAGGCTACCTTCTAACATGGTGTTTCCTCCAATTGCTTTCCCTTCTTTGTTTTTTGGGGAAAGACTGTGTCTTGACCAGCCCCGAAGTGAAGAACCCCCGCCGATTAAAAACCGGTCTTCAAGGGGAGTTTCTCCACCTTTTTCCAGTGGTTCAATGATTCCTCCGTGCAATTTCCCGGCGAGAACATATCCCCGGCTGACTTTTTTGTAATGCCTCGTTTCCAAAGCGATTTTATAGTAACGATATTCTGATTGGAAACCCAGTCCCATGTAAGTATAATATCCATCAATTTTCCATCCTTTTGTGGGTTCAAAAATATTATCCGTGGAATTTTTATTCACTCCGATGGTGATTCCGGATTTGTTGTAAGTACGCCTGTCTTTTAGGTTAAGAGTGTCAGAAAGGGTCTTGTCGATTAAATAATCATGTTCCATGGAATAAGTCAGGAAAGCAGAAAGGGTTTGGGTAAAATTCTTTTGCAATGTCAATCCTGTCCCTAGACGGTCTACCTCATAACTCTTTTCACGTTCGCGTATGAAAAACGGGTTTAGCACGAAATCCAGCTCTTTGTTAAACAGGTTTGGCTGAATAAATTTGGCATCTACGCTGACAGGAAGAAAATAGGAGCGCTTGGCTTCCAGTATCAATTTTCTTGCTCCTCCCAGGAATTGTCTCTTTATTAACTCTGAAGATACCCTGAACCTGTCTTCTGTTCCATATCCCACACCTCCTTTAAACGACCATTGCGGTAATTCGTTGAGCCGTATTAAAACTGGCATCTTTCCATTTATAACACTGTCTTTTTGTCCCCTGATAACGACGTAATTAAAGAGGCCGGTCTCAAATATTACTTCCTGCGATTTGTCCAGTTTTTCCTGCGAATATAATTCTCCGGTTTTAAAATGAAGTTTTTGCCGCAGAAAATGCTCTGATACCAAAGAATCCCCCTGGAAAGTTACATGCCCGAATGTGCTTTTCTTACCCGGAAAAACCTGAAAAGACAAATTTGCACTATGTTTTGCAGTATCAACCTGGATATTTTTATCCACCCGCACAAAAGGGTAACCCTTATTTTTGTATGCCTGGCTTATTTGAGCCATTGCTGTGTAAACTTTTCTGTCCTCAAAACGTTCATTGACTTTCACAGGCAATTTGTTTCTTACTTCTTCAAGAATTCCGGTTTGTTTTTTACCGACTTCCCTTACTGAAGAGCTTCTAAGCATCATTGGCTTCCCTTCTTGTATTGTCAGGGCTATGGATACTTGCCTGCGTTTATCATTTACGGTCAGTTCTTTGTTAACTTGAGCATCCAGAAAACCATTCCGCTGGTAAAAACTTTTCAGCCTTTCCACATCGTTTTCCAGGATGATAGGGGAGTATTGGGGTGTCATTTTCCAGAACAGCAGATGTTCTCCTATATTCATATCCCGCGTGTTCATTTGGTCAAATAGCAGACTGTTATCCAGGGTTACGTTGCCCTGTATTTCAATTTTTTTTATTTGATAATCCACCTGTCCCCAAACCTGTATGACCGGAAACAATAAAAAGATAAGGATATATTTCTTCAAATTTATCATCACTTTGAGACTCTTAAACAAAGATAAGATATTTGAGGTTTAAAATGTTTATTTGTTATTCTTTCAGGTTTTATATTTCTTCATTTTTGGTGCTTCTGTGAATCTTTTTAATCTGCGTTTATCCGTTTCATCTGCATCATCCGTGTTCTATTAAAGAACGCAGACAACCCGAATTTTTGTAATACAATTGTCACCTGATTTATTCATCCTTTGTAGCTTCAGAAAAGGAGGACTACTTACTGCTGACACTTTTTCCTGAAATCATCCCGCTCCTCTCTTAAGTCGAGGAATGGATATTTTTTCATCAATTCTTCCGTTTTTTTCGCTTGTTTTTCCAAAAACGCCCTATGTTCTTTTGAATCCGGTTTGAACGGCCTGTGTTCCCTGGCTTTTTGAATTTTTTCCACTTCTTTCATTATGCCACGGGAAGACGGGTCGATATATGTATCTGAAAACCTTTCCCAGATATATTGTATACCGGTTTTGTTGAGGTGTGCCATATCTTCCGCGTAGAAACGGTAATCTCTCAGCTCATCCATCATAATTTCATAGGAAGGAAAGTATTTTATCTCCGGAAATCGGTCTAATAGTCTGTGTACATTGATAATGAGATTGGACTTGCTCTTTTGATTTTCCACAAGCCCGTCTTTTAAGTGCCGTACTGGGCTGACAGTGAACAGTATCCTTATATTTGGGTTAAACCGGTAAAGCTCGTGGATGAGCGCAGTGTAACTATCAAGTATATTTTCCACAGGCAGGAAAACCCTCTCGAAATACTTTGCCGGCAGCTTGTGGCAGTTGGCTACTATCATGCCATTATTTTTCAGCCTGTATGCCCATGAGGTGCCAAAAGTGATTGTCAGCAGGTCGGTGCTTGCCAGCCATGCCGAAGCTTGCTGGATGGAACCAACAATATTTTCGTACACTTTTTCTTTGTCCGGACCGGAAAAACCTGTGCCATGGTAAAAGCTTATCCACAGGTCGTTATGTTGTCGGAAGTCTTCCATTGTAATCTTTCTGCTGCCCATCAGGATTTCCAGCGAATTTTTTACGGATACAGGATTATACAGGACTCCAAAAGGATTGACCGTTGCGGGAAACTTATAAAATTTAAGCTGATTACCCACATTATTACTGAAACACGACCCCAGCAGAAGCGTTTGTTTCTTATAACTGATTTTGAATTCAGATTCGGGTATGTGAACCGGTGTACGAAATTCCATTTTCGTTTATTTGTTAATGATTTTTATATTCATCCATTCCATGATTTTATCAAATACCGCATCGTTGTTGATTTCATTATGCAGTTCATGGTAATAGTCCGTCCATTTTACAAATGTAATATCAGCGCCTGTGTTTTTTGCCTTTTTTGCAAACTTTTCACTTGTCCTCCAGGAAGTTACCAAGTCTCCTGTTCCATGCATGAGCAGAATAGGTATAGTAATTTTGCCTGCATTTTTTATGGCGCGCCGGGCAGCTTTTTCACTTCCAAAAAACAGTTGCGGAGTGATAAAACTGTGCGTCAGGGGATCTTTTTCGTAATCGATGACAACCTGCGGGTCATGAGAGAGCATGTTGATATCCAGTTTGCTGTCGTTGATGAAACGTGGCGCTATTAATCTCAGGATGCGTGCGAAAAGAACAGTGATGGTTTTCGGTTTTGTTACCAGCTTCAGCCAAGGCGAAGTTGAGATAACACCTGCCAGGGAGTGTTTTCGCCAGAGTGCGTAATTAAGAACCATGTTGCCACCAAGACTTTGCCCGTAGATAACCACAGGTTTCCCATCCGGATTGTTAATCTCTTCGATGCAGCTTTCTATATCATCCAGCAGGTAACTGTAAGCCGGAGTGTGACCCCTGATGCCTTCTGTGTTCCCGTGTCCCCTGTAATCCATGGCATATACTTCTATTTCCTGCCGAACAAATCGTTCCGCCCAGTGGACATACCTTCCGGAATGCTCACTGAATCCATGTACCAATACGACAATGGCTTTAGCATTTTTTTCGGGCTGAAAATGCCTGATAAATAACTTTGGGCCATCCCTGGCTGCCAGGTAATATTCCTGTCTGTTCATATTAAAACCTTTAAGGACTAAAGTAAGAATTTTTACTCACATCGCTAAATTGCACCATAATATTTTTCGCACGGGAATATTTTTGTAAATTTGCACTCCGTTGGCCCGGTAGTTTAATGGATAGAACACCAGACTTCGGATCTGGGTGTTGGGGGTTCGAGTCCTCCCCGGGTCACAGATTTTTTTAACTTCCTCCTTTCTTTATGAAAGTATTTTAGCGTATAAAAATTATTTTCTTAAGCCAATTTAACTTTTTTGCAGTGTTGGCTAAATATAGAAACAACAACAAACAAGAACCCCTGGAAAAGCAACTTTGGAAAGCAGCAGACAAGTGGCGAAAATATATCGATGCATCGGAATACAAGCATGTGGTGATGGATTTGATTTTCCTGTGTTACATTTTTAAGGTAACTTTCCTAAAGCTCTGAAACGTCTTTTGCTTTTTGAGGTGAATTTTTTTTACAAAAAGGGATTCTTGTAAGTTAAAAAAAAAAAAATCTTAGATTTGGCATCACAAATATATTTAGTCAAGTTTTATAAACAGCTTTTTAAAACTTGACAGATAAAAATTTTAACTGCGATGTACGGTGATATATAGAAAGTTATAATGAAATAAGGGTCATTCGTGTAAAATAAAAATTATTTAAAATTTACAGATATATGAAAATCACAGTTAAAATCACATTTATTCTATTTCTTTTACTTTTTGGGATTGGCCTGCTCTCAACAGAAGCACAAGTAAAAGTTAGAAAAATGAATCCAGATGAGTTTAAAAAATTCAAACAAAAAGTAGGAGTTTACCAGGAAGGGAAAAATTATAACGAAATAATCAATGGGCATGGTACCGGCCTACGACCCCCTACTGAAGAGGAATGGGAAGAAATGAAAGACAAACCCTTTTTGATTGAAGAATACAAGGGAAAAGATAAGGAAGAAAAAGACATTCCGGATAGTTTTGATAATTCTGATTTCAAGTGGTTTCCACCTGTGGGTGATCAAGGCAGTGAAGGCTCCTGTGTGTCCTGGGCTTGTGGATATTATACTAAAACTTTTCAGGAAGCTCATGAACACGATTGGGATCTCTCTGACTGTGATTGGACAGGTGGCTCCGCAGGACAACCGGATGAAGCTTACCATGATAAAATATTCAGTCCTGATTTTATTTACCATCTGGTAAATGGTGGAGAAGATAATGGTTCGTTTTATTCGGATAATATGAATTTATTAGAAAATATTGGATGTGGTACCTGGGATAAAATGCCTTATGATACTGCTGTTTGTACGTCTTGGCCATCACAAGCAGCTTGGCGTGAAGCTCCTTTATATCGATCCAAAACTGGTTATCAAAGTATGAATGTTCGTACCGATGATGGATTGCAAAACCTAAAACAGCTAATTGCCGATACAAATCTTGCCGTTATCAGTATTGAATCAGGTCAATATTCGGATTTAACTCACAACGATTTGTGGACTGTTGAGAATTATACAAACCCCTCAACAACCCATGCCAATACCATTGTAGGATACGATGACAATTACGGGCCTTACACGGAAAACGGAGAAACACGTTATGGCGCATTTAAAGTGGTCAATTCCTGGGGTAAAGAATGGCGCGATGATGGCTTTTTTTATATTTCTTACGAATGTATGAAAAATCGAATTGGACATATATATTTTTATGAGAATTTATTGAATTATTCTCCGGAAATATTGGCTGTGTTCAACATTCAGCATAATATAAGTGAGGAATGTGAGATAGGCTTCGGTATTGGAGATACATCATCCCCTGAAGAAATAAAAACAATGCAAAAAAATTATGAGAAGAAGTGGGGAAGTATTCCTTTTCCAACAGACAATATGGCTTTAGACATCACGGAACTTGGATCCAATACTGATGATGGTTTCATCAAATTCTTCACTGAGGTAATAGATAAAGGAACTACAACAACAGGTCAAATTGATTTTTTTTCTATCGAAATCTATGAAGATTATAGCTCTGGAAATCCAAAATCTGTTTATATATCCGATGACACAATAGTCAACACGGTTAATAATAGTCCAGTTTATGCACGTATTGAAGATAGTGAGCCTCCAACAGCACCAAGCAACCTTTCTTCTTATAATATTACAGACTCTAGTGCATATCTAAGTTGGAATGAGTCTTCTGATAACGTCGTTGTTGACCATTATATAGTATTCCAGGATGGAAGTTCAATAGGTACTACTTCCGATACTTCTTATAATGTAGCAGGGCTATCTACTGGATCGAATCACACATTTACTGTAAAAGCAAAAGATGCTACTGGTAATGTATCTGATGCAAGTAATGCTTTTGATGTTACAATCCAGGACGCGATGGCATTTGAAGTCAACACTAAACACTCTGAAGGAACCGATGTTACGATACCTTTGAATGGAAATGTAGATGTAACAGTTTATTGGGGTGATGGCAACTATAGTACTTTTACCACTTCAGGAAATAAAACTCATACCTATGCAGAAGAAGGAAACTACACAATAAATATTACCGGAACACTCGAAAAATATGGCGATACTGGTTGGGATGGTAATAATTTTAATGATTATCCCAATGCTGACAAGCTTGATAAAGTTACTGATTTTGGTGATTTAGGCTTGACCAGTTTAGAAGGAGCCTATAATGGAGCTTCTAATCTTTCCAAAGTACCTGACCAATTGCCATCTTCTGTTACTGATATGTCTTTAATGTTTCGTAATGCCACTTCTTTTAATCAGGATATAGGAGATTGGGATGTCAGTGATGTTACAGATATGAGTTATATGTTTTATCATGCGGAGTCTTTTAATCAGGATATTGGAAGTTGGGATGTAGGGAGTGTTGAAGATATAAAGGGCATGTTTGCTTATACTTCTTTTAATCAGGACATTGGAGATTGGGATGTCAGTGATGTTGCAGATATGAGTGATATGTTTCTTGGTATAACTTTATCCACAGCATATTATAACAACTTGCTGATAGGATGGTCTGAACAGGAGTTGCAAAGCAATGTGAATTTCCATGGAGGCGATAGCAAGTATTCGCCTGGGGATGCTGAAGATGCCAGGACAATGCTCACAGACGACCCCAATAATTGGAATATTACAGATGGCGGAGTGTCAGAACTTGCTGCGGTTATCACTCGTGAAGTATCTGAGATTTCAGATACAACAGCAATTTCGGGTGGTGAAGTGACTGCCGATGGTGGGTATGATATAACAGCCTGTGGTATAGTATGGCATACAGAGCCTAATCCTACTCTTGATGAAAAAATAGGGTATACTGAAGATGGAGATGAGTTGGGAAGTTTTACAAGTAATATTGATAACCTTGATGTGCCAGCCACTTATTATGTACGTGCTTATGCCACTGATCAAAACGGAACTGAGTATGGGGGCCAAATTCAATTTAAAACTACCCTAGAACTAATAATAAGTGGAGATTTTACGGCTAAAAATAAAGTTTATGACGGCACTGCTATTGCAGCAATTGATAAAAACAACCTAAACCTTAACGGTAAAATCTCTGAATATGAAAATGTGTCGCTTACCAATTTTAATGTTGAGTTTGAAGATGCAAAGGTTAGTGATAATAAAACGGTTTCAATTGTTAGTGCTGAACTAAATGGCGCTGATGATGATAAGTATACGTTATTTCTTACCGGCGCACCAACAACGGAAGCAGACATCACTCATAAAAAGCTTACCATAACAGGTTCTTTCACAGTATATGACAAAGAATATGACGGTACAGCCTCAGCAGAGATTGAACAAAACGAATTGGAACTGGAAGGAGTTATCGGTGATGATGTTGTTGAATTGGTTGATGTTGTTGCAGAATTTGAAGAGGCCGAGGCAGATGATGACATTGCTGTTGTCATAGAGGAAGCAAGCCTCGATGGCGAAGATAAAGATAATTATGCATTATCCCTGGAAGGAGCCCCAACTACAACAGCTACAATAAGTGAAGTAACAAGTATTAATGAGATAACTGAAGCTAACATAGCTGTTTACCCCAATCCTGCCCGGGAAAATGTCAATATTAAAGCTGGCAGCAAGATAGACAGAATTGTAATTGTAGATATGTCTGGAATGGTGATTTATGACAAGATGATAAAAGGTACGAAAAGCCGTATTTCGACAACAGATATTGATACAGGTTTATATATTTTACGTGTTTATACAGATAAAGGAGTTTTTCAGAAAAAACTCCAGATTCAGAAATAAAAGTAGTAGGGATAGATAACTATTAAAATAGGTTCCTCGTTTTTTGCGGGGAACTTTTTATTCTAAAAAACAGATTAAAAATCAAAATAGGGGGTGTATCATGTCGATTAAGAATTGCACAAACAAGAAAGAGAGAAAAGAAGGATACTGATTCACACAACAATCCCCACATAAAAAATCATTAAGAGCTTAATTTCAAAATCAGCGGCCATGAATTGGAAAACGAAGCCAATGATTTCAAGTTATTCTTTCTGTAAATTCCAGAAAGATCGAATTAATTTAACTTTACTACCACCTATTAATTATTGGCTTCCAGAATACTAATTCCCGCATCATCTAAAACTTCTTTCAGCGTCCAGTCTTTTTTTGGGTATATGCTGTCAGAGTCCTGAAATTGTCTTCGGATGAGATAATATTTATGGTTTTCGTAAACGGTGGTATTTCCAACGCTTAATATTTTTTGATACTCTTCTACTCCCGTCATAGCATGGGTTTTGATGATGTATAATATGGAAACAAATACAAAAGAGCGAAGTTTAATCTTCCCCGTTGGTTCCTTATATTATTTTATATAACGAGTAACGGAAATTGTAAATTGTACATGCTTAATGAAAATTGATTTTAATCTTCTTCCTCTTTCTCATTCTCTGTTTCTTTGTTTTCTTTTTTCTGTTTAGAAAATGTTCTGATAAACCAGTTTTCTCTGATTGTTTCAGACGACTCCCTAAGCTCTTTTGTTGTTTTGTCGATATTGATTAGTGTTTTGTGAAGGCTGTCGGCGAAAATACTATCCATTAGCAATTTATTGATTAATCCCTGTCCTCCTTCAACTTCTTCTGTAATTCTCAGTAGCTTATCAGAGATTTGTTTTGATTTTTCACTGGTATGTTTAATGTTATTGGTTATATCATCTATACTATGGGAGAATGTTGTATCTGCATACATTTTTCCAAATATACCTTCACCCTGGCTGAGATTAGTAGTAAAAGCTTCAAGGTTTTTAGTTGATTTAAGCAGACTTACTCCAGCCGAATCAAATTTTTCAGCAAGAGCGGTGTCGGAAAGTAGTTTTCCTACTACACCCTTTTCGTCATTTATCTTTTCGGTGATTTCACTGATGGTATTTGTCATAAGAGCAGTGTTCCTGCTTATTCTGTCAAGATTATTTGTGAAGGTTGTATCTGTAAAAATTTTACCAAAAATCCCTTCACCCTGGTTGATCTTGTTTGTGATATCGGCAAGGTTTTGAGTAACCTCCGTAGTATTCTCACTAGACTTTTTCACCTCCTCCATAATATCATCGATTTTAATGGCTTCTACAGTCTCCAGCCTTTCCCCGTCTTTTATTGATGGTGCTGAGGGAGTTCCCGGTGTTATATTGATCACTTTGTTTCCCATTAATCCTTCTGTTCCTATTTCCATCCGGGAATCTTTTCTTATAAATTTTTGCACATTCCTTTCCACTGTTATTTCTACCATTACCAAGGTGTCACTTAATAATCGAATATCAGAGACTGTGCCGACATTAATCCCGGAATAACGGGCATTATTACCGATTTTAAGCCCGCTTACATCTTTGAACACTCCTTGTATCATAAATGTTCTGCCAAATAAGTTACTCTGTTTGCCTACAGTATATATTGCATAACCAAAAATGGCCATACCAAGGATGATAAAAAGTGTTAGCCGTATAGCTTTTGCAGTAGTTAATTTCATATTAGATTCTTAATTAAAAAAATTTTTAACCCAGGGATCTTTACTGTATTTCATGTCCTCATAAGTTCCTGATTTATAAAATATTCCGTCTTTCAAAACATATATTTTGTTTGATGTTATTTTCACACAATTGATATCGTGTGTTATGATTAATGATGTTGTTTGGTAGTTTTTGCTTACGGATACTATAAGATTACTTATTTCCTTGGATGTTATTGGATCGAGACCTGTAGTAGGTTCGTCATAGCAAATAATATTTGGTTTCATAATGAGTGTTCTGGCCAGGGCTGCTCTTTTTTTCATTCCACCGGATAATTCTCCCGGCAATTTATCAATTGCTGTCCGCAAATTAACACTGTCAAGCACCTCATAAATTAAACTATTAATTTTTTGCTCATCTTTCGTTTTTAAATTTCTGGCTATTGGAAACTCAAGATTTTCCCTCACTGACATGCTATCATACAAGGCACCACCCTGAAAAAGAAAACCAATATTTTGACGAATTTTTTTAAGTCCTTCTGAATCTTGTTGAAGCACATCTTTTCCAAAAATTTCTATGTTTCCGGCATCGGGTTGAATAAGCCTCACCAAACATTTTATAAACACCGACTTACCTATTCCTGATTGTCCGATTATTGCAATGTTTTCCCCTTTCTTAACCGTTATATTGATATCCTTGAGGATTTCCAGATTATCGAATGATTTTTTCAGATGCTCTATTTTAATGATTTCGTTTTTATTGTATGTAAAATTATTGTTCATAATACATTAAAATTAAAATTGAAATGTATTTGCAGACTGCAGTTGTACAGCAATAAGGTCAACAATAAATATGGCCACAGATGCCATCACTACGGCAGCATTTGCTGCTTTGCCAACACTTTCGGTCCCTGCGCCCGAGGTATATCCTTTGTAACATCCTATTATGCCTATCGCAAAACCAAAGAAAAATGTTTTTATGGTTGTAGGAATGATATCATTATAATGTATTGGTGCAAATGCATCAGACAAAAAAAGCACAGGGCTGATTTCTCCATGCATATTGATGGCCACATAAGAACCCAAGAAAGCCACAGCATCAGCAAAGAAAACAAGCAGGGGCAGCATAAGTGTTGTGGCGAGAACACGCGTTGCAACGAGAAATTTCATTGGATTTGTCCCTGAAACATCCATTGCATCGATTTGTTCGGTGACTTTCATAGAGCCTAACTCTGCACCAATGCCGGAGGACATTTTTCCTGCACATATCAGGGCGGTGACAACAGGGCCTATTTCCCGGATAATAGAAACAGACACCATACTTGGCAACAGGTTTTCCGCACCAAAATCTGCCAGTACAGGACGTGATTGCAGTGTCATAACAAGTCCCAGAATAAACGCAGTTATTGCAATCAGGGGCAGACTATTATAACCAAAGACATAAAATTGCTTAAACATTTCCTTGTATTCATAAGGAGGATTAAATACTTCTGAGAAAAATTCAGACGTAAATCTTAATAGTCCTCTTATATCAGATAATAAACTATACCGTTTGTCGTTATTCATTGGTTATTAGTAGTTTGGTATGATAAATTGACAAAATCGTTACAATTCACCTTATCAAATTTATAAATAATATGGTTACGAATTATGTAAATATTGCCTTAAATCTGAATAAGCTGGTCATATTTTTTACACGATAGATAATGAAAAAGGTTGGGGATAAACTATAGATAATATTTGTGTGTTTTGCAACAGATTTTTTCATAAGTTAAGAAAGTGATTTAATAATTAGAATGTCCGCATAATTACTCATAAGCTTTAAATGATTTTTTCGTTTACCATGCTCTTGAGGGTGCGAAAACAATCATTTAGCTTTTGACCGTGGCTCTGTTTTTGAGCATCCTGTGACCAACCATTTTCATTAATCAAGTAAAATCTTTATTTGATTTCAAATATTTTACATGAATTGAATTTTTGCTTTTCATTGATAATGACAATGTTAAAAGCTACGTTCTTCTAATATGAGAAAAATCATGTGAAGCTGTAAAATATTAATTGAAATTTACTTAATAATTAATTAACATTATGTAACTTTGTAACCAGTAATAATGCGGAAAAGCATTAGAAGAGAGACGATGCATATAAAACAATCGGGGATTGTTTTATGTGCATTTAAAATTTATAGAAAGTTCCTTTATTTAAAATTTTAAATTTTTACTAAATTACATTATTTATGAGTAAAAAAACAAATGTCATCGAACGAGAAGAAGTCGTGGTAAGATTTGCCGGCGATTCGGGGGATGGCATGCAGTTAACAGGAACCTTATTTTCGGATACCTCTGCATTCATTGGGAATGATTTATCTACTTTCCCTGATTATCCTTCTGAAATCCGTGCCCCTCAAGGAACTATTGGGGGAGTTTCAGGTTTTCAGGTGCATTTTGGACACAAACGGGTAAATACCCCCGGCGATTATCCTGATGTTCTTGTAGCTATGAACCCCGCTGCGTTAAAAGCTAATGCCAAGTGGGTGAGAACCGGTGGTACTATAATCATTGATGATGATAGTTTCACAGACCGTGGCCTTAAGAAGGCAGGTTATGAAACCGATGATCCCGTGAAGGAAGACAAACTGGACGGATACAATGTGATTAAAGCGCCTATTACCACCCTAACACAGGAAACACTGAAAGATGTGGGCTTAGATCCTAAAAGTATTTTGAGAAGCAAGAACATGTTTGCCCTGGGAATTGTTTACTGGTTGTTCGACCGTCCGCTTAAATATACGGAGCAATTCTTCGAAAGAAAATTCAAGAAAAACCCCAAAGTTATTGAGGCAAATAAGAAGGTTTTAGAAGCAGGGTATCATTACGCTGAGACAGTGGAACTGCTTAGTCCTACCTATAAAATTTACCCTGCTGAAATAGAAAAAGGAACTTACCGGAATATTGATGGTAATACTGCCACTGCATGGGGCTTTATAGCTGCAGCAGAAAAAGCCGGCTTAAATCTGTTTTGTGGTTCTTATCCCATAACTCCAGCCTCGGAAATTTTACAGGAACTGTCTGCAAGACGTGATATGGGTGTTAAGACATTTCAGGCAGAAGACGAAATAGCTGGTATCTGTACTGCCTTGGGAGCTAGTTTTGCTGGTTCATTGGCAGTTACAACTACCTCTGGTCCCGGTTTAGCGCTTAAATCAGAAACCGTTGGACTCGCTGTTATGACCGAATTACCTATTGTTATTGTTGATGTTCAACGTGGCGGTCCCTCTACAGGCTTGCCTACGAAGCCTGAACAGTCAGATTTGATGCAGGCTTTATATGGACGAAATGGTGAAAGCCCGGTTGTGGTTTTTGCTGCCAGCTCCCCATCCAATTGCTTTTACTATGCTTACCACGCTGCAAAAGTAGCTCTTGAACACATGGTACCGGTTATTCTGCTCACCGATGGTTTTCTCGCCAATGGTTCAGAGCCATGGAAAATTCCACAGATGAAAGATTACCCGGATATTAAAGCGCCAATTGTTCCAGAAGGCCAAGAGAACTGGATGCCTTATGCGAGAGACCCTGAAAAATTGTCACGTACATGGGCTATTCCAGGAACACCAGGATATGAGCACAGAATAGGCGGCCTGGAAAAGGATGAACTTAAGGGCAGTGTTTCGCACGATCCTCGAAACCACGAGAAAATGGTATATCTGAGAGAAGAAAAAGTTAACAGAGTGGTTGAAGTATTACCAGAACAAAAGGTTGAAGGAGAACAAGAAGGTGATATATTAGTCGTTGGATGGGGGGGGACTTATGGACACCTGAATACTGCAGTTGATGAGTTACGCGAAGATGGAGTTAAATTAGGACTTGCTCATTTTAATTATATCAAACCTTTGCCAAAAAACACCAATGAAATTTTTAGTCGGTTTAAACGAATTCTTGTTTGTGAATTAAACCGCGGACAATTTGCTGATTATCTGAGATTAAACCACCCTGAGTTTAACTATTTAAAATATAATAAAGTGCAGGGTCAGCCTTTTACAACTGTTGAAATTAAAGAACATATTAAAAAATTATTGGGGGAGTGATCTTATGGCGGAACAAAAAAATAATAAAGAAAAAAAATATACTGCTAAAGATTTTAAAAGCGATCAGGAAATAAGGTGGTGTCCCGGTTGTGGTGATCATGCCATTATGAATGCTATTCAGCGTGCAATGCCTGAGATGGGCATACCAAAGGAAAATTTTGCCATGATTTCAGGAATTGGCTGTTCTTCAAGGTTCCCTTATTATATGAATACTTACGGATTTCATAGTATTCATGGAAGAGCGGCTGCTATTGCTTCAGGAACAAAAACCGCCAACCCGGATTTGAGCGTTTGGCAGGTTACTGGCGATGGTGATTGTATGGCAATTGGAGGAAACCATTTTATTCATTCGGTCAGAAGAAATATTGATATCAATATTATAATTTTTAATAATGAAATTTATGGTCTGACCAAAGGGCAGTACTCACCAACGTCCAAGCTTGGAGCAAAAACGAAAACTTCACCTTATGGCACCATTGAACCTCCATTTCAGCCAGGTGAATTGGTTATTGGTGCGCAAGGCAAATTTTTTGCCCGTTCTATTGACAATAATATTAAGCTGAACCAAGAAATTTTTCTTGAAGCTGAAAAACACAAGGGAACCTCTGTAGTAGAAATCCTGCAGAATTGTGTCATCTATAATGATAAAGCTCATGCAGCAATTTCTGATAAAAAATATAAAGACGAAAGACAACTTGTATTAAGGCATGGAGAGAAGATGATTTTCGGTAAAGAGCGCGATAAGGGACTGGTGCTGGATGGACTCAAACTGAAAGTTGTCGAGATTGGCAAAGATGGTTATACAGAGGACGATATATTAGTACATAATGCCAGGGAACCTAATCCCGGGATACACCAAATGCTTGCAAATATGAGATATCCCGAATTTCCATTTGCAGTTGGTATTATCCGTGCGGTTGAAGGAGATACCTACGAGAGATTAATGGAGAAGCAGGTACAACACACAAAGGAACAGTCTGAATTTAAATCCATGGACGATCTGCTTAATAGCGGAAATACATGGGAAGTGAATTAGACTGAAGTGAACAGGTATATTTCTTAAAAAAGTGGCTGTTGTTCTGGCATCAGCCACTTTTTAACCTTTTAAATGATCATATCTTTTTCCCGAAAAATCGTAATATTCTCCCATTAAATTTGCTGTCAGGCATGAATGCACGGGTAAAATACCAATGAAATCTCCAACACTGAATTCATTAAAGATATCTGATGTTGCCGAAACTGTTCCATGTTCCTGTGAGAGCTTGGTTATTAGCATCTTATTTGACCGTGGAATCCATCCTTCATCGCTTAATTTGATTCCATATCCGTATATCGGCAGGTCTCCTTCTATCAAGCTTTCTTTTGACAGATGAACAGCTCCACCGTAAATTATTAATTCGCTGTTTTTTTCATGTTTAGCAACAATCGGGCAAGCAAGGCATATAGCTATATCTTCCAGTTTGGCTACTCCTGCTTTGTATTGCTGAAGATCATAGGTAACAAAATTCCCAGGTCTTATCTCATCAACTCCGTTAAAATCATCTGCCAAAGAACAACCTGGTGTATCGCCAATAGATATTTTTATATGGTCTGTATTACCGTTAATTTGTTCTTTTAATTTAGTAAGCCTTTTAATGGATTCGTCATGAATATCTAAAATATGATTAATAGAATCTGCTTTGTAGGTATGACCTGAGTGTATCAGAAGACCAGTAACGTTTGTTTTTGGGAACTCATGAATTTTTTCAATGAGTGCGTTAACACGCTTGGCGTTGTACCATTCTATTCCTGTCCGGCCATATCCCGCATCGATTTTTATATAGATGCCAACCTGATTTTCCAGTTTGTTTTTCAGGGCTTTTATAGCTTCATCATTTTCTATTGTAAGATGGAGATTAATCGATTTTGACAATGTATTGACCTCTTCAATTTCATTTATATTTAAAGGGAATGCAATCAAAATATCATCCCACCCGGCTTCGGCAAAGTAACTTGCCATTTCCACTGATGAAACTGTTATTTGTTTTACTCCCGCTTTTTTAAACCACTCACCAATTATCTTTGACTGATGAGTTTTGAAGTGAGGTCGGAAGGCCAGATTGTGAGTATCGGCTTTTTCTTTCATAAAAGCGATATTCTCTTCAACCTTTTTAGGATCCAATAGAAGTGTTGGTTTAGTTAATTGCATATCTGACAGTTTTAATTAGTGTAAATTTATATTATTAGTTTAATTATCTGGTGCTTATGACTACAAAAGTCAACGTTTTTTGATTCTATATCCTATGAAACCCTCATGCATTGTCTAATGGCTAAAATATATTTTTTTGTGTACATTAGCAGATAAAAATTTCAAAATTATATTTTATTTTGGTTCAAACTATCATTTTGATAATTGAATTTGTAAATAATTTATAATCTTTCTAAATAATAAGTCTTATTCTTAAACATGATCTTAAGCATCTCTTATTAATTAAACATATTTATATTTGTAGCGTATTTTCCAAATATAGTAATACATGGCAAAGAAGATCATAGAACATAAAGGCAAGATAGAAGACATTGAAGGGAACAGTATAAAGGTACGCTTTACTTCTATATCGGCTTGTGCCGCATGCCATGCCAAAGGTATTTGTTCAGCTTCAGACATGGAAAGTAAAGAGGTTGAAGTATTTGATGATTCCGGGAAATTTGAATCAGGAGAGGAGGTGAATGTTGTTTTGCAGCAATCACTGGGTTTTAGAGCATTGTTTTATGGATATGTACTTCCTTTTCTTTTAGTTTTAGTTACGTTAATTATATTTTCTTTAATGGTTGATAATGAAGCCACTGCAGGAATTGGTGCACTGGGTATATTACTTCCATATTACTTAGTGCTTTACAGGTACAAGGATAGATTAAAAAAAGTTTTTTCTTTTACTATACAAAAAATGAGCTAAATATAAGTTTATATGACAACAGAGGTATTGTATACGATTGTATCTTTGAGTTCTTTGGGAGCTATAGCTGCAATTATTTTATATGCTGCAGCCCAGAAATTTAAGGTTTATGAAGATCCCCGTATTGAGCAGGTGGAAGATGCTTTACCCGGCGCTAATTGTGGAGGATGTGGCTATCCTGGTTGCCGGGGTTTTGCTGAAGCTCTTGTAAAAGCAGATGACATATCTGATTTCAACTGTCCGGTGGGTGGTAATGAAACCATGCAGACAGTTGCAAAAATCCTGGGAAAAGAGATTGAAGAACAAGAACCCAGGGTCGCTGTTGTTCGTTGCAACGGGACACCAGAAAACTCCCCGAAAACTACCGAATATGATGGACCAGAGACTTGTGTCATTCAATCATCCTTATATGGAGGTGAAACAGGGTGTCATTATGGTTGTCTTGGACTTGGCGATTGCGTTGAAGCATGCCAGTTCGATGCAATATTTATGGACGAAAAGACCGGCTTACCTTATGTAATTGATGAAAATTGTACAGCTTGTAACGCATGTGTAGAGGCATGTCCACGAGACATTATTGAATTGCGTAAGAAAAATAAAAAAGATCGTAAGATTTATGTTTCCTGTATTAATCAGGATAAAGGAGCATTGGCCAGGAAGGTTTGTAAAGTAGCATGTATTGGTTGTGGAAAGTGTGTGAAGGTATGTCCTTTTGACGCTATTACAATGGAAAACAACCTGGCATTTATTGACTCGGATAAATGTAAGCTATGCAGAAAGTGCGCTCCGGAATGTCCTACAAATGCAATTTTGGAGATTGGTTTTCCACCAAAGAAGAAAATGACAAAAGACACAAAAGAAAAAGCAAAGACAAGCGAGGCTGATGATAAGACAGAGTCTGCACAAAGTTAAATAATAAAATAACTATTTTAAAACTAAATATAGGAGGCAAAAGTGTTGAAAACATTTCCAAAAGGTGGTGTTCATCCGGCAGAAAATAAGATTGCCAAAGATAAACCTATTGAGAAATTAGGGCTTCCAAAACAAGTTTCTATACCCATTACTCAGCATATTGGGGCTCCAGCCAAACCTGTTGTAAAAAAGAAGGATACAGTTAAAGTTGGAGACGTTATAGCCGAAAGTGGTGGTTTCGTATCTGCGAACATCCATTCATCAGTATCCGGCACGGTTGCTAAGATTGATAATGTTATTGATGTTTCAGGTTATCGCAAACCATCCGTTATTATCAATGTAGAAGGAGATGAGTGGGATGAAAATATTGATACAAGCCCTGAATTAAAAGAAGATTTTGATCTGAGCGGCAAAGAAATTGCCGAGAAAGTTCTTGAAGCAGGAATTGTCGGAATGGGAGGAGCAACTTTCCCTTCTCATGTTAAAATAACACTTCCTGAAGGCAAAACGGTTGATACTTTAATTATCAATGGAGTCGAATGTGAGCCTTACTTAACTGCTGATCATCGCATAATGCTGGAAAGAGGAGAAGAAATGGTTGTGGGAATTCAGCTATTGATGAAGGCTCTCGGCGTTGAAAGGGCATTGATAGGTATTGAAAACAATAAGCCTGATGCCATTGAGCACTTGTCAAAATTGGTTGAAGATAAGAAGGGTATCTCAGTCAAAGTTCTTAAAGTAAAATATCCCCAGGGTGGAGAGAAACAATTGATAAAAGCATTATTGAACAGGGAAGTGCCTCCGGGAGGGTTACCTCTTGATGTGGGTACTGTCGTGCATAATGTTGGTACTACATTGGCTGTATATGAAGCCATCCAAAAAAATAAACCGCTTATAGAGAGAGTGGTAACTGTTACCGGAAAGACCCTTGCGAAGCCTTCAAATTTACTTGTTCGTATAGGTACACCACTTAGCAAGCTCATTGAAGCAGCCGGCGGTCTCCCGGAAGATACAGGAAAAGTTGTAAGTGGCGGTCCAATGATGGGTAAAGCCCTTAATTCACTTGATGTTCCTGTTGTTAAGGGAATGTCTGGAGTTTTGATTATTTCGGAAAAAGAAGCCCGTCGAAATGAAGAGAGGAGCTGTATTCGGTGTGCGAAATGCGTTACGATATGCCCAATGAATCTCGAACCTTATCTGTTGAAGAAACTTTCTCAAATGCAGCATTTTGAAGAAGCAGAGAAAAGTGCCATAATGGATTGCATTGAATGCGGGTCATGTAGCTATGCATGCCCATCTCATATACCCATTCTTGATTATATCAGATATGGAAAAGTAAATGTTAATCAATTAATACGAAACAGAAAGTAGGAAGAATGAAGCTTCCATGATACAAAAATTTTTGGAATCACAAAAAATGAATAAATAATAACCAAATGGATAAACTATTAAAAGTTTCACCATCACCGCACATTCATGAAGGTACTTCGGTAAAAAAATTGATGTACGGAGTGGTGATTGCTTTGATACCTGCTCTTATCTGGTCATTTTATATTTTTGGTATTGGAGCAATTATTGTAACCGGAGTATCTGTCGTATCTTGTATTGCGTTTGAGTTTTTAATTCAAAAATATTTACTGAAGCAGACCCCAGCTATTACCGATGGATCTGCCTTGGTAACCGGTTTATTATTGGCTTTTAATGTTCCTTCTAATTTACCGGTTGGAATAATAATTATAGGAGCTCTTGTAGCTATTGGCGTGGGGAAGATGTCTTTTGGAGGATTGGGTAATAATCCGTTTAACCCTGCCCTGGTGGGTAGAGTATTTTTACTGATTTCTTATCCTGTTCAGATGACTTCATGGCCTGTTCCCAATGGCTGGGGAACCGGTTACGCTGATGCAGACACAGGAGCTACACCTCTTGGAATTTTGCAGGAAGGCGATGAACCTGTTAGTCAGCTCATGGAGCAGATGCCTGGGACTACAGAATTATTTATGGGGCAAATGGGAGGATCACTTGGCGAAATCGCGGCTTTTGCCCTTATTATTGGTTTTTTTATTTTACTTTACATGAGGGTTATTAGCTGGCATATTCCTGTTTCAGTAGTGTTATCTGCCGGAGTTTTTTCAGGGATATTGTGGTTAGTAGATCCGTCTCAGTTTGCAAATCCTGTATTCCATGTACTATCCGGTGGTTTATTGTTGGGAGCAATATTTATGGCAACTGACTATGTCACATCACCTATGGCCGTTAAAGCGATGTGGATTTATGGAATAGGTATAGGTGTATTATCTATTTTGATACGTATATTTGGAGCTTATCCGGAAGGGGTCTCATTTGCAATACTGATTATGAATGCGTTTGTACCTATTTTAAACCGTTATGTAAAACCTAAGCGTTTTGGAGAGGAGGTAAACTATGGCTAAAGAATCAACCTTTTCAAATATGGTATTAACCTTATTTCTGGTTACGTTATTTGCTTCAACGGCATTGGGGGTTATCTTTGAGCTAACCAAAGAGCCCATTGAAAAGGCAAAGCTGGAAAAGAAGAATATGGCCATACAGCAGGTGGTTCCGGATTATTCCAATGAACCTAATGACGAGGCATATGAGGTTGAAGTAGATGGTGAAACGCTTACCCTTTATCCGGCAAAAGATGATGGCAAAGTCGTTGGTATAGCAGTGGAAACATTCACAGATAAAGGCTTTAGCGGTGAATTTAGATTGATGGTTGGATTTAATGCCGACGGATCTATCAATAATATATCTGTTCTGGAACATGCTGAAACTCCGGGGCTTGGTGATAAGATGGAGAAGGGTAAGTCCGACTGGAGTAATCAATTTAATAATAAAAATCCTGAAGAATTTGACTTAGCCGTTAAAGGTGATGGTGGTGATGTTGATGCCATAACGGCTGCAACAATTACATCACAAGCTTATTGTGACGCAGTAGAAAGAGCTTATGAGGCATTTAAGAAAGGAGGTAACCAATGAATCAATGGAAGAATTTCTCAAAAGGATTCATTAAAGATAATCCGGTATTTGTTTTATTTCTCGGATTATGTCCCACACTTGCCGTAACAACATCTGCATATAACGGCCTGGGGATGGGATTAGCAACAACATTTGTATTATTAATGTCAAACCTTGTGGTATCTATCATAAAGAATCTGATACCCGGAAAGGTTCGTATTCCAACGTTTATTGTTGTCATCGCTTCTTTTGTGACAATGGTGGAAATGCTAACCGAGGCTTTTGTGCCAGATCTTTACGAACAGTTGGGTATTTTTATTCCGTTGATCGTTGTAAATTGCCTCGTACTGGGAAGGTCAGAAGCTTTTGCGTCTAAAAATGATATACTTTCGTCCATAATTGATGGTTTAGGAATGGGCTTAGGTTTTGCCTTTGCTTTAACAGTTCTGGGTGGGGTGCGCGAAATTCTTGGAAATGGTACTTTTACTTTAATACCTGACTTTTTAGAGTTTACCTTATTCGAGGGTGATGGTATGCTGGTCTTTGTTCTGGCACCTGGTGCTTTTCTTGCATTGGGGTATTTAATTATGTTAGCTGACAAACTGAAAAAGAAAATTTACTAAGCTATGGAATATCTTGTAATTATTATAGGAGCAATTTTTGTCAACAATATCGTTCTTAACCAATTTCTGGGTATTTGTCCATTCATTGGGGTATCCAGTAAGGTGGAGACCGCTATTGGAATGACAGGAGCTGTGGCTTTTGTGATGACTCTTGCCACCATTATTACTTACTTGTTACAGAATTTTGTACTTGAGGCTTTTGGAATTGAATTTATGCAAACCATCACTTTTATTTTAGTGATTGCTTCTTTGGTTCAGTTGGTTGAAATTATATTAAAGAAGGTTAGTCCCCCTCTTTATCAGGCTCTTGGAATTTTTCTACCTTTGATAACCACTAACTGCGCTATTTTGGGTGTTGCAATATTAGCTGTGCAAAATGATTATAATCTGGTGGAAAGTGTAGTTTTTGGCTTTGCTAACGCAATTGGTTTTGGCTTAGCCTTGATAGTTTTTGCAGGATTAAGAGAACACCTTGACTTAATGGAGGTCCCAAAACCTATGAAAGGCGTCCCTGCTGCATTTTTAGTGGCTGGATTGCTTTCTTTAGCATTTATGGGCTTTGCTGGAATAGTCTGATTTTTATGAGGACAATACACATTGAAGCGAAATGATATAAGTTTAAAAAAGATAATCTTTTAAAATTAAGGCTGCTTTTAAAGTAACATTTAAAGCAGCCTCTTTTGTGATTCTCATTTTTTATGAATACCTGTTATTTGCCTAATTTTATTTTTGACTTCGTCGAGCTCCATTTCGTTTCGGTTCTTCGCATACTTCAGAGCATGGGGAAAACGAAGAACATGTCTTTCATGAGCGAAGCGAGTAGAATCAATCAGAGTTTATAGAGAATCATGCGGATAGTCAATGTTGAGATAATGCGTAGTTATCTCCTTAATAAGGAAAATTGGGATAAATTTCGTATTTTTATTCTTTAAAGTTAATTTTAACAATAAGTGAAATTTCAGTTGTTAGAATGAGCAATATTATTTCAAAATCTGTTTCGTTATTTATTCTTGATGCAAGTCTGTGGAATGATATTCCACTGTGTTCACACTTAAATAGTTCATCTATCTTTTCTGATCTAACCGTATTTCGATTCTTGAATAATGGAGCGTTGTTTTATGCCCTGGCGCTGTTTATTATTCTTTTGACAGTTATTTTTCTCTTATTTAAGTGCAATAGAGACAATAAAAAAAGAATTCAAAAACAACAGGATTACCTTAATAAAATTGAAGATATAAATAAAGGACTAGAGGTTGCAAAGCAAAAGGTTCAGGAAGCTAATCAACTGAAAATGTTTTTTCTTGCTAATATTTCACATGAATTAAGAACTCCGCTTAATTCTATTGTAGGTTTTTCAGAATTGCTTACCGAAGGAGATAATTTATCACATGAAACAGTTGAGCAGTATTCGAGATCCATAAGGGTGAACAGTGATTTACTACTTAACCTTATTAACGATATCACCGATTTGTCAAAAATAGAGACAAATCAGTTACAAGTTCAATATAAAGAATTTGATTTGCATCCAATGATGGATGAACTTTATGAATATGCCCAAAAAGAAAGGAACGAATTGGACAAAGCAGAGATTAAAGTTACTTTGGATAAGGGTATCCGGAAGAATTCTTTTTATATTAAGTCTGATGAAAACCGGCTAAGGCAAGTGTTCATTAATTTAATTAATAATGCAGTTAAGTTTACTACGAGTGGAGAGATTCGGATTGGTTATCGGTTAAATGGAAGCCACCTTCTTTTTTATGTAAAAGACACAGGAATGGGTTTTACGAATGAGGAATATAAAGAAATGTTTGATAGTTTTCGCCAGGGAAGAGAAGGAACAAATCGTAGATTAGGGGGAGCAGGGTTGGGCCTAACATTATCCAGGGGTATTGTTGAGAACTTGAATGGTAAGATTTGGGCTGTCGCTAACGAGGGAAATGGTTCTGTTTTTTACTTTCAGATTCCTTTTTTACCTCCTACAAAGAAAGAAAATAAAAAATCTGGTGCATTTGAGTTAAAAATAGAAGAACAATATAATTGGAGTGGAAAAAAACTCCTGGTTGTGGAAGATTCTTATATGGCATATGAATTAATAACAAAGCTTTTAAAAGGAACTGGCGCTGAGTTTAGCCTTGAATCTGATGGTTATAAAGCTATGGAAAGATGTGAAAAAGACCTGGATATTGATTTGGTGTTAATGGATATACAACTTCCTTTTATTGATGGTTATGAAGCAACAAGAAGGATCAAAGAGATAAGACCAAACTTACCTGTTATTGCTCAGACTGCAAATGCAATGATGGATGATAGGAAAAGAGCATTAGAGGCTGGTTGTGAAGATTATGTGGCCAAACCACTTGACAGAATTGAGTTGGCCGAAAAAATTAATAACCTGCTATTCAGAATAAAAGAAGATATGTGACTATTTCCATAATTTTTTATGACAATTCTCAAGATCAATCCTTTCAAATCAATCTAATTTTGCGGCAGTTATAAATACTATAAGCTGCTGTAAAGTATGATTAAAAAAGGGAAAGATACTATTCGTAATATTAAAAATACGGATTTTCTGAGTAACAGAAGATATGAAGCTTTTGTTTTTCTTTTATTATTTGGAGGCTTTTTTGGTTACCTTGGATATGTTATGGGTGTGGCAAATTTATTGAACACCATAATGAATACTGCATGGGATTTATTAATGAATACGGTATTTTTTATTATGGGAATTACGGTGCTTACAGGAGCGCTGGGTAAATTGATGATTGAATTTGGCGTTGTAAGATTGTTGGAGATTGTTTTGGCTCCATTGATGAGGCCATTGTTTAATTTGCCTGGTGTTGCATCATTAGCTGGTTTGATGACTTTCTTCTCAGATAATCCGGCTATTATTAGTCTGTCTAATGATAAAAATTACAGCAGTTATTTTAAAAGATATGAGTTGGTTTCACTAACTAACTTCGGGACTGCTTTCGGTATGGGACTTGTTGTTCTGACTTTTATGGCGCGATTTGAGTATTTTGGGCCCGCAGTTGTGGGCTTTGTTGGAGCAATATTTGGAGCAGTTATTTCAACCAGACTCATGCAGTATATGATTCGAAGCAAAATTCCTTCTACCAGCAATAAGAATAATAAACCAACCGATGCTTCTATTTCTTTTAAATCTGAAGGAAGTGTATTTCAGCGGTTTTTAAATTCTTTGCTTGATGGGGGTAAATCAGGCGTGGATTTGGGCTTACAAATAATTCCTGGAGTATTGATTATTAGTACAATTATTATGATTATTACTTTCGGACCGGATGACTCTTCTGCCGGATATCAGGGGCTTGCATATGAGGGAGTTCCTATACTTCCCAAAATTGGAGAATGGTTTAATTGGTTGTTTTATGGCTTGTTTGGTTTTCGTAATCCTGAGTTGATTGCTTTCCCGGTGACTTCTCTGGGAGCTGTTGGAGCTGCTTTGTCTTTGGTGAAGGCATTTATTGAACAAGGAATTATTACAGGTAATGAGATTGCTGTGTTTACTGCAATGGGTATGTGTTGGAGTGGTTACTTAAGCACACATACTGCAATGCTTGATACACTTAATTTTAGGAATTTAACTTCTAATGCTCTTTTAGCTCACACTATCGGGGGTATTGCTGCAGGAACTTTTGCGCACTATTTATATGTTTTATTATCAATGTGGATTAGTTTCTGATAAGTCTTGAGAATTAGGAAGATAAATTAAATGAATATTTTTCTCTCCAATTTGATGGTGTACAGATACTATTAAAGAGTTGACTGTGAAATATTTATTAAACGTTTGCCTGTAAATTAATCGTTTACATATGCAGCCGCTTGACCTTGGTTAAAACCGTATGCAGGGCAATCTTGTCCTTTACACGAGGAAAACACTGAGATAGCAAACATAACAAATAAGACCGCGATAACAATTCGTTTTTTCATAACTTATGCAGTTTATTTTAAGTAAAATATTAATATTTTCAAAAATAGGAAAAAATATTAAAAAACTAAAGCAGGATTATAAATTTTCTTATTTGGTTTGATGAATGTCAGCATACGCTGGACAAGGAGGTTTTTGTAAATGGCAAGAGCTAAGTAATAAGCTTGCAAAAAATAATATCGTCAGTAACAGCGTAATTATTTTTTTCATTTTTTTAGGGGTTAATCGTTAGACTTCATTCTATAACAAACTTACGACTTATTTTTGACATTGTTTCTCTATTTTTGATGATTTAAGTCAACTTTTTTTGATTTTTTTTTTCTTGTGATTCAAAAATTAAAAACTTTCATCCAATAATGCATTGCATAAAAGCTTATAAATAAAACATGTGGATATCATTTGCCAAATAAAAAAAGATGAGCAAATAAAGTTCTTTCTAATAGGGAGATGTTTTCATATTGTCAAAATAATATGGGCTACTTGATTGTCAAAAAAACAAAAAAGCGCCAGTTGTTTAGCTGACGCTTTTTCGTTGGGTTTTCTTTTAGATTACAGAGATTAGTTAAATTCTGGTATTCTACCTGGCGTCCAGGGAGCGTTAAGCTCTTCCAGTTTCTGTTCTAATTTACTAATATCCTCAGTTTTCAGTTTTTTAAGTTTTTCCAGCAGTGGTGGAAATTCTTTTTTAAGAATTTTGTAATTCATTCTTTCTGTTTCCGTTACCTTAGAAGTAGATCTGTAATGGGCATAGGAAATCGCACTCAGCCTTTCCATTATAGTCATCTCGTGTGGAGGAATTTCCTCGCTACTTGCTTTAGGGGTTACACCATGGAATGCAAATATTACCTCATCCAGCTCTTCTTCAATTCTTTTTGCTTCTTTCATCAATTCTTTTGTTTCTGCCGGGGTATTAAGTATAGCCTGTTTGATACTTTGTACCTGTGCCATCATATCAGCACTGAATTTGTTGGCACCTTGAATAGCCCTTGTCATATCCGCAACTTTATCTTGGAATTCAAGTAATTCTTCTCTGTTTTCAGCAGGGAGTGTCCTGATTTCCAGCTGTTCTGCTGTGAATTCTTTTTTGTCTACCAAATCCTTGAATTCACCCTGATGATATAATGACATCGATACTTTATATTCCCCTGGCATTGCTAAAATTCCATTACCTTGTTCTTTCAGAGGATTAAATTCTTCACCATTATTCAGTTCTACAGGATATGGATTTTCATATCTGAAATCCCATGCAATCCTGTTTACACCTTTTGATGGTTTTTTAGTGATTTTTCTCACTACGTTATCCTCATCATCATAAATTGTAAATAGTAAGTAAGGACTTGTTTCTTTATCTTCCTCACGTTGTTCTTCCCATGATAGCTGAGGGATTCTTTCACCTTTCTCAAAGAGTTCTTTTTCTTTCTCTCTGCGTTTTTCTTTCTTTGTTTTAGGGGTTTCTTTCAGAAAGTAGGTGAATTCTGCACCGTATGTTGGATTTTCTCCTAAGTAGTACGTAGAGCCCTGTCCATATTTCCCCCCTTTTTGGATATACATCTTGGCTGTTGGAACATCAAAAATATGAGCATCTTGATTTTCTACTAATTGCTCATCAACATTTCTCAGTGGTGCATAGTTATCAAGAATATAGAAGCCACGGCCAAAAGTTGCCAGAACTAGATCTTCCTCTTCTTCCTGCAATGCGATATCTCTGACTGCAATTGTAGGGATTCCGGATTTTAATTGTATCCATTTTTCGCCCCCGTTATTTGAGTAGAAAATGCCAAATTCGGTTCCTGCAAACAGAAGATCCGGGTCTTGAGGATCTTGTTCAAGAGCATGTACCGTTCCATCTTCAGGTAAACCCTCGGTGATTAATTCCCAAGATTTTCCTTTATCGGTGCTTTTAAGTAAGTAAGGCTTGAAATCGTCTCGTTTTCTGTTGTCAAATGCAGCATATACAACATTTTCATCATGTCTGGAAGCAAAAATGTCACTAACATAGGTATATTCAGGCACTTCGGGGAAATTATCGTATTCTGTCCAATTATCGGCATCTTCGGTAACCTGAATCAGTCCATCATCAGTTCCCACGTAAATGAGATCTTCTTTCTGAGGGGATTCATCCAGGGAAACTATAGTACCGTATAACGAGGTAGAAACATCTTTTGCAACCGCATCTACACTCCAGTATTTGTCCATGACGCGCCATGTGTTTCGGTCAATTTGTGCAGTTAGATCCGGGCTAATAATTTCCCATGTATTTCCACGGTCTTCGCTTCTGAATAACTTATTTGCCCCCATGTAAAGCCTTGTGTTTTTGTGTGGGCTTATTATCAATGGAGTATTCCAATTCCAACGGTATGTTAAGGAATCTTCAGGAGGTACCGGTTTGATACTTATCGATTCCCCACTTTGTTTATCGTAACGTACTACATTTCCATACTGAAGTTCAGAGTAAACAATATTTGGATTCTCCGGGTCAATAGCCTGCCAGAATCCGTCTCCGCCAAGGGTTACAAACCATTCTTCATTGGGTATTCCATCGCTTCTGAGGGTTTGACTGGGGCCACCCATACTGTTATTGTCCTGTGTTCCTCCGTAAACATTATAAAACGGTTTATCATTATCTACAGACACTCTGTAGTATTGAGTTACTGGCAGATTGGATACATGATAATAATCTTTTCCGCTGTCATAGGTAATGTAGACACCACCATCACCTCCTATTATGAAGTGGTCCGGATCTTCAGGGTCTATCCATAAAGCATGGTCATCAACGTGGCGTGCTTTTCTGCCAACATTTTCCCATGTTTTACCTCCGTCTTCTGTTACTTTGGAAATGGTTTCCACTGAATAAACTTTGTCTACGTCTTGTGGATCGCAGAATATTTCGTTATAATATTGTCCGCTTGAATGGTGATCGCTCATTTTTTTCCAGGATTCTCCACGGTCTGTGGAACGGAAAAACCCACCTTTGTCCTCTTGTGCTTCAATAATAGCATATAATACATCCGGCTCTACCGGCGAAATAGCTAATCCTATACCGCCCATATGAGCTTTGGGTAATCCTTGTTCCAATTTATCCCAATTTTCTCCAGCATCTTTTGATTTGTAGATAGCTGTTTCCGGACCTCCTCCAATTTTTGTGTGAACATGTCTTCGCCTTTGTTCAGATGTTGCATAAATCAGGTCAGGGTCTCTCGGATCCATAACAACATTGTTAACACCAGTGTGTTCGCTTATGTTAAGTATCTTTTCCCAGTTTTCTCCACCGTCGGTTGTTTTGTAGAGGCCTCTGTCTCCGCCCGGTCCCCATGCGGAACCTTCGGCTGCTACATACACCACATCTGAGTTTCTGGGATCAACAACAATATTTCCAATTTGCCTGGAATCCTCGAGTCCCATATTATCCCAGGTTTTCCCACCGTCTGTGGTTTTATAAACACCATCGCCATAACCTAAAGCCCGTTGGTGATTATTTTCCCCGGTACCAAGCCATACAACGTTGTGATTATTCGGATCCATTGTAATGCATCCTGTGGAGTATGCACCGTAATTATCAAAAATGGGCTCAAAAGTGATCCCTTTGTTGGTGGTTTTCCATACGTTACCACTGGATACTGCAACATAAAATTCGCTGTGATTGTCAGGGTTTACAGCGAAATCAGAAATTCGCCCTGAAGCATACGCCGGGCCGATACTACGGAATTTTAATCCACTCACCAAAGATGAGTTTACTGCATCTTCGTCATTATTATCTTGCGCCTGAATAGTTGTGGAAGGTAAATTCAGGAGAAAGAAAAGAATAGCTAAAATGCATACTTTGCAAAATAGATTGAACTTTAAAGGGTTAGTGTAGTTCATAATAAAAAATTTTGGGTTAAATATTACCATATAAGACACAATTTGCAAAGAATAGTTTAAAAATTCAAGCTTTTTTTCAATATATTATATTGTACAGTGAGACAAGGTTTGATGTTGTTTATAGTGCAACGGAAATTGAAAATATATGTACAAATGTTTAGGGTACTCAAAACAAGTTTAGTAATATTGCAATAAAATTTTAAAAGGTAAGATATGCATGAAACAATAATGAAACATCGGTCAATTCGGAAATACAAAAATACGCCTGTAAATGAGAAGGATTTAAATGAAATTCTTGAGGCCGGGATCCGTGCTTCTACAACAGGTAATATGCAATTATACTCTGTCATAGTGACTCAGGATGAGCAAAAGAAGAAAGAATTGGCACCTACGCATTTTAATCAGCCAATGGTTGTCCAGGCGCCGGTTCATCTTACATTTTGTGCAGATATTAACAGATTTCATAAATGGTGTGAGAATCGCGATGCTGAACCAGGTTATGATAATTTTCTCTGGTTTTTTAATGCAGCTATAGATGCTTTATTGGTTTCAGAAAATGTTTGCCTGGCTGCCGAAGAGAAGGGAATGGGTATTTGTTATCTTGGCACTGTTACTTACAATGCCGACCAGATTATTAAAATCCTTGATATTCCACAAGGTGTTGTGCCTGTGGCTGCTATTGTAATGGGGTATCCTGATGAAAGTCCTGGTTTAACAGACCGCTTACCACTGGAAGGTGTTGTACATTATGAAACTTACAAAGATTACAAGCCGGCAGATATTGATAGAATTTATGCTGAAAAAGAGGCTCTTGAGGAGACAAAACAGTTGCTAAAAGAAAACAATAAAGAAACCCTTGCACAAGTGTTTACCGATAACAGATATAAGAAAGAAGATAACCTGCATTTCACAAAACAATACTTAAAAGTTTTGCAACAACAGGGCTTTATGAATAATATATAATGACCTTCACTCGTTAGTTAATAACTAATTCTAAAAGTAGGAGTTAACCCTCCGGTTTACATTTGTTGCATCGCATATATTTTATGCGGTGCAACTTATTGATGAGAATCTTGTTTCAGTCTACCGAATATCTGACAATATAAAAAAATTACCCATTTTTGGTTAATTCTAGTGTTTAATTCGATATTATATTTATGTTTATCTTTAATCTCATCAACATTTAAAAAATTATTTGGAGTATTCCTTTGAATCTGTAATTGGTAAATTTTATTTTACATTTTTTAAATAATTGATGGAAAGAAAAATTATTACGACAGAAGACGGATCTCATACGCTGTATCAGCCTGAACTCAAGGAGTACTATCATTCGGTACACGGAGCTATTCAGGAATCTAAGCATGTATTCATTGATAATGGTCTGCATTACACTCACATAGATCCGGTAAATATATTGGAAATAGGCTTTGGCACAGGGTTGAATGCAATTCTGACTTGTTTGGATGCTTTACAAAATCAACGACTAACGGACTATACAGCCATTGAAAAGTATCCATTGGATAGTGAAGTTATTGATCAATTAAACTATACAAATTTTTTTGATAGCCAGGGAGCTGAATTATTTAATACGATACATCGCGCGAAATGGGGTACACCAAAAATGATTACATCATTGTTTTCCATTACTAAGTATAGGGCAGATTTTACGGGTGTGGATATTTCCGGGACGTATGATATTGTGTTTTTTGATGCTTTTGCCCCGGAAAAGCAGCCAGATATGTGGAGTATGGAAAATTTTTCCAGATTATTTTTGGCACTGAATGATAAAGGTGTCCTTGTAACATACTCAGCTAAAGGGCTAGTGAAGAGAAGATTGGAGGAAGTGGGTTTTCGGGTTGTAAAGTTACCAGGTCCACCGGGGAAGCGGGAAATGATAAGAGCTGAAAAACTTGATTAGTCCTTAGATCTTTTGAAAAATTTAATTTTATTACTCATAAAAAAGATTAAATGTTTATATTAGCTCCCTTATTATTATGATCGTGAAAAAACTAAAACAAGCAGCTTATGAACTTTAAAAATTTTTTACTTTTCACAATTCTTGGTTTATTTATATTGTCCTGTGGTCAGGATTCTTCAAAACCAAAGAATGTGAAACTTAAAACTCAACTTGATTCTGCCAGTTATGCTCTTGGTGCAGATGTTGCAGGTCACTTGAAAGATCAAAATAATGTGGACGAGGTTAATTTTGATGCCTTTTCAAAAGGTTTTTTTGATGCCTTTGAGGGAGAAGATAGAAAATTGGAAGATGATGAAATTAGTGCAACAATTCAGAAATTTTTGACCGAGGCGAGATCCCAAATCAATCAAAAAAATCTTGAAGAAGGGAAGAAATTCTTAGAGGAGAATAAGGAAAAGGAAGAAGTTATTGTGACGGAAAGTGGTCTGCAATATGAAATTATTGAAGAGGGCACAGGTGCTTCTCCATCAGAAACTGATACTGTTAGAGTGCATTATGAAGGGAAGCATATAGGTGGAGGCGTTTTTGACAGTTCTATTGAAAGAGATGAGCCAGCCAAGTTTCCTTTGGATAAAGTCATTCCCGGATGGACAGAAGGCGTTCAGCTTATGAAGGAAGGCGCTAAGTATAAATTTTATATACCTACAGACCTTGCTTACGGTGAAAATGTGAGACCGGGAAGTGAAATTGAACCAAATGAAACTTTAATTTTTGAAGTGGAATTGCTTGAAGTAATTCCTGCAAAAGAAGAATAGGAAAATTATTTATTTATCCAACCTATTAGCCTCTTGTATTTTGGGTATCATTATCTAATAAATGAAACCATGCAAGAGGTTTTTGATTCGATTTGATGACACCTAAACCAAATTTGGGTTAAACCTTAATTCAGAAGACGTTTATAATAAAAATGAAATCTTTCTTAAAGGTTTGTAACATTTGCACAAAACTTTTCTTTCTTTGTTGACGTATTAATAATAAAAAGGCAGGAAAAGATTGATCTTTGTATACCTTAGGTGATACAAGCATTTTGAAAAAGGAAAAGGAGAGGCTATTATGAAAGATAGTAATTCTTTTTTCAGACCCGCAAAAAATATCCTTGGGGGATATTATATTCCCGTAAGAAATGATTGGAATTATTTTATAAAATTACGTCATATCACAGAAGAAGAACGGAAACTTTATGAAGACGAGAATGGTCATAAGATCCTTATGGATAGTGAGTTTTTAGAATGGTATGAAAAAATACATAAGGATAACTAAAGTTATCCACATGATTACCAAATAAAGTACTAATAATGCCATAAACAATGAGAGCTTATAGGTAATTATGCGGTCATTCAATATCACTTATTTAATCATTGGACATTTCACTCAATAATATTGAGAATTTCCTTTTTCATATTAAAATAGGCTATATTATCTGTTTGTCTTTCGTTTGATGATAGCTTATTATTTAATCTTTTTTTAATTTTTACTGGAGGTTTGCTGAAAATGAATATTTCATTACCCAGTATTAAAGCCTCGTCTACATCGTGCGTTACGAAGATAACTGTTCTTTTGTCGTTTCTCCATATTTTTATGAAAGTTTTCATTAGATTCCATTTTAGTTTGGGGTCAAGTGTTTTTAGTGGTTCATCCATCAAAATAATGTTAGAAGGGTAAATAAAGGCTCTTGCTATCGAAACTCGTTGTTTCATACCACCACTCAACTGATGTGGATAATAGTTTGAAAAATCATCCAAACCAACCAGTTTCAGATACCTCCGTATATATTTATCTTGGTTCTCTATCTGGATATTGTTAAGAACAAACCGAATATTCCCCAATACGGTTTTCCAGGGTAACAGCCTGGGTTCCTGAAATATATAGGATATTGTATCATTTTGTAATAGTTCTATATATCCGGCATCCGGAGAGGTAATACCACCAATCATATTGAGTAATGTGGTTTTGCCACATCCGGAGGGGCCAAGTATACAGCTAATCTCATTTTGCTTCATCCCGAGGGAGAAATTATCGTAGACGGTAAGTTGATTATAGGATTTTTTTATGTTGTAGATAGTTATCATATCAATTATTTCCAGACAATTGTTCTTTTTTCAATTAAGCGGATTATGTTTTCAAAAGCATAGCTGAGCAATATAGCGATGATTGTCCATCCTATTACTTTGTCAACCAGAAGATAAGTTTGCGCATTTTGCATAAAAGTACCAATTCCATATTTGGGTTGACTTAAAACTTCACCAATAATTATGGCTCTCCACCCAAATCCCATTGCACTGGATACACCGCTGAATATGAACGGCGCTATTGCCGGCAGATATATGTCTTTGATAATATTTTTAGTGTTTACTTTATATATTTTTGCCATTTCAATAAGATCTTTTTCCACATTCCTGACTCCATCAATTATATTCGTGCATATAAAAGGAAACATAGTCAAGAGTGCAATAAAAACCGGAACCTGATTTACGTCGAACCATATCAGTGCAAGAAGTATGAGAGAGATGACAGGGGTGGAGCGGATGGTTACCAGGATTGGGTTTAAAAATGCGTAAAATCCGCTGTGAAGTCCTGCAAGAATTCCTAATATAATAGCCAGGAAAAAAGAAATCATAAAACCTGTTATACCGCGTAATATGGTAGCTCCAATAACAGATAAGAAATCCGGCTGTACAAAAAGTTCATATACGGAGACAAATGTTTGTGATGGAGAAGGCAGGATTAAATCGGAGTCCAGTATTAATGAACCGGTTTGCCATAATCCAATCAGGAACAAGACAGAAGCTATTGTAATGAGTTTATTTCTTGTAGACGAATTTTTCATCTGGTATTTTACCTCCTATTATGTCAGGGTTCATATTATAAAAAATTTCTAAATATTTATTTATTGTGTTTTGAACTTCGCCGGCTTCTTTGAAGTTCATATTACATCCCGGAATTGCGTTTGCTGCAGTTTGTTGATTTTCCAGTATGTTGTATTTTACGATTAATTGGGCTGCCTCTTCAGGATTTGCATTAACCCAGGTAACTGAATTATTGTATTCATTTAAAAAATCATTAATCCAATGGTTATTTTTCCGGGCAAAATTTTGATTTACAAGAAGAGATGTCTGAGGAATTTTTAATCCAGTAGCTTTTTCCCATTCGTCATTGAGGCTTAACAAAGACCGGACAGCCGGATTTTTACGTTCGACCATGCTGACCAGCGGTTCAGAGATTACCCCTAACTCCGCTTTCCCTGAAGCAATTGCATTGGCTAGTTCTATATGAGTGGGGAAGGCGTAGTCCAGGTCAACATCTTGTCCTGGATTTAAGTCGTTTTCTATTAACAAATAACGGAACATGACGTCAGGTGTCATTCCTTTGGCCATAAGATTAATCTTTTTTTCTTTCAGGTCTTCCCATTGATGTATAGAGCTATCTGTTCCGAATAAGTAAAGTGTACCCCATACAGGAATGGCAGCAACCTGGTATGAGTTGTGTTTGTTATACAGAATGGCAGCCATATTGGTTGGAACCACAGCAAAATCAACTTTATTCTGCAATATCAGCGGCCTTATCTGAACCGGCTCATTTTTAATAATAAACTTGATTTTTTTATCTTCAATACTATCAAGTTTATCTATTATTTTTATCATGCTCATTGCTGAAGGGCCCCGCAGAGTGGCTACTGTGACCGTTTCTTTTTTGTCTTTTTTATCAGAAGGAGAACAAGATATAATACCAGCTAAAATAAAGCATAATAATAAACTGCGTAAAGCTATTCGCATAGATGATATAATTTTTCCCAAATATATTAAACTTTATAGAACCATCTGTTGTGTTAATGATAAATTAAGTATTCCCTTTTTAGATTTTAAGGGGTTGTTTATGATGGTCATTTAATTTGATTTATTTAAATTTGTTAGTAGAATTTTTATAATAGCGTATTAATGTTATAATGTAAAGTTGTTAAACCCAAAAATAGAAGCCATATGAAGAAAATTATTATTCTCTCAATATTTTTACTGGCAGGCACATTTGCTTTTTCACAGAGTTATAATACGGGTGTAGGAGTTCGGGGCGCTTTTGCCTCAGGTATCACAATTAAGCATTTTGTAAAGGATAATGCTGCTTTTGAGGGTATAGTTTCCGGAGGAACCTGGGGAATGGATATTACCGGCTTATATGAAATTCATGCCCGGGCTTTTGATGTGGATCGATTAAATTGGTATTATGGCGGAGGAGCACATATTGCACAATGGAATAATGATTATCCTCATATTGCTGACGGAGATGGGAATAACGTGGTGGTTGGATTAGATGGAATTCTTGGTCTTGAATATTACATAGAAGAAATTCCATTTACTATCAGTGCTGATTGGAAACCTGTCTTTAACCTGATTGGTTATACCGGCTTTTGGGGATATGGAGGAGCAATATCAATTCGATACACTTTTTAGAGGTACTTAACATAAGCCTTGTAACCAGTAAAATTTTGTTTTCGAAATTTTTTGAGCGAAGAATGGCTTGAAAAATTACTACGTGTTGTATATTTTGTTTTTCTTTGCCTGCGAATTATTATTGAATGATTTTTTGAATTATTTGTTATTCAATTTAATCGGGCGGAGGAATACTTAGCGTGTGTTCATAGAGGGTTACTATTGTCGATAAATTAATGCGGATAATCTGGGAAATATGGGATATTACAAAATAAAATTTTATAAGCATGAAGTTTACTGGTTTACTAATGATTACCTTTTTGGCTTTTCATCATTCATTTGCAGAAGTTAAGCAGGATTCAACCATTTTTTTTGGGGAAAAATCAAAAAATTTTATTAGTCAGCATTTTGAAGGAAACTGGTTTATGGGCTACCGGTACAGTGATTATGAACCCGACCCTATAAACAAGTTTACGCTTAAACGCAGTTATATTACGTTCAGACATAAATTCAATAAGACCTTTGATGTCCGGTTTACACAGGATATTACCCTGGATACAGAGGGAGACGATGCAGGTAATGTTGAAACACGCCTCAAATATTGTTACCTGAACATGAACCTACAGAATTTTATGTTTATTACAGATCCTTATATTAAGGGTGGACTCGTTCACCGACCTTGGCTGGATTTTGAGCAAAAAATAAATCATTACCGTGTGCAGGGCTCTATGTTTCTTGAGCGTATCAATATGTATAATTCAGCTGATTTTGGGGTGACTTTCGGAGGACTATTCGGAGGAGAAATAGATGAAACGTATCAAAACAGGGTTAGATCTTCTTATCCGGGTCGATATGGTAGTTTTGCTATAGGGATATATAATGGAGGAGGATATCATGCGCTTGAGTTTAATGACAATAAAACGGTGGAAGCCCGGTTAACTTTACGGCCTTTTCCTGATAATTTCCCGGGATTCCAGGTTTCTTATAATATGGCTTATGGTAAAGGGAATATTGAATCAGGTCCTGATTTTGAGCTTCATAGTGGATTTGCTTCTTATGAAAACCAGCATATTGTAGTTACTGCTCAATATTATACGGGTGAAGGGAATTCAAGCGGTACTTTTGCAGACAGTGAAGGAAATGCATATTCAAATGAAGGCTATTCATTCTTCGGAGAATATAGAATTCCTAAAACAAATTTCGCAGTTTTCGGACGTTATGATAAATTTCTCTCAGGCGAGTCAATGGCAGATAAAGATCGATATATTGGCGGGTTAGCTTATTATTTTTATAAAAAGAATAAATTTGTAATCGATGTAGACTACCTGGATAATAAAAACGAGGTTATTCCTGACAGAACTATCTTTGAGGCAATTGTGGAAATTAAATTCTGACAAAATATGCAAAAAAGGAAAATTTGCTATTTGAATGGCAATTTCGTTTCCATGATCATATTGCCCCAAATGACAAAAAGTTTAGACCAAAACAAAATTACATCGTAAATAATCCCGAGCATTGGGTTAGTAATAAATTTTACAAAGTCTAACCTGTATTAACTCAAATATCTGAGATTAGAAATATGCATCCTAAATTTTGAAGGTAACGTATCAATAAATTTTTTACCGCCATTGTGTCATATATCTTATCAACACCTTAAAAAAGTGTTTTTACAAGATATATAACAAAAGCAATAAAAGCAATGATAATGCTTATCATAATTCACTTGTTTTTTCGCGTTTTACTGGATCTTTAATATTAGCATTTTTAGATATTCCAGAGATTACTTCAATATTTACACCATCCGAGATACCAAATTCCGGGTATCTTTCTTCAAATTCTTGGTTTTCAGTTTCAATTTCAACGTAGGTTGTGTCATTTCTGAACTGAAGCAGGCTTTCCGGGATTGCCATTACACTGTCTTTTTTCTCTAAAATTATATCCCCGTTAGCGCTATATCCTGCCCGGATGAACTGAGTATCTTTTATCTTAACGTCTGCTTTAATTTCAAACTGAACCGCTCCACTTTCTTCTGAGCCTTTTGGTGAAATATATTCCAGAACAGCATGAAATGTTTCATCGTTGATGGCTCCTATTTGAAGCTCCAGTTCCATTCCCGTTTCCAGTCTTCCCACTTCTGTTTCATCAACCTTCCCTTTAAAAATCATATCATTCATATCCGCTATACTAGCAATTGTTGTGCCATCGTTAAAATTGTTAGCCTCAATGACTGAATTTCCTTTTTCGACAGGAATGTCCAGTATTGTTCCATCTACTGTTGAACGTACCAGTGTATTTGAGCTTTCCCCGGATTGTTCTATTGCTCCTTCTTTAATCAACTGAAGATTGTTTTTTGCTGCATTCCGTTCTTCTTTAGCATTTTCAAAGGTTACCCTGTATTTTTGAAATTCTGCTTCGGGAATAACCCCTTTGTCGTATATTTGTTTTTGCCTGTCGTATTCTGTTTGGGCGTCTTCATAGTTGATCTCTGCTTTTCTTACCCTGTTTCGTGCATTGTTAAGATTCACCATATCCGGAATTATTTTAATCTTTGCTATCAGGTCTCCTTCTTTTACTTTTTCGCCCGGTTCAGCATATATTTCCTGTATGATACCCGACACCTGTGGTTTAATTTCTATTTCCCTGCGGGGAATGACTTCGCCTGTAGCTACGGCTTTTTTTACAATATCTGTGTACATCGTACTTCTGGTATCATAAATCACAGGTTTTTCTTTAGATTTATTATGCAAATATAATAACGTTCCTCCGAATATGGATACAATTACTACGATTAAAAAAATTCTCAGAACTTTTTTCATTGTTTTAATATTTTAACTGTTTCTAATTGCTTCAATTGGTTTTATTTTGACTGCTCTTTTTGCAGGTAGCAAACCCGCCAATACTCCAAAAAACACCAGTACCCCTAATGCTGCCATGGCTATGTTGAAATTAATTTGTGGATCAGAAAACATTTCTGTATTTGCTCCTGAATTTTCCAGTGCATATCCAAGCAATCCCATTACTCCAACACCTGCAGCCAATCCGAAATACCCGGCAAGCACCGTGAGAGCAGCAGCCTCACTTAGTATTTGATTGATAATATTCCATGGTGTTGCTCCCAATGCTCTTTGTATGCCTATTTCCACCGTTCGTTCTTTAACAACCACAAGCATAATGTTACTTACTCCTATAATACCTGCAAGTAATGTACCGGTTCCTACAATCCATATTAATATTCCAATTCCTGTGAATAAGCCAACCATTTTTTTGTATTCTTTTTCAATATTGATATGGCCAATTGCTTGTTCATCCTCCGGAGAAATAGTGTGGGTTTTGTTCATTAATTTGATTGTATTTTCTTCCACTACTTTAGCTTCGTATCCTTCTTTTGCTGTTATGGCCATAAAGCCTATATTATCTCCATAGTTATATGCCTGCTGAAAAGTAGTGAACGGAATTGTAACAGAGCGCTCTTTGTCTCCCCCGAAACTGATATTGGGATTGAGCGGTTTAAAAACACCAACAACTTGAAAATAAACACCTTGAATGCGGATGTATTTTCCGATAGGCTGTTCATTGGCCTCAAATAATTCGCCGTGGACTCTTTCTCCAATAACAACTACTTTCCTTTCTTCTTTTATATCATTTTGATTAATAAATCTGCCTTTTACCATTATGGAGGGATCTATTTTGTTAAAATCAGGATAGTCACCATTTATGTTATATGAGCCTGATTTCAGTCCTCGTACTACATTATCGTTTCCATTGCTGTTGTAGCTTCCCATTTGAAGCTTCGGAGCTATATATTCTATTCCTTGTACATTTTGCTTAAGTGATTCAATGTCTTTATTTTTAAAGTTGATTCTCCTTCCTTTTGGAAAACCTTTGTAAGATTCTGTAGTCTGTTGCCCCCACATAAAAAAGCTGTTCGTTGCAAATTCGCCGATACCCTGGGTAATACCATTTATAAGTCCGTTTCCGGCCCCCAGCATCACTACAAGCATGAAAATGCCCCAGAACACCCCGAATGCTGTCAGTAATGTCCTCACTTTATTTTTTTTCAGAACACTGTATATTTGCTGCCATCTGTCTATATCAAACATATTCCGGGGTTTTTATTCGTCTCTCAATGCAACTATCGGTTTAATTTTTGCGGCCTTTCTTGCAGGTACCAAACCAGCTATCATACCTGCAATAATTAATAGTATTGTTGCACTTAAAGCAATGTTAATATTTACTTGCGGATTCATGAAAAAATCATTAGCCGTAATAGTACCAGATAATAAGTTTAAAATTCCAACACCCGCAACTAACCCAAAATAACCGGCAAAAGTAGTTATGAAAACTGATTCCATCAGTATAAGAGAAATGATAGAACCCGGAGTTGCACCAATTGCTTTTCGGATTCCAAATTCAAAAGTGCGTTCTTTTACCAGTATAATCATTATATTGCTCACTCCTACAATTCCTGCTATAATTGTTCCAATGCCTATTATCCAGATAAATAAATCAATTGCTGCAAAGACATCTTTAAATTGCTGATAGCGCTCCACGTTATTACTTATGTAGAGGGCTCCTGTATCTTCATGTTGGAAGTGGTGTTTTTCAGCCAATTTACCTCTTAAAGCGTTAACCATTTGTTTGCTATCTTCAGCGCTTATCAAATCCGACGTAAAAATCAAAGCATGTACTTTGTTATCGCGGCTGAATATTTTTTGAGCAGTGGTGATAGGTAGATATAATCCCCGTAATTCTCTGTCACCTCCTTCGTCGTCAAACACCCCAATAACTTTGAAAGCTATTCCGTTGATTTTTATGTATTTTCCTATCGGGTCTTTCTTTTTAAAGAGCGCTTCTTCTACTTTAATTCCAATACAGGCTACTTTTCTTGTTTTTTTTATATCTGTATCGTTAATAAAACGACCCTTCACCGGAATACTTTTTTCAATATCCCTGTATCCCGGGTGAACGGTTCTAATATCAAAATCCCCATATTCATTCTTATAGGATACTTTGTTGCTGCCGTGTAAATTATACCTGGCTGATGTGTTTTTTAAATTGGGCAGATTATTTTTCATCCATCTATAATCCTCCATATCAAGCTGTATCAATCTTCCTTTATTTAATCCATGATAGGTTTCGCTGGTTCGACCCCTATAGACAAATATGCTGTTTGTAGCATCGTCCCTGAACTGATACTCAATTCCATTTTGGAGTCCTCTACCTGATCCCAGCAGAATGACAAGCATGAATATTCCCCATGCTACGCTAAAACCTGTTAAAAAGGTCCTGAGCTTATTTTGCCGAATGGTGTGAAATATTTCCTCCCAACGGTCCCTGTCAAACATATCTTTCCTCTTGTACTTTAAATTTGTGATTTTCTATAATTCCATCTCTCAGTCGAATTATACGCTTTGTCATTTCCGCAATGTCTTTTTCGTGGGTTACGATAATTATTGTGATTCCTGTATCGTTAATATCTTTCAAAACCTTCATTACGTCATAGGATGTTTGGCTATCCAGGGCGCCGGTCGGCTCATCCGCAAGGATTACTTTGGGTTTATTGATTAGGGCTCTTGCGATAGCAACTCTTTGTTTCTGGCCGCCGGATAATTCATTGGGCATATGTTCAGCCCAATCTTTGATTCCCATCATTTCAAGATATTCCATGGCAATTTTGTTTCTTTTGCGCCTGCTCACCTTTTGATAATAAAGCGGCAAGGCCACATTTTCCATGGCATTTTTGAAAGAAATCAGGTTAAACGATTGAAAAACAAATCCAATCATTGTATTCCTGTAGTGAGCAGCCTTTTTTTCGGATAATTCTCGTATTGGGTAACCGTCCAATTGATATGTACCGTTATCATAACCGTCTAGAATGCCAATAACATTCAGTAAAGTAGATTTTCCTGAACCCGAAGACCCCATAATAGACACAAGTTCTCCCTGCTTAATTTGCATATCTATGCCTTTTAAAACATGGAGTTTATTTTTACCTGTTATATATGATTTGTGTAATTTGTTAAGTTGTATCATGTCTGATCTAGTGATTTGATAATTTTTTCAATATTTGTGCCAGTATAGGCTGTTTGTTGATTATTAAATGGTTATGTTTCTATTCTGTTTGAACAGTATTCGATTATGAAACAACAACTGTTCGACTTTGTATATATTTGTTAAATGGTCTGTCCTTACCCTAAAATATTTCCATAATAAACTTTCGCCCATAATAAATTTGTAAACATTATTATGGATTAGTATGGTCTTTTCACTTTTTTAAAGTATGATTGCATTAGTCTATAAGATGAAAAATACAGTAAAAAGTTACACATTTTTTGATACGGAATTTGCCTATTGAGTGATGAGAAGGATTATAGATGTATTTATAATTAGCATACTTGATTAAACTTTGTTCATTTGGATAGGTTTTTAAATCATAATTTTAAGAAGGATAAAATGCATGAGCAGTTATGGAAATTTGTATGGGAGATTATTTTATAGTGAACAAACAATTGAAACCTGTTGGTGCTTTTAAAGAGTATGAACAATTTAAGGGTTTTTCTATATATGAGATTTTAAGGGTTGAGGAAGGTGTCCCTGTTTTTTTTGAAGATCATTTCCAGAGATTTTTTGGTGCATTAAAGCAGCGAAACTTATTTATAGCTGAGAATGGCGAAGAGTTGCCAGATCAATTAGTACAACTTTTGCAAGGCAATGGTGTATCAAAAGGAAGAATAAAAATTATTGTGAATTTTTATGCCTATCCTAAGCATTTTGACTATAACCTGTTGCTTTTTTTTACTGATTATCATTTTCCTACAGATGAGGAGTATGATAAAGGAATTCAATTGGGATTGTTTAATGCTGTTCGAAATGAACCCAATGTAAAGATACTGGATACAGAAGTAAGAAAACGCGCCAATGACTATATCAGGAAAAAGAAAGTTTATGAAGCGCTGCTTGTGAATGAAAATGGTTATATCACAGAAGGCAGTCGTTCTAATGTGTTTTTGCTGAAAGACAATTTTGTTATAACTCCTTCTGATAATTTTGTTTTACAGGGAATAGCCAGGAAGAAAGTGATTGAAATTTGTAATGAAAACACTGTTGAATGTGAAATTCGGAATATCCATCAAAGTGAACTGAAAGATTATGATGCTGCATTTATAACGGGCACTTCTCTTAAAGTATTACCGGTAAAGCGAATTGATAGATTGGAGTATTCAGCAAATCATGAATTATTACAGTTTTTCAGTAAAAAGTATAATGAAAAACTCAGTAATTATATTCATGAGAAATCCCATCTGTTTCACTCGTAAGATATCATTTTTTATCAAATATAATAACCGACTACCAAACCAATACATAGCCTGAAAGCTTTAAATAAAAAAATCCGCGTTAGCTTGCAAAAACGCTCTGCTATAAATAATATAAGAAAGCCCGGCTGAGATTTGGTTTTCGTACCGGGCTTTTGCTGAAACTATAGAAATTTAGCGTTGTATTGTATTGTTTATTCGTATCTTAATGAATATGCAGGATTTTTTCTTGCCGCTTTTATTGTTTGGAAGCTAATGGTTATGAATGCAATCGATATAATTATAACTAACGTAAATATAAAGTCCGCAGGATTTAAAACGATTCGATATGGATAATTATTCAGCCAGTTGTGCAAAAAGTAATAAGCCAATGGATAGGATATTATTATGGCAATAACCGTTAATTTGACTGTTTCGTTTGCGATGAGCATAACGACTCTTGATACCGATGCACCCATAGCTTTCCTTATTCCGATTTCTTTGGTTCGTTGTTCTGCTGTATATGATGTAAGACCAAATAGGCCAAGAGAGGCAATCAATATAGTGAGAATAGCAAACCCAACCGATAGCATAGAAGTTCTTTGTTCTTCTTCATATAGAGAGGCGTATTCATTGTCCATGAAAAAATACAGCATGGGATCATTATTGGAGAATTCTTCCCATGTTTTTTTTATCTCCTTCATTGTCTGGGGTATATTGTCAGCGTCCAGTTTTATGGAGAAATAACCCCATTGAGTATCTTCTGGTTTGGGTACAATAATGTATGGACTTATAGACTTATGTAATGATTTTATGTGAAAATCACTCACTATACCTACTATTTTCAGAGGTGTTAATTCTTCAGCGCTATTATGCGCACTCATAATACTTTCATTGAAAGGATCTTTAATAGGATAGTCTTTAATTGCCGTTTCATTGACCACACAAACATTTTTATCGGAAGAATTTTCTTTGCTGAAAAATCTACCTTGGGCCAATTGTATACCATATACCTCCATAAAATCTTCATCGGCATAATTGGTTTCAAAGACATAAGTCTCCTCCTTTGGTTGACTCTGTATTTGATAGGCGTTATTGTTATTGGTATGGCCGGGCACCATTGTTGAGTGCGTCGACTGTATAACTCCTGGTATTGTATTTATTTCATTCTTAAAGGTTTCAATTTTATTACCTATGGCACTTATCCGTCTTAATACCAATAACCGCTCTTTATCAAATCCCAGGTCTTTGCTGAGCATATAATTAGTTTGTTTTGATATGACTATGGTTGCAAGAATTAAGGCTGCGGATATGATAAATTGAGATACAACAAGTGTGCTGCGTATTTTTTTGTTTTTCGTACCCGATTTTAGTTCTCCACTCAAGACGCTTGTTGGTTTGAAAGAGGATAAGTAAAAAGCCGGATAACTGCCAGCAAGAAGTCCGATAACCAATGCAGTTATAACTAATGCAGGTATGAAATGCCAGTCTTCCAAGTAATTTAAGGTAAGTTCAGTTTTAATAAGGTTGTTAAAATACGGAAGCACTAAATTTACCAGTATCATTGCTATGATAACAGCAATAAGACTCATAATAAGTGATTCCACCATAAATTGTTTTATCAGCATTTTCTTTGAAGAACCCACTACTTTTCTTAGTCCAACTTCTTTCGCACGTGTTGAAGCTCTTGCCGTGGAAAGGTTCATGTAATTAATAGCAGCGATAACGATTAGGAAAAAGCAAATTACAGAAAATATGTAAATGTATTTTTTATCATTTGGAGTTTTCATATCACTGTCAATAGACGGATTCAGGTGTATATCAAGTAAAGGCTGAAGCTGATATGCGTACCGGTTCCCTTTTTCTATAAATTCATCAAATGAAATGCCCATAAATTCCTGTAATATAGGCCCTGCATTTTCTTTTACGAGTTCCGGGATTTTTTCTTCAACATTTTCCTTTGAGGTATTAGGGGAGAGGAGCAAGTAAGTAGCCAGGTTGTTGCTTAACCAGTTTCCTTGCCCTGCTCTTTCTGAAGAAATAAAGGATCCGACCATATTACATTCAAAGTGGGATGTTTTAGGCATATCTTTCATTATGCCTGTTACTTCATGATATTCTTCGTAAGTTCCTATTTTTATTGTTTTGCCTATTGCAGGTTCATCACCAAATATTTTTTGTGCTGTGCTTTCTGAAACTACTACCGTATGGGGCTTGGCTAATGCTGTTTTCGGGTTTCCTTTTATTAAAGGGGCTGTAAAAACGTTGAAGAAGGTTGAATCTGCTTGCAGAAAGGCACTTTCCACGAAACTTTTATCTTCATATTTAACTACTGTCTCGTCCCAGATATCAATCCTCGCTGCTTCTTCTATTTCCGGAAATTTTTCCTTTAGTGTAAATGCCATCGGGCTTGGAGTCCAGGCACCCAGAATTTCCTGGTTATTTATTTTTCCATCCAGGAATACCCTGTATATCCTGTCTTGATTCTCATGATGCTTGTCATAACTGAGTTCACTAAAAATGTAGATAGCTATGAGCATACTACTGGCAATACCTATAGCCAGTCCAAAGATATTAATTAGCACATAGCCCTTTTGTCTGCTGATATTTCGCAGTGCTGTTTTAATATAGTTTCTAAACATGATGGTCTAAGTTTTATGAGTATGACGCTGAGGACTACCATCAAGTTACAATGGGAGATAAACTTTTTTTGTTTGACTGATAGGTTTATGGATTCAAATGTTTTTCTTTTTTCAACTTTTTAGTGATTTTTGTGTAAATTTATCTGACCATGATTGTATATTTTATTTTTTTAGAATAAACAAAATATTTATGAAGTATATAGGAGCTCATGTAAGTGCTGCAGGTGGGGTAGAGAATGCCCCGGTCAATGCAAATAAAATCGGCGCAAGTGGTTTCGCGTTATTTACCAAAAATCAAAGGAGATGGACTGCCAAGCCTCTCACGGAGGATAATATTCAAAAATTTAAAGAGAATTGCCGGAAATATGATTTTCACAAGGGACAGATACTGCCACACGATAGTTATCTGATTAATTTAGGACACCCGGAAAAAGAGAAACTGGAAAAATCAAGAAACGCGTTTCTCGATGAGATGCAGCGATGTGAGCAGCTTGAAATTGACCGACTGAATTTTCATCCCGGCAGTCATCTGAGAAAAATTTCAGAGAAAGATTGTATGAAAAACATTGCTGAGTCTGTTAATATTGCCCTGGATAAGACGCAAAATGTAATTGCTGTTCTTGAAAACACTGCCGGACAAGGCTCTGATCTTGGCTATAGCTTTGAGCAGTTGCGGTATATAATGGATTTGATTGACGACAAGAGTAGAGTAGGGGTTTGTATTGATACAGCACACGGATATTCAGCAGGTTATGATTTTACTACTGTTGCCGGATATGAACGTACATGGAAGGATTTTGAAGATATTATCGGGATTGAATATCTGATGGGAATGCATCTTAACGATTCTAAAAAGGATTTTAAAAGTAAAGTGGACAGACATGCCAGTCTTGGCGAAGGCACTATTGGAAAAGAAGCATTCCGGATGTTAATGCAGGATGAGAGCCTGGATGGTATTCCATTTATCCTTGAAACTCCGAATCCTGCTATATGGCCGGAGGAGATAAAAATGTTACAAGATTTTGTTAATTCTTAATACAGATATTATGTCACAAAAGAAGAAGAAAGGAAAGTCCGGTATCGTTTATTCTACCGACCCGAATTTTGATTATCCGGATAATGAAGAAGAGGCAGCAGAGACGTTACCCCCACAGCAACAAGATCTGAGAGTTTGGATCGACCGGAAAGGAAGGAAGGGGAAAGAGGTTACCTTTATAACGGGTTTTGTTGGTAGAGAAGAAGATCTGAAAGACCTTGGAAAATCTTTGAAAACAAAATTAGGTGTAGGAGGCTCTGTAAAAGAAGGAGAGCTGCTTATTCAAGGTAGCTTCAGGGATGAGATATGTGATTTCCTCCAGAATAAAGGTTATAAAGTGAAAAAGTCAGGAGGGAAATAATTTGTAATTGTGCATAGGTTTTATTTTAATATTTACTGAAGATTCTTACTTATGGTATAAAGTGAAGGTTATGTGCAAGATACCTGATTCCGGTTTCTTTATGGACAATACCCGATCTTTGCCTTCGGTAGTAAGCGAGGTATAAGAAGGTAGAATTATGAATCGGCTATATATGAAATAATAAGGAGAATAGAGTAGCTTATATCAATTTTTTTATTGAATTGCATCTTTATACGTATTTTTAGCTCAATGTTAGATCTTGACTTTTGGTTTATTTACGATATTCGTTTACTTGTGCTTTACATATATTTTTTCAGAAAAAATCCGGTGTTTTTAGATTAGATAGCTTAATTATCTGATAGTCTTGTTTATTTATTATGTATTTTATGGTTTGAAATCTAAAAAAAGTTCTACCTTTGCGCCCTTATTTAATATTTAACAAGAGGAAATTTAATGTATTCATTTAGTGATATTGGTTTGAGGGGAGAGATTCTTGATGCAATCAGTGAGATGGGATTTACAGAACCAACGCCAATACAAAAACAAACCATCCCTCATCTTTTAACAGACCAGAGTGATTTTATAGGTTTAGCACAAACAGGCACAGGTAAAACAGCGGCTTTTGGTTTACCTATTGTTCAACAAGTTGATCTTAACGATTCATCCATACAGTCATTAATTCTTTGTCCGACACGGGAGTTATGTCTTCAGATAACCAATGAATTTAAAAATTATTCAAAATATTACGGAAAAATTGGTGTCGTTCCTGTCTACGGTGGAGCAAGCGTTACAGATCAAATACAGGCATTAAAGTCACGTGCTCATATTGTAGTAGGTACCCCCGGAAGGGTACTTGATCTTTTAAAAAGAAAAAAACTTGACTTTACCAAGATTAAAACACTTGTGCTTGATGAAGCGGATGAAATGTTGTCGATGGGCTTTAAGGAGGATATGGACGCCATTTTGGCAAAAACTTCATCGAATAAAAGGGTGTTGTTATTTTCAGCCACCATGCCTAAAGCCATAGCTGAAATAGCCAAAAAGTACATGCAAGAGCCTAAGGAAGTTGCGGTTAACAAGAAAAACGTTGCTGCGGATAATGTGGAGCATCATCGTTATATGATTCAGTCGAAGAATAGATTTTCTGCGTTGAAGAGGATTATTGATATTAATCCGCAGATATATACGATTGTTTTTTGTCGAACGCGCCGTGAAACCAAGGAAGTTGCTGATAAATTAATGCAGGAGGGATATAATGCAGATGCGTTACATGGGGATTTATCACAGGCTCAGCGTGATACCATCATGCGTAAATTCAGGCTTAACCACCTGAATATCCTTATAGCTACTGATGTGGCTGCACGGGGAATTGATGTTGAGTATCTTACACATATTATTAATTACAACTTACCAGATGACCCTGAGGTGTATATTCACCGGACGGGAAGAACAGGAAGGGCAGGACGTAAAGGCATTGCTGTCACTTTTCATCATTCCAAAGAACAGAGAAAGATGATGGAAATCGAGCGTATACTGGGAAAACCCATAGAGCGGAAACTGGTTCCTTCTGGTAAAGAGATATGTGAAAAACAGCTTTTTAACAGGGTGAATAGTCTGGAGGAATATATAGACACGGAAAATGCACAGATTGATGAATATTTACCTCATATTTACAAGAAGCTTTCATGGCTTAGTAAGGAAGATTTGATAAAAAGATTTGTTAGTATGGAGTTTACCAGATTGCTTGAGAGTTATAAAGACGCACCGGATATTAATCTTTCAGAAAGAGAAAGGACAAGTCAAGGGGATGAGAAAAGTAGGGGAGGAAAGTCATTCACCCGATTTTTTCTGAACTTTGGTAGCGACCAGGGAGTTGCTAAGAAAGATATGCTGGGTATTGTTAATCGTTTTATCCCAAAGAAAAAGCTTGAAATTGGGCAGATAGAAATTTTGAATTCATTTTCTTTTGTCGAAATTGATTCTGATTACAAGGATATGTTTAAGCAGGCTTTCCAGAATAAATCATTCAAAGGCAAAAAAATTAATGTTGAGGTTGCCAAAAATAAAGAAAAACCGAAGCGAAGAAGAACGAAAAGAAGAAAATAGATAAGTTTAAAAGCCCGAATAAGCGGGCTTTTTTTGTGGTGTGGATATTATGTTGCTAACATACTTCAGAAAATGTGTGAAATTATGCGTTGTTCCTAAAAATGAAGCATTGATCTATCCTCTTGCGCATTAAAACCTACTGAACATTCCGTAAACCTGATATCGAAAATCAAACGTCACTTCAACTTAAAAATTTATGGCTTACATCATGCTCTGGCATAAAACAGGATTGCCTTTGTCCAAACCAACGGTATCTGTTTTGGGCAATGAGATTATATACCCAATTCCTTATAAAGGGTGGAACAATGATAAAAGTATACAAGAGAGGCCAGGGCCATTTTAACTTTCTGGCAATTCTAAGGGCGGCAGTTGATCGCGTATACATGTTTTCATTTTCTATTAAGACAATGGATTCGGGAATTTTTGAGGAATCCCACTCGATAGAAGACAAAGACTTTGTAAACGATGATTGTCCGGAAGTAAACAAAAACCTGTCGTTTTTTTCTTTTTTCAAGATAAAAACCACGGATTTACTGCATAAATTACAATAGCCGTCAAATACTATTATGCTTTTGTTGTATTTTTTTTGCATAATTAAATATTTCCGCTTCTTTCCATTTACAAACACTTAAACCGAATTTATGAAATAACTTTGAATCCGGAAGATTAATGTCTATATGGTAGACAATAAATGGGAGTATATTGTTTTTACCTACTTGTTTTCTTCCTGAATGTAAACTTCAAGCAGTTTACAGTCGGGTTGTGGTTTAATCTTTAAATGATCTATGGATGCCGGAATGAGTATTGTCTCTCCTTTCTCAATGGTTTCCATTTCTCCTTCATGATATTCAATTTCAGCCTTTCCATCCATGCACATGTAGATTAAGAAGGAGTCCAGTTTGATTAATTCCTTTTCGGTTATTTTATCTAATTGTAAAATATTTGTAGTAAAGTAATCGCATTTTACAATATTGGATGTCTTGTTCTTTTTCAATTCATATTCTGTACGGTAACTATCATAATAGTTGTAATCGATAGCATCTATGGCAAGCTCTGTATGCAGCTCTCTTGGTTTACCATCCTGATCTTTTCTGTTCCAGTCGAATATGCGGTAAGTTACATCTGAAGTTTGCTGAATTTCAGCCAGGAGTATTCCCGCACCTATTGCATGTATTCTTCCGGAAGGGAGGAAAAAGACATCACCGGTCTTGACTTTTTCTTTGTTCAGGATGTCAGGCAGCGTATTGTTTTTTAGGTTTTCCAGGTATTCTGCTTTAGTTATTTCCCTGTTAAAGCCCGAGATTAGTTCGCCATTGTCTTCAGCTTCAATAATATACCACATTTCAGTTTTTCCGTATGCATTATGTCGTTTCTTTGCCAGCTCATCATCAGGGTGAACTTGTATGGAGAGGACATCATCCGCATCAATGAATTTTATGAGGAGAGGGAACTCAATTCCGTATTTTTCATAATTTTTTTCACCCACCAGGTCGGCCATGTAAACTTCTAACAGCTCCTGGAGGTTGTTACCGGCAAGAAAACCATTGGAAACAACAGATATATTATCCTGTACTGCTGAAATTTCCCAGCTTTCGCCAATTTTTTTGTCTGCAGGGATATCTTTGTTAAGCACTGATTTTAATCGTTGGTCTCCCCATATTTTCTCCTTGTAGATGGGCTTAAATTTTAATGGATATAATTCTTGCATAATTTTTATTTTTTACTATAGCATTTACCATTAGCAGATTCCCCTTATGTTTATATGATCATGAATGCGAACCATTATCTCCATTCATATATTGGTTTAGGATTTCTAGTAAAGATTTGTGAGGAATAGGTTTGGTAATATATTCATTACAGCCTGCGTTTATACAGGAAATTTTATCATTTTTCATAGCATAGGCAGATTGCGCCAAGATAGGTATTTTAGGATTTTCCTGTCTTATCTTTTTTGTTATTTCAAGTCCTGATATATCCGGAAGTCTGATATCCATGAGTATAACCCGTAAATCTTTCTTATGGACACAGTATTGTTGGTAACCTTCTTCACCCGTACCAGCAGTTATGATCTCCGCCTTAGTGTCTGAGAGCACCTCTTTGAGATATTCTGTGCTCGCAAGGTCATCTTCTATAATAAGAATCCTTTTATCTTGCCAGTTATAGGAAATAGATTTTTCTGTTGTTTTAGAAATAGGTTGTATGGATTCCTCAGATTTTTTGTACGGAATGGTAAAATAAAACGTTGAACCTTTATTTTCTTCACTTTCAACCCAGATTTCTCCTCCTAAATAATGAAGAAGTTCTTTTGTTATGGCCAGTCCCAGACCTGTCCCTCCATATTTCCTGGTAATGGAATCATCCAATTGTCTGAACCTTTCAAATATTTCTTCTTTTTTGTTTTGAGGAATACCTATTCCTGTATCTTTAACGTAAAATATAAGGGTGTCAAGGTTTCGCAAATTGTATCCTATTTCTATTTCACCTTCAGGAGTGAATTTTATGGCGTTTTTAATCAGGTTGGAAAGGATTTGTTTGATTCTGGATTCATCGCTTATTATGATGTCATTACCATTTGTGAAAGTTTTATGAACAGAAAGGGCAATATTCTCTTTCTCAAGATCATTTAATTCCTGTTGGAAAATATCGTATAGGTTATCCATTAATATGTTAAGAGAACATTTGTTTTCTTCTATTTTTAGCTGTCTGGCGTCAATTTTAGAAAGGTCGATAATGTCGTCAAGCAAAGAGAGAAGAGAGTGGGAACGTTCCTCAATAATATCCACGAATTCATTCATTTTTTCCGGGTTATGCTTATTATCTTTTATAAGGTTTGCAAAGCCAATTATCCCATTCATCGGAGTTCTTATTTCATGCGACATATTTGCCAGAAAAGCATTTTTCAGACGAATACTTTCTTCAGCTTTTTCTTTTGATATTTGCAATTCCTCATTAATATTTTTAATTCTTTCATTGGTTTCTTTTAATTCTTCATTTAATGCCTCATATTCTTCATTTTGCTCTTTGATGGCTTTTTCTGCTTCGAGGTGTTCTGTGATGTCTCTAATGAGTCCTACAAAACCAATTACTTCCCCATTACTGTTTTTTAGGTAGCAAGCATTTGTTTCTCCGTAAAATGAATTATTGTCTTTCTTTTTGTACCTTATTAAATTGAAAAAACCGTTGTTGTAGTATTGTTTTAGCCATTCCCCCATCTTTTTATATTCATCCGAAGTATCGTATAGAAATTGTGTTTTCTTCCCTTGAATCTCCTCAATCTTATACCCAAACAGTTCTTCTGCTGCAGGATTGGCATCGATTATATTTCTTTCTGTATCAGCTACTAGAATAGCATCCCGGCTGCTGTTGAAGAGATTTCTGTATTTTTCTTCGTTTTCTTTGAGTGCATGTTGCGACTTATGATTCTCAATAAATTTTGCAATTATTATTGATATTTCATTGATCAGATATTTTTCTTCTCTTAAAAAGAATTCGCCGTATGTGTTTATTTTTTTCCCCATATAAAACACTTCAACGGAGCCAAATATCTTTTCTTCAGAATTTATGGTGGTATAAAGTTTCCATTCTGTTTCATAGAAATTACGTGTTTTATAGCTCTTTCCATCGATATTAATTCGTACGCAGGTAATTTCCGGGTATTGAAATCCCTGAGGTATGATATCTGTTATTTTTTGTAACGTTATTTCCGCATCAAGATTCTTTTGTTCAAGAATTTTCCCAATCTGGTACATGCAATTAAGCTCTTTTGTACGCTCTCGGAGGGCTTTAACCTCCGTATGGACAATTTCCCCAAATTTTATTGAACGTTTTAACAAATCGGCAGTTAATATATTTTTTGTTATATAGTCATATGCTCCGGCTTCAAGTGATTTCTGCTCCTGTTGCTTATTGTATTCATCCTCAATTACGATCACAGGTATTTGGGTGGTAATTTTTTTAATCGCTTTGGTTATCTCCTGGCTTTCAAAAACTGTTGGTTTTGTGACGATAAGTGCAATGTCATATTGTTTTTTTAACGCTACATTATTTAAAGTTTCTTGTAAAGAATTTTTTATATGGAATTCCCACTTATTCTCTGAGATTAATTTTTTTATTTCCTCTGCGAATTGATCAGTTTCCCCGGCAGTGATGATGAGAAGTATTTTTAATTTTTTGATACTGGTATTTTTCATTATTTTTTCTCTTTGATATTTAGATCATTAATAAGTTTTAAGGCATTATTAGTTTGCGGGCAAAGTAGCTTACGAAACATTTAGTAAATAGTTACTACTCATTGGTAGAGTGCATCCTTTTATCTCAGAATTGCTTTAGAGGGTTCTCTTCATGTGTCTTTAGCTTTTCCTGGTCTACTTGTTCTTATAATTCAGTATTCCTCCTGCTTTGTTAGGTGTTTATCAACTATAGCTAAGAACCTTTTTTTATCTAATGGTTTTGTAATATAATCGTTGCAACCAGCTTCCAAACATTGGGCTTTGTCTTTGTTCATGGCATAAGCTGTTTGGGCTATAACCGGAATATTTTTGTTATGTTCCCTGATTTTTTGTGTTACTCGTGTTCCGTTTTCATCGGGTAATTGAATATCCATAATTATCAGGGAGATATTCAGGTGTTCTTTAAATAACTGAAAAGCCTTTTTTCCATTATTTGCAGTGATTATGCTTACCTTCGTTTCTTTTAGAATTTCCTGCATGTATTTCAGACTGATTTGATCATCCTCTACAATTAAAATTTTATGATTGTTCCAATTGTAATTCCTGTAGCTTATTTCTTCAGAAGCACCTTCTTCTTTTATCTCACTTTCAGGCGACTGTTGCTGCGGAAGTGTGAAGTAAAAAGTTGAGCCCTGGCCGAATTTAGAATCCACCCAAATTTTTCCACCTAAAAGCTCTATCAGATGTTTTGAAATAGACAACCCCAGTCCTGTTCCTTCGTATTTTCTGGAACTGGATTCATCTCCCTGTCGGAATCGTATGAAAATTTCATCCTGTTTTGCTTTAGGAATGCCTATACCTGTATCTCTGACAAAAAATGTAAAGTTGCCTTCTTCATTTACCATATATCCAAACTCTACCATTCCTTCATCAGTAAATTTTAATGCGTTATTTAACAGATTTGTCAGAATTTGATTTAACCTGTCCTGGTCGGTATACATGAAACTTTTTTCTTGTGGTAATGCTTTATGAAGTTTTAGGGTGATATTTTTGTTTTCCGTTTGTTTCATTACTATAGAAAACGAATTGTATAGTTCGTGTATCAGGTCATTGAGATTACATGGTGAATATTCTGTTTGAAGGAGATTAGACTCTATTTTGGAAAGGTCTACTATATCGTTAAGTATTTGAAGCAGATGTTTTGAGCGATTGTAGATAATTTCCAGAAATTCTTTTTGTTTATCCGGGGAAAATTGATTTTCTTTTAGCAACTGGGCAAATCCCAGAATTGCATTCATAGGGGTGCGAATTTCATGTGACATGTTGGCAAGAAATACAGATTTCAGCCGGTCGCTTTCTTCTGCTTTTTCTTTTGCCTGGAGGAGATTCAGTTTATATCTTTCTTCCTGTATTTTAGAATGTAATAACGGAGCAATATAGTTACATAATTTGTTAATCAGCGCTTTGTCTTCATCATTATAGCCTTCGGGTTTGTTGGCAATGGCAATTTGCCCTATGAGTTTGTCGTTTAGTATAATAGGCGCTGCTAAGGCGGATTTAAGCTGTACATGTCCCTCGGGTAATTTCAGGTTATGGTTTGTGTATAATGTTTGTTTCTTTTTGAGCGATTCACCCCAAACTCCTTTCCATGAACTTTTTGGGAACACAATGCTTTTGCTGTTTACATGGCATTCACTCCATATATCTTTTGTCATTGATTCAGAAACAAGATCGCCCTCTTCATTTATATAACCGAAATAACCATACTGGCTGCTGAAAGCTTTCCTGATGATATCCAGAACATTCTTGTAAAAATCTTCTCTTTCGCTGTTAATAAACGTATTGGAAATGCGATTCTGTAAAATAAGTTCCCATTCTGTCTTTTTTCTTTCTGTAATATCCCTGGAAGTAGTAAGTACAGCCTTTTGCCCTTCATAATTAATAATCCTGGAATTAAGTTCAACAGGAATAATTTTTCCGTCTTTTGTAACGTGTTCATTTTCAAAAAATGCTTTGTTTTTGGTCTTCAACTCCTGCAATTTTTCAAGGTAATTATTTTTTTGCCCCGGAGTATTGAGGTCTACTGGTTTCAGTTTTAAAAGTTCCTTTTTAGAATAACCCAGTCTTTCAGTTGCTGCTATATTTACTTCAAGCATGTTCCCTTCAAGATCATAAATGTAAATTGCATCTGATGCGCTGTTGTATAGTGTTTTAAATTTTGATTCGCTTTTTTTCATTCTTTGTTCAGCTCGTTTTTTCTCAGTAATTTCAAGTAATATCCCTTTAAAATGTATAATGTTTCCGGAACCATCTCTTTCTATCCATGTTCTGTCGTCTACCCATTTGACTTTTCCATCTTCCGAAACAATCCGGTATTCCTGGGTAAATGACTCTCTGTTTTTTTCATTGGAATACTTAATAAGTTCACTCACTATTTTTTCCTGGTCATATGGGTGAATAACATCTTTATAGTCAATATCACCTGAATAAAAATCCGAAGGTGTATACCCTAATAATGCAATTACATTGTCTGTAACAAATTCTACCGGCCAACCTTCGGAATTTTTCCATAGGAAGGCAACAGCCGGGCTTTTATTGATTATATCATTGGCTTCCTGTAGCTTTTCTTTTTTGTCTTTAAGTTCCTTTATGGTTTCAATTAGCTGGTTGTTTGATTCGTTCAGCTCTTCGTCAAGCGCAATGTATTCCTCATTTTGTGAGCGTATTTCTTCATTTTTTTCTTTAAGTTCTTTCTGGTTTTCAATTTGTTCTGAGATGTCATGTACAACCACCAGAAGTTTTTTTCCTGCCTCGGTTTCAATAGCATTTAATGTTATTTCAGTGTCGAATAGCTGGCCGCTTTTTGTTTTGTGTTTCCAGTAAAAGTGCTGTATGTTACCCTGGAGCGCTTTTTTTATATGATTTTTCCCTGTTGTTTTAGATAATGTGCCGTCAGGTTGAGTTCTCGGAGATATATCATCTGCAGGGTCTTTCCCTATTAACTCGTTTTTTTTATAACCAAATAACCTGGCTGCTTGGTCATTGCAATCTTCTATTTTATTGCTTATCAAGAAAAAACCTTCTCCGGAATTTTCAAAGATAGTCCGGTATTTGTTTTCGCTTTCTTTGAGTTTCTGTTCATGGGCTTTTTGTTGTGTGATATCAATAAATGCTGATCGGATTGTATTCTGGTCTTCCTGGTTTTCCGGGTATTTTACCGGGGTACTTTCCATTTTCACAAAAACTGTATTTTTATCAGCAACTTGAAGCTTGAGCTCACACGTTAATTGTTCTCTCTGCTGGATAACATTCTTTAAATGAAGATAAAAAGTTTCTTGTGAGTCAGGATTAATGAAGGCAGAGAAATCTTTTCCAATCAATTCTTTTTTGTGTGTGCCAAGAATTTCTGTACCGGTTGTATTTACATCTGATATTATATAGTTATTTTTTATTATGATGTATCCGTTTGGAGCCTCATTGAAAAGTTCTGAGCATTTCTTTCTTGAGGTTTCCAGTTCGTTATATACTTTTTGGAGTTTGTCTTTTTGCTGCTCAAGTTCCTTTTGATAAATAATAAACTCTTCCTCAATAGATTCAAGGATTTTGTTATATATAACCGGCTCCTGGATTCCTTTTTGTTCTAAGATTCTTTTCACTTTTGTTCTGTAATGCGAGTTTTTCTTGCTTTGCATAAATTAGCTTCTTGCCGTTTATATAATTTTCTTGCCCTAATCTTTTTATTTAATGTGAGGGCAAATAACATATAAAGTATAAAATTAAGACGAACAGAACTAGTTTAAGGTGTGTTAATAAATGATAGGAAATTACCTTGACTATTTGTAGGAAAAATCTTACAAATACTTATATTTTGTGTGTAGTATTGTTGGGTATTAGAATAGATGATGTTCCATTGCATATTTTATCAGTTCTGAATTACTTTTCATATTCATTTTTTTCAGGATTCTTGAACGGTAGGTACTTATTGTTTTTACACTTAAAGATAGGGTTTGCGCTATTCCTGTCAGTGATTTTCCTTCGGCGATTTTAAGTAATACTTCGTATTCTCTGTCGGTCAGGGTTTGATGAGGTAATTTATCTATGTTGTCATTGAGAAAGTTGGCTAATTCTTCTGCAAGGTTGGTGCTTATATATTTTTTTCCTTTGTTAACTTTATGGATTGCCTTTATGAGTTCTTCAGGTACACTATCTTTAGTGAGGTATCCCATAGCACCTGATTTCATAACTCTGAGCGCATACTGACTTTCCGGATGCATGCTCAATATTAAAACGGGTAATTCCGGGAAACTGGATTTCAACTGCTTTAAAGCTTCCACTCCGCTTCTTCCGGGTAAAGAAATATCCAGTATAACCACATCAAAATCCTGTTTATTAATTATTTTAAACATTTCTTCGGCTGTACCCGCTTCAGATACTACCCGGATATCTTCAGAGTCTTCAAGCAATTGTTTGATTCCTTTACGAACGATGATGTGGTCGTCTACAAGTAATATTTTAATCATTATGCTTTATTTTATTGGAATTTTTATGGTTACTTGTGTTCCGCTGCCTTTATCGCCTTTAATGCTAAATGTGGCATTCATTATAAAGGCGCGTTCTTTCATACCTATTACTCCAAGATTGTCTGTCGCCTGATTTTCACTTAAATCGAAACCGATGCCATTGTCTTTAATTTCAAGTGTAATTTCCTTTTCGTTCTGTTTCATGCTGACTTCAACTTTTGAAGCTTCTGCATGCCTGTAAACGTTGTTTAATGCTTCCTGTATTATTCTGTAAATATTAATTGCTTTGTTTTCATCTATACCAATTTCTACTTCATTATCAGGAAGATATAAATAACAACTTATTTTACTTTGTTTCTCGAATTCATTCACGTACCATTCTATTGCTGAAAGAATTCCCATATCATCTATTATGCTTGGATGTAGTTCAGTGGCAAGCTGTTTGACTTTTTGCAAAGTTACATTTGTCAACTCAATTAATTCGAGAATTTTTGATCGCATCTTTCTGTCTCTTCGGTCAATTTGCTTTTTTATCCAGGAAAGCCCCATGTGAATTGCCGATAAATATTGTCCCAGTTCATCATGTATTTCTCGTGCAATATAGGAACGTTCTTGTTCAATCAGGTTTTGCTGGTAACTTGATAATTTTTTTAACTGATTTCTTGATTCCTTCAATTCTTGTTCTATTTTATTCCTTTCAGTTAAATCAATACACGAACCTATATAACCTAAAAAGCTGTCATTGTCATCATACATCGGGGCGCCGATATCATAAAACCATCTGTATTGATTATCTTTATTTTTAATGCGATATTCCAATGTAAAATTTTGCCGTTTTTTAAATGCACCCAGGTATTGGTTTATAGTTTGCTCTTTGTCTTCGGGGTGTAGTCCTTCTGTCCAGCCCATGCCTTTTTCTTCTTCAAGTGTTCTTCCGCGAAATTTAAGCCATCTCTCATTAAAATAGGTACACTGCCCTTTCTGATCAGACATCCAGATTAATACAGGGGCATAATCAGCCAGTTTTTTAAATTTTTCTTCACTAATTATCGTTTTTTCCTGTGCTTTTTTTCGTTGTTCAATTTCTTCTTTTAGTTGAGCGTTAAGTCTTTCCAGGTTGGATTTTTGAGAATATAGATACCGGAGAATCGGTTGGATGTTGATTATGCCTATAAACATCAGCAAAGAAATTGCTAGAGCAATAAACTCTGTGGATAAAAGCGTAGTAGATTCTCCTTCAACAATAAAGCTGTAAAATGAAACTGCTCTTCTTACAGCCATTAGAATGATTGCTACAGCCAAGGCAAACCATCCCCATATATATCCGGTGATTTTGATTAAGCGTAACGCTAAAAACGCGCAGGATAGCTGGAGGACTATTGAAATAATCAGAACTACTTCCAGAAGTAACATATAAAGGACTTTGGATTAAATAATTTTCTTTAATAATTGAGAAGCTGCTATTTTTTACTCAATAACAAATAGTTAAAATTAAACAGAAACTCATTAAATATGAAATTTTTATCAATGAGATCTATTTTTTTGTCAACAAAAACTTGAACTGTTTAACCGCCGGGAGAACCAGGACTCAGGTTGTATTCAGTCTTCTTTTATTTTTGGGTATTATTTGTATTCAACAATTTTTTATTAAAGTTTGTTTAAGAAAAAAAATCTTATGCTATATGGAAAATTGGCAAGAAAACAAAAATGAGATAACAAAGACTTTTAATTTTAAAGATTTTGTTCAGGCTATTGAATTTATTAACCAGGTTAGAGATATTGCGGAAACATATCAACATCATCCGGATTTATATCTTTATTCCTACAATAAGGTAAAAGTAACCCTGACTACCCATAGTGAGGGCAGGGTGACTGAGAAGGATTATAAGTTGGCAGAAGAGGTTGATAAACTGGTTGGATGAAATGCCCGCAAAAAATAATCCTACCCTTGTGTGATTTTATCGTTTTAAGTGGTTATCTACTTGGTTACTCAAAAAGTGTTAAGAAAAACATCAATGGGAGCTTATAGGTAATCAGGGTAACATAAAGATTATTTTATCTAAAAAGTTCTAATATTTGTTCTTTAGATAGGTTGTTGAGTATTTGTGTTTTTGTGATAAAGTTTTCAGCTAAGCGTCCTTTTTCACTCTGGAGTTTTTGAATTTTTTCTTCAACAGTTCCTACGCTTATGAAGCGGTATACAAATACTTTTTTATTTTGTCCAATCCTGTGAGCCCTGTTTACGGCCTGTTCTTCCACTGCCGGATTCCACCAGGGGTCTAATATCATAACATAATCGGCGGCTGTAAGGTTTAATCCGAACCCTCCGGCTTTTATCTGGATAAGAAAGACTTTGTTATCCTTTTGTTTTTGAAATTGATCTACAACATGATGCCTGTCCTGAGTTTTGCCTGTTAAAAGAGAATAATTCCATCCGGCATTTTGAAAATATTTCTCGACTAATTTCAAGTGCTTTTTGTAAGATGAGAATACCAGTATTTTATGCCCTTCGGATATCAGGCTTTCCAGATAATCCTTGATTTCGGTAAATTTACCGGAATCTCCCTGATAATCCTTCTCAATCATTAAAGGATGATTAGCTATCTGTCTGAGTTTACTCAGTCCATCAAGAATATGCAAACTTGCCTTACCTTCAGGATTTTCCATGTAGTCAAGAATGTTATTCCTGATTTTCGATTTTTCTGTATCATAAAGAGAATGTTGCTCTTCTGTCATCTCACAATAAATAGTCTGTTCTGTTTTTTCTGGTAATTCCTTAGCAACATCATGCTTTGTTCGTCTCATGATAAATGGATTCACAATCGTTTTTAATTTTTCTTGTTTTTGCTTGTTGTTATGTTTTTCGATAGGAATAAGAAATTCATTACGGAAAAAATTATAGTTACCTAACAAGCCTTTATTTAAGAAATGAAGCTGTGACCAGAGGTCTGAAAGAGAGTTTTCGATTGGTGTCCCTGTTAACACGAGCTTATATTTTCCGTTTAGTTCATTTACAGCTTTAAAAATTTTTGAAGATGGATTTTTGATATACTGACTTTCATCTAAAATTATGTAATAGAAACGGGCTTTCTGCAGAAATTCATAATCATTACGGACAATTCCGTAGGTCGTAAGAACCACATCGTATTTGTACAGTTTATCGAGACTATCTGTTCTGTTCATGCCTGTATGTTTATATATTGACAATTCCGGGCTGAATTTCTGGATTTCGTTTTGCCAGTTATAAATCAGAGAAGTAGGCATGACTATCAGAAATGTCAGAGTGACCTTTGTCTCTTTTGTTGTTGGTCTAGCATTCGTATTGGAAAATAAATTTAGTTGCTTGTGTTTGGTTTTTTCCGGGATATTAAAGGATACTTCCTCAGCTTCTTTTTTACTCTGCAGTATCAGCGCAAGGGTTTGTATGGTTTTCCCAAGTCCCATGTCGTCAGCCAGGCACCCTCCGAAATTATGTTGCTGTAATACATACATCCAACAGTAACCTGTTTTCTGGTAATTACGTAAAATGGGTTCTAATGCTGAAGGGGGATCTTTGTCTCTTTTATGGAGATCGTCAATGAGCTTTTGCAAGGCTTCCGGATAACTCTCTGAGCGCTTGAAAGTATCTTCAATTACCTTAAAGTGATGTTTTCTAATCCATAATTGTTCCTTGTTTATTTCTCCATATTTGAAGAGTTCAGAAAATTTCTTAAACCATTCTTTGGGGAGTATTCCATAGGTTCCGTCAGGTAGTTTTATTTCACGAATATTTTTCAGAATATACTTTTTGAGCTTGACAAAAGGAAATGTATACCCATTAATTTCAATTTCTGCCTGTATGTCAAACCAATCATTGTATTCTTCTGTTTTCATCGATAGGTTGCATGAAGCGAAATTGTAAGTTTTGTCTAAATATTCCTGTTTGATAATAAATCCCTTTGAAGATAGTTCTTTGTGATTTTTTTTTAGCCAGTCGAGTAGCTCGTCTTTATCAAATTCCTCGTTCTTGTGGTTCTTCAGAACAAAAAAGTTTACGTGGCTTACTTGTAATCCAAGGCTTTCCAATTCCTTTATTTTTTGTTTTTCCCATTTTCGGTCTCTTTCGATTTTTATGAATTTATACCTTTCCCCATTGGTGTCCATGTCAACCTTTACATCTTGTCCATGTTTTGCAAAAAAAATGTTGTCACCATACTGAAACTTTAAAACAAATGCAGGTTTTCCCGACAGATCTTTTTCCAGGGATAAAACTACCTGTTTCTTTGGGGTAGCTTTTTTTATTTCAAAGCCCACCGGATTCACCTTGAATTTTTTAATATTGGGTAGTGCAAATGCCTTGTACCAAGCCTTTTCATTTTTTTTGGGTATGGTGAGATATTCATTTTTAAAAAATGGTAGTAGTTTTTTGGAGTCGATATCTTCAAACGAAAACAAATGATAGTCAATAATTATCCTGCACGGGTTGTTAGAAAGTATTGAATATGATTTTCCAAGCAGGCTGATTTCTTTTTCATTCTGATTGATGGATAAAGAATAATGGGTCTCTTCTGTACCTTTTATAATGTTAAAAACAGTTTTGGCGGGATTTTTTTCAACAAATATTCTTTCATCTCTGTTGATATACTTATGCTTATCCTTAAAGTATACTTCTGTATTTGTTTTCCTGATAATATCAAAAACCTTGGCATGTTTCTTTTCAATAAAAGGCCTGATATTTTTGTCTGCGTCCTCTTTTTTTAGTTTGTTGAAGTAATCTTTAGGCGACTTGTCCTTTTTGGATTTGAAAATTTTGTACAGATTGTTATCACTGTATTCGGCTATTATCTCATAAATTTTTAATTGTTCTTCGCTAAGTTCATCACGATATTTTGATATGGATAATTCATTTAACTGCACCTCAATGGGATAATAGCCTTTGTTTTGATGTTTTTGAATTATAAAGGGCCGGGCAATATAACCAAGTAATTTATCTTTAATGATTCCAATTATGAATGTTCTTTCCATGATTAAAAAATTCCTTACTAAAGTAATCTGATAAAGATATAATAAGTAAACAAATCAGCCTGCTTAATTATTAAGAATTTTATTGTGTTTTAGAAACTGTTTTGATTTCTTTTAGAAATTTTGCTTTACCAAATTTTGAAGATGATATTTTGCACAGACCCCGCCTAAAGGACGGGGCTATAAATAAAACTAATTTGTTAAAGTAGGACAAAATCAAAACAGTTTCTAAATTCAGATGAAATAAATCATAACAAAAAATGATAATAGAATGATGAGAAGTGAGAACAGATATATACCTTTCTTACAAGTGTATGACCGGGATAACAATCCGTTAAAACTTGAATTTCTCTATTTTATTGGATACTTTTATCGGAAAGAATTCTCATTATGGCAAAAAAATATACATATGAGGAATTAGAACAACGGCTTCAGGATATACGTGAAAAATATGCGAATAAGATAAAACAAGAACGGAAACGTTATGAGGTATTATTCAATAATACAGGTGCAGCTACCTGCCTTTTCGGAGATGACATGATTATTGCCCTGTGTAATAAAGAATTTGAGGTTCTTTCGGGATATAGTAAGGTGGAGATTGAAGGGGAAATGAAATGGTCTGATTTCTTTGATAACCAAGACCTTCAGAAAATGACGGAATACCATAGGCAAAGACAGAAAAATACCGGAAATCTGCCAACCGAGTATGAATTTGTCTTTATTGACCGAATAGGGGAGCGCAAAAATATTTTACTAAAACTGGGATTTGAGCTTGATTCGAAAGAGTGTGTGGCGTCGCTTACGAATATTACCCAACTGAAAAATATTCAGTGGGAACTTAAAGAAAATCACCGAATGATGGAAACATTGTTGGCTAACATCCCGGGAATGGTTTACCGATGCCGCAATTATAAGAAATGGAGTATGCTTTATGTCAGTGAGGGATGTAAAGATGTCACCGGTTATGATGCCGAATTTTTACTTCACGATAAAGAACTTACATACGGAGATATAGTTCATCCGGAGGATCAGGAATTCGTGTGGAGTGTAATTCAGCAATCCATTTCGGAAAATGAACATTTTGAGGTAGAATATCGTATTTATACTGCCATGGGCAGCATCAGATGGGTTTGGGAAAGAGGGAAAATTATCGGTCAGGATAGGAATGGTGTGGAATTACTGGAAGGTTTTATAATGGATATCACCAACAGGAAAGAGGCTGAAATTAAGCAAAATAACTGGAATAAAGAACTGGAAGAACAAGTAAAGAACAGAACCAGCCAGTTGGAAAAAGCCAATAAAGAATTAGAATCTTTTTCATACAGCGTGTCTCATGATTTAAAAGCTCCTTTAAGAGCTATAGAGGGTTTTTCAAAAATTTTGGAAGAGGATTATTTAAGTCAGTTGGAAGGGGATGCAAAACGTTATTTAAATATTATCCGTTCCAATGCCTCGAAAATGAATCAACTTATCTCAGATCTTCTTGCATTTTCGAAGCTGGGAAAAAAGGCATTAAGAATCAAGCGTATTGATACGAAAAAGCTTGTTAATGAGGTTTATACAGAGTTGAAATCTGAATATCAACAGAAGTTACCGGCTTTTACGGTTCATCAACTACCCGAAATATATGCTGACCGGTCGATGTTGAAAATTGTATTTTCTAATTTGATTTCTAATGCATTTAAATTTTCTGAAAGTAAGGAAAATCCTGAAATTGAGATCGGGTCTTTTAAAGGAATGAACAATAAACAGATTTTTTATGTAAAAGATAATGGAATTGGATTTAACATGAATTATGTGGATAAAGTTTTCGGAACTTTTCAACGACTGCATCCTGAAGAGGAATATAAAGGTTCGGGCATTGGTTTGAGTTTGGTAAAGCGAGTGATTAATAAACATGGAGGTAAAATATGGGTGGAATCGAAACAAGGCAAGGGCACTACTTTTTATTTTTTCCTGTCTGATATTGAAAAAGAAATAAAGAATGAGTAAATTGGTATTGCATTTTCTAAAAAGGGAATAAGATGCAAGATTCTGAGGTGAACATTTTATTGGTCGAAGATAATGAAAATGATGCAGAGCTTATCCTGCGTGCTTTCAGTAAGCATGATATACCGCTTTTCGTAAAACGTCTCAGAGATGGTGAAGAAGCATTGGATTTTATATTTTGCAAAGGCGATTTTCAAGATCGTTATCCAGCCGATCCTCCGGATTTTGTTTTACTGGATATTAAATTACCAAAGGTTGATGGTCTTGAAGTGTTGAGAAGAATCAGAACTCATGAAGAAACAAGGTATTTGCCCGTAGTTATGCTTACATCATCACATGAAGATAAAGATTTGAGAGAGAGTTATGACCTGGGTGTGAATAGTTACATCATTAAACCCGTTGATTTTGAGATGTTCACAAAAGCGATAAATAATGTGGGTCATTATTGGGTTGCTCTCAATCAACAGCCTTATAAGGACTCGTAAATTAAAATTTAAGGTATGACTAAACCTCTTAATATAATGATTTTAGAAGATAACCCTGCCGACGTAGAGTTTATGAAGCGGGAGTTACAAAAGGCAAAAATAGAGGTTGATCGGTATCTTATTGCGGATAATGAAGCTGATTTTAACAAAATCCTAAAAGAGCACACTGTAGATCTGATTTTGTCAGATTATAGCCTTCCGCAGTTTGATGCTCTTGCAGCACTTAACTTCATTAAGGAAACAGAACCCAATCTACCTTTTATTGTCGTAACTGGCAATCTTGATGAAGAAACTGCTGTGGATACTATTAAAGCCGGAGCATGGGATTACGTGTTGAAAGAACGAATGATTCGTTTATCTCCTGCTGTAAAAAATGCCCTGCGGTTAAAAGAAGAAAGAGAAAAAGCGATAGAGGCTGAAAAGCAAGCACAATACCTTAAAGAATTTAATGAAACCATAATCAATACCATGAACCAAGGAATTCTGGTTGAAGATAAAGATGGAAAAATTATTTTTGGCAATCCTGCAATGGAGTATCTTACCGGATATTCGAAAAGTGAAATAGTGGGGCAGCACTGGAGCCTCCTTGTAAATGAAGAGAATTACCAGCGATTGATAAATATCGCTGATGAATCTGATGAAACTTTCCCAAATAATTTTGAAGCAGAGATTACCTCAAAAGAAGGACAACAAATACCTGTTTTCGTCAGCAGCAGCAGATTGCGTAAGAACGACAGATTTGACGGTATAGTGGTTGTGTTTAATGACATCAGACCTCTGAAGAGGAAAGAAGATGAATTAAGAAAAGCTAAAATTCAAGCTGAGGAATCTGATAGACTGAAATCTGAATTTCTTGCAAATATGTCCCATGAAATCAGAACTCCAATGAATGGCATAATGGGATTCACAAGATTGCTAAAGCAGGAAGGCCCTGAAGATGATGCGTGGGAGCATTATACGGATATTATTTACCAGAGCGCAGAACATCTGTTAGGAATTATTAATGACATAGTAGATTTCTCTAAAATTCAGGCTGGACAATATGACATTCAAGAAGATAGAGTTAATTTGGGTGAATTTCTGGATGAATGCAGCGTGTTGTTTGAGGAGAATAAAAAAAATCATGGCAAGGAGAACTTAGATTTTGCAATAAGTTTAGATCAAAATCTGAAAGAAAAAAATATTATAGTTGATAAACTGAAGCTTAAGCAGATAGTATCAAATTTAATAGAAAATGCATTAAAGTTTACATCGAAAGGTATAATTGAGGTGGGTTGTTATTCTGAGGAAGATAATATCCGTTTTTTTGTTAGTGATACAGGAATTGGAATTGCGGAGCAATATCATGAGATGATTTTTGAAAAATTCAGGCAGGTTGATTCATCCGCGACAAGAAACTATGGGGGCACAGGTTTAGGACTGACAGTTTCCAATGAATTGGTTAATATACTTGGTGGTGAGATGTATCTTGAATCTAGGCCCGGAAAAGGAAGTACATTTTATTTTTCAATACCACTAAAAATTCACAACGACGAGAAAGAGGATAAGGAGATAATGCAAACTCCTCAGTATAACTGGGAAAATAAAACAATACTTGTGGTAGAAGATGATTATACGAGTTATCTTTATTTTGAAAATTTGCTGGAGCCTTCGAATGTGAATCTCTTGTATGCTGAAACCGCTGAGAAAGGATGGGAATATTACTTGAATGAAAGTATTGATCTTATTTTAATGGATATCAGACTGGGAGGTACAAATGGACTGGAACTGACCCAAAAGATAAGAGAACATAATAAAACCATTCCGATAATTGCACAGACTGCCTACGCTATGTCTGATGATCGTAAAAAATGCATGAATGTAGGATGCAATGATTATCTTACTAAACCTATCGATATGGAAAGTTTGTTTTCAAAACTCAGCAGGTTTTTCAATAATCCTATCGACAATTACTAATCTACATTATTGTAGAATTAGTTTTTTTACGAGTTTGTTCTATTAATTTATATATATTGGCTTCAATCAGCCGTTATGAAATCAATATATTTCGTTTTATCCTGCTTTATTAGTAGTATCATTTGCTTTAATTATCATCAGTTTTGTTGTGTGGCAGACAAATGGCGAAGCTTCTCCTTCGTAGTTTTATTTATAGCCTCTTCCTTTAGGGCGGGGTCTGTGGTAAAGCCTAATTATCTGTTCGATTTCTAAAAGAAATCAAAACAGTTTTTTAATAAGGCTCAATTAAGAATGATTCTAAATTATTTTGAATATATTTACTTATGAGTGTTTTAAAGTATTGGGATCAATAACATATTTTTCAGCTTTTGTTTTTATATTTACAAGTTATAAATTAATCCCCTGTTTTCAATGACTAGTTATTAACAAAAGCCTATATCCTATGCGTGTTCAAAGATTTCTTAAAAAGGACGACGAGCTTCCCCGGGAGAAGGTGGATCTTAGTCTTCTTGACCCTCTAATTGAAAAATTAAAAAATAAAAAAGGAAATTTAATTCCACTTCTTCAGGGAGCACAAGATATTTATGGGTACATACCGTATGATGCTTTTTTGAAATTATCAGAGTCTACCGGCATAGACCTTACAGAGATGTATGGTGTAGCTACATTTTACACGCAGTTTCGATTAAATCCGGTTGGTAAACATATTATTAAAGTCTGTCATGGTACAGCATGCCATGTGCAGAATGCAGGGACAATCACTGAAGCTCTTCAGGATGCCTTGAAAGTAGAGGACGGTGAAACAACAGAAGATAGTTTGTTTACCCTTGAATCCGTTGCTTGCCTTGGCTGTTGTTCTCTGGCGCCGGTAATGATGATAGATGGTAATACATACGGTAAACTTACGGGTAAAAATGCAGTGAAAATCGTAAAGGATATTAAAATTCAAGAGAGCAATTAATGACTCTCTTTTTTTTGAATTCAACAATTTCATTAAATCTATTGTATGGAAAGAACAAAAGTATTAGTCGGACTTGCCAGTTGCGGTATAGCAGCAGGTGCACAAAAAGTATTCGACAAGCTCCAGGAAATAAAAAAAGCAGATAAACTTGATATTGAATTGAAGAAAACCGGTTGCATTGGAATGTGTTATCGTGAGCCACTTGTCGAAATAATAGACGAGAATGGCTCTTATCTTTATGGCGATGTTGATGATCAGAGAGCTGTGGAAATTATGGACAAACACATTGGCAGTGATGAGCCCATTAAAGAATATGTCGTTAAAACGGATTTATTTGAAACTCCCGATGATTCTTTCTGGGAGGGTCAAACAAAAATTGCCCTCAGAAATTGTGGCGTTATCAACCCTGAAAGAATTGATGAGTACGAGAAACGTAATGGATATAAGGCTATTACAAAAATTTTGAATGAGGATGTTTCACAGGAAGATGTTATACAAACCGTTTTGGACTCCGGCCTGCGCGGAAGAGGAGGTGGTGGTTTTCCAACAGGGCTGAAATGGAGGTTTACTTATAAGAATGAAGCAGATAAAAAGTATATCGTCTGTAATGCTGATGAGGGCGACCCGGGAGCTTTTATGGACAGATCATTGCTGGAAGGTGATCCTCACGCTGTAATCGAGGGGCTTATTATTGGGGCTTATGCTACAGGTGCAAGCGAGGGGGTCATATATTGCCGTGCTGAGTATCCTCTGGCTATTAAAAGATTGAATATTGCACTTGAACAGGCCAGAAAAAAGGGTTATTTGGGTGAAGCAGTCCTGGGAAAAGAAGGTTTCAATTTTGACCTTTATGTTAAAGAGGGCGCAGGAGCATTTGTTTGTGGAGAGGAAACCGCTCTTATGGCTTCTGTTGAGGGACACAGGGGTATGCCAACCAAAAGACCTCCGTATCCTGCTGAAAAAGGACTTTGGACTAAACCTACCAATATTAATAATGTAGAAACTTATGCCAATGTACCACAAATTATCCTTCATGGAGCTGAGTTTTTCAATCAGTATGGTACGGAAAAAAGTAAAGGAACAAAAGTTTTCGCACTAACAGGTAAAATTAACCATGGCGGCTCTGTTGAGGTGCCAATGGGTATCACAATTAATGATATCATCCATAAACTGGGAGGAGGAATAAAAGGAGGGGAAAAATTTAAAGCAGTTCAGCTTGGTGGCCCTTCAGGAGGATGTATCCCGGATTATCTGAGCGATACCATCATAGACTATGATTCCGTTAATGCTACTGGTGCCATTATGGGTTCAGGAGGGATGGTAGTAATGGATGAAACAACCTGTATGGTGGATATTGCAAAATTTTTCCTCGATTTTACACGGAAAGAATCTTGTGGAAAATGCACTTTCTGCCGCTTGGGCACAAAACGGATGCTGGAAATTCTTGAGCGAATTACGGAAGGTAAAGGAGAGAAAGAGGATATGGATAAGCTCGAGGAGTTAGCTTATCAGATTAAGGCAAATTCTTTATGTGGGCTGGGTCAGACGGCTCCGAATCCTGTGCTTACTACCCTTAAGTATTTCCGGGATGAGTATGAAGCACATATTACCGAAAAAAAGTGCCCTGCAAAAGGCTGTAAAGCTCTTCTGACTTATACGGTTGACCCTGAAAAATGCACCGGATGTACAGTTTGTGCCAAAAACTGCCCTGTTGACGCTATTTCCGGTGAAAGGAAAGAAGTACACAAGATCGATCAGGATACTTGTATAAAATGTGGTGTATGCTATACCAAATGCAATTTTGATGCAATTATCCTGTCATAAATCAATTATTAATTGAAAATCTGTATACAATGAAGGAAGAACTCAATATAATTATTAATGACAAGACTGTAAAAGGCTTTCAGGGAGAAACAATTCTTGAAGTAGCTAAAAGACAGAACATAGATATTCCAACTTTATGTAATGATCCGCGTTTAAAACCATATTCATCTTGTTTTGTTTGTGTTGTTGAGATAGAAGGCAAGGGGATGCAACCTTCCTGTTCTACTGTGATAGAGGAAGGAATGAAAATTGAAACGCATAACAATGCTGTTGTAAAATCAAGGAAAACAGCACTGGACTTATTGGTAAGCGATCACTTTGCCGATTGTGTCCCTCCATGTACAGAAGAATGTCCAGCAGGGGTTGATGTACAGGGATATATATCCATGATTGAGAAAGGATTGTACAGCGAAGCGGTTGGTCTTATCAAACAAACCAATCCACTTCCGGCTGTGTGCGGAAGAGTGTGTGTGAGACCTTGTGAACTTGCATGTCGCAGGAATTATCTCGATGAAGGAGCCGGTGTGGGCATCGATTATCTGAAGCGTTTTGCTGCTGATAAAGATCTGCTTAATGGTGACCATTTTAAACCGGAATTAGAACCATCAACAGGTAAAAAAGTAGCTATTATAGGTGGAGGACCCGGTGGACTTTCTTCAGCCTATTTTCTGCAACAAAAAGGTCATCAGTGTGATATTTACGAGGCTGCTCCTAAAGCCGGAGGATGGCTGCGATATGGAATACCTGAATATCGATTGCCTAATGATGTGCTTGACAAAGAGATTAAAACGATAACTGAATTGGGTGTTAACATTTTTTATAATCAGAAGTTTGGTGACAACCTTAGCTATAAAGATCTTAAAGATAAATACGATGGTGTGATTCTGACAATTGGTTCACAGCGTGGCACCTTACTGAGAGCAGAAGGGGAAGATGCTGAAAATGTTTTTTCAGGTATTGATTTCCTGAGAAATATGGAAATGACAGGACAACAATATGATTTTTCCGGAAAAACAGTGGCTGTAGTTGGAGGTGGAAATACGGCAATGGACTGTTGTCGTACTTCTGTACGTTGTGGCGCTGAAAAAGTTTATGTTATATACAGACGTGCTGAAGAACAGATGCCTGCTAATCCTATTGAAGTGCACGAGTCGAAATTGGAAGGTGTAGAGTATTTATTTCTTACTAATCCGGTTAAAGTAAACAAGGATAATACAGGCAAAGTAAAGTCTATGACATTGATAAAAATGGAACTGGGTGAACCGGATTCATCTGGACGAAGAAGACCGATCCCAATCGAAGGTTCTGAATTTGATATGGAAGTAGATTATATAATGGCTGCAATTGGACAGAAAACAGATGTCAATTTTCTTGATGATGTTAATAAACATGCAGATAAAGGAGAATTGAAGGTGAATCGATGGGGTGATGTAGATGCAGATGAAAAAACGTTGCAGACGGGTATTGAAAATATATTTGCGGCTGGTGACGGCGTTACCGGGCCGGCTACGATCATAGAAGCTATTGCACAGGCAAAGATTGCTTCGCGTAGTTGTCATCAATACCTCTCCGGTCAAACGCTTCAACCCGAGAAGAAAGAATTTATAAGCCGTAAGACTCATTTTAGGGAACTCAAAGAGGATGATTTTGCAGATCGATATAAACAGCAGATGAGAGAGGAGATGCCAACCTTACCTCCTGATAAGAGGCTGAATTTTAAAGAAGTGGAGCTGGGATATAAAAATGAAGAAGTTGCTAATAAGGAGACTGGAAGGTGTCTTGAATGCGGATGTAGTGAGTTATATACTTGCAAACTGAAAGAATATTCCACCGAGTATGAGGCTGAACAAAAACGATTTGGTGGTGAATTCCAGGAGTTTGAGGTAGATTTTTCCCATCCGTTTGTTGAAATAGATAATAATAAATGCATTCTTTGCGGAAGATGCGTAAGAATATGTAATGAAGTTGTTGGCGCTAATGCTCTTGGCTTGGTGAACAGAGGCTTTGAGACCTATGTGTCTCCAAGTATGGGAGAATCACTGACAGAAACAAAATGTGAATCATGTGGATTATGCATTTCTGCATGCCCCACAGGCGCAATCACAGAGAATACACCTCACAAGCCGGCGCCTGTACAATGGGATACGGTGTCATCTATATGTAATTATTGTTCAGTAGGTTGTCATGTAAATTATCATCATAAAAGCGGTTATATATTACGTACGACAGGTAACGAGGGATTAATAAACAAAGACGGCAATATATGTAAATATCCTAAGTTTGGTTATCCGGTCATGAATGACCCAAAAAGAATAACCAAACCATTACTGAAAGTTGATGATAATTTTGAAGAGATAAGTTTTGAGAAAGCTTATGAGGTAATACTCGATGAAATACGTCATGTTGAATCTGAGGAAAACGCTTTTTATGCAGGTGCAAGGCTCTCCAATGAGGAACTTTACTTATTCCAAAAATTTGCCCGCTTAGGAGCTAATACGAATAATATCAATAGCTTTCATCATCTTGCAGCGTATGAAGGAAATAATTATAATTATAAAGCAAATGTTCCTTTTGAAGAAATTCCGGAGGCCAGTAAAATTATATTGTTTGGCTCAGAACTTAACATGGAGAATGGGGTAGTAGGATTTAAAGTAAATAATGCACGTGAAATTCATGGTATACCTGTTGAGATGATTACTACCAAAGAAAACTCCAGTATGAAACATAAAGTTGATAGCCAAATTAATCTTAAATCCTATTATCATTTTGTAAAGGCAATCAATCATTACCTTCTTTCAGCGAATAAGCAAAATAATCTTTTCATAAAGGATAATTGTCATGATTTTAACGCTTACAAAGAAAGATTGTTAAAAGAAAATTTTGATGAACTGGTTAAAAAATCTGGTATTTGTTGTAAGGAACATTTGATTGACTTTGCAGAGAAATATAATAATGAGTTAAATGTCATACTGGTGTTTTCCGAGCGTAATATTTCACCAAGAACTGGCACAGAACTTTTCAATCTTGCAATGTTAACAGGTAAACTCGGAAAAACAGCCAGTGGAATCATTTCTCTCAAAGAGAAGAATAATTCGCAAGGCATTTTTGATATGGGGATTAATTCTTATACTGGTGTTGGGAATCGTTCTTTACATGATAAATCATTTGTTAAAGAACTTAAAAAGGTTTGGAATGTAGACGATTTACCAAAAATACCTTCTAGAGATCATATCGATCAACTGGAGAAGGGCATGATTAAGAAGATGTATATTTTTGGTGAAGACCCTGTTGGGTGTGCTGTTGATAAAGAACGCGTTACGAAGTGGTTTGGGGAGGCCGAATTTGTATTGGTTCAGGATTATTTTCTCACAGAAACAGCGAAAGAGGCAAATTTAATTTTACCGGCAACTTTTCCTGTTGAAACGTCGGGTACTTTTACTAACACGCAACGTTATATCCAACAGTTTGATAAGCAGTTGAATGCACCTGTAGAAAAAGAGAATTTTGAACAATTGATTGATTTGCTTAACACATTTGATACAAATGGTTTGAAATCTACAGATGGTGTTAGAAAGGAAGCTATTTCACTTTTAGGAAATTATCAAAAAATGGAATATACTTTTGAATATACAAAAGAAAATAACGAAGAATTTCGTTTGTTTAACCATGGTTGTGATTTTATTGTAAAATATTTTGATGATAAATTTGAAATGGCATTTGAAAAAGCTGAACAACCTGAATATACAAAAGTCGATAGTTGATTACAGGCTAAATGTTTGAAAATCGGTGATATATATTTAATTCTTAAAATAAAAAAGTTAACTATGAAGGAGTTTAAAACTGTTGATGATATATTGGATTTTGCTATGAACTCAGAGCAGGAAGCTGTTGATTTTTATAACGAGCTTGCTACAAGTGCTAAATCCGAGGATATGAGAAAAGTGTTTAATGAATTTGCACAGGAGGAGATTAAGCATAAAGCCAAAATAAGAAAAATAAAAGAAGAAGGATCTTATGATTTGCCCAAGGAAAAGATACAAGATATGAGGGTTGGCAATTATATGGTCAAGATGGATCCTTCTCCTGACATGAGTTATCAAGATGCCTTAATATTGGCAATGAATAAAGAAAAGGCAGCATTCCGTTTATATATGGATCTATCTACTAACACCGAAAACACAGCTATGAAAGAATTATTTTTGTCATTAGCTCAGGAAGAATCCAGGCACAAATTAAGATTTGAAATTGAATATGATGAATATGTTTTAAGAGAGAATTAATTTCTCTGGTTTTATATATTCATTTATTGGGAGCTTTATTACTTTTGTGGTGGTAAAAAAATAACGATATTGTGAAAAAAGTCAGAACAACAATTTTAATATTTGTTTTATTTGTAAGTGTTTTTCCTTATAATTTATATTCTCAGCAAGACTCCATTGTGGTTAAGAGATCGGACGATAAAGTGAAAATAAGTGGTGAGTTGTATTATATTCACATTGTTGAAAAGGGTCAAACATTGTACTCAATAAGCAGAGCCTATGATGTTTCCCAAAGAGCCATTGCAAAAGAAAATCCGGATATTTTGCTTGGTATAAAAACAGGACAGGCATTAAAAATCCCATACCATCCCTCTGAAGATGAACGTTTCCAACCTACAGATACCGCAAATTATATTTATCATACGGTCAGACCGGGTGAAACCCTCTATTCATTATCCAGAGAATATAATGTTTCAACAGATGACATTAAAGCCGAGAATCCTGTTTTGCATGAGGAGGGACTTAAAGCGGATCAGATCGTTAAAATTCCTAAAGAACCAAAGATTGAGACTACCAAAGATGAACCTCGGGATACCATTGATAAGTACGAAGAAGATCAAAGAAAAGGAGATTATATTTATCATAAGATTAAAAAAGATGAAACCTTATATTCCATTTCTAAAAAATATGATGTTGAAATAGATGACATCAAAAAAGCCAATAAGGATATCAGACAAGATGATTTGAAACTGGGTTCAGTCCTTCAGATTCCAGTTAAAAGTGAAACGGATGAAATGTCAGAGTTGTTCATTGATATACTCAATATTCCAGAAAGCGGATTTGATACGACTTCTCTTACTTATTATGATATACAGTCTGTGGTTTCCGAATGTAATGAAGATAGTTATTATAAGCGCAGAGGTATTAACGTGGATTTATTCTTACCGCTTTATACCGAAAAGAATTTTGAAAAAACCTATATAGATAGCTCAGAAGTAGATGATGATGGCGAAACAATCGAAAAGGAGAAAAAGCGTGAACCTGATTATATTTTTTCTGATGCAAAAAATTTCATAGAATTTTATGAAGGTATAATTTTATCTTTGGATTCGCTGGCCAATAAAGATATTAAGATTAATCTGAGGGTTTTCGATACAAAAAATAATACAAACCGGGTTCGTAAAATTTTAGAAGAAGAAGAATTTCGCAATACAGATCTTATTATTGGCCCGATATACAAGGAAAATGTAAAATTGGTTTCAGAGTTTGCAAAAGAAGAACAAATTGATATTGTTTCACCATTTGTAAGAAATTCATCCTGGCTGAAAGACCATGAAAATCTTGTTCAGGTTTATCCTTCCCAAGAGGCACAAATGGAAAGATTTGCTTCACATATTGCACAATTTTCCGATAATAATATGGTTTTCGTACATACTGGAGATAGTCTGTATTACCCTGAAATTAAAGAATTTAAAAATACAGTTTTTTCTTACATTTCAATGGATACCTCTCTGGTGGACGTACGATTTAAAGAGGTAGCATTCAGGGATAGTTTATTTTATCTTGAACAGGCTTTAAATCATGAGGAAGAGAATATTGTGGTAGTACCTACCAACAATGAGGCTTTTGTTACAGATGTTATTACAAATCTCCATACCCTTTATAAAAAAGATTATCCAATTAAAGTTTTTGGATTCTCAGATTGGAAAGATTTTGAAAATCTTGATCAAGAATATCTCTATAATTTAAAGCTTAATCTTTTTACTCCTTTCTATGTCAATTATGAGGATAAAGAGGTTAAAGACGTTGTCAGAAAATACAGGAAACTTTTTGAGTCTGAACCTTCAAAATATGTCTTCCATGGTTTTGATATAGGTTTTTATTTTTTCAATGCTATGTATAATTTTGGAAGAGATTATCAAAATTGCATGTTGTCTTACACTCCTGAATTATGTCATTCGGACTATCAGTTTTTTAGGCGCTCCGATAAATACGGAGTCGAAAATATTGCTATTACGGTTCTTCAGTATAACGAAGATTTTTCCATTGAGGAGCTAAAGCTGGATCCCCCAATTAAACAGGAGCCTGAGAAACATGATGATATTACACCTGCAAGATTGCCATATTAACTTTTCTCACTTCTACCGCATTTGTCAAATGAAACGAAGGCAACTGTCAACTGATATGGTTGGCATGTACGAGCTAATATTGACGGGGATTGTTGCCTTTTAATTGACAATTCATATTAGAAACTTAAAAAAATATAATAGCTGCAATTGCAGATAAATCTTTAGTGTTACTTATAGGTTAAACAAAAAACAGATCAATTTGTGTAATCAATATTGAGCTTACACGAAGTTTTTGATTATATTTTTTTCTGTTAATATGCATTCACTTACAATATGGTAATTTGAGAGACTTTTGGACCCAGTGATTTACTGAAACGGGAGAAGTATAGTTTGGAAATTTTGTTTAAAAAAAGTAATTTTAAGTTTTAAATAAAAAATTGGAGGTAAGATGTCACATTATCATGAACCTACAGAAGAATTAAGCAATCAGGCTCGAAATTATTCGCGGGCTTTAAATAGCCTTAAAGAAGAAATAGAGGCAGTAGACTGGTATCATCAAAGAGTGGATACATCAGACGATGAAGAATTAAAGTCTATTATGGCTCATAACCGAGATGAAGAAATTGAGCATGCCTGTATGACTTTAGAATGGCTCCGAAGAAATATGCCCGGCTGGGATGAAGAATTACGAAATTGGCTTTTTAAAGAAGGGCCTATAGTTGGTGAGCATCATGATGATCATGAAGAAGAATCATCAGGTAATAATAGTTCTGATTTAGGAATAGGCAAGATAAAATAAAAAAAGGAGGAAACATGGATATATTAAGAAGGTCAATAGCACCCATATCACAAGATGCCTGGAATGAAATTGAAGAGCAGGCGAAAATTATCTTTACTAATATTTTAACTGCAAGAAGGTTTGCAGAAGTTGAAGGTCCAAAAGGTATTGATTATGGTGGAATAAACTTAGGACGTCTTGTACTTTCTGACAAGAAGAAAGTGAAAGATGTTCGTTATGGCATCAATAAATTTTTACCTTTATTGGAAGCCCGAAAATCTTTTAACATGAACATCTGGGAATTAGATAATGCCGTTCGGGGAGCAGAAGACATAGATTTAGGACCAATGGAAAATGCAGCTAAAGAAATTGCAGAGTTTGAAGAAAAAGTTATATATCATGGATTGAAAGATGCGCATATTGTAGGTCTGAAAAACTCTTCTGATCATGATAAAATGAATTTTCCGGAGGAAGGGAAAGACATATTACGTACCGTAACCAGTGCTATTAGACAAATGAACAAGGCCTCTTTGGAAGGACCTTACAGTCTTGTTCTGGGTGAGGAAAAATGGCAAAACCTGATGGTACATAGTGGAGGATATCCACTGAACAGACAAGTCAAAGATATTATTGGAGGCGAAATAATTCTTAACCCACATATAGATGAGGGGTATCTACTAAGTAACAGAGGCGGAGATTTTAAACTTACCCTTGGTCAGGATTTATCAATTGGATATGAATCGCATAATGATAAAAAAGTACAGTTATATTTTACTGAATCATTTACCTTCCAGGTTTTAGAACCTGCTGCTGTAATAGTTTTTGAGTAGTTTTTAAGATTGTTAAAAAATGTCGGGCAGGAATAGGAATATTTTCTTCGCCCGGCATTTTTTGTCTTGTATATAATTTTCTCTATAATTGTATCTTTTTTCGAGTCATCGAGATAAAATTTTGCACAATGGAATGCAGACCTCATTGCGGTGCTTGTTGTATAGTTCCTTCCATAAGTTCACCTATACCCGGTATGTCAAATGGTAAACCAGCCGGTTTACCATGTGTACATCTCACAGAGGATTATCTTTGTGGTATTTTTGATGACCCTGGAAGACCTGATGTTTGTAGTGGATTTTTAGCTGAGTTATTGTTATGTGGAAATAACAGGGAAGAAGCATTTCACAACCTTAGGAAACTTGAACAGAAAATATGACCTGAATTATTAATTTTCTGCTTTTTCCTGATATTTTGTGTTTAGCAGAGCCATCATATGGCTTATTGTTGCCATAGCCTCTTGCGTAGGTGCATTTAGTGGTTTTTTCTGCAGCTTGAGCAGCAATATTCCATACAAGCCTTCAAGACATATTGCAATATCTCCAGCGCCATGTTTTTTTGATTTTAACCGCAAATCTTCAATAGCTGGTTTCGCCTTGTTGTATGCTTCGATATATTTCAATTCATCTGGATTGTGGAGCAGGTGTTGATGCAATTCATCTAAATATTGAACCAATTCATTCAGAAATTCTAGATGCCCCTGGTTAATAATTTCCTGCTTTTGCATCTTAGATATCAAATCCTTATACCATATTTTCATCTCTTCTTTTATGTCATAAGGTTGATTGAAATGATCTATTATATTTTTTTCTATACTTTCTATATCGAAATTATGTGCTCTAATCATATCCTCTATTTGCCACATGTAGAGGATATATTCAGCTATATTCGTTGCTTTTCTTTCTTGTGCTATAATCATTTTAATCCTTTTTTCTTAATTTGATCTAATATTCGTCTTTCTTTTTTAGTAGGTCTGCCAAGTCCTTTTTCCCTGTGTTCAAATTTATTTTGTTTTCTGTGTAGTTCTAATTTTTGTATTTCTTCTTTCGGTGTTATGTCTTCATAATATTCTTGTGCAATTTTGGCGGCCTGTCTTTTCCCCAGCAATCCCAGCACCTTATATTTGTAAAATACGGGTCGTTTTTTAACTGTTACAGTTTCTCCAACTTTAACAATTCGTGATGGTTTTACCTGTTGTCCGTCAATTATGACTTTTCCCTTTTTGCATGCATCTGAGGCTTGACTCCTGGTTTTAAATATTCTCACCGCCCAGAGCCATTTATCTATTCTCAATTGATTATTTTTTTTCATACCTATTATTTACGCAACAAATATGAAAATTATTATGATAAATTACAAAAACCAAAAAACACTGAAACAAAAAGCGGAAAGGATGTTTGACCCTCCTTAAAAGCGTGCTTTTTTCTATATTTTATATATATGGAATCACTCTAACAAGGGTTATGAAATTAATATTTACACATATTCACCTTCTTATAACTGTTAGCATTATTTCTACCATTCTCAACCTCTTTTTTTTGCATTGTTCAATTAAGGATCTATGCCCCGACAGAAGTGACATTTTTTACAAACCTGAAACGGAGATTCTTGTAAAAGTTTCACGAAACTTTATAAAAAAAATCAATTTTATTTGGTTGGTAATAAAAAAATATTATATATTTGTAGTGTACTAATATACTAATACACTATAAAACTAAAACACTATGGTAGAAATTGGAAATCTGAATTTTGCATATCCCAGGAAGTCAGAGCTATTTAGTGGCTTATCCCTGGAGCTTCAGCCCGGAAACATATATGGTTTGCTAGGGCAGAACGGTGCAGGCAAAACCAGTTTGCTCAAGCTGATTACGGGTTTGCTTTATCCTCAAAGGGGTACATGCAAAGTACTGAATTATGATTCTTTCAGGCGATATCCTGTGATGTTGTCTGAGGTATACATTATTCCGGAGGAATTTCATTTACCTCCTTTAAAGATAAAAGAATATGTCAGTATTAACGGTGCCTTTTATCCCGGCTTTGATTATACACAGTTTGATGGCTATATGAGAGAATTTAAGCTGGATAAAACGGAGAAACTTTCTGCTTTGTCTTATGGCCAAAAAAAGAAAGTTTTACTGGCTTTCGGTCTTGCAACAAATTCCAGGCTCCTTATTCTGGATGAGCCTACAAACGGTCTGGATATACCATCAAAAAGCCAGTTTAGAAGAATACTTGCCTCTTCTATTTCAGAGGAGAGGATTTTTGTTATTTCCACCCATCAGGTAAGGGATATGGAAAGCCTTATTGACCCAATTATCGTACTGGATGAAGGAAAGGTCATTTTTAAAAGATCGATGGAAGAAATTGGTCAGCACCTTGCTTTTAAATTGATCAAAGAGGATAAAAACGGGAATGTTCTGTATTCAGAAGATCTGGTAAGTGGCAAAGCTGCTGTTTTAAAAAACCAGCATAACGAGGAGACACAGGTCAATATGGAACTCCTTTTTAACGCCATCATTAATAACGGAAGTGAAATAAACCAAGCATTTAAAAAATAAAAATATGAAGACGAATAATTATTTAACTATAAGCAGGTTATATTATTTAATCCAGCGGGATATTAAAACCAATCTCCGGCCTTATCTTATCGGTATTGTGGCAATAGCGGGATTGCTATTGTTAATTTTGGTTATTGACTCTTATTTTAGAAAGAGTTTGGATTATGAACCTTTTGTGTCTACTTTCTTAATGATTTTTACGATTGGAGGCCTGGTTTTTACGAGTCGCATTTTCAGTGAATTGCATCATCCTGAAAAGAGTTATTATTATCTAACACTACCCGCTTCTGCTTTGGAGAAGCTTGTAGCACAATGGCTGTTGAGTGCACCTATAATGATCATTGTCTCGTATATAGGTGTTCACGTAGTCGCTTTTCTCGGTGGAATCCTTAGTTCTGCATTATTTCAGATTGATTTTCACTGGCTGAGTCTGACAGAATATGCTTCATCCGATACATGGATAGATTACCTGATTATTCATTCAATTTTTTTCCTTGGTGCCGTGGCATTCAGAAACCATAATTTTATTAAAACGTTATTATCAATTTTTATAATAGGGTTTGTAATAATTATATTCATTGGAGGAATGGCATATTTTCTTTTCAGCGGCGAAGAGTTACAAAAAGGTGATATGTGGATACAATTCGGAGATCTGTTCGGGCTACCGGCAAATAGTCTGAATACACTCCTTGAAATTGTTTTACAATATATTTTAGCGCCCTTTTTCCTTATTGTTTCTTATTTTAAGTTAAAAGAAAGGCAGGTTTAATATGGAATTTCGAGAGAATCAGGCTATATATCTTCAAATTGCTGACCATTTCATTGAAAATATTTTGACTAAGAAATGGCCGGAAGGGGAGAGAATACCCTCTGTAAGAGAGCTGGCAGTGCAACTGGAGGTTAATCCAAATACGGTTGTTCGTACTTACAACCATCTGCAGGAGCAAAATATCATATACAACAAGCGGGGAATAGGCTATTTTGTTGCGGAGAATGGATTCATGCAGGCACGGAAACTGAAAAAAGATGAGTTTGTGAAACATGATGTTCCTGAATTTTTTCGCAAGATGGAAATGCTGGATATGATGCTTGAAGAGCTTTATGAAATTTATAAAGAACAGAAAAGGTAAAAATTAAAAATATATAATATGAAAACGAGCAATAAAATACTTTTAGGTGGTTTGATAGTAACTCTCATTTTTATAGCCACAGTTTTGATAGTCCTAAAATCGCGTTACCAGGAAGAAATACAAAACAGGCAGGCCAGTATAGAAAAGCAAGAACGTGAGCTTGAACCTTTTAAATATGTTAACATCAGTGGAAACATAAGGATAAGGTGGGTTCAGAACAGCGAACAAAAAGTCTTTGTTGAAGCTGATAACAACAGCATCGAGCAGGTTCAAACAGTTGTGGAAGACGACAAGCTCACTATCACATACGATGGGGATAACAGTGAATCGTTACCGGTTTTATACCTTCACAGGGATACGTTGAGGCAAATCTTTTTGCAGGGTAAATGTAATTTTAAGACAGAACATGAAATTTCCCTGGATCAAATTCAGTTAACCATGGAGGATGAATCCCGTGCAATCTTGAAGGGAAAAAGCAACAATGTCGTTATACAATGCGGAGGAGAAAGCAGCCTCTATGCCAATGAATTTGAAATTACCGATTGTAACATTCATACAACGGATAAGTCCAGCGCAAAAATAAAGGTAACAGACTACTTGTATATTAAAGCAGAAAATGAAAGCAGTGTTTTGTATTATGGAAAGCCGGAAAATGTGAACATTAATTCCTCAAAAGAAGCTACCACAAGAGGAATATAGTCTCCATGATTCATGGTTTTAAAATGTTTTGTTTACTGATTAATTGTAAACCCTGTTCTTTACCTGTTTTTATGTAGTAAGGAGCAGGGTTGTTTTTTGATATTCTTAACACATTGCCAGACCAGCCGTTAAAGTGTCTATGTATAAAAGAGTCCGCTCTAAAAGCGGGCTTTTTTCTATTATTTAAATACATTGCATAACCCAGGCGCGTGGGGGATGGTGATGTGGCTTATTTAACTGACAACATGCTGAATCATGGTGTTGTACTCATGGAGTGTAGCAACTGCCGTTAGTTTGGCAGCATGAGAATAGCACCACGATAAAGAGACTGTGTGAAAATGGAAAAAATTTAATATTTCATCCAGTATAAATTTGTTAATAATATTTTCGAAAATATTTGAAGTTTTATTT
>JAWLEB010000006.1:0-85903 GCA_041686375.1 Bacteroidales bacterium
TCTTAGCGGGTCATTAAAAATGAATGAATTTATTAAGGAATTCCCCGAGAGGTTTTATCAATGTGGAATAGCAGAGGCCAATATGGTTGGAATGGCTGCGGGATTGACCATAGGCGGAAAAATTCCCTTTGCTGCTTCCTTCGCGAACTTTGTAACAGGAAGAGTTTATGACCAGATTAGGCAATCCATAGCATATTCAAATAAAAATGTCAAACTCTGTGCCTCCCATGCTGGAATAACATTAGGGGAAGATGGAGCATCACATCAGATAATGGAAGATATTGGACTAATGAAGATGTTACCCAAAATGACGGTTATTAATCCTGCAGATTACAACCAAACCAAAGCGGCTACATTAGCTATTGCAGAAGAATACGGGCCAACATACCTTAGGTTTGGAAGACCAAACGTTCCCAACTTTACACCTGAAAATCAAAAATTTGAAATTGGAAAAGCTATACTGATGGAGGAAGGAACAGATGTGACAATAATTGCAACCGGACATCTTCTGTATACTGCTCTTCGTGCCGCTGAAGAACTCTCAGAGAAAGGCATTTCTGCTGAAGTAATCAATATACATACCATAAAGCCTTTAGATGAAGAAGCTGTCCTTGAATCAGTTCACAAAACACAAGCCGTTGTTACAGCAGAGGAACACCTTAGAAATGGAGGTTTAGGAGACAGTATCGCACAGGTTTTGGCAAGAAAATACCCATTGCCCTTGGAAATGGTTGCTATGGACAATGTATTCGGCGAAAGTGGAACTCCTAATGATTTACTAAAAAAATACAAACTTGATCTACCTGATATAATTAAAGCTACCGAAAAAGTTATTGAAAGGAAGAAACAAAGCAGAAAACAAATGATTTCATCTGCTCCCTGAAGATAATCTAAAGAAATATGACAGAATATTCTGACAAAGAAGTCCTTTCTTTATTTAGAAATGAAGAAACTAAAAACTTAGCTTTTAAAATTATAATAAACAAATATCAGGAAAGACTTTATTGGCACATTCGAAAAATTGTTGTTAGCCATGAAGATGCTGATGACATATTGCAAAATACATTTATCAAAGTTTGGAACAGTCTTTCTAATTTCCGCGAAGACTCAAAGTTATACACATGGCTCTACAGGATAGCAACCAATGAATCCCTAACATTCCTGAAACAAAAACGAAAAAAATTCTTCATCTCCTTTGTGGATGTCGAAAATCAACTTAAAAATACGCTTGAAAGCGACGAATATTTTAATGGAGATCATATCCAACTTAAACTCCAAAAGGCAATCCTGACTTTACCGGAAAAACAACGACTTGTGTTCAACATGAAATATTTTGATGAAATGAAATACGAAGATATGTCGGAAATATTAAAAACTTCAGTAGGCGCTTTAAAAGCATCTTACCACCATGCAGTTAAAAAAATTGAAAAATACCTTAAAGAAGATTAAACCATTTGATAAACAGAAAGTCATGCCTGTAAAATAGAAATTAAAGACATTTAAACTTTTATAAGACTTAAAAGTCAAATAACAAAAGGGGGAAATAGGAAATGGAAAATTTAAATTACAACACAAGTAAGGAACAGCCGTTCCGTGTTCCGGAAGGATATTTTGAAGAACTTCCGGATAAAATCATAGCAAAATGCCAGGCACAAGAAACAAAGAGCAGAAAAAACTCGCCTCTCTACATCCTTAAACCAGCATTTTCTCTTGCAGCAATGTTTATAGGGTTTGCCATTATTGCACATATCGCTGTTAGCTTAATAGACAGGCCGGCGAACAATTCTTATACGCCAAATGATATTGCCAGGGCAGAATATGAAGAAAATTTTTCTTCAGAACAAGAATTCATTGAAGCAATGAAAAATGAAGAAATGCTGAATTCCGAAGAGGAAGCAAACGAATATATTGACTACCTTCTCAATGATGACATTGATTATGGTGTAATAATCGACGAGCTTAACAGCAAGAAACAAGACACCTCAAAGGAATAAAGTTAAAACAGAAATCCGAAATTTTATCACGTAAAAAGGATATAATGGAAAAGATGCATCTGATTAATCAATTCAGCAAAGCAAGCAACAAAATATAAAAAGTATGCAAAGGAACAATAAAATATTTTTACTATCGATTTTTATCTTTTTAGCTTTTTCTGCTGTAGCGCAGGAAAAAGAAAAACAAAGCGTAAGAAAACAAATACAAACAGAAAAAATAGCATTTTTTACTGAAAAGATTGGACTGACGCTGCAGGAAGCTGAAAGATTCTGGCCAATATACAATGAATACTGGGATAAAAAAAACAAAATCGAAGAGGACAGAAAAAATCAAATGGATGCTTATTTAAATCATCCTGAAACCTTTTCAAAAAACGAAATTGAAAATCTTGTGGACAATTACGTGGATTACAGAAAACAAAAAGCAGAACTACTGGAAGAATACCATAAAAAATTTAAAGAAATTTTACCAGTCGAGAAAGTTTTGCGACTCTACGTAGCTGATTATGATTTTAAATCTTATCTACTCAAAAAGATTAAAAACAAAAACGAATAGCCTTCATTAGACTTATAAAACCAGCTTAAATATAACATATAACCTTAAATGTGGCGATCCCAATATTTTTCTATGCTTCTGCAGTAGGATTCCACATCTATATTTTTTGCATAAAATAACGATTTCTACTATCTTCGGGAAGAATCATAATTTAACAAAACGAAAGATATGACACCTTCCCAGAAGCGAACACTGCTATATATCATTATTATTTTCCTGGTATTAATCACTACAGGTATTTTACTGATAAACCGAATAGCAACACAAGCCATCCCCGACTATAATAAAAATATTGAACTGTCTGAGATAGATAACAATGTTGAAGTTTATAGGGACAGTTTAGCCATTCCTCACCTTTTTGCCAAAAATGAAAAAGAATTATACACAGCTGTGGGTTATACTATGGCGCAAGACCGATTATGGCAAATGGATCTATTAAGAAGAGGAATCACAGGACAACTTTCAGAAATATTTGGAAAAGATTTACTGGAAACGGATATACTAATGCGTTCCCTGAGAGTACAAGAAAAATCCCGGCAAGTATTAAAGAAAACACCCTCTGAAATAGTAGATGCACTGGAGGCTTTTTCAAATGGAGTAAATCAATACATTGAAAATAACAAACAAAATCTGCCACCAGAATTTTCCATTCTGCAATACAAGCCTGAACCATGGGAACCAATACACTCAGTAAATTTAATTGGATATATGGCATGGGATCTGACAATGCCATGGGCGTACGAAATTACCCTGCATAAATTAAAAAATGAGCTAAACGAAAAAAAATCTAATGCTCTTATACCCGATATATCCAATCAAGAAATTCTTGTTTACCCAGAGGAAACGAAAGACTCACTTTTCACTTCAATAGCACAACATATTGGCAAACAAAATAGCAATCTGGCAAAGTTAGGGTTGAATGTTTTTAGTGGAAGCAACAACTGGGCGGTTTCAGGAGAAAAAACAGCCACCGGCAAACCATTGCTTGCCAACGACATGCATCTGGGTTTATTTAGTCCCGGTATATGGTACCAAATGCACCAATCAGTACAAAAGGGGGTCAACGTGAGAGGACTCGTATTACCTGGTCAGCCCTTTGTAATTGTTGGACATAACGACACTATAGCGTGGGGCATGACCAATGTGATGCTTGACGATATGGACTTCTACAAAGAAACCATAAACCCGGAGGATTCCAGTGAGTATAAATTAAATGGCGAATGGGAAAAATTTAACATTGTAACAGAACAAATCCCTGTCGGCAAAGATGATACTGTAACCAAAGATATCAAGTTCAATCACAGAGGACCAATCATTTCTGAACATAAAAATATTACAGATGAAGCCATAAGTATGCAATGGATAGGTAATGAATACAGCAATGAGCTCCGGAGCGTCTATTTGCTGAATCATGCAGCTAACTGGGATGATTTCAAAGATGCAGTAAGCACATTTTCATCAATAAGCCAAAATATAGTATATGCTGATATTCAAAACAATATAGGTATGTATTGCTGTGCAGGGATACCCATAAGAGAAGGTGATGGAATTAGTGTGTATCCCGGGGATACAACCCAATATGACTGGGATGGAATTGTCCCCTTTGAAGAGTTGCCTCATACTTATAATCCAACTTCCGGAATCGTAGCATCCGCAAATAATAAAACGGCAGATGAAGACTACCCTTATTACATTAGTCACTGGTTTGCCTTGCCATCAAGAATTAACAGAATAAGAGAAATGCTGCAAAGTAAAAACAACCTGACTGTTAAAAACTTTATAGCAATCCAAACCGATCATAAATCTGATATGGCAAACAGAGTCAAACCAATAATCATAAATACACTGGAACAAGCAAACACCGAATTCAATAAGATTGAAACCAATGGCATAAATCAACTGAAACAGTGGGAGGGAAAATACAAAAAAAACAGTTCGGCCGCCCTTATTTTTGAACAATTTTATATCAATTTTGCTAAAAATATAGTCCAAAAGGAGCTTGGAGATTCCCTTACCGAACTTTTCATGAGCAAAAGGATAATGGTCAGAAATCTAGTTGACAAGGTATTAGAAAAAGACTCAGATTGGATAAAACTTACAGAAAATGAGCCGCTTCAGGAAATAATAGCGAATAGTTACAAAGAAACCATAGAACAACTATCTGACCAAAACGGACAGAACACTGAAAAGTGGAAATGGGGGAAACACCATACCCTTACACTAAAACATCCTTTAAGTGAAAAAAAAATACTGGACAAGGTTTTTAACCTGAACCGGGGCCCTTATTCTGTTGGAGGCAGTTATCACACAGTATCACCCTACAGCTATTCATATAACAACCCATACTATGCTGACCACGGGGCGTCACACCGCCACATTTTTAATCTTGACGACTGGGATATGTCAGTATCTGTAATTCCAACAGGTACTTCAGGAATTCCAAAAAGTGAACATTATTGTGATCAGACCGGGAATTATATACAAAACGAATATTATCCAAATTATATTAGTAAAGATACTGTAGCTGAAAAAGCAAAATATCACATGAAATTCCAAAAGAAAAAATAAAAATGCTGAATAGACTTTAAAACTATAAAATAATTGTTATGGAAACTTATAAAATAACGTATACTGGAAATTTAAGAACGGAAATTATACATGAAAGATCCGGAACAAAGATTCTGACAGATGCACCAGTAGATAACCGCGGCAAAGGAGAATATTTTTCTCCTACTGACCTTGTTTCCAGCGCTCTTTGCAGTTGTATTTTTACAATTATGGGAATTACAGCCAGAGAACATAATTTTTCTATTGACGGTGCTATTGCTACTACAAACAAAATTATGCAAAACGATCCCAGACGTATTCAAGAAATACAAATTGAATATGACTTCACAAATGTTGACCTGACCAGAAAACAACAGGAGTTGTTAAAAACATTGGTGCATGCCAGTCCCGTTCCAAGGAGCCTGCACCCGGATATTAAACAGAATATAACGTTAAAATTCAAAGAAGAAGAATAAGGCTATAGCTGGAAGATAATCCAGGATGTCAAGAAGAACATGTAAGAGAACCTTTAAGGAAACCCAGGTGTGCCAACGAGAATAAAAAAACTATACCCTGTCCCATTCTGAAATAGCTGATTAAAAAAACACTATTGGGCAGCCCAATAGTGTTTTTAGGATCATATTTGATTTTGTAAATTCAGAAAATCACTCATTTTCTTTATCTGCACTTTCTGTTGGAACTTTTCTATCTACTTTTTTTATCAAACCCTGAAGAACTTTACCCGGGCCAACCTCGACAAATAACTGAGCACCATCCTCTAACATATTCTCTACGGTTTGTGTCCATCGTACCGGAGAAGTCAACTGTTTTATTAAATTTTCTTTAATTATCTGCGGTTCATCTGATGCTGCTGCATTAACATTTTGATAAACAGGGCATACTGGCTTACTAAAATCAGTGCTGTTAATCGCTGCTTCCAGTTCCTTCCGCGCTGGTTCCATCAGCGGAGAATGAAAGGCACCACCCACTTTCAGTTTAAGCGCCCTTTTTGCTCCCTTATCTTTTAAGCCTTCTACAGCCTTATCAATTCCTTTTTCAGAACCTGAGATAACAATTTGCCCCGGACTATTATAATTGGCCGGTACGACTATCTCATCTATCTCCCCACAAACTTTTTCAACAACTTCATCTTTTAAGCCCATAATAGCAGCCATTGTTGAAGGTTCTGCTTCACAGGCTTTCTGCATAGCCAAAGCCCTTTTATACACCAATCGCAATCCATCTTCAAAATTTAAAGCTCCATTAGCAACTAATGCAGAAAATTCTCCCAGTGAATGACCGGCCACCATATCCGGTTTAAAATTTTTAATAGTCTTAGACAAAATAACCGAATGCAGGAAGAGAGCTGGTTGAGTAACTTTTGTCTGCTTCAGATCTTCATCCGTTCCCTCAAACATAATATCAGTTATTCTAAAGCCTAAATTTTCATTTGCTTTCTCAAAATATTCTTCTCCAACCTGTGTCTTTTCATACAAATCTTTTCCCATTCCTACGTACTGGGCTCCCTGTCCGGGAAATACATATGCTTTCATAAACAAATAGTTTTGGTTTTATTTGGATAAAGTTAGATTATTAGTTTCATACTCTGAGACTTATTGCCGCAAAAATCAAAGTAAATTACTTCTGCATCCCACGGAACCCTCATGATTTATACATAGGCTTTTGTCTATGCTAGTGGATGAGGGTTTCAATGAAACTCAGCGAATATATATAATTTTTTCTTATACACCAATAACAATCAATGAAGCTGGGCACCTATAAGATGGGTAAACTCATCCCTTGTTCTTGTATCTTTCAGAAAGGTCCCTGTAAAGGCTGAGGTTGTTGTTACCGAATTTTGTTTCTGAACTCCTCTCATTTGCATGCACATATGATGAGCTTCAATAACAACTGCCACTCCCAGGGGCTTCAAAGTTTCCTGGATACAATCTCTTACCTGCATAGTTAACCTTTCCTGCACCTGTAATCGCCGTGAATAAGTTTCAACCACATGAGCAATTTTGCTAAGTCCAGTTATATATTTATCCGGAATATACGCAACATGAGCTTTGCCATAGAATGGTATCATATGATGTTCACACAAAGAATAAAGCTCAATATCCTTAACGATTACCATCTCCCGGTAATCCTCCCGGAACATAGCCGAACGGATTATTTCATGAGGATCGATATTCTTTCCTTTATTGAGGAACTGAATAGATTTAGCCACACGAACGGGAGTTTCAACTAAACCCTCCCTTTCAACATCTTCACCTAACAATCTCAATATTTCCTTATAATGTTCAGCTAACTTTTTCGTTTTTTCATCATCCCAGATGTCTCTTCTTGAGTATCCACTATCTTTAAGTACTCCAAAACCATTATTTATTTCTTCCATAACTTGTTTATTTACCATAAAATTCTACATAATTATTCTCAGTTTCATCAATACGAACTCTGTACAATTGAACCCCTAACATTCTGATCGGGTGTTCAAGTTGTTCCCATATAGCAACAGCAAGGTTTTCAGTTGATGCCAATCGTCCTTCCATAAAATCAACCTCAGTATTCAAATTCCTATGATCTATTTTATCAATGACATACTTCTGGATTATTTTACTCAATTCTTTAACATTAATTACAAACCCTGTCTGGGAATTAATCTCTCCTTTTACTGTAATAAACAGCTCATAATTATGCCCATGCCAATTGGGATTAGCGCATGGCCCGAATGTATTAAAATTTTCCACATCATCCCACTCTTCTCTAAAGAGCCGATGCGCAGCGCAAAAACGTTCACGCCTGGTAATATAAGATTCCATATTCAAAACAAATTTGTGACCATGTTACCTATTACAAAGTTACTGATAGAAACTCAAAAATAGTAAGAATGTTTTTATTAACATTAAGAAAGCATAATTTAAATTATATTTGCATTACAAAATGCCATATATAAGAACAATACAAAAGATAAAATTATGATCATAGTTACAGGAGCTGCGGGTTTTATAGGAAGTAATTTTGTACAAAAATTAAATGATGAAGGTCATACGGAGATTGTCGTTGTAGACGATTTTTCCCGAAAAGACAAGAATAAAAATCTGGAAAACAAACAAATAAAAGAAAAAATCCACCGGGATAATTTTTTTGAGTGGTTTTTAAAAAATAAAAATAACACAGACGTTGTCTTTCACCTTGGTGCTCGAACAGATACCACCGAATTTGATAAACACATTTTCGACAAACTTAACCTAAATTATTCTAAGGAAATATGGACTATATGTGCAGAATCTTACATTCCGCTAATATATGCCTCATCTGCAGCAACATATGGCAAGGGTGAATATGGATATCTTGATGATCATGAACTGGTAAAAAAGCTAAAACCATTAAACCCATACGGGGAATCAAAAAATGAATTTGACAAGTGGGCACTGGAACAAGCAAATCAACCAGATTATTGGGTGGGAATAAAATTTTTTAACGTCTATGGTCCAAATGAATACCACAAAGGCAGAATGGCCTCCGTTATTTTCCATGCTTACAATCAAATAAAGAATACAGGAAAAATGAAGCTATTCCGATCTCACCGTGAAGATTACAAAGATGGCGAGCAACTAAGGGACTTTATTTATGTAAAAGATGTAGTGAATGTCTTGTATTTTTTCATGAATAAAGGCAGTACTAATGGACTATTTAACCTAGGCACAGGGAACGCCAGAACCTTTAATGACCTTGTTAAAAATACTTTCAGTGCAATGGAAAAACCCGAAGATATTGAATACATTGACACACCTGAAGATATCAGGGATAAATACCAGTATTTTACTGAAGCTGAAATGAGCAAATTGAAATCAGTGGGATACGATCAGCGCTTCTATTCCCTTGAAGAAGGCATTCACGATTATGTCAAAAATTATTTAATGCAAGAATTATATCATTAGATAAAAGCAAAATTAAAAACGTACTCCTATAACAATAATATCATCGGTCTGCGGAAGTTTCCCCTGCCACTTTTTCAAGGTTGTCTCAAGCTCATTCTTCTGCTCTTCCATAGGTTTATGGTGAATATTCAATAAAAGATTTCTGAAAGGTCCTCTTTTAAATTTTTTATCATTTTTTTCTCCAAATTGGTCAGCAAACCCATCTGAAAAGAGGTAAATTATGTCATCCCTTTGTACATTGATAGTTTTATTTTTACAAGCAAAACGGAAAACACCTTTTTCAAAATCTATCACCTCCTCATTCATTGAAAACTCTAACATCTCACCATCCCTGACCATATACAAAGGATTAAATATTCCTGAAAAAGTAAGTTCATTACTCTCCTCCTTGTACGCACATAATGTCAGATCCATTCCAAAACCCACATGCTTTTTATTCCTATAGCGTGTAAGGGCTTCATATACCTGTGAATTAACATATTCAATAATCCCGGCAGGATTGTCAATTTTATGGATTTTCAGCGCCTGGTTTAACAAATTATAGATAAAAATACTGATTAATGCACCCGCTATACCATGCCCTGTACAATCAATAGCAGCGAAATATGTAACACCTTTATAGTGCTCAACCCAGTAAATATCCCCACTCAACAGCTCTTTAGGCTTAAAAAAGATAAACGATTCATGCAACAATTCGTTAACATTTTCATAGGGGGGCATTATGGTAGATTGTATATGCTCCGCATATTGTATGCCTTGAGTTATTTCTTTGTTTTTTACCTCCAGAAGGTCCTTTTGCTGCTCTATTCGATCGCGCTGGGATTGAATTTCTTCAGTTTGTTGCTCAAGTTCATGATTTTTATCTATGATTTCATTTTGCTGACGAACAGCCAGATTACGCTGCCTTTCCAATTCATGCTCTGTTTCTTTGATTTTGGTTATGTCGGCATCAATAACAATAATACGCTTAAGCTTTTGATTATTATCAAAAATAGGCGTTAGCGTAGTATGAACCCAAAATTTTTCTCCCGATTTAGAATAGTTAATCGTTTCGTACGTTAATGTTTGCTGGTTTGAGATAGCCCTTTTAAGTGTATTTCTTATATTCTTATTTGAGCTCATCTCATATATTTTCCGTGATCCATTTATTTCAATGAACTCTTCCATTTTATAACCAAAAAGCCTTATGAAGGCATCATTCACCCACTCAAGATTAGCATCAGAATCAAAAATTGCAACGGCATTATCCGTTTCCTTGACTACCATTGAAAGTTTCTCAATTTCTTCAATGGTCTTACTTAAAACGCTGGAAATTGCATTTTTATCTTTTAAGGTACGATCTAGTTTGAATTCAGCAAGAGAATAAGATTTAGCTACTTTTGACAACTTTTTATTTAACCCCTCCTTCTGTTCGTCAGCTATATCAAGATTTGCTATTTCTTTTTTGAGTTCTACAAGCTCTTTTAGCATAATTATAATTCTTTTAACGCTACGAAAGAAATCGTTTCATTATGAAAATCACACACATAACCATCCAAATTACCGATTTCTCCGTATGAAAAAAATCCTATCAAAGGAACTTCCCAGATATTTTGAATTCCTTCCAGTTCCTCTTCAACCAAAGGTCCTAACGCCTGATGTCTCGCCTTGCATGAAAATACAAGTACTGCTTCAGCCTTTGGGAAATTATCTTTTAACCCCAAAATCTCTTGAGTAGAAGACTCAATTGTCTCAAAACCAGGGGGTACAGAAAATTTTATCTTAGAGCCTTCTTCTACCGTACCAGAAAAAATAAGTGCTCCTTTATCTGTATCTGCAATAAGAGGTGCTCTTAAAACAGAATAGTTTTCTTCCCGTTTTACCTGCAAAGGATATTGAGCTAACTCATTGACAACCATGTCGCTATTGACAAGTCTTTCTTTTGGTTTATTAAAATAATCCATAAACACGTCAAGAGCAGGTTTATGGTCAATTGAGAAAACAACATTACCTCTACTCTTGGTTATCAATTTTTCGGTACCAATTGATTCCCAGCCACTTGTAGCCAGGCCTTCTGCCTGAATTTTGCTTCCATCTAAGTATAAACATACTATTCCATTATCAATAGTTGTCTGGGAGGTAAACACATATGTTCCTGCCAAATTAAGATCATCTCCTGCTAAAGCTCCGTATATTTTGTTTTCAGATGATAAGTTGTTGGTTAATCCTCTTACAAGTTCTTCTCCATCAGCACGAACACCTCCGGAAAAAACAATAATAGTTGGATCGGTAAATCTTTCATTGGCATTCTGACTCGCCTTTTCGCCTAAAGCACGCAGATCTTTATCTTTGTTAACAAAGGAAGCTATTTCGTATGATGATCGATCAAGTTTAATCAATAAAGCTACAATAGCTTTCTCCAAAACAGTATGATTATATATCTCACCTGCAGTTGTTGCTCCTATCAATTCAATATCATTTTTTTTAAAAAGTTTGCACAAGCCATTAATATTTTGGCTAACAGAACAAAAAACTATAGCCAAATCAGGATTAAACTTATTAAGCAGGACGTTTGACAATTCCTGCTCAATTTCATTAACAAAATGGCCCTTTATAGTTGTTACCTCCATACTTTAAATTTATATCTATGCTTAGCAAATTAGGTTATAACCAATGTTCTCTGCTACTTTGTATAATAAGAACCACAAATTAGCTATAAATTTATGGAATTTCAAATTAAATATTGCTAAAAAGTATGTTAGATAACTAGCAAAATAGGGTTAACCATCTTAACTTTTAAAGAACTATACGCTAATAGTCACTCTTGCCCGGGATCCATCTTTTGAATATCAATGCTGGATTTAGGCTCCTCGACTTTTTTAGATGGATTGTCAGCAAACTCTTGTAACTCATTGACAAAATTGTTAATATCCTCATCCGTGAACCCCTTCTCTTTAGCTGCATCTTCCAATGTTCCCCAAATAGGTTCACCACAGGCTACACATTTAATTCCCTTATGCATTAGATACTTTACGGCTTGAGGTACATTCTCAACCAATTCTTCGATTGTGATATCTTTTGTAATTTTCATAAACCATACTTTAAGATTGTTCTCTCCTAATAACCAAATAATATCTTTATGTATATATAATCTTTCAATAAAAATATCAATATATATAGATACAAAGTTATAAATTTACAGGGAAACCGAACCAATTATTATCAAGTTAATTCAACAACTAAAAAAGGCAAATATCTTTATGTCAATAGAACAATCATAATACACTATCAAAGTGAAAATGTACATCAAACAATTTTGAGAATGAGTTGTTACAATATTAATTTTTTTTAGATTAATTCTAAATTATTTTAAAATTAAAAATCATTAAACTATGGAATTTGAACTTTCAAAATTACCGTATGCGTATGATGCATTAGAACCATATATTGACAAAGAAACAATGGAACTGCATCATGACAAGCACCATGCTGGATATACCAAAAAACTGAATAACGCAATACAAGGCACTGAACTTGAAAACAAAAGTATTGAAGCCTTATTGGCAAATGTATCCAAATACCCAATAGCAGTAAGAAATCACGGTGGGGGCTACTATAATCACAACATATACTGGGAAATTATGTCGCCCAATGGTGGAGGCGAACCCTCCGGAGTCCTGCGAGATGCAATAAATAAAGACTTTGGAACATTCGACAGGTTTAAAGAAGAATTCACACAGGCTGCCGCAGGAAGATTTGGTTCAGGTTGGGCATGGCTATATTTAGATGATAATAATACACTTGCCATTTGCTCAACACCAAATCAGGACAATCCAATTATGGATGTTGCTGAATGCAAGGCAAATAAAATTCTCATGGGTATTGATGTCTGGGAACATGCTTATTACCTGAAATACAGAAATAAAAGAGCAGCATATATTGATGCATTCTGGAATGTTATCAACTGGGAGGCAGTGGAGAAAAGATTTCAGTTGGATAAAGTTTGATTATTAGATTCATAATCTGAGACTTATTACTACTAAATTTATAATTTCTTGATTCTGCAACCCATGGAGCCCTCATGTTTTATGCATAAATTTTTGTGTGCTTTGTTGGATAAGGGTTTAATAGATTTCAACAGGCAACTGAAAACACGAGTTAATTAAGAATACCGGATAAAAAGTCCGGTATTTTTTTATTCTTTAATCTTGTTTTTTTGGATAAATACGGCTATATTTAGAACCTTATCAAAACTGATAATAACTAACTGCAATCCTCATGATAGTAGAACAGTTAATACGACAAAACAGAAGTTACAGAAGATTTTACCAGGATTATTATATCGCTACAGGGAATTTAAAATACTTTATTAACCTGGCAAGATTATCTCCTTCGTCAAAAAACCTACAACCTCTAAAATACTATATTTCAAATGAAAAAAAAACTAATAACAAAATATTCAAGTGTTTAAAATGGGCAGGTTATTTACCAGATTGGGAAAAACCGAAGGAAGGAGAAAGACCTGCTGCTTACATAATCATTTTAGCGGATAAAGATATAAGAAATCAAATAAGTTGTGACCATGGAATAGCTGCCCAAAGCATACTATTAGGAGCTGTAGAAAAAGGATTTGGCGGATGCATTATTGCTTCGATTGATAGAGAGAGATTAAGACAAGAGATATCTATACCGGAAAATTTAGACATCTTACTCACCTTAGCGCTTGGAAAACCAAAGGAAACTGTAATGGTGGAAGAAGTTGGCCAAGACGGGGACATTAAATACTGGCGAGACGAAAACAAAATACATCATGTCCCGAAGCGGAAACTGGAGGATATCATTATTAATTCATCAAAGACCTGACATAAAAAAATATTGCCAAAATATTACCTATTGATAAATAATATACCGGTAGTCAACGAGTTTATCGCAAACACCAAGTTCAACAATACCTATAAATTGATAGACACGAATTTGATAAAAAAGCCTTTTAAAATAAAAAGCAGCAGGAATAAACCTGCTGCATCTATAAATAAACCAATAAACCCAAAATACCATTAGGAAGGTATTTATAATCGAAATTAGCAAAATAATCAACACAAAATATATTTTGACCTAATTTTTTTAATCTGAAACCAAAAGTCACATAGAAATTACTAAGAAACTGTTTCTAAAAAATTAACTATTCAATCACAAACAACAGATCACCTTTACGTATAACCTCATCCTCCTTAATTTTCACTTCCTTTACTTTCCCATCTACAGGTGAGTAGGCCCTGTTTTTCATTTTCATTGCCTCATAAATATATAATCTGTCTCCTTCACTAATTGTATCTCCTTCCTCAACATCAACCTTCACAACTGTTCCGGGAAATTCAGAGTATATAACACCTTCACTGGTTTTATCCCATTTTTTTCGTTCCTTAAATTTCCTGTTCAGTAAAGTTTTGTATTTGGTACCATCCACTAATAAGGACTGAAAACGGAGTTTTTGTTCTCCATTATCCTGGAATGCCTCTGGCTTATTATTTTTCTGTTGATCATTATTGCTAGTATCCATAAGCATTTAATTTTAAAATGGTGGAATCCCGTGTTTTTTCTTCGGTCGTTTATCAACTTTATTTTTTGATACCTCCAGCGCATGTACTAACAATTTACGTGTTTCTTCAGGCTCAATAACAGAATCTACATAACCTTTAGCAGCTGCCACATAAGGATTGGCAAATTTCTGCTTATACTCTTTAACTTTTTGCTTTCGCACTTTTTCCGGATCTTTTGCCTGTTCAATTTCTTTTTTAAAGATAATATTCGCAGCTCCCTCCGGACCCATAACGGCAATTTCCGCTCCGGGCCATGCAAAAACAAAATCCGCATTCAAATGCCTTGAATTCATAGCAATATATCCACCTCCATATGCTTTACGAAGGATGAATGTAATTTTAGGAACAGTTGCTTCACTATAAGCATACAAAACTTTTGCCCCGTGTCTAATCACCCCGGCATGTTCCTGATCAACACCCGGAAGATATCCTGGTAAATCAACAAAAGTAACAAGCGGAATATTAAAAGCATTACAGAACCTGATAAAGCGAGCCGCTTTATCAGAAGAATCCACATCAAGTACTCCTGCAAGTATTAATGGCTGGTTGCCAATGAAACCAACTGTATCGCCATTAATTCTTCCAAAGCCAATCACTACATTGGCAGCCCATTTCTCCTGAATTTCAAAAAAATCTGATTCGTCAGTAACGGCGCGTATTACATCCCGAATATCGTATGGCTCTTTGGGATTACCCGGTACAATTTCACTTATAGGATATTGTTCAGTTTCGGGCTCCTTAGGCTCCATCCTTTTTGCTTTCTGCCTGTTATTCCAGGGTATGTAGGTAATAAGCTTTTTAATCTGGTTAAAGCATTCAAGTTCACTTTCAGCGTAAAAATGAGCGTTCCCGGTTTTTTCGCTATGTACTTTTGCACCTCCAAGTTCTTCCATGCTTATTTCCTCACCCAGAACAGTTTTTATTACACCTGGACCGGTAATAAACATTTTGGATATATTTTCCACAACAAAAACAAAATCTGTTAACGCAGGTGAATACACAGCGCCACCAGCACAAGGTCCTAAAATTACTGATATTTGAGGGATAACACCTGAGGCAAATGTATTCCTGTAAAATATTTCTCCATAGCCTGCAAGTGAGTTAACACCCTCCTGTATTCTGGCACCCCCTGAATCATTTATACCGATGAGCGGTACACGCATTTTCATTGCATGATCCATTATTTTCCCTATCTTTCGGGCATGCATAAGACCAAGGGAACCACCTGCAACGGTAAAATCTTGAGCATAAATACATATCGGCGCACCATAAATTGTCCCTGTGCCTATTATAACCCCGTCTCCATGAAGCACCTTTTTATCCATATTAAAATCCCGAGCTTCATGCTCGACAAAAAGGTCGTACTCATGGAAAGAGTTCTCGTCAAGAAGAGTTATGACCCGTTCCCGTGCAGTCATCTTACCCATAGCTACCTGTTTCTGTATAGCCTGATCTCCCCCTCCTTTTAGAACCTTCTCTCTTTTCTTTTGTAGTTCCAGTATCTTTCTTTTAAGTGACATAATTTTAACATTTGGTTAGTAGAAAGAAACGCAAAAATAGTATAAAATTGCAAAGTACAACAATACAAAATCAAATGAATTAATAAAAATAATTTATAAGGTTTTTGACCACTAAGCCCATAAATTGCTGAAATTTAATATTCTATTACCTTGGCGCAAAGCGGGATAAAAACAATGCAATAAAAGCAAATATAATATTGGGTATCCATACTGCCAGAATAGGCTCAACAGTTCCTCGCAAAGCATACATATTGGCAAATCTCATAAATAGAATGTAAGCAAAACTTAAGGCGATTCCAATACCAATTTGCATTCCCATTCCACCTTTAATCTTACGGGAAGAAAGAAAGACACCTATCAAAGTTAAAATAAAGGTAGAAAAAGGATAAGAAAACCTGCTGTACTTTTCTACCAAATAAGCCTCCAGGCTTTCTGCACCCTGCATTTTTCTCCTTTGAATAAACTGATTCAATTCCTTCATTCCCATTGTTTCTACAATATCTGTATGCTGTGCAAAATCATCAGGGTTTATTGCTAAAGTTGTATCCAACTCATGCCCTTCTGCAATAGAATCTTCTTTGCCATCTTTTATATAACGAATATAGTAATTCTTTACCGTCCACTTATTACTCGAAGTATCCCATTCAATATTATCTGCCAACATCTTTGACTTCAATTTGCCATCTTCAAACTCCTCCAATGAAAATCTGAAACCTTTTTCACTCTTTGGTCGATAGTGGCGCATATAAACATAAACACCCGGTTCAATCTGCATATGAACATCTCTTGCTACTTCTGAAGTAGATGAGCCTTTAATATAAGTATATTTGAAATCCAGCCTGTCTTCGTTAGAATGGGGTATGACATAAGCCATTAAGATAAACGATATAACAGCAATAAGGGTGGCAGCGATGAAGTATGGCAATAAAATCCTTCGAAAACTGACCCCGTTGCTTAAAATGGCAATAAGTTCAGAATTGTATGCGAGTTTTGATGTAAAAAAAATGACTGCTATGAAAGTAAATAGGGAACTAAGCAAATTAGCAAAGTAGGGAATAAAATTTAAGTAATACTTAACAACCTCTTCAAATGGGGCATCATTTTCTATAAAATTATCAACCTTTTCTGATAAGTCAAAAACTATTGAAATACTTATTATAAGAGCTATTGCAAAGAAATAAGTCCCCAGAAATTTCTTTATTATATATATATCAAATATTTTTAAAAAAGGCCTCTTCATGCATTTATTTTTTGTCAGATAAAGCTCTCAATGGAAATCAGATTAAAAACTTCTTATAACCAACATTTTATAATCTTAAATTCAACTTGCTACACATACGCTCTTTCCAGGATTTGAAATTACCTTGCAAAATTCTATTCCTGGCCTCCCGCACTAACCAAACGTAAAAACTCAGATTATGATGTGTTGCTATTTGCCCCGCAAGCATTTCTTTTGACACTGTCAGATGCCGCAAAAATGCTTTAGAATAATAGGTGTCAACATAAGACTCACCATTTTCCTCAATAGGAGAAAAATCATCTTTCCATTTTTCATTCTTTATATTAATTATTCCTTCTTTAGTAAATAGCATACCATTTCTTCCATTACGTGTAGGAATAACACAATCGAACATATCCACCCCTATGTCAATAGATTCCAGAATATTAACAGGTGTCCCAACCCCCATTAAATAACGAGGTTTAGCTTTGGGTAATATATCAGTCACAATGTCAGTCATTTCATACATTAAAGTAGTTGGTTCTCCAACTGACAATCCACCAATAGCTATGCCGGAAGAGGCCACTTCGCTAACATATTCAGAAGATCTCCTCCGCAGGTCATCATAAACACTCCCCTGAACAATAGGAAACATACACTGTTCATAATCATACCTTGGTTCTGTTGAATTAAAACGTTTTACACATCTATCCAACCATTGGTGTGTCAAATCAAGAGACTTTGCAGCATATTCATAATCGCAGGGATAAGGGGTACATTCATCAAAAGCCATAATAATATCCGCACCTATTGCCCGTTGAATATCCACAACATTTTCCGGTGTGAACATATGGCTTGAGCCATCTATATGAGAACGAAAATAAGCGCCTTCTTCAGTTAATTTCCTGTTTTCTGAAAGTGAAAAAACCTGATACCCTCCACTATCTGTTAAAATTGGCCTGTCCCAATTGATGAACTCATGTAATCCGCCTGCCCGGTAAATTACATCAATTCCAGGACGTAAATAAAGATGGTATGTATTAGAAAGTAAAATTTGAGAATTAATGTCTCTTTTCAATTCTCTTGTATTGATTCCTTTAACACTACCCAAGGTTCCCACAGGCATAAAGGCGGGTGTATTGATTTTTCCGTGCCCTGTACTAAAAGTTCCGGCTCTTGCCTTTGAATCAGATAAAGATTGCTCTATTTTATACTTCATATTAATCTAAATACCGGACAAAGATAATCATTCATCTTTATTTATTAAGAATCCAAAACCGGAAGAATATATAAAAACATCTTCAAACGAACTTAAATTATGAAACAGGAATATCCGTATTAAAATATTTTTTCACAGATTGTTTTCAAACTATACTTGTCCAAAAGAAAAAACTTTCATAAAATTGCTTGTTAATTTCTAATTTTACCAAAAGTGAATATAATCGATATATTGATAGACAATCCGCTGTGGTTAATTCCACTCTTTTTTATCATTTGTTTTATAATCCAAATGATATATTACCTTGGGATATACATCCGGATATTTTTTTATAAGGAATCTTCATTACCCGAATCCTTACCTCCAGCATCAGTGATTATATGCGCCAGAGATGAGGAAACAAATCTGAAAAAAAATCTTCCACGAATTTTAGAACAAGACTATCCTGATTTTGAAGTAGTGGTTGTAAATGACTCTTCAACAGATAATAGTGATATTGTGTTAAAAAAACTGGCACAACAGTATCTGAATCTGCGAACCACGGAAATCAAAAAAGACCAAAAATTCACTCACGGCAAAAAGCTTGCGGTTACAGTGGGCATAAAAGCAGCAAAAAATGAACATCTTTTATTTACAGATGCTGATTGCTATCCAGAAACAAAAAACTGGATAAAAGAAATGATGAAAAATTTCGACAGCGATACTTCTATCGTACTTGGTTACGGGGGATATAAAAAATATCCAACACTTTTAAATTCTCTTCTACGTTTTGATACAATCACCATAGCTCTTCAGTATTTTACTTATGCGCTTTCGGGATTCCCCTATATGGGAGTTGGAAGAAATTTAGCCTATAAAAAATCACTTTTTTTTGAAAATAAGGGGTTTGCTAGACATTATCATGTGGAATCAGGAGATGATGACATATTCATAAACCAAACAGCCAACAAACACAATACAAAACCAGAAATAAGTCCTGAATCTGTTATCAGGTCGCAACCTGAACAATCATGGAACGCATGGCTAAAACAAAAGAGGAGACATTTAACCAGCTCTGGTTTTTATAAAAGGAAAACAAAATTCCTTTTAGGCACAGAGATATTCAGCCGAATACTTTTCTATGTCATGTTTGTATTATCACTGATCTTTTTCACAGATCATTATCCTTATATACTAAGTGTTTTTTTACTTCGTTCTTTAATCCAACTGACTACTTATCATAAAATTATGAACCGCTTAAACGAAAAAAAATTATTAATAGTTACATTGTTTTATGATTTTTGGTTGCCTTTTTTTAACTTTATAGGTATTATTTTAAATAAAATTAGCGAAAGGAATAATAAATGGAACTAAATCCCAACTTATCAGAGAAAGCCAAATATGACTATAAGTTGGTGAATCTTGCCATAGATGGAGACGAGCAGGCCTATGCAGAATTAATGGACAGATATAAAGATGCCATTTATTATATGCTTCTGAAGATGGTCAATAATAAAAATGACGCTGAAGATCTCACCATCGAGGCGTTTGGAAAAGCTTTTAAAAACATAGAACAGTATACACCAAATTATGCTTTTAGCACATGGCTTTTTAAGATAGCCACTAATAACTGCATAGATTTTATCCGTAAAAAGAAAGCCAATCTTGTTTCAATTGACCAGACAGAAGATGATAGCGACATTACCCCACCTCCGCTACAGGCTCATACCTTAGACCCGGAAGAAGACATGATCAAGAGTCAAAAGGTTGACTTAATGCGGAGTGTAATCCACAAATTAAAACCGCGATACAGAAATTTGATCGAACTGAGATATTTTAAAGAATATTCCTATGAAGAAATAGCTCAACAGCTAAACCTTCCTTTAGGAACAGTAAAAGCTCAGTTATTCAGAGCCAGGGAACTATTATTTAATATCCTAAAAAATAAAGATCACCATATTCAATAACCGTTCTTCATGGAATTGATAAAAAAATATTTCCCTGAACTCACTGATAGACAAATTTATATATTCAGAAAACTTTTTACATCATATAAATATTGGAATGAAAAAATAAATGTGATTTCCAGAAAAGATTTTTCCAATTTTTACAAACACCATGTTCTTCACTCCTTGGCCATAGCAAAATTCATAAAATTCAAAAAAAACACCCGTATTTTAGATGTTGGAACAGGGGGAGGATTCCCGGGTATCCCGCTGGCTATTATGTTTCCTGAATGTGAGTTCTTATTGATTGATTCCATTAAGAAAAAACTAAAAGTCATTGAATCCATTAAAGATGAGTTTGACCTGCAAAATATCAGCACGATGCAGGTAAGAGTGGAGCAATATAAAGGAAAACACGATTTTATAGTCAGTCGTGCAGTGCAAAAATTTCCTGTATTTGTTGATTGGGTGGCGGACAAGATTGATGAACATAGTAACAATTCAATACCCAATGGAATAATTTATTTAAAGGGGGGAAACATCTATAATGAAACAGCATTATTCGCCGACAGGCTTAAAATTATTGATGTTAATCGGTTTTTTTCTGAAGACTTTTTTGAAACCAAAAAAATTCTCTATTTGCCTATTCAATAACTGGAGCATTAGATTTCAGCAGGCATGATTTGAATTCTCAACAAAAAAGCAAACAGAATCTTTTGTGCAATTAAAAAAAAGTTTATTTTTGCAGACCAAACAAAAATTGATGACCTGTAAAATTATTGTGTGAAAAACCAAGCCATGGCAAAACTTATGGCACCCATAAAGATGATTATAAAAATCTAAAATATTGTTAACCTTGATGGATGGATGCTTATGGGGAGATCCATCTGACCGTAAAATATAAAATTATAAAGAGATGAAAAGAACATTTCAACCATCAAACAGGAAAAGAAAAAATAAGCACGGGTTCAGAGAAAGAATGAAGTCAAAGAACGGTAAAAAAGTTCTATCCAGAAGAAGGGCAAAAGGAAGGAAAAGATTATCCGTATCGGATAGCATATCTGGAAAATAATTTGCATACTTTAAATAAAAAAATAAGTAAAGAGCTTAAGTGCTTTTTACTTATTTTTTTATTTACGCTTCCTAATTTTACCCTACCTCCCAGCCTCCTCCATAAAGAACTGCCCAACAAAAATAGTTTAACAGATTAATTCCTTTCATAAAGGGCATTCCCTGACTTAGAAATTCATTATCAGAAGATAAGCTTCAAATAATAAAAAAGTAATCAAATCAATCACTAGAAAGAGATTTATAATTTTAGATTTATAAACATAATTTTATCTTTGTCAAAGCGTTTAATTGAATAACTTAGAAAACCGAAATAATGAACTTATTACGATTTCTCCTGTCAAAGGATTTTTTAAAACATTTAGTTCTTGCAGTAGTCGGTCTAATCATTTTAACATCAACAACCTTTATTGTTCTTGATGTATACACGCATCATGGACAATCTATTCCTGTTCCAAACTTTGAAAAGCTCACTATTGATGAAGCCAAGCAAATTGCAAAAAAACATAATTTACACCTTGAAGTTACTGACTCCATATTTCAGGACGATTGGCCTAAAGGTACAGTAGCTAAGCAAAATCCGGAAGCAGGATTTCATGTAAAAAAAGGACGTACCATTTTTCTTATTATGAATGCTACTGAACCCGAACTTATTCAGATGCCAAATGTAGTAGGGGTTTCACACAGACAAGCCAAAGCAATTTTAAGAAATTCAGGGCTAAAAATAGGGAAACTGGATCATGTCCCTGATATAGCTGTCAATAACGTTTTAAAACAAAAACTGGATGGCGAGGAAATCGAACCTGGAGAAAAAATTCCCAAAAACGAAGAAATAACGCTTGTCCTTGGCAAAGGGTTGAGTAATAAAAAATCTAATCTCCCCGATTTAAGAGGTCTGGAATTTAAACAGGCGGAAAATAAGATTCATGAATTAGCTTTGAATACAGGGGTTGTAAAATATGACGAGAGCGTTGAAAATGAAGAAGACAGCAGTTCAGCCGTAGTCTGGAAACAATACCCCCCCTATAAAAAAAGTCAGCAGATAAGACTTGGGAGCTATATTGACCTTTGGTTAACGGTAGATTCCACAAAACTACCAAATCAGGATTCAACTTTGATTAAAAACATGCTACATGAAAGTGATTCCCTCTAATTTGCTGTTAACAGCACTCTCTATGCTTTGTATACTGCCTGCCGCTTATACACAGGAGGTATTAATTAATACTGCATCTCATCCACATCACCAAGAAAAAAAATTAAAAAAACAAACCTTTACAGATACATTAGAAGTTCCGTTTATTGATGATTTTGCCAAATACATCGGATACCCTGACCCTAATTATTGGATAGATAATCAGGCATATATGAACCATCAATATCCCAGGAATTCCATATCAATTGGTGCAGCAACTCTGGATGCCATTGATCATGAAGGAAACCTATACGGTACACCAAATAACAATACTTTTGAAGCGGACTATCTTACTTCAAAACCCATAAACCTTGAGTATAACCCAAATGATAGCATATATTTAAGTTTTTTTTATCAACCCGGAGGATACGGGGACACGCCTGAACCGAGAGATAGTTTGATAGTTCAGTTTTTAAATGTCGAAGAAAATCAATGGGAAACAGTATGGGGTGTATCTTACAATAAAGATTCTGTAATGGAAGAATTTGACAAAGTCAGAAACAAAACCAAAATACATTACACTGATTCCACAGGACATAAACAATTTATTCAAACATTGATCCCTGTGCTCAAAAATGATTACCTAAAAAAAGGTTTTCAATTTCGTTTTCATAATTATGTAAGCACTACATCACCAAGCTCAAAGCCAAGCAAATCCGGTAATGTAGACCATTGGCATGTCAACTTTGTAAGGCTGGACAAAAACCGTCATCATCAAGACACCATTATCAATGACATAACAATTACAGAACCCCTTCAATCTCTTCTGAATAACTATGAATCTATTCCATGGCGACATTTTCCACAAGCTATAGATTATGAAATGAACAATTATATTGAGATAACCTATAAAAATATAGGTGACAAAACCATAAACATATCCAGGGAATTTGAAATTATAAATAGTATGGGAGACAGGGATACAGTATTTTTTACAGGTGGAGGAGGAGAAGATATCCCACCATATACAACAGAAACCTACCCAAGAAAGATAAACTATATATTCCCCTATAATGAACAAGATTCAGCATTATTTAAAATCAGAAGCTATCTAATTACAGATACTATAAGTGAAAGAGCGCCATACAGGTGGAATGATACAACCCAATTTATGCAAAAATTTTTCAATTACTATGCATACGATGATGGCACGGCAGAAAATGGATATGGATTTCATGGTGAGGGGAGCCAAAATGTATGGGTTGCCTATAAATTTGACACGTATAAAGCAGACACCTTACAGGCAGTACAAATATATTTCAACCAAACACTTGATTCTGCCAATCAACAGCCTTTTACAATTCATGTTTGGGATCATGATGATGGTAAACCAGGGGAGCTGATATATTCACAAAACAGCCAAAAACCTGTGTTTGAAGATAGTCTGAATAAATTCAAAAATTATCCGCTCAAAGAAAAAATCTTCCTCGAGGAGGGTACCTTTTATATTGGTTATGAAAAATATTCAAATAAAATGCTAAACATTGGTTTTGACGTCAATCGTAATAATAAAGATAAACTTTTTTATAATTTACATGGCGACTGGGTGCAATCAAAATTTGACGGATCTCTAATGATGCGACCTGTGTTTGGCAAACACATCCCATATACAGGTGATGATGACGTAACCCAAATTGAAAATCAAGACAAAACAAAAGATAAGGATGTTAACATATACCCAAATCCTGCTTATGATTTTGTCAATATTAAGATTGAAGACGACGATAATCACAATTACACTTACTCAATCTATAATATGCAAGGTAGACTGATAAAAAGCAATGCTCACCTGGAAAATAACATCAATATAAGCAATTTATCTGCTGGGGTATACATCCTTCAAATTCAAGATAAAACAGAGCAAACTCAAATAACTAAAAAAATAATAGTACGGGAGAAATAAGATGGGGAACAACAAAAAATATAATGAAAGCCCCGAATTATATGAACATTACCGCTTTATTGCAGACGATGGTCAAAAGCCATTGAGAATAGATAAATTTCTTGCCAACAAAATGGATACCTCCCGTAACAAAATCCAGAATGCGGCCGAAGCAGGTAATATTTTGGTTAATGAAAAACCCGTCAAATCAAATTATAAAGTTAAATCAGGCGATGTCGTATCAATTGTAATGACATATCCACCCAGAGAAATAGAGCTTATTCCTGAGGATATCCCTATAGAGATCGTTTATGAAGATAAAGATCTTGTGGTTGTAAATAAAAAGGCAGGAATGGTAGTACACCCTGCTTACGGCCATTACACCGGAACATTGATTAATGCATTGTTATTCCACATAAAAGATTTGCCTGTTAATCAAGATGGTGAAAAAAGACCAGGATTGGTACACCGTATTGATAAGAATACATCTGGTTTGCTTGTTATAGCGAAAACTCAATATGCACTGGATCACCTTGCAAAGCAATTTTATAAAAAAACAACACATAGAGAGTATTTAGCTCTCGTGTGGGGGACTCCTAAAGAGAAAACAGGAACCATAAAAGGCCATATTGGCCGAAGCTTAAAAAACAGAAAAGTAATGCAGGTATTTCCTGCCGAAGACAGAGGAAAAAATGCCATAACGCATTTTGAGGTACTGGAAGATTTTGGTTATGTAAGTCTTATAAAATGCCGACTTGAAACTGGCAGGACACACCAGATAAGAATTCATCTCAAATATGCAGGGCATCCAATATTTAACGACTCTGAATATGGAGGGGATAGAATTTTGAAAGGAACATTATTCACAAAATACAAGCAATTCGTACACAATTGTTTTGAAATTTTGCCAAGGCAGGCACTACATGCCAAAACACTAGGGTTTATACATCCGTCCACAAAGGAATATATGCACTTTGATTCAGAAATTCCTGAAGATATGAATAAGGCACTTAAAAAATGGAGAGATTATACCTCATACAGATCAGAAAGTTGAAAACCTATTTGATTTGTTAAGGGATAAAACACATATTTGCAGTTGTTAAAACAATTATAAATATGAGCAAAAATATAGCTATAATAGCTGGAGGAAATTCATCAGAATTCCCCGTTTCCATGAACAGCGCTAAAACATTGGAACAAGCACTGCAAAACACCGAATATAAAGTATTTAAAATTATTCTTAGCGGCACAAGTTGGAAATTACACTGGAAAAACAAAGATTATGAAATCAATAAAAATGATTTCAGTGTAAATATTAATAGAAAAACAATTCATTTTGACTGTGCCTTAATTATCATTCACGGAACACCCGGAGAAAACGGCTTGCTGCAAGGATATTTTGAAACCCTGAATATTCCCTACTCTACATCTGGTGTACTTACCTCATCTTTAACTTTCAATAAACAATTCAGCAAAAATTACATTACCAGATATGGAATACCCGTTTCCAGATTCAAAGTTATCAGAAAGAATCAACCTTACGACACCAAAGAAATACTGAAAGAAACCGGTTTGCCATGTTTTGTAAAGCCTAATAAAGGCGGATCGAGCTTTGGAATTACCAAAGTTTTTAAGGAAAATGAACTGGAACAAGCTATTGAGAAAGCATTTGAAGAAGATTATGAGGTACTGGCAGAAGAGTATCTGGAAGGAACCGAACTAACCTGCGGATTAATAAAAACCCCTGAGAAGGAATACATATTCCCCTCAACCGAAATTGTGAGCAAAAATGAGTTTTTTGATTACGAGGCTAAGTACACTAAAGGAATGGCAGACGAAATAACTCCTGCAAGAATTTCCGAAGAACTGGAAAATACAATACGGAAATTATCCTCAAAAATATACGACATCTTCGATTGCAGAGGAATTGTCCGAATTGATTACATTTACAGTAACGGTCAGCTCTACTTCATAGAATTAAACACCATCCCCGGTATGAGCGCTGCAAGCATTGTTCCTCAGCAAATAGAAGCTGCCGGATATACATTGCAGGAAATGCTAATAATTTCAATTGAAAACGCCATTAAGAATAATAAAAAGGAAGGGGTTGGATCATAAAGATAATTCTCCTAATTTACTTTTTGTAGAAAATATCCCTAATTAAAAAAAATCAGTTCATTCAATTTAATTTCAATAATAGCATAACAGCTATTTCTATGAAGAATTATTGTCGTTTTACTTTCCGAGTTTTTGTTGGTTTCGTGAAGGAAAAATACAATTAATTTCATTTAAGTTTTATTAACCGATAAACACCAACACCAAGATGCTAAAGACTACACGATCAACGCGGGTAAGCTTGCCAGCGGTATTTATCTACTCCATATAAACTACGAAAACGATCAAACCGAAACCAGAAAGGGGATAATACGATAAATATTAAACACCCTACTCCTAACAGTCTGGTAACATTTTTTTCATGGGGCTTTTTATTTTTTTACATTCTCCTTATTTTTATTATAAAATTAAGAATGATGATTCTCCAGAAGCTCTTATATATTCTCATGCTTATTGTCTTTATATTCCTGTATATTCTTGCATATATCTATCTTAAGCCCTTTTTAGTAAACAGAAAAAGAAAATACTCAACTATCATTCTGAAAGTTAGCTATCTTATTTACCTGGCTGTTTTGTTTTTATTCGTTTTTCTTTTCTTAATCTTCGGGGCAGACAGCATTGAGTATAAAATGAGTGATACTATGTTTTTCGGCATATTAGCATTCCTTTTTTTACCTAATATTGGAATTTTATTAAGAAGAAAAATAATTGATATTAAACGACGTATTTTATATAATCATTGGTTCACGATAATAAATATTCTGGCCGGATACTATCTGCTGCATAAATTAATAGAAAACAACTGGTTTCTCTAACCGAAAGCGGAATACCCCAAAACTATCTATTTAAATAAGGGTTCAGCTCCATGACAGATTTATTATTTAATTTACATTATCCAAAACCTTACGAGCAATCTCAATTTTTTCTTCCATTGTAAAATTAGCATCAATCCAATTTATCTTCGTTCCGTTTCGTTCCATTCTTCTGAACCATGTCATCTGACGTTTAGCAAACTGATGTATTGCCGTGTTTAATTTTTCAAACATTTCATAATAAGTCAGTTCTCCTGTAACATAAAGGGCTATATATTTATACTCCAACCCATAATAAAGCAAATCATCCTTTTTAACACCCTCGCTCATCAAAATTTCAACCTCTTCAACCATTCCAGCATTTAAACGCTGTTTAAGTCGATCGGTAATTCTTTCTCGCTGTGTAAGCCGGTCAAAGCCAATGCCAAAAACAACCGGCTTAATTTCAGGATAATTTGTATCAAGTTTTGAGTTTTCTGAGTAATATTTTGCTATCTCAATAGCCCGGAGGATTCTTTTTTTTGAATTAAGATCAGTAGTATTATGTAATTTAGGGTTATAGGAATAAAGCATTTCTTTCAACCTTTCATGTGAATGTTTATTCAGTTCCTCACGTAAATCATTGTCAGGGGGCACCGGGAGAAGTTTATATCCCTTCAGAACGGCTTCAATATACATCCCTGTTCCGCCGCAAAGGACAGGGATCTTATTCCTTTGATGAATATCATAATAGACATTTAAAAAATCCTTCTGGAATTCATAAACATTATATTTGTAGCCGGGTTCATGAATATCAACAAGGTGATTTTCTATCTTTTTCCCCTCTACAATATAATCTTCATAATCTTTGCCGGTTCCCAGATCCATTTTTTTATACACTTGTCTTGAATCAGCACTTATTATTTCACCATCAATCTCATAAGCCAGATGTGCAGCAAAACCTGTCTTTCCACTTGCAGTCGGACCCAAAACAACAATTAAATCAATCTTCATACTTTTATATATTAAATTTTTAAAAGATATCATTTTATCATAAATTTGCAGATACTAACAAAAATATAATAATATGGATTTAAAAAAAATATGGGAGCGAATCAAATTAATAATTGCTTCCCCCAATGAAGCCTGGGATAAAATAAGTACAGAACCAAACGACCAGAATGAAATTATCACCCAATATGCTATTCCGATTATAGCCTTAGGTGGCATTACAACCCTAATAGGAAAATCAGCCATGGAAGCTTACTCTGTTTATGAAGGATTTATGCTTGCGATAAGCTACTTCCTGAGTATGCTGGCAGGTCTCTATATCTCGGCCGTAGTAATCAGCGAACTGGCCCCAAAATTTGAATCGACAAAAGATTATAATGCGTCACTTAAACTAATTGTCTACAGTTCAACGGCGGCATTATGTGCAGCAGTAATTACTGCCCTGCATCCCGGATTATCATTTATTGGGCTATTTGGACTATATTCGATATATCTGTTTTGGATTGGCTTGCCAAAAATTCTCGGTACGCCGGAAGAAAAACGAATTGGATTAGTCTTAATATCCGCCCTAATCATACTGGCAATAACATTTATTTTAAATTTTATTCTGCAATCTATTTTTGTAGCTACATCTCTCTAAATACAATATTTTAAGTACCCTCAAGCATGTCATCAAAAATTGTCATTAAAAATAAAAAAGCCGCTCACCTATATGAGATAAAAGAAAAACATATTGCTGGTATGCAGCTCAAAGGGACAGAAATAAAATCCATAAGACAAGGGAAAGCCAGTTTAGTTGACACTTATTGCTATTTCAAAAATAGCGAATTATGGCTTAAAGGAATGCACATTACAGAATATGATCACAGCACGTATTTCAATCATGAACCCAAAAGGGAAAGGAAATTATTACTCAAAAAGCAAGAACTCAGAAAACTAGAAAGAAAGGTTAAAGAAAAAGGGGACACTATAATAGCCTTACAAGTTTTTATCAGTGAGAAAGGTTATGCAAAAGTTGAGATTGCCTTAGCCAGTGGTAAAAAGAAATATGACAAACGGGAAGAAATCAAACGCAAAGATATGAAACGCGATATGGAGCGTTTACAAAAATATTAAGGCCGCCTTCACAGCTAATCTTCCATTCACTGAAATAGCAACTTCAATAATTTATTGAGCGAAAAAGAAATCATTAAGTTCATAAATATCATTAGCTGTAAAATCAGACTCATCATTGAAAAAATCATCTATTGCATCGAGCAGTTCGTCATAAGATATCTCGCCATTATTATCTTTATCAACAGGTTTAAATTTATCGGGAATTTCAAGTTCTCCATCTTCGGTTGAGTATTTTGATGTTCTCCATCCTTCAGAAACAGGAATCATATATGCATCTTCACGATTTACGGCCACTCTGTCATAATTTATATACTCTGTCACCTCCTCATCGTTGAGAGCAATGCCATTCTCATCAACAATTGAACCTTCCGGTGTATCAGGTTCCTCATCTCTGTAATCCGGAACACCATCACCATCTTCGTCAAAAGGACATCCATTATCATCCACTTCAACACCTGAAGGGGTTTCCAGGCAATCATCATGAAGGTCAAGCACTCCATCTCTATCCTCGTCAGCAATAGCAGTATAATCAAAATCGTCACTCACATCCGCAAAAAGTTGTTCCTCTGTTTCTGTTTCCGATTCACTGAACGGATCCCAACCAAAAGTTACATAAGTATAGTTAAGCATATCGTTCCTACTGTCCCCTACAATATTTCCATCGCCATCTTTATAAGGAATACCATCAATAAGGTCAGTAAAAGTATAATGGAAACTATTACCTACCCTTACTTCAACACGCTCCCCAAAGACAAAGTCGAAGCCTGCGTCAAACGTCACCGCTGCCGTATTCTGCCCAAAAGAAGACAAATTAAAATCATTAGCGCTACGAAGGTTATGTTCAAAGTCGTAATCCCTGTGGACAACCTGATCTTCCCAATTATAGCCAAAGTCAGACTTTGGGTCAAAGACCAGTACCTCTCCCCCTAACGCAAAGAATGGTCTGAATTTAGGTGTTTGCTCATAAAAATGACCAAACCCATATTCAAGATTCAGTCCGACAGCAAATAATTCCGTCTGAAAATTGGTAATATTACTATAACGCTCAGGGTCTTCAATCTCATTGAGATTACCATTCAAATTTCCAGTCATTACAAACACATTGATCCTAAAAATATTCTGTTGATCAAGAAAATGATAGACATTAAACTTCAAAGGTGGCATTGATCCCATACCGGAGAGCACATTATCAAACTCTCCAAAATAGTTAAACATTCCGGTACCTACACTAAGAACAGGATAATATACTGGATTCTCAACTTCTACTTCTTTAAAAAGCAAATCTTCATAACCACCCTCCTCCTCATCTTCACGTTGTGCATATGCCGTTACAGGTAAAATAAGGATTATCAAAAATACTATTAAGAGCCTGCTTCTCATAAGTATATAATTTATTTTATTTGATCTTAACGATACCATTTATGATTTGTGATCATAAGAGCCTCCTGTACCGTTATTCTGTCGCCATTATTATATGCTGCAACAAAGGCATCGTCAATATCTGTTGTGTTCCAGATTTTCACTCTGTAATCTCGCGCCTCTTTATACACTGAAAAAGAGCCAACGGAATACTTTCGCCATCCTTCATGCAACTCAGTCCTGACCTCTTTATCAATATCATACCTGCCAAAATACTTGTCTACATTAATAGGCCTGTGACCTGCTGCAACTTGCACCCGATAATATACACCAGATTGTGGTTCTAACTGATTGGTTATCCTTGTATTTTCAGACAGAATCCTTTTCGCCTCCTCTGCAATTTCAACGTTTACCTTTCCTTTACGTCCTGCCTCCTTTACTACTTCCTCCTGTAGCTCCTGAGTTTCCAAATCAATATCCTCACCCCCGGTAATGGAAGGAGTAGCCGTTGATTTTATTATCTCAGCCAGATTCTCCTGACTATCATCTTCCAGATTCACATCCTCTTCTACAATATCTATATTTCTGGTATTCTCGTTCTCTATATATGAAAACTGTCCATTAAGTTCTGGCTTGCCATCCACATCCTCTGATGGAATCAATTTATAGGAAATCACAAAATAAGGATCAGAAGGTAAATTCATCCATAGAAACTTAGCAACCTGATCCGTAAAAGTAAAAATAGCTCCTTTTTCATCCTCTTTAACTGCAGTGTAGCCCTCAGGGATGTCTTCCTGAATTTTAGCAAATTTCTGCTTATCTCCTTTACTGACCAGAAGATTAACAATATAAGCATTATCTTCCTCAACCTGATAGGGAACCTGTCTTATACAGTTCACACTTGCAACATCTTTTTTCCCGGAAAATTTGCCTGTAATTGGTTTAAAATCATCAACATCCACAAGCAAATCAGGATCCACTGAAGAGGAAGGATTGATATCCACTGTCATAGGGGTCAAATCTACATTCTTACGCTCATTGTCATCAACATAAGCAAACGAACCTTCTAAATCAAAATCACCTTTGAGTTTTTCATTCACTTTCAGTCTGTATGAAACGGTGAACTCCTCCTCTTCCGGTAATTGAAACCATATAAATTTTACTTTCTGATCTTCAAATTTAAACTCTGCATTGGCATTATCTATAACTTCGGGTTCTAACCCCCCGGGAATAGAATGCTGAAGCCGGGCGAAACTTTTTAAATCCGACTTATTCAATGTAACCTTAACCACCATATCTTTTCCGGCCTCAACCTGCCCGGGAGCGCTGACATCTACCTTTATGTCACCGGGAAACATGAAGCCAGCCACAAGCATTCCCAGAAAATGTATTAAAAGTATAAGCTTGTAAACCATACCTATTCAAATTTGTTCTTGCTAAATATAAATATTTTATAAAATAATAACAAAATATCAACATCGGAAATTAACAATTGTTAATAACTTCGCTGGTTTGTTAAAAAATAATACGTATCAACGTTTTAAAAGTTTGGACTTAATATGTACTTAGAATAAAAAGTGTTTATTTGTTCAACGGCTTCATCAGCCGAATCAACAATTTGAAACAACTCGAGGTCTTCTTCATCTATATTATTTTCCTTTTTTAATACAACATCTTTTAACCACTCCAGAAGTCCATTCCAAAACTCTGATCCAACCAATATAATAGGGAACTTACCTATCTTCTCCGTCTGAATAAGGGTTATTGCTTCAAATAGTTCATCCAGTGTTCCTAAACCACCAGGTAAGACTATAAATCCCTGGGCGTATTTAACAAACATTACTTTACGCACGAAAAAATGTTCAAAACTTATCAATTTATCCGGATCTATAAATAAGTTGGCCCCCTGTTCAAAAGGCAAATCTATATTAATACCTACCGACTTTCCCTTCCCTTTTCTAGCCCCCATATTTCCTGCTTCCATAATACCAGGGCCTCCACCTGTAATGACACCGTAACCAAACTGAGTTAACTTAAAAGCGATTTCTTCAGCTAATTTAAAATATTGGCTTTCTGGCTTTGTACGAGCAGAGCCAAATATTGATACACATGGGCCTATCTTTGAGAGTTTATCAAAACCCTGCACAAATTCTGACAATATCCGAAATATAGACCAAGTATCGGAAGTTTGTACCTCATTCCAGTTTTTTTGCTGAAAAGCATGTTTAATCTTATCGTCATTATTAATGTTCATCTCAAAATATTTTTAATTGTAATTTACAATTCATGTTTTAAAAAACTTGCAGTATAACTATTGTTCGACTCACTAATCTCTTCAGGAGTTCCGGAGCATAAAACTTCACCACCTGCTTGTCCTCCTTCCATACCAAGGTCAATGACATAATCTGCCATTTTAATTACCTCCATATTATGCTCAATAATGATTACTGTATTTCCCTTGTCAACCAATGCATTTATGACCTGCAGCAATACACGTACATCCTCAAAATGCAGTCCCGTTGTAGGTTCATCCAGAATAAACAGAGTTTTTCCCGTATTCTTCTTAGAAAGCTCAGCAGCAAGTTTAACCCGCTGAGATTCTCCACCAGAAAGCGTAGTAGATGGTTGTCCAAGTGTAATATACCCTAGTCCGATATCCTGCAGAACCTTCAACTTATCTTTTATGGAGGGAATTTGCTTGAAAAATTCAATGGCATTGTTGATTGTCATATCCAGAACGTCGCTTATTGTTTTCCCTTTATAAGTTATACCAAGGGTTTCCCTGTTATAACGTTTCCCATTGCACTTTTTACAATCAACATAAATATCGGGAAGAAAATTCATCACTATCACCTCTACCCCCGCTCCTTTACAGGCTTCACAGCGACCTCCTTTAACATTAAAAGAAAACCTCCCGGGCTTATATCCTCGTATTTTAGATTCCGGTGTTTGAGCAAATAAATTACGAATATCTGAAAAAACACCTGTATAAGTAGCTGGATTAGACCGTGGCGTCCTGCCGAGCGGACTTTGGTCTACTTCAATTACTTTATTAAGATTTTCAATCCCTTCCAGTGAAGCATATGGCAAAGGTTCTTTAAAAGATCGATAAAAACGCTGACTTAAAATTGGATGCAGGGTTTCATTAATCAAGGTAGACTTTCCGCTTCCGGATACGCCCGTAACACAAATGAATTTTCCCAGTGGAAATTTTACATCAACAGACTTCAAGTTATGTCCCTGTGCACCCTTAAGATACAGAAATCCATTTTCATGATTTCGTCTTGACTCCGGGGGGGCAATCTTACGGTCTCCGTTAAGATAGTCGGCTGTTAATGTATGGGATCTAAAAATATTCACCGGTGAACCCTCTGCTACAACTCTGCCACCGCGTATACCTGCATAGGGCCCCATATCAATAATATGATCAGCAGATAAAATCATTCCTTTATCATGCTCAACTACCATTACCGAATTACCATTGTCTCTCAGTTTTTTAAGTGAATTAATCAGGCGCACATTATCTCTCTGGTGTAACCCAATACTTGGCTCATCGAGAATATACAATACATTTACCAGTTGTGAACCTATTTGCGTGGCAAGACGGATTCTCTGGCTTTCACCTCCTGAAAGTGATTTTGAAGGTCTGTCCAAAGTCAGATAATCTAACCCAACTTCTAATAGAAAACGCAGACGGTTAAAAATTTCCTTAACAACCTCTTTAGCAATTTTCTGTTGCTTATCAGATAATTTATCTTCAATGTTAGCAAACCATTTATAAAGCTCAGCAATATCCATTGAAACAAGATCAGTAATATTTTTACCGGCAATTTTAAAATACAAGGCCTCTTTTTTTAATCGTGTCCCATGGCAAACAGGGCAAGATATTTGCTTTATGTACTTATCAGCCCAGCGGGAACCTTTCTTCTTGCTAATCTGATGACTATGCAAAACATAGTTTACAATCCCGTCAAATTTGAGGGTATAATTTGAACTTCTCCCCAAAGGTGTTGAACGTAAGCGAAAACGTTCCTCAGAACCAATTAATATTACTTGTCTTGCCTCCTCTGGAATTTTGCAAAAAGGCGTATCCAAACTAAATCCGTATTTATGTGCAATAGCATCTAACTGCCAGAAAATAAGAATATCTTTATACTTACCCAAAGGCTCCAATGCTCCTTCACGGACACTCAAATCCGAATCAGGTACAACTTTATCAATATCTACATCCCTGATTGTGCCAAGTCCATTACACTTATCACATGCCCCTTTAGGTGAATTAAAGGAAAAAGTATGGGGTGCGGGTTCATTATATGAAATCCCGGTAGTCGGACACATTAATTTTCTACTGAAATACCTTGTCTTACCTGATTCATAATTCATAATCATCAAAACACCATTTCCCTCATCCAGGGCTTTTTTTACAGATTGTTTCAGGCGACGGACTGATCTATCATCCACCTTAATTTTATCTATAATCAATTCAATAGTATGCGTCTTATAACGACTCAACTTAAGGCCATGAGTTATTTCCATGAATTCACCGTCTACACGTACATTTAAATAGCCCTTCTTGCGTAGTTTTTCAAACAACTCTTTATAATGTCCCTTTCTTCCTTCCACCAATGGCGACAATAAAACAATTTTTTGATTGAGATATTCCTTATTTACCAAATCAACGATCTGTTCGTCAGTATATTGAACCATCTTTTCTCCTGTCATGTAAGAAAATGCCTCGCCTGCCCGTGCCATCAATAATCTAAGGAAGTCATATATTTCAGTTATTGTACCCACTGTGGAACGTGGATTCTTGCTTGTGGTTTTCTGCTCGATAGATATTACCGGGCTTAATCCTGTAATCCGGTCAACGTCTGGCCTTTCCAGTTCACCAATAAACTGCCGTGCATAGGCCGACATGGTTTCTATGTACCTGCGTTGCCCTTCAGCATATATTGTATCAAAAGCAAGAGAAGATTTTCCGCTACCACTTAGACCTGTAACAACAATGAACTTATCTCTTGGAACCGTAAGATCTATGTTGGCAAGATTATGTACTCTTGCTCCTAATACGCGTATTTCTTTATCTTGTGATTGTATATAATTTACAATGTTGCTCTTATCAGTCAATGTCTAATTTTCTTTTTGTGTTTTGAGTGTATTGCCGAATCTTCTTAATATTCCTGTATCCTTTTTCAGGAATCTTAATACAATAGGTTCTTCCTTCCGGATTTTTCAGGTAAGGCTGCCGTAACCACGGATTAAAATATTTTAAAAGCTTATAATTAATCATATGATCTTCAGCAAAATCAGCAAAATTCTCAATGGAAGAATCTACTTTTACTTCATATGTAGGTACAGAATGATATAAACTCTCCTGATCTACATGAAACCCGTAGGCTCCCGGGCTCTCCAGTATCAATTTTACAGCTAAAATTCTGTAAACATATCGGGCTGTTTCTGTGTTTAACAGTAAATCGTGATATTTATTTTGTTTTTGAATTTCAATTTGCTTTGCCAATGCTTTTCGCCCAAAATTATATGCTGCTGCAGCCATTGTCCAGCTTCCAAATTTTTCATAAGCGTCTTTCAAAAATTTAGCAGCAGCCTCCGTTGCTTTTTCAATATTATATCTCTCATCAATTTCATGATTAATTACCAGCCCATAATCCTTAGCAGTTCCAGACATAAATTGCCAAAAACCAACAGCCCCAGCAGGTGATACAGCCTGCAAAAACTCACTTTCAATTAATGCAAGATATTTAAAGTCACCCGGTACATCATTAGCTTCAAGAATGCTATCGATAAGGGGAAAATAACGAGAAGCGCGTTTAATTAACAGTAATGTATGAGATTGCCAGTATGTATTCACCAATAATTCCCTATCTAAAGCTTCCCGAACATCAAAATAATCCAATGGAACCTTTTCATCTGCAAAATACATACTATCCGGAAGCGTGAGAGCATGTATGGAATAATCATCTTTAAATCTTTTTCTCTTATCAAAATCCGCTTCATCATTACTGGAAAAACTCAAGGCAATAAGCACAAATACTCCTGTAAAAAATGGAATCGACAGTACCTGAACGATGCTTTTCAATCTTTTTCCTGTCTTATTCACCATAACTACCTCATTAAATTTATTAATCATCTCATCTAAAAAAAGCAAAATTACCTAAATTTTACGAAATATTAAGAAAAGAAGTTTAACCTGTATTGTTCATAAGTTTAAATATATAGGAATTAAATTCACACTGGCCTCTTGCTTTGCCATAAGATTCAAATGAAAGCGATGTTGGCTAAGAGGATCTAAAATTTTTTAAAAATTTTAGTGCTTCTCAGACGTTCCGAATAGATCGGGAAAAAAATAATTATAAACTAATTTGAATTAAAACGAAACAGTTAAACCGGTATATAAACCAAAGGAATACGGAAATGTTTTGCCAGTATTTGAACTGAATGAATTCAAGAAATAATCCATCATAGGTTGCATAGAAAGTTGCATATTCTGATTCACATCGTAGCTTACACTTAGACCAATTGTTCCAGAATAATTGACTCTGTTAAGTCCTTTGATACTGCCCACTTTATTTGTCTCCAGCGTATTTTGCATATAGATACCCTGACCAACAAGCAGGTTGGTATTTATACCACTTATCATCCCTACTCCAACTTCTCTATCAACCACTGTATATTCCAGCAATAAAGGAATTTTAACAAATTCCATTCTTTGCAGCATAGGTTGATTAAGAACAAAATCATTACTGGTTTTCTTTTTAGAGCTAGTCTGGGTTGTATGCAATTCACTTCTGCTTATTGAATTTTTTACCTCATCATCAATTTTATCAAGTTTTACCTTGTTTATTCCTATGGAGCCATTTACCACAGCTATTGCTGTATGATTATTTGCGCTCAGGAAGGATGGGGTGCTTATTTTTACATTATTCAGTGTTTGTCCTTGTTGAGCATACATAACACCCGATGAAATTTTCAGTCGTTTACTTATTTTATATCCTAAATTCAGCCCCCCGGCATAGGTAATTAGGCTTTGCTCATCATTAGCAGAGACATTAGCAGGGTTTCCCATGGTATTGCGGTAAGAAATCGTTGGAGAAATCTGAGTCCCAATTGCAAACTTTGCCTCATCAGTGTTATCAAGGGTTCTAACTTCCTCAACAGGATGGTTATATGCGAATAAGCGTTGTTCAGAAGATTGAGATTGTTGTTCTGTATTAAACTGAGAGAGTTCAATTGGATCTGTCTTTTGGTGGGAAATTTCAGCAAATTTGGGTTTTAACTTTTCAAAAGGGAGGCTACTGTCATTTGAATTCATATCATTCCTGTAAAGCGTGTCTGAGATTTCCTCAAGCTCGCTTCTTTCGTTTGAGGTTTGTGAAAGATTATGTTTCGGATCAACACTATAAGCCTGAAAATCTGTAACCGTATCAATAAAAAATGGATTCTCTAATTGCATAAAGTTCGGGAATCTACTATATCCATCAGTTAACAAATGAATATCTGAATCTTTGTTCAAATAAAAACTAAAATTAAAAAAAGCAATAAGTCCTCCTACTACCAGAAACAGAACTAAGAATGCTGCAATGGTGTAGTACTTTTTCCATAAATTCTTTTTCTTGCTGGTCAAAGTTAATTCAATATTATCCCAGGCATCATTCGGCGGGAGAGATTCATACCCCTCCAAATGATTTCTAAAAACCCGATCTATATCTACTGAATCAAAAAACATCAAATAACCTGTGTAAATTTTATATTAACTTCTTGATTTATTTTCTTTTTCAACATTTCCCGGGCTCTTGAAAGATTCGACTTTGAAGTTCCTTCGCTAATACCAAGCATACATGCAATCTCTTGATGATTATATCCTTCAATAGCATATAAATTAAAAACCGCCCTGTATTGGGGTGAAAGACTCTGTACCATTTGAAGCAAATCTTTTGAATTCAGCTCTTCTAACACGTGTTCATACCTGAGCTGAACATTTTCAATATGGGCATCTGAATGGTACAATAATACATTGCTGCCCTTCCGGAAATTTTCCATCGCTGTATTGATGATAATTCTCTTCATCCATCCTTCCAAAGATCCTTGGTTTTTAAATTGCTTCAGCTTATCGAAAATTTTTATAAAACTCTCCTGAAGCAAATCTTTAGCTTCATGTTCATTATTTGTGTATCGTAAACACAAACCATAAAGCCTTGGTGAAAAGATATCATACAAAAGTTTTTGCGACTTTTGATCACCCTTTTTACAGGCTTTTACTATGTTTATCAAATCATGCAGCACAATACATATTACTATGATATATTACAAATTTACCCATTTTTTTAATACGGCAACAAAAGTTTACCAAAAAAATATGTGCATGATTTGAAATCAATCTTCTATAAGTAAGATGAAATTATGTAAGAAAAAGTTGCGTAAAAAAATAAATCCTACGCAACCAAAATGGTTTTATTTGCATCTATTAAAAAAAGGAAATATAACATATATATTCAGTTAATAAAAGAACCCTCACTAAAACCCTTATATACAGATTTTCGGAAAAACAACAGGACGAAATTTTCGCCCTGTTGTTTTGTTTTTAAACTTTTATAAAATTAAATATGAATGACCTCACCATAAGCAGCAGCCGCAGCCTCCATAATTGCCTCAGACATCGTCGGATGGGGATGTACTGATTTAATAATCTCATGACCTGTTACTTCTACTTTTTTGCCAAGAACCAATTCAGAAATCATCTCTGTTACATGTGCACCAACTAAGTGTGCGCCCAATAACTCTCCATATTGTGCATCAAAAATTAGTTTTGCAAAACCGTCTTTTTCGCCTGCGGCACTTGCCTTTCCAGAGGCTGTAAAAGGAAATTTACCAACCTTTATCTCATATCCAGCGTCTTTCGCTGCTTTCTCTGTCATACCAACAGAAGCTACTTCAGGAGTTGAGTATGTACAGCTCGGTATACTATTATAGTCTATTGGGTCAGGATTCTGAGCTGCAATTTTTTCTACGCATGCAATACCTTCAGCAGAAGCCACATGAGCCAAAGCAGGGCCTGAAATAATATCTCCTATGGCATAGATTCCTTCCACACTGGTTTTGTAAAATTCATCAACTTTAATCTTACCCTGATTATCTTTTTCAATATTCATCTCTTCGATACCAATTTCTTCCAAATTAGGAGTTATACCTACAGCCATTAAAACTACATCAGCTTCTTTCTGCTCTTCACCTTTTTTTGTTTTTATGGTTGCTTTACATGTATCATTTTCAATTTCAACATTTTCTACTGATGCTGCTGTCATAACTTTGATACCACGTTTCTTAAATGAACGGGCCAGTTGCTTGGATACTTCTTCATCTTCAATAGGTACAATGCGCGGTAAAAATTCTATTAATGTGACCTCCGTACCAATGTCGTTATAAAAATTAGCAAATTCAGTTCCTATAGCTCCCGAACCCACAACAATCATTGACTTAGGCTGTTTATCAAGCGTCATGGCTTCTCTGTAGCCAATAATTTTGTTCCCGTCCTGCTTAATATTGGGCAAATCTTTTGATCTGGCGCCAGTAGCAAGAATAATATGTTCAGCGTTATACTTTTCGGTATTCCCTTCTTCGGTAGTTACTTCCACAGTCTTTTTATCTATAATTTTGCCTCTTCCCTTAATGTGTTCAATTTTATTCTTCTTAAACAGGTATTGTATTCCTCTACTCATACCATCAGCGGTTTCCCGGCTACGTTTTATCATAGCCTCAAAATCCGGTTTAATACTTCCACTTATGGATACTCCATAGTCCTTGGCATGCGTTAAATGGCGGTATACTTCTCCGCTTTTGAGTAATGCTTTTGTTGGGATACAGCCCCAGTTTAAACAAACACCACCTAATTCTGATTTTTCAACCACACCTACTTTCATATCCAACTGTGATGCTCTGATTGCGGCTACATAACCACCCGGGCCACTTCCTATAACTATAACATCGTAATTCATTGCTTCAATTTTTATTTATTTCACATTTATTTATTTGTATAACTAATTGCTATGTTATTTTGTTCTTTACGAATATAAAATGATTTTTCCACTTACAAATTTAATCATCCGGGATATTCCAAAAAATAAAATCAATGCAAAAATAATTGCAGCTCCGGAAGGAATATCCAAGTAATATGACAGGAACAATCCCAGTAATATTCCCAAAAGATTGATAGCAATTGAGTAAAAAATTATTTTTTCAAATTTATTAGTAAAAAAATTTGCTATAGACTGGGGTATGGTTAAAAGTGAGAGCAAAAGAATGATTCCAACGACCTTAATATTGATAACAATAGCTAACGCAACAAGACTAATAAGAATATTTTTCATTAAATCAACCGGCATACCTTGAGTTCTGGCATATTCTTCATCAAAGGAAATATAAAGTATTAACCGGTAAAAAAAAATAAAAAAAATAACAATAATCATGGTCATTATAGCCATAAACATAATATCATTTACAGAAACAGTCAGGATACTGCCAAAAAGATAAGTCATTAGATTCGGCGCATACCCCGGCGCAAGATAAACAAAAATGATCCCAAGCGCCATACCAAAAGACCACCAGATTCCAATGACAGAGTCATGCCTTACCTTGCCCTTTGAAGCAAAAAATTCAATGCCCAATCCGGACACTACGCTAAACACGGCAGCTCCAACGATAGGATTGATATTCAGGTAATATCCAATGCCTATGCCACCAAATGATGAATGAGTTATTCCTCCGCTTAGGAAGACAATCCTGTTTGTAACAATATATGTCCCGATAATACCACATGTAATAGCAGCAAAAAAACTAGCCCATAGAGCATTAACTATAAATTTATATTCGAACACAGCTGATAAAAATGCTTCCATATCAAAAAATATTGTTAGTCATGTTCCTTTAATACTGTATGAGGAACTTTGCCATGTGTAATCAACTGGATAGGACAATTATAAGCCGACAGTTGTTTTTCTGTTATTTTGTTCGACTTATGATAATGAAACTCACGGTTGACACAAGCTATTGTCTTTACATAAGGGGTAATAATTCCCAAATCATGTGATACTAAAATAATTGCAATCTCTTTATTCAATTCTCTGAGAAGTTCATAAAGTTCTCCTTCAAACTGATTATCAACATAGGTGTTTGGTTCATCAAGAATCAGCAAACGTGGCGAAGATATTATTGCACGAGATAAAAATACCCGTTGCATCTGACCACCGGATAACTCTCCAATGGATTTATTCTCTAAGTGATCTATACCCATTTTTTTTAACATCCTGACTGCCTTTTCTTTATCTTGAGGAGAGTATCGCCCAAACAATTTGCGACTGGGTTGTAAACCCGACAAAACAACGTCAAATACGCTGATTGGAAATTTATTATCTATCTTATTTAGTTGAGGTAGATAGCCAATCTCTTTGATACGAGACTTTGCTTCTTTCGGATAGTAAGTAACTTTACCCCTAAATGGTTTGATAATGCCCATGATGACCTTAAGGAAGGTAGTCTTTCCTCCTCCATTAGGCCCAATGACACCTATAAAATCAGTATCATAAACGGTGAGATTAGCATCCTTCAGAACGGTCTTATGGTTGTATCCAGCATCAACTGATGTTAATTCCAAAATTTTTTCACTCATATCAAACTTTCATCTTGAATATTCAATAATCTATATTTTATCATTGAGTTTCATTAGAATATTACTTTTTTATAGTTATTTCCTTAATTTGAATATAATATAGTTATATTGCTCATTTTCAACTGTTTAAAAAAGAATTCTTAAGATAATTATCTATTTTGATAAAGAAATCCGCGCTTACCGTGTCCGGCAACCGGAGAATCCGTTGAATCCGTGTCACTGTGTCCGTCTTTTGACGGATCCGCGTTCTATTCCTCTCCTTTTGTCTACAATTTATAAATGAGGGGTTCATTGACTTCACCAACTTATCTGTAATTTCTTCCATCTCTGAAAACCAATTATAACCTAATGGATTAATAGGAACCACTTCAGCATCCAGTTCCTTAGCAATTACCTGCGCATTATCTGTGCTGAATTGTTCCTGAATAAATATTGTTTTTATATTATTCTCCTCTGCCTTTTGAATCAATTCCTCCATCTTAAGCGAAGAGGGCTCTTTACCCTCTATTTCAATTGGTATTTGCTTAAGCTCATAATCTCTTGCAAGATAGGATAATGCAGGATGAAAAATTAAAAATGTCCTATTATCAACTGTAGCAAACTGTTTTTTCATATAGGCATCAAGCATATCAAGCTGATGTAAAAACTCTGTATAATTTTCCTGGTATTTTTCATCATTGTCTGAATTCAGCTTTCGGAGCATATTATAGATAGTTTTTGCCTGTTTCCTCACAGATTTTGGGGACATCCAAATATGCGGGTCCGTACCATGAGAATGATTATGTCCTCCATGTGAATTGACTTCATCGGTAATCAAATCCACACCTTCCGACTGATCAAATACCTCCATTCGAGAATTTAATGATCTGATTTTAGGCATCCATGCCTTTTCAAAAACCAGATGTCCTATTTCTAAGTAGGCCTTTGATTTATTCAACTTTTGCATTTGCCGGGGTGAAGGTTCGTAAGTTACAGGATTAGCTCCCGGCGGAACCATAACGTTTACATCGAATTCGTCTCCGCCTATCTGTTCTATGAAGTATTTTTGCGGTAAAATACTTACAGAAATGACTGTTTTTTCTTCTGAAGATGTTGATTTATCTTTTCCACAAGAAGAAAATAAAAGCACCGAAATAAAAAGAAATATTGCATATCTGACCATTTATTAAAAATTTTAAAAATTACTCACCTAAACAATTTAGAATAAATAAAAATATCAAATTTATAAGAAAAATATCTAAAAAATAAGCCGCTTTTGATTATTCTCACATTAAGCTATGTTTAATAAAGGCTCTAAAATAATAAAGAGCCTCTTGTGAAAGAAGCTCTTTATTATATAAATTTATTGTTTGTTATCTTTAATAAATTACGAATCGCTATATATTTCCTCTAATTTATCGGTAAGCTCCTCTCCTCTCAAATCTTTAGCCACTATCCTGCCCTCTTCATCTATCAGAAAATTGGCAGGAATTGCCATAACCCCATATTCTTTCCTTGGCTCGTTTTCCCATCCATTTAAGTTTGATGCCTGTGGCCAGTTAATCTCATCATTTTCAATTGCTTTAATCCATGCATCTTTATTTTGATCCAGGGAAACTCCAACAATCTCAAAACCTTCATCATTAAATTTTCTGTAATTCTCCACAAGGATTGGATTTTCCTGTCTACATGGATTACACCATGACGCCCAAAAATCAAGCAAAACATAGTCATCCCCAACATAATCAGAAAAAGTAATCTCCTCTCCTTCAGGATTAGGTAGTGTAAAATCAATGAAAGGCTTACCAATTTGAACATCTGACAGAATATCTCTACGTTCCTTCAGACGCTTTCCATATTTCGTTTCTTTTACAGAAGGCGTTAAATCCGAATATAAGGAATCCAGCTCTTCATATTCAATATAAGGGAATAGTTGATTCGAAGTAATAAATGGCGATATTGTCGATTCCGTATGTTCCCAGACAAAATCCTTGATAAATTCTATTTTATTATCTAAAACAGCCATATATTCTTCCTCAATTTGCTCTGATTTTTCGTTGTCGCCTTCCTCTTTTTTATCATGAAATTCTCTGTACAATTCCTCTATCTCTTTGTCATAATTATCAATCTTGCTCAGGAATTTTTCATATTCTTTTTGACTCTCAGAACCTGTAATTTCCAATTCATCCTCGTTATCTAAAGAACCTTGTATTTTAATATCTGTATTTTCTATGAAAATACTCACTGGATCTGTGTCAACAACATCGAATTTAAGCAAAACCATCTCAGGATGTTCCTGAGTACCAGAAAAACTAAATTCACCTGATTCAGCTTTAACAGAATCTACTTTCACCCATTCGAAGTCTTTTTCCTTTTCTAAATATACGTATGAATCGCCAAGTCCTTCAATGACACCTGAAATTTTATATGCCGGCTCTTTTCCACAGGATATAGCTATAAACAATATTGGTAAAAAATAAATAAATAGTTTTTTCATGTCTAATAAAAATTTTTGTTTGTCAAATTTATGAAAAACATAATAAGAGAAAAAGATTCCCTTATCATAAAATAATTTCATATTGAAATTGACCGGATAAATTCAAAAATCAAATTAACCGAGCCTCATTTATCATTCTGACATATCTAAAGATAAAGACACAAAGATTATTCTTTATTAATCAAGCGTTTAGACTTACAAGACGAGATTCATCTTCTGTGTAAAATGGAATATTTTCCACAGATATAAATTATCAAGTATTGATTTTTTATTATCTATTATAATAAATATCCAGCAATTGTCTTGCTGCATAAAAAGAACTTATCTTGCCATTTAAAACTTCTTCTTCCAATTGCTTAACTCTATCTTTAACTTTTCGATCCTTATAAAAATTATCTTTCAAAATCATTTCAATGGTTTCATACATCCAATATTTTGCCTGTTGATTTCTCTTTTTCTCGAAATAACCATTTTTTCTTATATAATTGATGTATTGAAAAATTACTTCCCAGATTTCATCAATGCCCTCGTAGTGAAGAGCCGAACAGGTTAATACTTTCGGCGTCCACTCCGATTCCTTTGGTGGCAGGAGATGTAAGGCATTTTCATATTGGTGTTTTGCCAGTTTTGATTTCTCTATATTGTCTCCATCAGCTTTTGTAATAGCTATTGCATCCGCCATTTCCATAATCCCCCTCTTGATTCCCTGCAATTCATCTCCTGCACCGGCCAACATCAACAAAAGGAAAAAATCAACCATCGAATGAACAGATGTTTCGGATTGCCCCACACCGACAGTTTCGATAAAAATGGTATCATATCCCGCTGCTTCACACAGAATGACAGTTTCCCGTGTTTTACGAGCTACACCGCCCAGTGAGTCGCCTGACGGAGAAGGCCTTATAAAAGCATTGGTCTCTCCGGATAACTTTTCCATCCTGGTCTTATCACCCAAAATACTTCCTCCGCTTCTTTCACTGGTTGGGTCCACAGCAAGAACCGCTAACTTATGGCCAGAATTAATAATTTTCATTCCCAAAGATTCTATAAACGTACTTTTACCAACCCCTGGCACCCCTGTAATGCCAATTCTTTTAGAGTTTCCCGAATAGGGCAGACATTTTTCTATTATTTCACGTGCTTTAATATTGTGTTCTTCCAAAGAGCTTTCTATAAGGGTAATCGCCTGACCCAGTACCGTTCTGTCCCTGTTAAGAATACCTTCTACGTATTGTTCTGCAGTATATTGACTGCGTTTCAGGGATTTAAACCTTCTTACCGCATCCTTATTAATGGAAGCGGGTTGTTCTACACCTTTGGTTACATTCAGCGCACTCTCCTTTTTATCTTTATCCTTCGCCATATTCTATTGATTATTAAATATATGTAAATGAAACAACCATGATAACAAGATAAACATCCAAAATTTATTTTTGCACAGTTCCTTGAATAGTCAATTGCACCGTTGAATTTTCAGGGTCATTGCTTATAAAATATATTGACAAACGTTGTGGACCCTGTCTCCTGGCAGTACGGAAAGTTGCTTTAAAAGAACCAGCTTCGCCCGGTGCAATAACCGATTTATCTGGCTTGGCGGTAGTGCATCCACAAGTAGCCCGAATTTTCCGAACAACCAAATCCCTTTTTCCTTTATTAATATACTTAAAAGTGTGTGTAACTTCAGAATTTTGCTTTGCAGTGCCAAAATCATAGGATTTTTCTTCAAATTCTACCCGGGGAGCATTTTCGCGTTGATCGGGGGTTAAAACAGAGAAATCCTCTATAATTTTCGCACTATATGCAAGCCGGTTATTCTGGATATCTTCACCGCTAATCTTTACCGATACGCCATCCACAAAAAAGCCCCAGTCATTAACTTCAGTGGCATCTATCCTGCCCCATATAATTCCTTCTTGTCCGGGTTGTAATTTCTCAGGTATCGTTCTTAATTCAAGATAATCTGGTACGCCAGTAAACGAAACATCAACAGGCTCATCTGAAATGTTAATGACAGGCAATGAATCTATTTTAGACTCTGTATGTTTAACATCCGTAAAAGGCAAGTGATTCGACTTAAGCCTTAATTTCCCCATTTCATGGGGAAATTCATCTTTAACCCCCTTTTCTCTTGGCTTAACTTCTCCCCTTATTCGTAGAAGTGTATTTCTTTTCTTTGCATTAGTATGTATAACAATGGACTTATTAAAATTGCCCGGCCTGTTTTCCGGATCAAATGTAACTTCCACATAACCCTTTTCCCCTGGCATCACTGGCTCCTCTGTCCATGAAGGTGTGGTACAGCCACATGTAACTTCTACATCATTTATAATTAATGGCTCACTCCCTGTATTACTGAATTTAAATTTATAAGACACTTCACCTTCCGCTTCTTCAATCTTTCCAAGGTTGTGCGTGAGTTTTTCAAAATCAATAACCGGAGCTTTCTGCTGCGCAAAAACAGGGAAAGATCCTATCAATAAAAAATATACCGTGAAAAATAAGCTTATTTTATACATGACAGATTATATTATTACTAAGTTAACGAACAAATTTATAACTTTTGTAGCGAATAAATTTCATTGAGTGAGAAACTGATTATAAAATACGTTTACATTAAACATCTGTACGAAAATTTAATTATGTTTGTTTAATTTATGTTCAGTAATTGCCAATAAAGTATGCAACTTAAAGAAAAAATATTACAGTTAGCGCAAAATCATTCTGATGATACCATAAGAATACGCAGGTATTTGCACCAGTATCCGGAATTAGCAAATGAAGAAACACAAACCGCCAAATTTATAAAACAGGAGCTTGATTCCATAGGCCTGAATTATGAAACCATATACAAGACAGGGATTGCAGGAACTTTACAGGGCCAAAATCCAAATAAAAAAGTTATTGCCCTGAGAGCTGACATTGATGCACTGCCTGTAAAGGAAGAAACAGGACTTACCTATGCATCAAAATATGAAGGTAAAATGCATGCCTGTGGCCATGATGTTCACACAGCATCCTTATTAGGAACATTAAAAATTCTTAATGAACTTAAAGATTCTTTTGAAGGAACTATTAAATTCATTTTCCAGCCGGCTGAAGAAAAATTACCAGGTGGAGCCAAACAGTTGATAAAAGAAGGAGTATTGGAAAATCCAAGGCCCGAACTAATTATTGGTCAACATGTATATCCTGAATTGCCCGCTGGCAAACTGGGTTTCAGACCCGGCACTTATATGGCTTCAAGCGACGAAATATTCATAACAATTAAAGGAAAAGGAGGACATGGCGCCATCCCTGACAAAATAACAGACACAGTCCTCGTTGCTTCTCAAATAATTACCACATTACACCAAACGATTAACAGAATGGCTCCAGCTCTTACACCCACTGTTCTGTCTATAGGGAAATTCATTGCCAATGGAACTACCAATGTAATCCCCGATATTGTAGATATTGAGGGTACATTTCGCACAATGAACGAGAACTGGCGCAAAAAAGCGCATGAAACAATTGAAAAAACAGCAAATTCATTAGCAAAAAAATCGGAAACCAATTGCGAAATATTAATTAAAAAGGGATACCCCGTATTGATAAACCATGAGCAACTAACCCAAAAAGCTATGGAATTATCCGGTCAGCTATGGGGCGAGGAACATGTCAAACGAATTGATAAAAGAATGACAGCAGAAGATTTTGCTTATTACTCCCAAATAATCCCAGGTATATTCTACCGTCTCGGTACAGGAAATGCAAATAAAGATACACAATATCCTCTGCATAGTTCAAAATTTACGATTGATGAAAATGCCATAAAATCTGGCATAGCAACCATGGCATGGCTAGCAATTAAAAATTTAGAAAAGACTTAAATTAAATATTATAAATTTCGAAATTAAAATTATTTAAATTGTTTTCAAATTACTTAATTATGACAAATATTATCTTTAAAAACAAAAAATAAAATACTTTTGCAGTCGTAATAATTTTTTAACCTTAAAAATTACAAAAAAATGGCTTACGTAATTACAGAAGATTGCACAGCATGTGGAGCATGTATAGATGAATGCCCGGTAGAAGCTATATCCGAAGGTGAAATTTATAAAATTGACCCGGACCTTTGCACAGATTGCGGCGCATGTGCAGATGTGTGCCCGGTTGAAGCAATTCATCCGGAATAATAAGATCAAACATTTTATAAAAGGGCTCTACTTCCGAGCCCTTTTTGAAACCCATTAAATCAATATATAAATCAGCCTGTTCCAAGGGAAATAAGGCACCCGACCGTTTTTTTGTTTATTGGTATAAAGCATAAAAAGATGTTTTATTCTTTTTCGCGACAGACTCCTTTTAACCACCTGTAAGTTATTTGTAACAAGAATCTTTCAAGCAGAACATTTAAAAACTCTTTCCGGCCTATATATGTAATGAAACCCTTATCCAACAATGTACACAAAAATTTATGTATGAAACATATGGATTCTATGGGATTTCGAAGCAAAATATAAGGACTTTTTTAGCACTACGTATCAGATAATGAAGCTAATAAATAAACTTTATCCTAATACATATAAAATTTTAATATATTGTAACAAAATTTAAACATCCATAACCCTATGCTTAAAAAAGTCACCATACTAGGGGCAGGAATGGTTGGAAAAGCCATTATTCATGATCTAGTCCCTAAATACAATGTTACAGCGGTAGATATCGATGAAACTGCATTAGAATATTGCAGAGATAACTATAACATAACTACGATACAACAAGATTTAAACGAACGTTCCTCAGTGAGTAAAATCATTAAAGACTCTGAAATTATCATCTCAGCAGTTCCTGGTTATATGGGTTACAAAACCATGGAAACGGTAATTAAACAAGGAAAACCTATTGTCGACATCTCTTTTATGCCTGAAGATTTCATGAAACTGGACACCGTTGCAAAAAAGCACAAATTAACTGCTATAGCTGATTGTGGAGTAGCTCCGGGCATGCCAAACATTATACTTGGATACGAAAATCAAAATCTAAAAATCAATAAATTTGAATATATGGTTGGGGGGTTGCCAAAAGAAAGAAAATTTCCTTTTGAATACAAAGCTCCTTTTTCACCGATAGATGTACTGGAAGAATATACCCGTCCGGCAAGAATGATGGAAAATGGACAAATAATTTCCAAACCCGCCATGAGCGAGCCTGAGTTGGTCTACTTTGATGGGCTGGGACATCTCGAAGCTTTTAATACAGACGGACTGCGTTCATTATTGACTACCATGAATAAAGTTCCATACATGAAGGAAAAAACACTCCGTTATCCCGGCCATATAAAATTGATCCAGGCTCTGAAAGAATCAGGTTTTTTTAGCAATAACAAAATTGATGTTGGCAAAAGTAAGATAAGTCCAGTTGAGATTACTAACCGTATCCTGATGAACAACTGGAAACTGGGAGATACGGAGGAAGAATTCACCATTATGAAAATAATTCTAAATGGATTATCAGGAAAAAAGAATTTAAGGATTGTCTACGATTTATTTGACCAATATGATAAAGAAACCCAATTTTCATCCATGGCAAGAACAACAGGCTTCACAGCTACTGCAGCACTCCATTTGATTAGTCAGGGAATATTTACCAAAAAGGGAGTATTCCCACCGGAATGGATTGGAAAGGATGAAAAAAGTTATAATACTATTATTGAATACCTCAAAAATAGAGGTATAATTTATAGGAAGAGTACGGAAATTATATAGAATGTTTCTCTAGTATCTTAGAAACACAGCAAATAATACGCTTTAAGTATTGAGAAGATAGGGTGGAAGATGGGATTTGAACCCACGCCCTCTGGAACCACAATCCAGCGCTCTAACCAACTGAGCTACATCCACCATTTTCGAAATGCAAAGATAAGATAAATCCTTATAGAATTACAAAAAAAATAAAAATTTTATTCGGATGCATATCATAAACATGCTTGGTGGTTAATAAAAATTTACTAATTTTGGAACTTCGTCATTCAAAATAATGGTATACAATTATTTAGTATTAATTCATAAAATGCTGTAAAGAATTATGAAAACCTATCAAACCAATCAGATTAGAAATATAACATTAATAGGCAACGCTGGTAGCGGTAAGACAACATTAAGTGAAGAAATGCTGTATCAAGGGGGCATTATTAAAAGAAAAGGATCAGTTGAAAGTCAAAACACATCCTCAGACTATAGTGAAGTAGAACATGAAAGCTTAAACTCCATTTACTCCTCTCTGCTATATACGGAATATAATGACTGTAAAATAAATATAATTGACACACCAGGCTCCGACGAATTTATAGGACAGGTAGTTTCTTCTTTCTATGCCGCAGATTCAGGTCTGATGCTTATCAATGCTCAAAATGGCGTTGAAGTTGGCACTGAAATCCACAGCAGATATTGTAACAAATACAATATTCCCTTCATGTTAGTGGTTAACCACCTAAATCATGAAAAATCAAACTTTGAAAAAACATTTGAATCGATAAAGCAAAATTTTGGAAATAAAGCTGTAGTGGTTCAATATCCTGTTAATGCAGGAACAGAGTTCGACACAATTATTGATGTATTAACAATGAAGATGTACAAATTCAATGCTGAGGAGGGTGAAATAGAAGAACTTGATATACCGGACGACCAAAAAGCACAAGCAGAAGAATACCATAATACATTAGTAGAAACAGCAGCAGAAAATGATGAACAATTAATGGAATTGTTCTTTGAGAAGGAATCACTTGATGAAGAAGAGATGCGCTCAGGAATTAAAGCCGGTATAATCGCCGGGGATTTGTATCCAATATTCTGCATTGCTGCAAACAAAGGGATCGGAGTAAAAAGACTGATGGAATTTATCACCAAATCTTTACCCTCACCTGCTGATGTAGAAAAACCTAAAACCACAGATGGAAAAGAAGTTGAATATGATGCCAATGGTCCCGCCTCCATGTACTTTTTCAAAACCTTTAATGAATCCCATATTGGTGATATCAATTACTTCAAAGTGATGTCAGGGACTATTAAAGAGGGCATGGATCTTATTAACGCCGATACGCAAACCAAAGAAAGACTATCACAACTTTTTGCAGCAGCAGGGAAAAACAGAAAAAAAATCCAGGAAATTTGCGCAGGAGACCTTGGTGCTGCGGTAAAACTTAAAGATACCAAAATTAACCATACACTCAATGAACCCAAAACAAACTTTAAATTCCCTAAGATAGAATTTCCAGAGCCAAAATACCGAACTGCAATAAAAGTAGTGAATGAATCTGATGAAGAAAAGCTTGGCGAAGAGCTCAGTAGAATGCAACAGATAGATCCGACTTTAATTGTTGAATATTCAAAAGAATTAAAGCAAATTATTCTCCACGGACAGGGTGAGCACCAATTGAACATCCTGAAATGGCATCTTGATAACATTACTAAAATTGAAACTGAATTTATCAAACCTAAAATTCCTTATAGGGAAACAATTACTAAAGTTGCCCAGGCAACTTACCGTCACAAAAAACAATCGGGTGGAGCTGGTCAATTTGGTGAAGTATATATGGTTATTGAACCCCACGATGATAGCGCTCCCGACCCTACTTCATATAAAGTAAATGGAATGGACATTTCCTTAAGCATAAGAGACAAGCAGGAACAGGAACTGCCATGGGGCGGTAAACTTGTATTCTATAACTGTATTGTTGGTGGAGCAATTGACAACAAATTCATGCCGGCAATCCTTAAAGGAATAATGGAAAAAATGGAAAACGGACCATTAACTGGTTCATATGCAAGAGATATAAGAGTAGCTGTCTATGACGGTAAAATGCACCCGGTAGATTCAAACGAAATTTCATTTAAACTTGCGGGTAGAAATGCCTTCGAACAGGCATTTAAAAATGCCGGACCAAAAATTATGGAACCCGTCTACTCTGTAGAAGTACTTGTCCCAAGTGACCGAATGGGTGATGTTATGAGTGACCTTCAGGGCAGAAGAGCTATGGTAGAAGGAATGGACAGCGAGAAAGGATTTGAAAAAATACGTGCCAAAGTACCTTTGGCAGAGATGCATAAATATTCAACTTCTTTAGGTTCTCTGACAGGAGGAAGAGCAACATATACCATGAAGTTCGACAGTTACCAACAAGTTCCAATGGATATCCAGGAAAAACTTATGAAGGAATTTGAAGCTCAAAAAGAGGAAGAAAAAGAGTAAATAAAATATACAGATTAAGATATTTACAGAAAAACACCTCTGCCAAAAAAGCATGAGGTGTTTTTTTGACAAAATCAAAGTTAAGACAAGGGAATTGAAGATACGTCACTAAACAAAAGTATTTGGCAAGCAATTAATTAAAATAAATCTTAATTAAATCATCTGAAAAGATAAACAAACCCGGTATAATCTTTACTTTCGTGACTCACACCGTCATAGCCGGAACCTTTTATTACATATAAATAAGTTCCTTCCACAGCATCTCTATTGGTATTTTTTACTTTTCCATCCCATCCTTCCCAGTCATCAGGATGTCCTTCATATCTATATACGAGTTCACCATTTCTGTTAAGTATTGTCACTTCCAGACGTTCAATAGAAACAATACCTCTCGAGCCACTGCCCGTTACATTGCTTCTTTTCGGCAAAATAAAAACATCATTAGATCCATCTTCGTTTGGTGTGAATACATTAGGAATCATCGCAGAGTCAATTTTAGAAGAATCAACACTGACATGATAATATGTCATACTGTCCACACATCCATACTCATTATCTACAATCAACTTTACCGGGTATTTTCCCGGATAATATTCAGGTACACTGTCCTGAGAAGGAGTTTCCTGCCTGTTCTCCCAAAGGATTTTCTGCGCCCCTTTTATAATTTTTGTCGAATCTTCATAACCTATCCAGTAAAAATTATTTGAATTTTCAGATTTATTTTCAAACCTTATCTCCAGCGGCGCTTCATTAATGTCGCTTTCACTGTAAAGATCTACATCTCCCTCCATATTTATTTTATAAATATCAAAATCCGATTGTACCGCTTTGGCCGGCACATTGTATATAGTATCACCCTTCGTATTTCCAAAGGAGTTCTCCACGGTCAGGTAATAATCCGAATCCTTATAAGGCCCTAAATATTCTGCTTGGCTGATATTTCCTGCGACCGATCCAATTTTGCCAACGAATATATCCCCATAATCAATAAGTACATCCGGACTATAGATATCTACATCTTCAGAAGCTTCCCATAATACCGTACGTTCATTTGTTAGTGTAAGTGAAGAATAGGATGAATCCGCCAAAAGGTAATATTCATAATTATCTAATGTAAATTTATCAACCGCTAACCAAAGTTTATTACACTCATTACTTTCAATTCTGATATCCCCAAAATCAGGGAAGGTATCAAGTAAAACCCAGGCACGGTATAATTCAGCGCTGTCCTGATTATCCGTAATTTCAACCTGCAAGGCTTCCATTGGTTTATTTATCAAACCATTCGCATATAAGGAATCCAGTAGTATAGAAGATGTAGCTGTATCGCTATGTGTAAACAGGGAATCGTATTCTTCCGTTTCTTTATTAAACAGGCTCCACGTAAAAACTGAATTGTTCTGTGTACTATGTTGTGCGCTGATTACTTTATCCGGATGATTTGAATAAAAGACGAAGATAGTATCCTCACCGTATCCTGTAGACCGGGTTTGGTCAACATCATCAAAAGGAACAAAAATCTGTGAATAAGAAAATGTGTTTATAGTGATAAGTATGAAAAATGACAAAAAAAATCTGAGTCGTCTTTTATAATGCATTTGAATCATGTTAAATTTGAAACTGTAAGTATAAAAAATCTGTTGCACAAAGTTAGTCTAAATATAAAAAACTCATTTCTTCAGATTTTATTTTTCCGAAACATTCTGAACTCAGAATCTTTCTAATTTTATATACTATTCCGTTTTGTGAGAATAAAGAATGAATGTAATTTTGTTGTCCTAAAAAATATTATTTGTGAATAAATTTCTGAATGAATTAAATCCGGCTCAAAGAGAAGCTACTATAAATTATACTGGCCCTTCTCTGATTATAGCGGGGGCGGGCTCTGGTAAAACAAGAGTACTGACGTACCGCATAGCCTATCTGTTAAAAGAAGGGATTAAACCGGAAAATATACTAGCGCTAACTTTCACCAACAAAGCAGCTACAGAAATGAAAGAGCGTATAGCTCAAATAGTTGGTGAAGAAAGTGCCCGAAAATTGTGGATGGGTACATTCCATTCTGTATTCTCGAAAATACTTCGATTTGAAAGTAAATCCCTGGGGTATTCGAGCAACTTCACTATATATGATACTGTTGACTCCCGTTCTTTAATAAGAAACATCATCAAAGAGCTAAAACTTGATGATAAAAGATATAAACCACAAGCCGTACAATTCAGGATATCAAAAGCCAAAAACAACCTGCTAACATGGCAAACATATAATAAAAACACGCAAATCCTTAAACAAGACGAAAAAGAACAAAGGGAAAAAATTTGTGATATATACAGACTCTATGCAACGCGGTGTAAAAAATCCGACGCAATGGACTTTGATGATCTATTGCTTAATATAAATATTTTATTCCGCGACAATCCTGAAATTCTGAAAAAATATCAAAACAGGTTTCATTATATTCTTGTTGATGAATATCAGGATACAAACTTTGCTCAGTATCTGGTAGTTAAAAAACTTTCACAGAAAAAAGGAAACCTTTGTGTTGTCGGCGACGACGCACAAAGCATCTATTCTTTCCGGGGAGCAAAAATTGAGAATATATTGAACTTCAGGAAGGATTATCCTGATTTCAGACTCTTCAAGCTGGAACAAAATTATCGCTCAACACAGACTATTGTCAATGCTGCAAACAGTATGATCAAAAAAAACGTAAACCAAATATCCAAAAAAGTCTTTTCACAAAAAGAAGAAGGCGAAAAGATTGATGTACTTGAATCATACACAGATACTGAAGAAGCGATAAATATTGCAAGATCCATAGCAGATAAATCCGAAGAAAACGGGTATAAATATGAAGACTTTGCAATACTTTACAGAACAAATGCTCAATCAAGAAATTTTGAAGAGGCTTTCAGAAAATTTAACATCCCCTACAAAGTTTACGGAGGTATTTCCTTTTACCAGAGGAAAGAAATAAAAGATCTGATGGCTTATCTGCGGTTATGCATAAATAAACATGACGAAGAAGCTCTTTTCCGGATCATAAATTTCCCGGCAAGAGGAATCGGTAAAACAAGTCAGGACAGGATAAGAACATATGCCAACAGCCAGAAAATCAGCGCATGGGAAGTTATCGAAAATATAGTAACGCATCCGGTAAATTTAACTTCTGGAGCAATAAACAAAATAAAACATTTCGTTTCTCAGATTAATCAGTTTACTGAAATTGCTGAAAACAATGATGCATACGACGTAGCCCTAACTGTGGCAAGCAAATCTGGCCTTCTGGAAGAATATGAAAATCCAACAACAATAGAAGACCAAAACAAATACCAGAATCTTCAGGAACTTCTTAATGGAATAAAAGACTTTACAGCAAATTATGAAGGAGAAGGGACTCCCTCTATCATAGAATACTTGGAAAATATTTCTCTTATGACAAACATGGATAGGGAGGATGAAGAAGATAAAGATAAAGTCACTATTATGACTATGCATTCTGCAAAAGGGCTGGAATTTAAAGAAGTATATCTTGCTGGTATTGAAGAAGGCCTTTTCCCTTCCCAAATGTCCATGAATACAGAGAAAGATATTGAGGAAGAACGCAGGCTTTTTTACGTAGCGCTCACACGAGCAGAACAAAAGGCAACGATTAGCTATGCAAACAACAGGTATAAATACGGCTCATCCTACCCTACCCGTCCCAGCAGATTTATTTATGATATTGACCCCAATTACATGGTATTTCCTGAATACAATTCTTCAAATGAATATAGTAATGCAGACATAAACATCAGCAGGGCATTGCAAACACAAAAAAAATCAACATTCAACAAATCAGAAGAAAAACAAAATTTAAAGAAAATAGGAACCTTCAAAAAACGTTCAAATATAGAGGATAATATCACCTCCAAATATAAAGGGAAATTTAAAGTAGGGATGACTATCCAGCACGACAGATTCGGAAAAGGAAAAATTTTGAATTTGGAAAATGCGATGCCCCACACAAAAGCAAAAATTCATTTTGACAACTATGGAGATAAACAATTACTACTCAAATATGCAAAATTAAAAATAATTTCTGATTAGTTTGAAACCAATATAAAAAGCACTATTTTTGCTAAAAATTTAATGATCTTAAGATTATGGAATACAATACAAGCCGGAAAAAAATGATGCTTCCCGAATATGGGAGAAATATCCAGAAACTTGTTGAATATTGTAAAACCATTGAAGACCGTGAAGATCGGAATAAAATGGCCAGAAGTATTATCAACATAATGGGGAACATTTACCCGCACTATAGAGATATTGCAGATTTCAAACATAAATTATGGGACCATCTCATTATGATTGGTGAATTTGAACTAGACATTGATTCACCTTACGATCCACCACCAAAAGAGAAGCTTGACAAAAGCCCGGACCCGGTTCCTTATAACAACTATGATATCAGGTATAAACATTATGGTAAAATTATAGAAAAACTTATTCTCAAAGCAGCCGAATACCCTGAAGGGGAAGAAAAGAATACGTTAATTACAATCATAGGGAATCACATGAAAAAAAATTATATTACCTGGAATAAGGATACGGTCACTGATGAACAGATATTTGATAATATTGAAACACTTTCAGACGGAGCCATAAAAGTACAAAGAAACAAAATAAAACTGGCTGATGCAAAGGATATTATGTCAAAATTACGGAAGAAAAAATCACCAAAAAAGAATAACAAGCAGAACAACAATAAACAAAACAACAATTAAAGTGCTGAAAAAATAAGAAATGGGATCATTCATTATTCATGGTGGCCAACCCTTAAAAGGTAAAATTCAACCCCAGGGCGCTAAAAATGAAGCTCTCCAAGTTATTTGTGCCACTCTACTTACCCCGGAAAAAGTAATCATAAAAAACATCCCAAACATCAGGGATGTAAATAAACTACTGGAACTGCTTGAAAATTTAGGTGTTATTGTTGACAAAGAAAATAAAGGAACCTATAGCTTTACTGCCCGGTCTATTGATTTTGACTACCTTTATTCTGAGGAATTCCGTAAACAAGCAGAAGGCTTAAGAGGCTCCATCATGATTATGGGTCCACTATTATCCCGTTTTGGAAAAGGATATATCCCAAGGCCCGGGGGTGATAAAATTGGCAGGAGAAGACTTGACATCCATTTTCAAGGATTTAAAAACTTAGGCGCTAAATTCCATTTTTCCCACAAAGAGAATTTCTACAAGGTAGAATCAACAAAACTACAGGGCAATTCCATGCTTCTTGAAGAAGCTTCAGTCACCGGCACAGCAAATATTATTATGGCTGCCGTATTAGCAGAGGGAAAAACAGTAATATATAATGCAGCATGTGAGCCTTATGTTCAACAGTTATGCAAAATGCTTAACAGTATGGGCGCAAAAATTCACGGAGTAGGCTCAAATCTGCTAACAATAGAAGGCGTAAAAGAATTAACGGGATGCACCCACAAAATCCTACCTGATATGATTGAGATTGGCAGTTTCATCGGATTGGCTGCTATGACCCATTCCCAGCTAACCATTAAAAATGTTTCATACGAAAGCCTGGGAATAATCCCTGACTCTTTTAAAAGATTAGGTATCAATATACAACAACTAGACGATGATATATTTATTCCACAACATAATCACTACGAAATTGAGACATTTATCGATGGTTCAATTATGACCATTTCCGATGCTCCATGGCCCGGATTAACACCAGACCTGCTGAGTGTTATGCTTGTAGTTGCAACACAAGCAAGGGGAAGTGTTTTGATCCATCAAAAAATGTTTGAAAGCAGATTGTTTTTTGTTGACAAACTGATTGATATGGGCGCTCAGATTATTCTTTGTGACCCACACAGAGCAACTGTTATCGGACAAGATAACAAAATAAAACTGAGAGCAACTGAAATGACTTCTCCTGACATTCGGGCAGGCGTTGCGCTATTAATCGCAGCGTTAAGTGCTGATGGGAAAAGCACTATACACAACATAGAACAAATAGACCGGGGGTATGAACAAATAGAACGGCGACTTAACGCTATTGGTGCAAATATACAACGTATCGAATAGATACATTTTTGACAATTTTGCATAGTACACACTGTCCTTTGTGTCATTTTGTCCCCTAAAATCTTTTTGGCAAACATTTTGTCCGGTGTTCAGGAATTAAATATACTCCAATAAAAAAAATTGGAAATGAAATGCCCATGCTAAGTTCTTCGAATTTGACAAAAAATTGCCTTCGATGCACAAGCAGTGGACAAAATATAAAAACAAGGATAAAATGAATAAACAAGAAAATAAAATGAAGGATAAAGAAAAAGACATAAAGCAGCAAAAAAACCAGAATCAAAAGGAAGAACAGCAAAAAACAGATGCTAACAAAAAACAGCAAGAAGAAAAAGCTGAACAAAAAGATACCAAACAAGAAAAAAAGGAAGAAGAAAAACAACAAGTAACAGAAGGAGAAGAAAAACAACCACAGGAAGATAAGGAGAAAAGTAAGGCATCAAAAAAGAAAAAGGAAGAAACAAAAGAAGAGGAAGAAGAAAAATCTGATAAAGAAAAATTAAATGAACTGCAAGAAAAATATCTACGACTAACGGCAGAATATGATAATTACAGAAAAAGAACGTTAAAAGAAAAAATGGATCTCTCCAAAAATGCAGGAGAAGAAATATTACAAAGCCTTCTCCCTGTTATGGATGATTTTGACAGAGCACTACAATCCATTGATGAGGCAGAGGATATTGAAGCTGTAAAAGAAGGTATACATCTGATCTACAACAAATTCAAAGAATTACTTGAACAAAAAGGTGTAAAAGAAATCGAAGCAAAAGATGAAAAATTTAATACCGACAAACATGAAGCTGTATCAAAGATTCCTGCGCCGAGTGAAGACTTGAAAGGGAAGGTAGTTGATGTTATCCAGAAAGGATATTATCTTAATGACAAAGTACTTAGGTTCTCAAAAGTTGTGGTTGGTGAGTAAAAGACCAACATGAAAACAAAAATATAATTTATGGCAACGAAGAAAGATTATTACGAAATACTAGGAATTTCCAAAGATGCATCTCAAGATGAAATAAAAAAAGCCTACAGGAAAATGGCCTTAAAATATCACCCTGATAAAAATCCGGGTGACAAAGAAGCAGAGAAAAAATTCAAAGAGGCAGCAGAAGCATACGAAATTCTTGGAAATCCGGAGAAAAGAAATAAATATGACCGCTTTGGCCATGAAGGCGTAAAAGACTCTGCCGGGGCTGGCGCCGGAGGTTTCGGTGGTGGGATGACCATTGAAGATATTTTTGAACAATTTGGCGATATTTTCGGCGGAGGAAGCTTCGGAAGCGGTTTTGGCGGATTTGGAGATTTCGGAGGATTCCGAAGTACCGGACAAAGAAGAAGAAGAACGACCAAAGGCTCAAATCTGCGTGTGAAAGTTAAATTAACACTGGAAGAAATTGCTCACGGAGTAAACAAAAAACTCAAAGTCAATAAATATATAGCATGTGATACATGTAACGGAACAGGTGCAGAAAAAGGTGCATCATCAGGATATAGTACCTGTAATACCTGTAGAGGCACAGGTCAGGTGACACGTGTGACAAATACATTCCTGGGACAAATGCAGAGTACTTCCACATGTCCGACTTGTGGTGGAGAAGGAAGAATAATTTCCAACAAATGTTCCAAATGCAATGGAGAAGGAATTGTCAAAGGAAATGAAGTTATATCTATCAATATTCCACCAGGAGTAGCAGAAGGCATGCAATTAAATGTTAGCGGAAAAGGAAACGCCGCCCGAAGAGGAGGAATCAACGGCGACCTTATCGTTCTTATTGAGGAAGAAAAGCATCCTGAACTTATACGAGACGGGAATGATTTAATATACGGGCTTTATATCAGCTTTCCTAAAGCAGTAATGGGAGGACCTGCTGAAGTTCCTACAATAGACAGTAAAGTTAAAATAAAAATAGATCCAGGCACACAACCCGGCAAAATCTTACGACTGAAGGGTAAAGGCCTGCCAGAGGTTAACGGTTATGGCAAAGGCGACCTCCTGGTTAATATTAATGTTTGGGTACCGAAAGAGTTATCCAAAGAGGAAAGAAAAATAATCGAACAACTGGAAAATTCTAATAATTTTCAACCCAATCCTTCAAAAGCAGACAAAAGCTTTTTTGAAAAAATGAAGGCATTCTTTGAATAAAAAAACAGAATAATCAGGGAGCTGAAGTAAAAATTGTTGCCCAACCGCAAGGCTTCATAGAATACAAGAACATAAAAACGGTTGAACTGCTCATTAATGACTCAACAGTAGAAACGATTGAAAAGCAAATTTTGTTAATAAACAATCATCCTCAATGAATTCCAAATTAGTAAATATGAGGTAACTAATCAACAATATGCTGAATTTTTAAATGATATAGGAGCAGAAAAAAAGGTTCCTACGGAAATATCAAGTTTATTTATCTTAACGATTCAAACAACAATATTACCCATAATGATAGTAGCTTTATACCTTTGAAAGGTAAAAAAACACCCAGTTACTAACGTTACTTGGCATGGCGCCAATAGTTATTGTCAATGGGCAGGAGGCAGATTACCCTCTCAGGCGGAATGATACTTAGCAGCAGCTTCTGAAACAAATATAGATATCAATAAATACCTGAAGCCTTCAGAAACCAATAGAAGAAACGGTTTTAGGGTGATGAAGCCCGTTCCTTAAACTAAAAATTAATGCGTAAAGAGAATTTATAAGCAAAATTGTCAGCAGGTTTTGGGAAAGCATAAGGGCCATATCTATAGTAAAGCCCTAAACCATAGCTAAAAAAATTAACAGAGAGCAAATTATCCAGTAGTAAACCTGACTCGAAATATCCTTCTTCAAAACTTTTTAGCATCATATTCTCATGATGTTCCATATTGTCGAGCCAACCCCATCCCATATTGGTTACCACTGACAAACGTGGGGAAAAATTATCTGTCCGGAATAAAAGAGAAACCATATCCTGTCTTAAAAATATAGAAGCAAAACGTTGAGCAAAAAATTCGTTGAGTTGCATTGTAGCAAAAGAATTATCAATTTGCAAAGCAAACCTGGAGGTGTAACTGCCATTTCCATTGTACATATTAAAAACCGGCAATGTCCCGGAGGCATATCCTCCCATCAAATGAATATGTGTTTTGCCTAAATTCTTTGTTGTAAAAGTTTCAGAAATCCTCCCCTCTAAACGTAAATTAGAAAAATTACCATCAAACCATTGATTCCCCCTGGTAAGATTTGCATACAACACAGGATAATCAGTTCCCTCTGAAATTAAGCCCCATGGTGTTTTTATTAATTTTTCCTTATAAGCGTATTTCAACTTTATTCCTGCATCAGAAAAGTGAAAATTCCCTGAATAATCAGTATTCTCATGAGAATATACATAAGGTTCCATAGATTCTATCTGATATTGATTTATAAAAGCATTCATTTTAAGATATCTTAATAATCTGAATGTAACACTCCCTTCTATTCTTTCCTCAGGGTTCATATCTTCAACCAAATAATCCCTGAAATTCTCCAAGGAACTCAGGTTGCGATCCATTAAGAACTGATAGCTCCCTAATTCGGCAACATCATTTTGATAAGAAAGATGCATTTTTGTTTCTTTTGTTTCATCCAGAAACAGTTCTAAATCCCCGCCATACTTAACCTCCTTGTCTTTAAAACCATAAGCAAAGTATCCACCCACTGAAAACCAGGGTGAAATTTTGTCATTAGTCATGCCCCCAAAACCCATTCGAAAACCTTCATACTGATTATATGACAATAGCTTACGGTAATCGATATCTAAAAACTTGTAGGGATAATAACCTGTAGTGGCCATACGAACCATCTTCAATTTATCATCAAAATCATTTGCTTCACCCAGGCTATCAATCACTTCATAAGTTCTTTCTTCCTTTTCGGATAATTCATGACTGCGGTTTTGAGCCCAGAACTCATTTGACTGATGGTATGCATCATAAGGGATCTCAACATCCAGCTTATCAAAAAATCTATGATCAATCTCAGGATTAATTTCAATATCCTTAATATAAGTGCGGCCATCTCCGGATAGTGTGTAATTATCTCTTTTGCCGCCAGTCTTAAAATTATGAAATACAATTTTTGTATCTAACTGTGAAGGAAACCATTGCCTGTTTTCAATAAACTCATATCGGTGCTGTATTTTGATAGTAAAATCAGAAGGAGGATACACCGGCTCGGCAATCACCTTTTGCAAGGCATAGCCATTGGTGTGTATATGAAGCATGCCTTTGAGACCATCAAAATTTTTACCTTTTTTTGGAAAGAAAGAAATGATAAAAATACTATCTGCGTCAGAAACAAAAAGCGTGTCCTCAACTTTAAACTGATATTTTTTGTAGCTGTTTTTCGTAATCGGATTTAAATAATTGTTGTCCCCAATTGTGACAAAATCATCATAGAATGAAAAAGACTGGAATTGCGTTGCCAAAATAACCAATGAAGGGTCCTTAAAACCGGAGACACGTGAAGCAGTCACATATTCCTTCTCTTTATCCGGTGCCTGAAATTTCCTCTTACTAATGGTCTCCATCAAAAAGAGGTATTGGTTTGCAAGCATTTTTTGCAAACGAAGTTCGGAAGTATCAATAATCAGGCTATCCAGCTCCCCTCCCCCTGGAATATCTTCCAAACCAAAAGAATCGACAGTAAAAGTCATTTTATTGTAACTCTTATAAGAAAAAGAAGAAAGGCTGGATGGATGATTCTGGTTTTTATTCCTGTTCACTTTACTTATAATATTATTAGCAGGGTTATAACCAGGCATTACTAAAATTTGCCCCAAATCATATGATGTTTTTTCCATCTCAATCTGAACAAACCCGTTTGAGCTTAATTTGTGGCTATCAAATATTTTGGTCTTATAGCCAAGATAACTAAACTCTATTGCAGAAGGTTCAGATAAACTTAACTTAAATTCCCCGTCTATGTTAGTTGTAGTACCCTTGGGAGGATCACCATAAATTACATTGACAAATGCAAGGGGTTCCTTGTTTGTTTTACCAACAACTTTTCCCTGAATATCAAGCTCCTGAGAAACCCCTGTTAAAGAACAAAAAAGTAAAAAAACAGATAAATACAATTTGTAGAGAGTTTGCTGTTTCACAATTATCCTCATCAAATAACACAACCATTTACACATCAGGAAAAAGCATTCATTTTCAGCTTATGAACTTCTTTGCCAGTTAAAAAACGCCATTTGCCCCGTTGTAGATTCTTCTTGGTCAATCCGGCAAAATAGACACGGTCTAGCTTTTTGATTTTATATCCTAACTTTTCAAAAATTCTTCTAACTACACGATTTTGTCCGCTATGTATCTCAATGCCTACCTGGGTTTTATCATCTTCTTCAGGGTAACTAATGGCATCCGCAGCAATTACACCATCTTCCAGTTCTATACCCTCCACAATATCATCCATATGTCTCTTAACAACCGGCTTATCCAACACAACATGATAAATTTTTCTCTTCTTATATTTTGGGTGAGTTAAGCGTTTTGCAAGTTCACCATCATTGGTCAGCAGTAAAACACCTGTGGTATTTCTGTCCAGACGTCCAACCGGATATACCCTTTGGGGGCAAGCATTTTTCACAATATCAATAACTGTTCGCCTGTTTTGTTCATCACTCAGGGTAGTTACAACATCTTTAGGTTTATTTAAAAGAATATAGACCGGCTTCTCACTTTTTAATTTCTTATTTTTATAGCGTACATCATCATCAGGATTTACTTTTGCTCCCAATTCTGTGATTTTCTCCCCATTCACAGTAATGAAACCCTGCTCTATAAGTTCATCTGCCTCTCGCCTGGAACATAATCCACTGTTCGCTATAAATTTGTTCAGCCTTAGCTGTTCCTCTTTCCCTGTTTTTTTATCACCGGACGCTGTATTTGCTCTACTTTTCCGTGAATACCTTTTCTCTTCACCAGCTCCTTTGCGTTTTTTCTCTCCTGAATTAAATTTATTTCTTCCCTTTTCCATAGTCGTAATTTATTGTAAAACACTACAAAAGTATAAAATAATGAAGGTGAACCTGTCAATATTCAATATTAATCATCAAAAAAATACGCAGAAAAAAACATTTTCGTTTATTTTGATTAACAGGAAAATGAAACTACCAAAATAAAATAATCATATATTAAAAAATGCAATATAAATTAACATCCAAATATGTTCCCACGGGAGATCAGCCCGAAGCAATCAAACAACTAACCGAAGGTCTGCAAAGAGGAGACCGTTTTCAGACATTGCTGGGAGTTACTGGCTCTGGAAAAACCTTCACCATAGCTAATGTAATTCAAAACCTCAACCGGCCAGTGTTGGTTTTGAGCCATAATAAGACACTAGCGGCTCAGTTATATGGTGAATTCAAGGAGTTTTTTCCAGATAATGCGGTTGAGTATTTTGTTTCTTATTATGACTACTACCAACCGGAAGCCTATCTGCCTGTTACGGATACCTACATAGAAAAAGACTTGTCTATCAATGAAGAAATAGAAAAGCTAAGATTAAGTACAACCTCATCTTTGTTATCCGGAAGGAATGATGTCATTGTAGTATCATCAGTTTCCTGCCTTTACGGAATCGGAAATCCAGATGATTTCTATGCGAATACCATAAAAATCGAAAAAGGCCAAAACATAGACAGAAACAGCCTTTTGAGAAAACTGGTTGACAGCCTTTATTCACGGAGTGAAGTGGACTTCAGACCCGGCAATTTTCGTGTAAAAGGCGATACCGTAGATATTTTTCTTGCATACTCAGATATAGCCTACCGACTAAGTTTTTGGGGAGATGAAATCGATGAAATAGAATCATTTGATCCTTATAACAACAATGTGATTGAAGAATTAGATAATGCAACAATATTTCCGGCGAATATTTTTGTAACCACGAAAGAAAGGATGCAAAATGCCATCAAAGAGATACAGCTCGATTTAAATGAACAAATTCAGGTTTTCAGGGAACAGGGAAGGGATCTTGAAGCAAAGAGAATTAAACAAAGGGTCGAATATGATCTTGAAATGATCCGTGAATTAGGTTATTGTCCGGGTATTGAAAATTACAGCAGATATTTTGACGGTAGATCTCCCGGTTCCCGACCTTTCTGTTTACTGGATTATTTTCCAAAAGATTTCATTACAGTGATAGATGAAAGTCACGTAACCATACCTCAAATCCATGCAATGTATGGCGGAGATTATTCACGAAAGAAAACATTGGTAGAATACGCTTTTCGACTTCCAGCAGCAATAGATAACCGTCCGTTAAAATTTGAAGAATTTGAGCAACTCATTAACCAGACGATATATGTTAGCGCCACGCCAGCGGCTTATGAACTCAAACAAACGGGCGGCGTGGTTGTCGATCAGGTGATAAGGCCTACGGGGTTATTAGACCCGGAAATTGAAGTAAGACCAACGATTAACCAAGTAGATGATCTGATGGAAGAGATCAACCAGCGTATAGAGAAAAAACAACGCGTACTGGTTACAACTCTGACAAAAAGAATGGCCGAAGAACTCACCAAATACCTGACTCAATATAACATAAAATGCCGCTATATTCATTCCGATATTGATACACTTGAAAGGGTTGAAATCATGGACGGGTTAAGAAGCGGCAAATTTGATGTCCTTATAGGAGTAAACTTACTAAGAGAAGGGCTGGATTTACCGGAAGTATCATTGGTTGCCATCTTAGATGCAGATAAAGAAGGTTTTCTCAGGTCAACTGTCTCCTTAACTCAAACTGCTGGCAGGGCTGCAAGAAACCTGGAAGGCAAAGTAATTATGTATGCCGAAAGAATTACAAATTCAATGCGAAAAACAATAGACGAAACAAACCGCAGGCGGGAAAAACAGCTGGAATACAATGAAAAATACAACATTACCCCAACGCAAATTTTCAAAGCTTCGCGTTCTGTCATGGGAGATTACAGGGAAAAAATCGGAAAGACCAGCGGGAAAAGCTACACAGAACCAGAAAAAATTGATATAGCAGCCGATCCCGTGCTACAGTACATGGGCCAAAAAGGTATTGAAAAAGCTATTGAGAAAAATAAGAAAGCCATGGAAAAAGCCGCTGCTGAGCTGGATTTCAAAGAAGCAGCGAGATTACGGGACGAAATGTACGCCCTCCAGGAGAAACTCAAAGAGATAAAAAAAAATAATTAAACAGTAGTTAATCCCACCATTTGGTTGTTATTCAGTTGTTATTTATATTTTATGTGTCTTCAAGCTAAAAATTGAAAATTAACCATGATAACACGAATATTTTAGTCGAATGGAATATTATGGTGACTTACTTTTGCAAAAGAAACCCTTATTATATTTCAATATTTCCCTCGTAGACATAGTCTGCCAAGCCCGTAAGCCATATATTTTTAAAGTTATAAGCGCCACTCACCTCAAAATCAACAATCAACTTACCTCCAACAACATTAATCAGGTATGAAGTTTTGTCAGATTTCCTTTCCAAATAAGTACACACAGCCGATGCTACTGCCCCTGTGCCACATGCCAGTGTTTCATTCTCGACCCCTCGCTCATAAGTTCTTAAAGACAATTTCCCTTCTCCGTCAATTTTTACGAAATTTACATTCGTTCCATGGGGTGCTATATCCTCATCCACTCTTATTTTTTTTCCTTCCTCGTAAACCTGTGCATTTCTGATATCTTCCACAAACTTAACATAATGAGGAGAACCGGTATCTACATAATAATCGTTACCATATTTTATACAATATTCAATATTTTTCATCTGCAATGAAATAATCCGGGAGTCCATAATCTTGGCTTTATGAAGCCCATCATATGCTTGAAATAGAGTATCCTTATCAATAATTCCCAAACGCCTCGCAAAAGCAACAATACATCGTCCACCGTTTCCGCACATTGTACTTTCGCCTCCATCGGCATTAAAATACCGCATATAAAAATCCGCTTCACTGGAATTTTCAAGCAGCATTAGCCCATCTGCGCCAATACCAAACCTTCTGTCGCACAACTTCTCTATGGTATCGGTATTTACATTAAAAGACAAACTCCTGTTGTCCAGCAAAATAAAATCATTGCCTGCGCCCTGATATTTATAAAATTGGTGTATCACATGCTAATAGTTTGGATTGATTACTTAAATGGGTAGCTATACAGACTAATCAAAAATGATAACTTATTGCAAATTTAAAAAACTAAGATGAAATTAATGACTTTTTTCTAAACTACGTTTAGTAAAATGCTAAGGTTTCTATCCCGTTTAAAATATAAAAGTTAAAGAACATAATTCAGTAAACGGGTAAAGCCATAATCCATTAGGCGGAGTCTTCAAAAGTAATGCTGTTAAATTATGTTAAATAAAAAATCAAAGTTAAAGTAGGGCATATATTTTGTAAATTTATCTAATGAACAAAAAAAACAAGCAACTATGAAATACAAAAAGTTATTATCGAACATTTTAATTGCCGTTTTAACAGCAATTCTAACTGTGGCAATTTATTCGAACTTTGTGGATAAAAGTATTGATGGAAAATCTGACGGAAGTGTATCTACCTTAAACAAAGATACTAACGGTATTCATTTTACCAATCTGCCTTCAGATTTCAAATCTGATAATTTCGATTTTACTTATGCAGCAGAAAATACTGTACATGCAGTAGTTCACGTAAAAACCAAATATGTACAGGAAAGATCATACCCGTCTGAGCATCCATTGTTTGAATATTTTTTCGGTGACAGGTATCAGCAGCCCGAAAGAAGGGAAGCTGAGGGATATGGTTCAGGTGTCATTATTTCACCTGATGGATACATTGTCACCAATAATCATGTCATTGAGAAATCAGATGAAATAGAAGTAGCTTTAAATGACGAGAGAACTTTTGAAGCGGAAATAGTAGGAACTGACGAGGCAACAGATCTCGCCCTCCTAAAAATTGATGAAAAAGAACTACCCTATTTACAATTTGGTAGCTCAAAAGATCTAAAGTTAGGAGAATGGGTTTTGGCTGTTGGTAATCCTTTTAACCTTAGATCAACTGTAACAGCAGGTATTGTCAGTGCAAAAGGAAGGGCAATGGGATTTTCAAGGGGCGAAAGCCGCTTATCGATTGAGTCCTTTATACAGACCGATGCCGCAGTAAATAAAGGAAATAGTGGAGGAGCGCTTGTCAATATGGAGGGTGAGCTAATTGGTATAAACTCAGCTATAGCTTCACCAACAGGAGCATATACCGGATATGCTTTTGCTATTCCCTCAAACATTGCCCAAAAAGTTGTTGAAGACCTCATAAAATTTGGCGAAGTTAAACGAGCTGTTTTAGGGGTTCAGATTCAAAACATCACAGGAGATTTAGCAAAAGAAAAAGATCTGGAAGTTCAACAAGGAGCCTATGTAGCTGGTTTAACAAAAGACGGAGCAGCCGATGAAGCAGGAATAAAATCTGGAGATGTTATCATTGAAGTAGACAATGAAAAAATAGAAAGCGTAAGTGAACTTCAGCAAACTATAAATAACTACAGACCAGGAGATGAAGTAAAAGTGATTGTAAAAAGAAACGGTAAAAAGAAACAATTTGATGTGAAATTACGTAACATGCAAGGTAGTACTGAAATAATTGCCGGAGAAGAAACACTGGAGAATCTGGGAGCTAAATTTGAGACTCTCAGCAGACAGGAAAAGCAAAGAATTGGCATCAATCACGGAGTGAAAGTAGTCAGACTGGAAGATGGAGCATTTAAAGATGCCGGAATAAAAGAGGGTTTTGTAGTTGCATATATTGAAGGTAATAAAATCAATTCCGTAGACGATATCAAACAAATTCTGGGTCAAACTCCTTCAGGTGCCAGAGTAGAAGTAGAGGGACTTTATCCCGGTAATAATATGATATATGTTTATCAAATTGAAACAGATTAACAAGAAATTATATGAGAAAAATAAAATAAACATAAAACCGGACACGTTATCTTGTCCGGTTTTTTTGTTGGCTAAAATAAAAGAGCAAAGAATTATTTTCAAATCAAGTTTCACCTTTAATTTTCAATAATGTATATTCGCTAAAATTTTTCTATAGCCAATGAGACAACTAAAAATTACAAAATCAATCACAAACAGAGAAAGTGCCTCTGTTGACAAGTACTTACACGAGATAGGCAAAGAAAATTTGCTATCTGGTGAGGAAGAAGTTGTATTAGCCCAACGAATCAAAAAAGGCGACAGAATCGCCTTGGAGAAATTAACACGCGCTAATCTGCGCTTTGTTGTTTCAGTGGCAAAACAATACCAAAACCAGGGACTCAGTCTACCTGATTTAATTAACGAAGGGAATCTGGGGCTCATTAAAGCCGCTACAAAATTCGATGAAACCAAGGGATTCAAGTTTATCTCCTATGCTGTATGGTGGATAAGACAATCAATACTGCAAGCTCTGGCTGAACAGTCAAGAATTGTGCGGTTGCCTCTAAATCAGGTGGGCTCATTAAACAAAATTCACAAAGCTAAAACCAAATTTGAGCAAGAAAACGAACGTACGCCAACACCTGAGGAACTGGCAAAAACATTAGAACTACCAAAGGATAAGATATCCGATACCATGAATGTAGGCGGTAAACAAATGTCGATGGAAGCACCTTTTTCGGATGGAGAAGACAACACGTTACTGGATATTATGCCAAATGAAAATGCCCCCCATGCCGATACAACACTACTTAATGAATCCCTGACCAGGGAAGTGGAAAGGGCTTTATCAACCCTTACAGAACGCGAACGGGAAATCATTAAACATTTCTTTGGAATTGGGGCTCCCGATATGACCCTGGAAGAAATTGGCAGCAAGTTTGATCTAACAAGAGAAAGGGTAAGACAAATTAAGGAAAAAGCAATCAGGCGATTACGTCATCAATCAAGAAGTAAGCTGCTTAAAGCATATCTTGGATAGAAAAATGATTAAATAATTTACAACTTTCAAAATCCCGGCAGATGACCGGGATTTTTTTGCTTCGCGCATTTTCAAAAATAAGTTGTATCACAAATAAATTTGGTACAATCAACCTTGAAACATTTTTCTTAAATTTAAATCCAACAAAAAAAATTCAATTATGGACAAAATAGCACTAATAACAGGAGCAACAGCCGGAATTGGCTATTCAACAGCATTAAAACTTGCAGAATACGGATTTAATCTTCTCGTGACCGGCCGCAGAGAAGAACGTCTTAAAAATCTAAAAACAGAAATAGAAAACTACTATGGTGTAAAAACTCATTCCTTGTGTTTTGACGTGCAGGACAAGAATGAAGTTTATAACAGTATTGAAAATTTACCGGATGAATGGAAAAATATTGACGTGTTGATCAACAATGCTGGCCTTGCTGCAGGGCTCAATACGGTTCAGGAGGGTGACACGGAAGACTGGGAAAGAATGATTGATACAAATATTAAAGGCTTGCTCTATATAACAAGAAAGGTGGCTCCGTATATGATCGAGAAAGAGAAAGGACATATCATCAATGTTGGTTCAATTGCAGGGAAAGAAGTTTATAAATATGGAAATGTTTACTGTGCAACAAAACATGCTGTAGATGCACTAACAAAAGGCATGCGCATTGATATGCTTGAAAAAAATATTAAGGTAACCCAAATTTCCCCTGGAATGGTAGAAACAGAATTTTCACTGGTTCGCTTCAAGGGAGACAAAGAAAAAGCAGAAAAAGCATACCAGGGCTTTACACCCCTTAGCGGAGAGGATATTGCCGAAATAATACTGTTCACAATAACTCGGCCACCACACGTTAACATTAATGATATCGTAATTACAGCTACTGAACAAGCCAATTCGTTCTATAAAAACGTTAAATAAAAAGTAAAATGAAACCCTCATCCTATTAAATTGAACTAAAATCTATGGATAATCCATCTCTGTCGGTAGACAATGCATGAGGATTCCATGGGATATAAAATCAACAAAAGTTGACTGTTGTAAAAATAAGTGCCTGATTATGAAACTCATAATCTAATTTTATACTAATGAGTTCCGGCTGAATGTAAGAATAAAGTCACTTCTGACATGGCTTCAGCACGAAAGATCATACACATTGACATGGATGCCTTTTATGCATCTATTGAGCAGAGAGATAATCCCGACCTGCAAGGTAAGCCTATAGCAGTTGGCAAAGGCAGTGAACGTGGTGTTGTAGCTGCTGCCAGTTATGAAGCCAGAAAATATGGTGTCCGTTCTGCAATGTCATCAAAAATTGCCAGCAGAAAATGCCCTGAGCTAATATTTGTAAAAGGCAGAATGGATCATTATAAATCGGTTTCGGAAAAAATTATGGAAATATGTTACGAATACACAGATTTTGTAGAGCCACTATCCATTGATGAAGCCTTTCTGGACGTCACTAAAAACAAAAAAAAATTACAAAGTGCAACACTAATAGCAAAGGAAATTAAGACAAAAATATATCAGCAAACGAATCTGACAGCTTCAGCCGGTGTTTCTATCAATAAATTTTTAGCCAAAACAGCCTCCGATTATAACAAGCCGGATGGCTTATTTGTCATTAAGCCGGAGGATGCAGAACGCTTTATAGAAGAATTACCCATAGAAAAATTTTTCGGCGTAGGAAAAGTTACAGCCGAAAAAATGAGAAAATTAGGAATACATAGCGGGTTAGAATTAAAAAAGAAAACACAACAGTGGTTAATCAAGCATTTTGGGAAAATGGGAATATTCTACTACTATATTTCCAGGGCGGTGGATGAGAGGGAAGTAAACCCAAATCGAGAACAGAAATCGGTAGGAACGGAAAAAACTTTTGAAAAAGATCTGCAAACAAAATTCGAAATAATAACTGCCCTGTATCACATTGAACAAGAACTTATGCGCAGAATGGAACGGTCAGGCTCCTTTGGCAAAACTTTAACGCTAAAAATAAAATTCAGTGATTTTAGGCAAATAACAAGAAGTAAAACTACCCCCGAAAAAATAAATCATTTTAATCTGCTCCATGCCACCACAAAGGAAATCTTTAATACGCTGGAACTGGATAATACAAGAGTACGTCTGTTGGGACTGTCAGTCTCCCATCTTGACAAAGACAAGAGTCAGGAGGCAGTTCAACTGGAGCTGGATTTTTAATCTTAATCCGTAGCTTTATGAAAATTTATTGTTAACAAAAAAATAGCTGCCGGGGACATGTTCCAAAAAACAATTTAATATAGAACGATTATTTACAAAATTTGCTATTTATTTAATATATTTTTTATTGCCTCCTCCAAATCGGTATGTTTAAACTCAAATCCCTCATTTTGGAGCCTTTTGGGAATTGCTTTTTGTCCACTCAGAATAGTTTCTTTTGCCATATCTCCATAAATAGTTTTTAGAACAAAAGATGGAACCTTAAAAAAAGCAGGACGTCCCATTACTTTGCTTAAAGTCTTAACAAACTCTTTCATACTAACAGGATTAGGAGAAGTTAAGTTATATGCCCCTGCAGAATCTTTTTTTTCCATAATCCAAATGATTGCATCCACCTCATCCTCTATATGAATCCAGGATAACGACTGCTCACCTGAACCAAGGTAAGCTCCTGCAAAATACCTGAAAGGAAGCATCACTTTAGGCAACATCCCCCCTTGCCTGCCCAGAACAACGCCAGTTCTTAAAAATACCTTACGGGTCTTGTCTTTTTCCACATTTCTCACTGAATCTTCCCATTGCCTGGTAACCATTGCCAAGAAACCCGAACCATTTGAATGCTCCTCGGTAAAAACCTTATCTTCAGAAAAGCCATAATAATCAACGGCAGATGCCTGCATTAGAAGGTAGGGCTTAGTATGACTCTGTTTAAGCGCAAAAGAAAGCGCCTTTCCAATATTAACACGGGTAGACAAAATTTTCCTTTTCTGTTCGCTCGTCCATCTCTTCGCTGCCAAATTCTCTCCAGCCAGATTAATAACTACCTCAACTTTATGAGCAAACTCCTGGAGCATAATATAATCATCGGTTCTCCATTGCTGAATGTATACCCTATCTACAAATAACTTTTGTGCCTTCACATGATTCCTGGTAAAAACGATAACCTCATGCTCTCTTTCAATGAGTTTTCTGACAAGATGATGACCTATAAAACCTGTAGCACCAATAACCAGTACCTTCATATTTTTTTCCAATTTAACTATTAAGAGCTTCTTTGTAAACTCTCAAATCCCTTTCTCTTGCATATTTATGTTCTATAATCGCTTCAGGATAGCTGTTCCTCGCCTGCCCGCTTACCCATTTTCGATGTATGCCCTGTCTTTGTCATATCTTCCGTTTGCCTGTCAGGCCTGAAAACACGGAAACAGAAAGCCGCAGCACATTATAATGGTCTTTCAATGCAAAATAAAGACCTTTGTTATCAAATAAACAAAGATCTCTTCTGAACCAAAAAACATTACTTTTCCCATACCTTTACAACAAGCCTAAACTGTTAAAGTTCCCCCTCCCCCAAAAAAAATTAACTAAAATTATTGAATTCGCCCACAGTCAATGTCTATCTTCTTATAAAAAATATTGTTAATTTAGCATTTTTTATGGAAAAAGCAGAAGAAAGTCTGAATTTGCGTTTTAAACAAATGTTTAAAGAAAAGATGGTGCTTTTAAACAAATAAAATTCATATTTGTTAAATAAGCGAATTGCTTGTATAAAGCTCTGGCAATAAATCCTAAATTATAAATATAAAAAGGATGTCCACCTACTCAATAAGAGAACTAGAAAAGCTGTCGGGAATAAAGGCTCATACGATAAGGATATGGGAAAAGCGATACAATATAATCCAACCAAAAAGGACAGAAACAAATATACGTTATTACTCAAATAGTGACCTAAAAAAACTACTGAATATCACAATATTAAATAGGCAAGGCTGGAAAATTTCTGATATAGCCAAACTTGAAGATAAAGAGATAAACAGAAAAGTAAGGGATTTTAGTTATGATTCAACAGATATAGAGAGCCAAATTGAGAAATTGGTTATTGCCATGGTTGATCTTGATGAAGCCAAATTCGACCAGATTCTCTCTAATGCAATCTTGCATGATGGATTTGAACAAACCATAATTAACCTTATTTTTCCATTTTTTAAAAAAATTGGATTACTCTGGCAAACCGGATCCATCAATCCAGCACAAGAACACTTTGTTTCAAACCTTTTCAGACAAAAACTAATGGTTGCCATAGACAACCTCAGAATTGCCAACAAAGAAAATGCAAAAAAATTCATCCTTTTCCTACCTGAAAATGAATTTCACGAATTAGGACTATTATTTTACAGCTATCTCATAAAAAAGTCAGGACACAATGTAATATATTTAGGCAGTTCAGTACCTTTTGAAGATCTTCTGGAAACAAGTAAATTTATTCAGCCCGATTTTCTATTTACCTCCATAACTTCTACCTTTGATGCTAAAGGGCTAAAAAAATACATAGGATACTTGTCTTCTGAATTTAGTAAACAAACAATTTTTATAACCGGTCGAAAAATACACGAAGAAGATATAGAAATCCCTGCAAATGCTGAAATTGTAAGTTCACCGCTCGAATTCAAAGAACACCTGAAAAATTTTTAACCCTGGCCAAATCCTCCAATATTAACCTATATCACAATGAATATCATATTGCAAACAGGATTACAGCAGTTGAAATTCATTAACTTTTCAGACTCTTTTGTCTTATTTAACTGACATCGAACCTCCTACAACTGTTTAACTTTATAGCAGCATTTTCTTTAAATTTTTAAACAAAAAATACAAGCAAAAATAATTTATAAAAGATTCTTTTGTCTGATTTTTTATTGCTGAAAAACAGTTATTTAGCAATGATTTATTATTTATAATAAGTATCATTAGATAAAAATTTGCCTTAGCAACCCTTGTTTACTGTTTAATTTTTTTGTATATTTGTTTAAACAAAATGGGATAAAAAAAACAATAATAATTATGACAGCACTGGAATTTAATCATCAACTAATAGATTTGGAAGACAAGCTGGAAAGATTTGCCATGAGCTTGACATCAAATCGCGAAGAAGCTAAAGACCTGTTACAGGAAACATACTATAAAGCCCTGGCAAACAGAGATAAATTTGTTGGATATTCAAATTTGAAGGCTTGGACATTCACTATTATGAAAAATACATTTATCAATAATTATAGAAAAAAACAAAAAGAGAATACGCATAATGATCAGACTGAAAACAATTTTTTCATCAATCAGTCTGACGAAAAATCGCCAATAAGACCTGACAGTGAGTATTCAATAATTGAGATAAACAAAAAAATTGAAGATTTGCCAGATGAATTTAAGATTCCATTCAAGATGTTCTTATCGGGTTATAAATACAAGGAAATCTCAGAAAAACTGGACTTAAAAATAGGAACGGTAAAAAGTAGAATTTTCTTCACCCGAAAAAAATTGAGTGAAAAACTGCAAGGATATTAAACCAAAATTTTCTCAAAGTAAACTGCAAAAAAGGCTTCCCCAAAAAGGAAGTCTTTTTTTCTTATATATCAATTGAAGGCAGATGTTATATGTAAAAGCATAAAAATTTGTATTACTTTTGTATAAGTATTTGATATAAGTCTAAGAATGAAACACAAAGCAGGTTTTGTAAATATTATTGGGAATCCAAACGTGGGCAAATCCACCTTAATGAACAAGCTGGTAGGTGAGAAATTATCCATTATTACCTCCAAGGCCCAAACTACAAGGCATAGAATTATGGGGATAGTGAGTGGAGAGAATTTCCAGGTTGTTTATTCAGACACTCCGGGGATCATCAATCCACACTACAGACTGCATGAAAAAATGCTTAAAGTCGTTGACAGAGCCATAGAAGATGGAGATGTTTTACTGTACATCACTGATGTCAAAGAACAATACGATAAACATGCAGAATATATTGAAAAATTAAAAAATCTTTCTATCCCTGTAATTGTTGTCATCAATAAAATTGACCTTGCTAAAGAAAATGAACTGCTGATTTTACCGCCCGAATGGAAAAAGATGCTACCAAACGCACATATCATACCTGCATCTGCACTAAAAGGGTATAATATGCCAGGAACATTTGATTTAATTCTTGAACTACTGCCAGAAAATCCGCCATATTATCCCAAAGATGCACTAACAGACAAGCCGGAGCGATTTTTTGCAGGAGAAATAATCAGAGAAAAAATTTTCATCAATTATAAAAAAGAAGTCCCCTACTCTACTGAAGTAAAAATTGAAGAATTTAAAGATGAAAAATCAATCTTACGGATTCGTGCAATCATATATGTCCTCAGAGAAAGCCAGAAAGGTATAATCATTGGCAAACGGGGCGAAGCACTTAAAAAAATTGGTACTTGGGCACGTCAGGATATGGAAGCTGTATTCGGGAAGAAAGTTTTTCTTGAGCTTTTTGTTAAAATAACCAAAGATTGGCGTGAAAAAGAAAACTTTTTACGATCAGCCGGATATAACACCTAAATTTTTTCTCTATGCAACAACTTGAAAAACAAGCCTATATATATTGTATCGATACGGCCGACTTTGTAAAATCTCTTGAAAAAATGAACAAAACATTTCCTAATATTCAGGAGATTAAAAAATTATCCGGAGAAATGTATCATCACATCGCAGATACCCATAAAGCTAACACCAATAAAGAATTTGCCGATATCCTCAGGAAAACAAAAACGATAACAGAAAAATTACAAAGCAAGCTACCAACAATAAACCCTGAGGAAGATACTTTAACGGAGAAACAAAAAAACTTAACAGAAAAATTAACAGAAATTCAAAACAGGCTTAATGATATTTTAAGCAAAATCATATATTAGAGTATGGCTCAAGATACTGTAGCAATAGTAGGAAGACCCAATGTAGGGAAATCAACGCTTTTTAACCGTCTCACAGAGACCCGTAAAGCAATTGTTGATGAAGTTAGTGGTGTGACGCGTGACCGGCATTATGGAGAAGTTGAATGGGAAGGAGAAACCTTTAATGTTATTGATACCGGAGGGTATGTAACCAATTCAGATGATATTTTTGAAAAAGAAATACGTAAACAAGTCCATATTGCAATACAAGAAGCCTCAGTTATATTGTTTGTAGTGGATGTTATAACCGGCATAACCGATCTGGATGAAACAATCACGGAAATACTGCGCAGCAGTGACAAAAAGGTTATTGTAGTAGTAAATAAAGTAGATAATGTGCACAGGAGCTATGATGCTAATGAATTTTACCGATTAGGTTTAGGGGAATTATTCAGCATCTCCTCATTACATGGATCAGGCACCAATGATTTATTGGACGAAGTAATCAAATACCTTGATTTAAAACAATTTAAAGGATGGAATGAAGAGATACCCCGATATGCTGTAGTAGGAAGGCCAAACGTAGGGAAATCTTCCCTCATCAATAGCTTAATTGGTGAAGAGAGAAATATTGTCACCCCTGCCTCGGGAACTACAAGAGATTCTATATACACTCGATACACAAAATACAATCACGACTTTTATCTGGTAGATACTGCCGGCTTACGCAAAAAAGGAAAAGTACATGAAGACATCGAATTTTACTCCGTAATACGATCTATAAAAGTAATTGAAAAAGCAGATGTTTGCCTGTTGATGGTTGATGCAACAAGAAAAATTGAAGCTCAGGACATCAATATCTTTTCCCTTATCGTAAAAAACAAAAGGGGTGTCGTTATAATAGTCAACAAATGGGATCTTATTGAAAAAGATACCCATACGGCAAATCAATTTAAAGAAGACATAAAAAGAAAAATTGCGCCATTACAGGATGTACCAATCATCTTCGTTTCAGCAATTTACAAGCAAAGAATTTATAAAGTCCTGAAACTGGCAAAACAAGTAAACGAAAACCGGAAAAGAAGAATTTCAACTCCAACGCTTAACAAAATAATTCAAAAAGCAGTGGATAAAAATCCGCCACCGGCTGTAAAAGGAAAATACATTAAAATAAAGTATGCCACCCAGCTGCATACCTTTTCGCCTTCTTTCGCATTATTCTGTAATTATCCTCAACACATCAAAGACCCATACAAAAGGTATATTGAGAATGAATTGAGAAAAAACTTCGCTTTTACTGGGGTACCCATAAAAATTTATTTCAGAAAAAAATAACATGATTATTGCATTAAAACAAATTTTTCTATAGATTTGTACTGATAAACAAATATAATCAATGATTACAATGTCCCGCATACGAAACAGCTTCTATTACTGGGTATATTACTATCCATTGAGCGGGATTATTGTATAAGATTCACACAGAAATTATAACCAAACAAGATACAATAATCCCGAAGTCAGCACTTCGGGATTTTTTTTGAGATATGATGCAGCAAATAACTAAAACATATTATTACTTCTATTATTCAGGATACACCTGACGGGGTGCATGGAACTCATATGCATAAAAATTAACCAAAACCCCGTCGAAGAAGCGATGGGGTTTTTTTATAAAAGCATTTTATAAACAAAATTATAACCAATAAAATTACAGAAAAATGGAGGTTCAACTTGATTTACAACCATTCGAATTACCGGGCCAATCGGGGGCTCAGAATCCGTTTTTGATTGCCGGCCCATGCAGTGCCGAATCAGAACAACAAGTACTTGAAACAGCCAGCGCCCTGAAGCAAGAGGGCATCCACCTATTCCGTGCAGGGATATGGAAACCACGAACCCGACCTGGGGGATTTCAGGGATTAGGCTCAGCAGCCCTCCCCTGGCTGAGAACAGTAAAAGACCTAACCGGACTGGCCGTAGCTACAGAAGTAGCTAACGAAAGGCATGTTTATGAAGCCCTAAAATACGATATTGATGTTTTATGGATTGGTGCCCGCACCACTGCAAACCCTTTTGCAGTAGAGGAAATAGCAAATGCCCTGAAAGGGAAGGACATACCAGTGATGGTAAAAAATCCAGTCAACCCCGACCTGAAATTATGGCTCGGCGCAATTGAACGATTAAATATGCAAGGAATAAAGCAACTTGCAGCCATACACCGCGGATTTTCATCTTATTCGAAAAGCTCCTATCGTAATCCGCCACAATGGAACATCCCAAAGCAACTCAAAAAAATAGCTCCGGAACTGCCGGTCTTCAATGACCCTAGTCATATTACAGGCAATAACGCTTTATTATATGAAATTGCGAAAGATGCAATGAACAAAAAGTTTGACGGACTGATGATAGAAGTACACCCCAATCCGCCTAAAGCGCTCAGCGACTCCAATCAACAGATAACTCCTGCAAAATTCCATGAATTATTATATCATCTGAGCTTAAACAATGCACAATTTACAAATTTACCGGAAATTGAACAACTCAGGAAATATATTGACAATCTGGACGAGGAACTGCTGGAAATTATAGACAAAAGGATGAAACTGACCGGAGAAATTGGATCTTATAAAAAACAACGGGAAATATCGGTTCTTCAGGAAAACAGGTGGAAAGAATTACTTGAAACAAGAATAAAAAACGGACAGAAAAAGGGGTTAGATCAAAAATTTATCAAAAAAATCTTTGAAACAATTCACAGTGAATCCATAACAAAACAAAAAACAATTAAAAACAATGATTCAAAAAGAGTTTACAGTAAATTTACAACAAATAACAAGCTGATATAAATATGTATTTAAAAGTTTTTCCCTCGTTTATTGAAGGAAACATACAGGTTCCCTCCTCAAAAAGTTATACACAGCGTGCATTTATTGCCAGCCTGCTAAGCAATGGAAGTACAGAAATACTCAACCCCGGCAGAAGCGAAGATGATAACCAAATGTTATCCAATATAGAAAAACTGGGCGCTGAAATTTCGCTCTCCAATGAAAAAATTCTGATAAAGGGCGGACTCCACCTTAAACAAAATCAAATTCATGCAGGTGAATCGGGCCTTGGCATACGCTTGATTACAGCAGTTACGGCGCTGTTGGATACGGAAATTACTATTACCGGCACCGGGACACTCCAAAACAGGCCGATGCAAGTTATGGAAAAAGCACTGAGTCAACTGGGCGCCCACTGTCAAACAAACAACGGATATCTTCCCATTAAGGTGAAAGGCCCAATAAAAGGAGGAACAATTGAAACGGAGGGTTCACTGAGCTCACAGTTTCTAAGCGGACTCTTATTTGCTCTACCGCTTGCCATAAAAGATTCCACCGTACATATTAATAATCTAAAAAGTAGGCCTTATATCGATATGACATTAAACATCCTTGATACCCACGGAATAAAAATTATCAATACAAACTACCAAAAATTTGTTATTCAAGGGAACCAGGAATACAAACCGACTAAACACCTGATGGAGGGAGACTGGAGTAATGGAGCATTCCTGCTGGTAGCCGGCGCAATAAATGGAAACCTGAAAGTTAGTGGGCTAAACCCTTCTTCACTGCAGGGAGATAAAAAAGTTCTGGAAGCACTACGCGATAGTGGTGTTGACATAAATCAAACTCCGGACTATTTCAAGGTCGAAAAAGCCGAAGTACTAAAAGCTTTTGAGTTTAACGCTACTGAAACGCCTGATTTATTCCCTCCGCTGGCTTGTCTGGCGGCTTATTGCAAAGGAACTAGCCACATTAAAGGGGTGAGCCGGCTAAAACATAAAGAAAGCAACCGTACAGAAGCCCTGATTAAAGAATTTACAAAAATGGGTATTCATATACAAACATCAGAGCATGACACTTTACAAATTACAGGTGGCAGACCCCGGGGCGGTAATTTTTTCTCACACAATGATCACAGAATTGCTATGGCCGGAGCAATCCTTGGATTAAAATCAAAGGAACCGATTATTATAGAGGGTTATAGAGCTGTAACCAAATCTTATCCCGGATTTTTTGAAGACTTGAATAAACTGAATGTAAAAATTGAAAAAAAAATACAGGAAAATGGCAATCAATAATATCTTAATACTTGGCTACGGAAAAATGGGACAGTGGTTCACTACTCAGTTATCAAAAAAATATAACATAGCGGTATTTGAAAAAAATAACTTAGCAACATACGGAAATCCAGAGTTCCATTTTTTAAGAAACCTACAGGAAATAAAGAATTTTAATCCTGATATGGTAGTCAATGCAGTTAACTTAGATGCAACTGAGAATGCCTTCAACAACATACTTCAATACCTGCCTGAAGAAACTATTCTTGCCGACATAACTTCCATCAAGGAAGAAATGAAACAATTTTATACGAATGCAGGATTTCGTTTTGTCTCAACCCATCCAATGTTTGGACCCACATTTGCAGACATGGAAAAACTAAAAAACGAAAATGCCATAATTATTGAGGAATCGGATGAAGAAGGGAAGTATTTTTTCCAGAATTTCTACAGCTCATTTGGACTCAATATCCATATTATAAACTTTCACAAGCATGATGAGGTGATGGCTGAATCTTTGAGCCTGCCATTTCTTATCACATTATTATTCAGTGCAAATAGTGAAAACAATAAGATGCCCGGAACAACTTACCAGAAACACAAGGAAATTGCTGAGGGACTGCTTTCTGAAGATAATAATCTGATGACGGAAATCCTGTTAAACAACCATTTCCAAAAACAAGTAAAAAACATAGAAAACACCTTACGTATGTACGCAGATGCTATCCAAAACAGAGATGCTCAAATACTTATCTCCCATATTGAAAACATCAAAATGAACAGGAGTGTCCCTGTGAATAGAAAGCATCCAATACCTGCAAAATATCATTAAGTATATATGCAAAACATTCTCAAATGAGGAACTAAATATGCATTGGCTGTCACAACAGTAAACTTTTCGGACAACTTAAAACGGTCTCTGAGTAATTTGCCGGAAGTAACAGGGTATGATTTTTGAGGTTTTTCATCCAGAAAAATTGCCTAACTTGCTAAAAACTTTGAATGATGAAACAAATCCTAAGCTTCCTGTTTATCGTAACGTTCATCAGTGGAATACTTGTATCCTGCGGTGGAACGGAACAGTCCAAAGAAGGACTATCCAAAGAGCAACAAGAGAGCATTGACAAAGACAAGAAGGACTTCGAAAGGAAACTGCCTGATTATAACCGCAAAAATTAAGCTGTAATCATTATTTAATGCAGATTATTCAATTATTCATGAAAAATACATGAGTAAATCATTTATTGTCAACAATCCAACCTATGAGAAACAAACCAGAAGAAATTGCAAAAGATGTTCTGAAAAATATTGAAACGCTTTCTGAAAATCCCGCTAATGTAAAAGACTACGCACGTTTTTACAAGGACAAGGAAGAATTTATTACACTCACCACTCCTGTAATCAGACAACTTGCAAAAGACTATTTTCAAAACATTAAAAAAGCAGATAAACAATATATCCTGGAAACATGCGATAAATTGCTGGCATTACGAGATAAAAACTGTACACATATTGCATTCGACTGGGCATTCAGGATTAAAAAACACTACCAAAAAGACGACCTGGAACGCTTTGAAAAGTGGGTAGAAAAATATCTTGACGACTGGAGCAGTTGCGATGACCTGTCAACCCATGCCTTGGGATACCAGGGATGGAAGTTTCCGGAAAATATAAAACGGTTGTATGAATGGACATCATCAGGTAATTTATGGGTCAGAAGAGCAGCGGCAGTAAGTTTGATATATTCGGTCAGAAGAAATACGAACATTGGTGCTGCATTCAAAATGGCAGACAATCTATTGACAGACCCGGAAGACCTTGTACAGAAAGGTTATGGATGGTTACTGAAAGAAACTACAAAACACCAGGAAAAAGCTGTTTTCGATTATATAATGCAAAACAAACAAAAGATGCCAAGAACCGCATTGCGATATGCCATAGAAAGAATGCCCCGGGAATTGAAGGCTAAAGCAATGAGGTAAAATATCAACTTATTTTTATTAATTTAGGCAGCTCAAAGAAAAGTAAATATGACCGAACAAGAGAAAAAAGAACTGCAGGAAAAGCTTCTCAAGGAAAAAGAAAAGGTAGAAAAAAGAATTGCCAGCCTGAAAGAACTCACCAAATCGATAGCGCCTGACAATGCCATAGGCAGGGTAAGCCGTATGGATGCCATAAACAATAAAAGCGTGAATGACGCAGCACTGCGCACCGCCGAAAGCAAACTGAAAAGCATTGAAAACGCCCTGCAAAAAATCGACCATAGCGATTTTGGAAAATGCCGCAGATGCGGACAACCCATCCCGATGGGAAGATTAATAGTAATGCCCGAAAGCGCCCTGTGTATAAAATGTGCGCAAAGGTAAATACTATTGACAGACTAAAAATACATTTATAGGCTAACTCCCGTATACAGAATCGCTATAACGACCTGTATGGTAATTAGTTAAAAAAGTAACCGCTGAAATATACTAAAACTAAATCCCAAGTTTCTTTTTAGTCTTACGAACTGATGGCCTGTTTGACAGGGAAACAGCAATAATCAGGGCAGAAAAAGCCAGATATACTATCTTCCCGGTTAACACCCCTGCGGCAACCGCAAATAAAGACGGTGCAAGCCAAAAAAGGTATCTTAGCATAAATGCAATACGGTAATGTATCATCTTCATATTTATATCTGTAGTCGTTTCAGCCCTTTTCAAACCTTTCCGGTAAAAAACATCAGCTTCATACAAGCCTGCAGCAATAAATAAAGGCACAAGAAATTTAAGCCATTTAAAACCCACATATTCAGGTTCAAAATTCTCACCTATCAATAAAAGAAAAGTAACCAGGACAAAAATAACATGAACAACAGTCAGGATATAATACAGCCTCTTCAGGAACTTGTAATATTTGTTTTCAGCTAATTCACTCATAAGTCTGATTTAATAAATTAATATACACTAGCTAAGTTAATGTATTTTTGCGGAAAAAGTGACAAGCAATCCCTAATCCGGTTTAACCAGACTTATCAGCACATTTTGATAAATTCACTTTTCTGATTATATTAGAAGATATAAAATTTGAGGAATATGAGAATGCATGAATACAGACAAGGAGGTGGAGGCAACTGCCTGGTAAAGATACTTATCATCCTGGTATTCTTGGCCGCCTTCGGAATCATCTCCTGGGATACGGTAGGCGCCTTTGCGCGTTTTATCGTCTATATAGTAGTAGCCGGTATAGCCATCATTGTAGGAATCCTCTTATGGGCATACTTTTTCGGCAAGCGATGGTGATAAGATGGGAACTGCGTTAAAAATGTCTCTTTGCGCCCTGTCATAATATCGCTCTAAACGGAAAATAGTCACTAACACCCATAAATTTCATGGAAACGATATTATACAACTTCTAACAAACACTGAATGACTAAAGAATGAC
>JAWLEB010000006.1:86003-98230 GCA_041686375.1 Bacteroidales bacterium
GAATGACTAAAGAATGACAACCGAATGATCACCGGGTGACAACCTTATAAACCATTTTTCAGTCCATCACAAATGGTAATTCCCTTACAATATTAATTTCCTTAGGGCTAACCTGTACCTGGACCGGTATAATTTCCACACCTTTCTTATGAGCTTCTACCAGTGTTTTTGCATATTCCGGGTCTATATTCCAGGCAGGAGCAAAAATTTTCACATCGGAGCGCTGAACCACATAAAGCATGACCGCTCTCATGCCCTGGTCTTTCACCTGGATAAGGCTTTCAAGATGCTTCTTTCCTCTTTTAGTCACAGCATCCGGAAAAAGTGCATATTCTCCTTCTTTCAGCGTAACATTTTTCACTTCAATAAAAACCTTTTCGTTGCCATTCTCAGCATAAATGTCAAAACGGCTATTCCCAAAAGTAACTTCCCGTTTTACCGTATCATAACTGTAAAGTTGCTCTATCTCATTATTTTGCACGGCTTCATAAGCAATACGATTCGGGACGTTTGTATTAATGCCCACCCAACTGCCATTGATTTTAATCATCTCCCAGGTAAATTTAGTCTTGCGATTCGGGTCATCCACTGGGGTAAGAAATACTTCCGCACCTTCCTCCAGGCAGCTTTTCATTGAACCGGAATTTGTACAGTGAGCGGTAATTTCTTCACCATTATCCAGCTTGACATCTGCCAAAAAGCGTTTATAGCGTTTAATGAGTGTTCCGTGTGTCAGGGGTTTGCTAAATTTCATGTTATTATTTTTCTTCAATATTAATATTAATTCATAAGAACAACACCATGCGTCAGAATGTTCAGTTGTTCCAGGTTTTTATGGACTTGTTGAATTCTATTCTTACTTTAGCGGGGATAGTATATCATAATGGGAGTAGCAAAATAACATCGCATACCCCAAAAAACTGAAGGTTAAAATCCTGACAATAAAACAATAAATTAAATTCTTCCTGACACCGGCCGTGACAAAGAAATTTTAATATCTTTGGTTAACTTGAAAAACATCAACCATTGCCTATGAAAATCTTAGGAAACATTATATGGCTTATCTTTGGCGGGTTAGCCACTGCCTTTGAATATTTTATTGCCAGTGTAGTGCTGTTTATAACGATTATCGGTATTCCCTTTGGCCTGCAGACCTTAAAGATAGGTATACTGACCATCTGGCCTTTCGGACAGGAAATAAGACACCGTCCAATGTCCAGCGGATGCCTGAATACGTTTATGAATATTTTCTGGTTCATCATAGCTGGAATATGGATTGGGCTGACACATATATTTTTCGGAGTGCTGCTGGCCATAACAATTATCGGCTTGCCTTTTGCGCGGCAGCATTTTAAACTTGCCGGCCTGGCGCTGACTCCTTTTGGATACGATGTAGTGCCTAAAAAATAAGATACTTGATTTGCCACTGCTCAATTAAGATGAATACATTAGAATTGGCTCATTCCTTCCTGTTTGTTGTAAATCATGAAGGTAAACCCTCCCACCCGGAAGCTTATCTTACAAAAATCAGGCAAACGACTAAATTCCCTGATGTTAACCTGTGGAACATACGATGAAGCCGGTGATTTTGTATTTCATGTCGGATTACCAGGAAAAAGCGTAGGCGGTGGTATAGCAGCCATCATTCCGGGAAAACTGAGTGTAGCGTTATGGAATCCGGCGCTGAATTATCTTAACCTTTTATATGATGACAAAATGACAAAGTGCATTTATCATCCAACTCCAACACCGGCAAAAGCATTAAAAAGAATCCTACAAGGACATATTCATATTTTTTGTAACTTTCTGGAAATTTAAACAACAATTCAATGAGCTATGAAGAATACATGATACCGGTCATCATCTCCAACATCCTGGCAGTTATTTTAATGCTTTTATCATTTCATTTCACAAATTTTATGCGGTTTCTATGGGGAATAATTTTCATGATTGCCGGAATCATCAACCTTATTACAGTTTATAATAATCCCCAAATTTATATTAGTGGATTTGGACCAGCGGCTATTGATTATTATAAAGAAATCATCTACGGCCCTTTCAGCGAGAATCCAGGGTTATATGTAACTTTGATTGCAGCAGGGCAAATAATCGCAGGTGCCCTGATGTGGTCAAAACATCTATGGTATAACATCGGCATTTTGGGAGGAATTATATTTTTTATAGCAATTGCTCCCTTAGGTGTGGGTTCAGCCTTTCCTTCGTCATTAATTATGGCTGTTGGGTTATTCCCTCTGTTATTAAAATGGAGAAAAAAAACAATCTTTAGGACCTAAGTCGAATAAACTTTGACTGTTCTAATAAGTCATAAATAAATATATTGTTCAATCACACAAATCAAACTAAGGAGTAAACTATGAAAAAAACAAGCGTTCTGCTAATAAGTGTATTCATTTTCCTTGGCACCTTTTCATTAAAAGCCCAGGAAGATGGTTCGAAAGATGAACTCATACAAAAAATGGATCAACAAATTGAGTACTTAAGACACCGTCTTGATATAGTTGAAAAAGGTATTGATGATGTTACATGGTACCATAAAGTAGGTGATGTAGCACATATCGATAAAGTTTATATGTATGGTCCTCCAAAATGGAAAGAAAAAAACCCGGATGCACAGGGAGCAGGAAATCCTGTTAAATTCTGGTCTTATGTATTTATTCCTAAAGATATTGAGCCCGGCAAAAAATATCCATTGATAGTATTTCCTCATGGTGGTGTTCACAGTGATTTCAACACATATTATACCCATATTATTCGTGAATTAATGGCTCAGCAGTACATTGTAATTGCTGCGGAATACAGAGGTAGTACAGGATATGGAAGCAGCCACTACAGAAAAATTGATTATGGTGGAAGAGAAGTAGAAGATGTTGACGCAAGCCGTGATTATATGCTTGAAAATTATTCGTTTGTAGATGAAAACCGTATTGGTATCATAGGATGGAGTCACGGCGGATTAATTGCCCTTCATAATATTTTCGATTATCCGGACAATTATGATGTTGCCTTTGCAGGAGTTCCGGTAAGTGATGTTATAGCACGCATGGGATATAAAACACAAGGATATCGTAACTTGTACTCTGCTGACCATCATATTGGACAGTCAGCCTATGAAAATGTAGAAGAGTATAAGAAACGATCACCGGCATGGCAGGCTCATAAACTCGAAGATGTTCCACTGTTGATACACACCAATACCAATGATGCTGATGTTAATGTACTGGAAGTTCAGCATCTAATCAAATCATTAAAAGCTCACGACAAAGATTTTGAATATCAGATATTTGAAGATGTTCCAGGCGGGCATAGTTTCGACCGTATGGACACACAAAAAGCAAAAGAAATCAGAGTGGATATATATAAATTCCTTGACAAAGAGCTTAATCCACCAAGGAAAATACGCTCTATAGAGGATATCAATAAGGCCGGGTACAAAGGATTCTAAAAATAACCAACCCCAAACAAAACTGTTCACACAGACCTGACAGGTTTTGGGAACCTGTCAGGTCTTGATTCCAGTCAGGTCATCTAAAAAGATTGTTTCTCGTTTATCTTACCAAGTCTTCCAAGGCCGGCCAGTCAAGATCATTCCATATTACATGGGGCATGATTCCATTCCCTGACGGGTCTTCAAGTTTGTGATATCCATCCCATTCTACGGCCAAAATTTTAATATCGGCATCTTCCTCATTGAAACTAAAGAAGTCAGGATCAATACTCACTAATGGGCGGGCGCCATCAGTATTTGGGTCGACCAGTCCTGAAGGGCGGTCTGCTTCAAATGGCATAGCAACCACATTTTTATGAGGACCCAGAGAATGATCAGGCGGGAGCTCAAAACCATAAGCCGGTGCATTGCGTTGTGCATTTGACAAACTCTTCAATTCTGCCTCAAGTTTCGGTATTGCCCTGCCTGCATCTGCAAAAGACACAAGCTTATCAATTTCGTTTTCCCTGCCGGATTTTTCCAATGCATCCCAGTCTCCCTGCTGTATTGAAGCCTCAGCGTCATTCCAAACATCTTCCCGGGTAATGAGCGCTTGTATCAATTTTTCCTCATATTCCCCAAGCTCTGCTCTGGACTCCTCTGCTGCATCAAGCATTGCCTGAAGGTTCTTTTCTGATTCTGCAATAGTTTTCTGATAATATTTTTCTGCCTCCCCGGGATTTGTTTCTTTCATCATGTTGTAAAAATTCATTGCCTGATCCATGGAGTTCGTATGCCTTTCAATAATTGCTTTTTCATCATACATACTACGTATCCTCTTCATATAACTTTTCATCTTGTTTATTTGCTGATTAGTTATCCCGGAGTTTTCTGCCTCCCCCACAGCTACCCTGAAATCAGCCAGTTCATTTTTTGCATTCTCTATCATTGCTTTAATCCAACGTTCCTGGGTTACGGATTTCCAAAAAGGTTTTTCTCCTGAAGTATACATTGTGGTCACCGTACCTTTAGCAAGCTTAAACGTTGGTCTGACAACTGACCTGAGATATGGTTCCTGGCCTTTAGCCCATAGAGGAAACATACTCCCCGAAGGATAAGCCTCATCATACCCCGGGGGATGAGCAGAACGGGAACGGATTGGTTGTTCTGCCAGCTTACCTGTCAAAGGTGGGAGTATAAAAATATCCCCTGACCCGTCCGTGAGTACAGGATCTCCCAAAAGAAAGTGTGGATCGTTTATCCAAATTGCTATATTAGCTGCCGCGCGAGGAGATTCTGGCGGTATTCTAATTCCAAAATGCAAGGATAAACGCCCAGGTGAAATATTATTTTCAGGCAATGGAATGCCTTCATGAAATTCTCCCAGGGGCAGAATTCTCATGCCTGTCGGAGGATTAAAGACCGGCGCTTTTTTAAATATTTGTATAATATCTTCAGCTTTAGAGATCATAGCATCGCCGGTAGCATTCGAGCCAGGATGTTCATTGCGCCATCGCAAATCCGACCATGACCCTTCATTTACGGTATCATGAGGAACAGACAAACCAGTGACAATTATCACCAATATTAAAACAACGAATGACCTTGTCATCATTGAATTCCGAAGGTTTTTGAGATGCCCACGGAGGCGGAGTAAATTGCAGTTCGATTTCATCGGGGTAATTTTTAAGTAGTAAATATTGTAGTTCCAAAGTAAAATGCATTTTGGTTATAAAGCTGAACAGAATAAATGAAATCCCCATTCACTAGCGTAGACAAAAGCCTATGTATAAACCATGAGAATTCCATGGATGCATAGTTAACTTACGTTGAGTTTTGTTGTAGCAATAAGTCTCAGAGTATAAAACTAATAATCTAAGTTTATTCAAATGAATTACCATAAGGCAGCAAATTTACTATTGATTCATTATTTCCTCCCATACCAATAAACAAGTTACACTTTTCTTCACTAATTATCAAAAAAATATTTTTTAAGGAAGTCAGCATTCAAATGACAATAAATGGATGAATTAAAATACAATAAAAAATCTCCCACCAGTATAGCGGGAGATCTTAAATTTATAAACTTTCTGAATAAATTTTCAACTTCTTAATCTTCTTTTTCTTCATTATTATCTTTCAGATATTTGTCCAACCAACGGTCTTGTTCCCATAACATATGGAAAATATTCTTTTTAGCAGCATAACCATGGCTTTCTTTTGGAAGCATGACAAGTCTTACTGTGGCTCCCAATCCTTTAAGAGCATTAAAATATCTTTCACTTTGCATGGGATATGTCCCTGAATTGTTGTCAGCTTCCCCATGGATTAGAAGCAGGGGTGTCTTCATTTCATCCGCATGCATAAAAGGAGACATTTCATAGTATATTTCCGGAGCTTCCCAGTAAGTCCTTTCTTCAGCCTGAAAACCAAAAGGAGTCAGGGTACGGTTATAAGCTCCGCTCCTGGCAATACCAGCTGCAAAAAGATCGGAATGAGCTAACAAATTTGCTGTCATAAAAGCTCCATAGGAATGTCCCCCTACTGCAACTCTTTCACGTTCTATGTATCCCATGTCGTCAACTGCGTCAATAGCTGCTTTGGCATTAGAAACCAGTTGTTCAACGAAGGTGTCATTAGGTTCTTCATCTCCTTCTCCGATAATGGGGAAGGCAGCATCGTCCAGTACGGCATATCCCTTCATTACCCAAAATAGAGGTGAACCATACGAGGGATAGGTAAACGCATGAGGTGAACTTGTTACCTGGCTGGCACTTGACTTGTCCTTATATTCACGAGGATAAGCCCACATAAGCATAGGAAGTTTTTCCTTCTTTTCCTTATCATAATTCGGAGGCAGATACAAAGTAGCGGAAAGATCGATTCCATCATCACGCTTGTATTTGATAACTTCCTTATGGGCATTTGCCAGTTCCTCAAAAGGATTATCAAAATAGGTTATAGGGTCTGGTTCCGTATTGGATTTTACATCGCGAATGTAATAGTTTGGAAATTCTTTATTAGATTCAATCCGGGTTACAATTTGACCATTCTCAATATCCAGGGCAAACAAGATACGCTCAAGTTTGTCATTGGACTTTGCTCTCCATAGTCTTTCAGACTCTTTTGTTTTGATATTGAATTTATCCACAAATGGAAGAATACCCTCTTCAGAATATCCGTCTCCCAGTAAATAAATAGCATTATCATCAAGGTACATCACATCTTTACCATATTTATTTTTTATTGTGGCTGGCTCTCCCGGGTCGTTATAACGATCCTGGTAATTCCTGTCAAAGAGGATGGTAGGGTCTTCGTCCGGATTGGAGGGATTAAAGGCATACATCTTTGTATTACGTGTATCCCGCCAGTTATCAAAAGCCATGGCAGTATTTTTAGTTCCCCACATAATACCACTAAAGCGGTTGATGGTTTTAAGCAGACTACTAGGTTCCTCTGTAAAAGGCGCTTCCCATTCAAAAATTTCGTCGCGGTATTCTACGTCATTTTCAGGATCTCCCTCATCCAGTGCTTCAGCAAAAATTATGTTTGCAGGTTTGTCGTTTCGCCACTGAATATTTCGTTTTCCTGTTCTGACAGCCATAAAGCCTTTGGGAAGGTCTTCAATCAGGGGTACTTCTACTATAGTTTTTACTTTTTCACCATTTTCAGTATAAACTACTGATTTTGAAGGGAATCTGTAGTAGGGAACCAGATAGGAAAAAGGCTTTCCAACAGTAGTAATCAGAACATATTCTCCGTCCGGAGAAAACTGCATATTTCTGAACATGGCAGTTTCTTTCCAGAGTTTCTTTTCGCCATCCAGGCTTACCTTATACAAGTCAGATAGAACAAGTTGTTCAAAGTTATATTCATCGGTTTTGTCCTGAAGCAGGTCCTGATAGGTACGGTTTTGAGCTTTCTGGCCTTCGTTCACAGATACTCGGGGACCTTCAGGTATGGCCTGGCTTTTATCAATAAGTTCTTTCCGGTCCTCGGGGATAAATTTGACGAGCAAATTCTCATTGTCATTAAACCAATCGAAAGCCTCACTCATGTTGGCATTTAGCATAGGTCCAGTTAGCTTTTTACATTTAGCTTTTTCAATGTCAAGCACCCATAATTCAACACCCTGATTGGTTGCATGCGTAAATGCCATCATGCTCTCGTCAGGTGACCATTTAAAGTTCGAAATTCTGGGTTTTTCGGGCAGACCGCTTACTTCAATGTCTTCTTTTTCCCCAACCCGCATTACAGTGAGGTTGTTGTAAAATCTTTCACGACTGCCAATATTAATCTTTGGATTAATTCTTAATCCTGCCAGCCTCATCTCTTTCTCAAAAAGTTCTTCAAGTGATTTGAATTGATCCCTGAACAACAGGATCATATTCTCTCCTTTAGAGTCTATTCTGACATTGGGAACTAAAGGGGCATCCAACAATTTGAGAATTTCCTCTGAAGGTTTTTGATAGGTTACATTCTCCTGGGCATTAATGCCTGATCCAGTTATCAATACGAAACCCAGAACAAATAATAAAAGTTTTTTCATGGTATAAATTTTAAAGATCATTAAAATATGTTTCTTATACTAAATTAGATAATTTTTTCCTAAAATGGTTTGCCTTGGAAGGAAGAATTATTTTTATCATCAAATTTTGAATTCATATAAAAATTCATATCTGAGGAATCATTTTGTGGTGGCCAATTCTTCATATTAAACTTACTTCACATTCCGAGAGCTTTTCTAACGCCTTTACCGTATTCAGGGTCAGCCGCATCAAATAGCTTAAGCTGCTTTTCAATGATTTCTTCAGGAACACCTTCCATTTCTGCGGCTATATTATTAAACAGCCTTTCTTTCTGGTCTTTGTCAAACAGGCGGAATAAGTTACCTGTCTGTGTAAAATCATCATCGTCCTCATTGCCATACCTGTCTGCATCTCCGTCAATTCTCAAGGGTGGTTCTGCTGCTTCCGGGTCTTCTTCCGGGCCACCAAAAGAATTAGGTTCATAGTAGGCATCAGGATTTCCCTCGAAATTATCAAAAAATCGCATTGTACCATCCTTGTGATAATGGTTTACGTCGCTTATCGGTCTGTTAGGCGGCAGATTCTCATAATGCGTGCCCAGCCGATACCGGTGAGCATCTGCATAAGAGAAAATACGAGCCTGCAGCATCTTATCCGGAGAGAATCCAATACCCCGCACTACATTGGAAGGCGAGAAAGCAGCATTCTCAATGTAAACAAAATAATTGTCCGGAATCTTATTCAATTCAAATTCGCCAACTTTAATCAAAGGATAATCACCATGCGGCCAAACTTTTGTCAAGTCAAAAGGATTATAGGGCTTTTTTTCAGCATCCTTCTCAGGCATCACCTGTATATAAAATGTCCATTTGGGGAACTCTCCTTTCTCAATTGCCCCATACAATGCTTCCTGGTATGTTTCTCTTGATTTTCCGATAGCCTCCTCAGCTTCCTTATTTGTCATGTGTTTGTGGCCCTGCTGGGTTTTAAAATGAAATTTCACCCAATATCGTTCGCCTTTTTTGTTCCAGAAGCTATAAGTATGAGAACCATATCCGTTCATATGCATGGGAGTCAACGGGATTCCCCTGTCGGAATGCAAAATAGTCACCTGATGCAGACTTTCCGGGGTTTTCGACCAAAAATCCCATTTTGCCGTATTGGAACGAAGGTTTGTTTTTGGGTGCCTTTTTTGCGTGTGAATAAAATCGGGGAACTTATATCCATCGCGCACAAAAAACACGGGGGTATTGTTACCAACCATATCCCAGTTGCCTTCCTCTGTATAAAACTTCAAAGCAAAGCCTCTCACATCACGTTCAGCATCTGCAGCGCCTTTTTCACCTGCCACAGTTGAGAAGCGTGCCAGCATAGGTGTTTGCTTTCCTACCTCGCTAAAAATATTTGCGCAGGTATATTTGGTAATATCGTCTGTTACGGTGAAAGTTCCAAAAGCACCCCAGCCTTTGGCGTGGACAACTCTTTCAGGAATGCGTTCCCTATTCTGGTGAGCCAGTTTTTCCAGGAGTTGATAGTCTTGCATTAACACCGGACCTCTTTTGCCGGCTGTAATTGAATTTTGGTTGTTGGCTACAGGTGCTCCACCCGTAGTCGTTAGTCTTTTCTTTTTCATGAACTATAGAATATTTATTTTAATAAATATACAAAAATCTATGGAATGAGAACAGAAACATTATTCCAAAGAACACAGCAGATTAAAAAAGGCTGCCTTTTTTGAAAGCAGCCTCAATGTTTTTAAAACTATTTCGGACTTTAATTCATAATATCCATTTCCTCTATAAGCCAGTCAACTTCACCAATTTTATCTAAAATAAAAAGAATATAGCGTATATCAGTACTCACAGTTCTTTGCATTTCTTCCTCAAACTCAATATCCCCGGTCATGCCTTCCCAGTTGCTGTCAAAAGCGAGACCTATGAGCTCCCCATTGCCATTCATTACAGGACTTCCTGAATTTCCACCTGTTATGTCATTATCCGAGATAAAACAAACTCTCATCTCACCATCCTCACCATATCGACCATAATCCTTATTTTTATACAGTTCTTTCAATTTATCAGGAACAACAAATTCATAGTTATCCGGGTCTTCCTTTTCCATAACTCCTTTCAGGGTTGTATAATATTTATATCTTACCGCATCTTCCACTTTATATCCTCCGACACTTCCGTAAGTCATACGCATAGTAGAATTAGCATCAGGGTAAAAAGTTTTATCTTTCTCCATTTGCATTACTCCATCCACAAACAGTCGCATTCCTTTTTGCAGGTCCGCATCATACTGACTTGACAAACTGTTTAACTCCCTGTAAGTATCAAATATTGACTGAGACAATTTATAGACCGGATCCTCTGAAATTTCAGAAGCTTTGGGACTAGAAATAAACTCTTCAAATTTATTTTTATCTGTGAAAAGAGACTGAGAATAAAGCTCGTCTACATATTCATCCACATTTCCGTTATGTCGCTGAAGACCTTCGCTAAATTCTCCGGGATAATAATCTTCCGCTATACTGTCTTTAAACATCGTAAGCAATGACTGTGCAATATCATGGTCAGTTTGCTTGTGATAATCCTTAAAATGTCTATTAGCTGTATTTTTTAGATTATTCTCAGCTTCTTTAATATCCTTTTTGTTAAATAGCCTTTTAAAAAAGGACATCTCCAATTTATCTTTTAAGTCGGAAGCAGCATTAGCAAATCGCGTTATTTCAGGTCCGATAACCATGGTTTCAAATACATACTGAGAAGTATTCTGATATTCTTTTCTTTCTTTATAAGCACTACTGATCAGGTCAAGAGCTTCGCCATATTTTTCTTCTCTTTCTTCATACCCTGTAACCCATTCCACAAATTTCCTTTCGCGCTCTTTCCGCTTTGATTCAAGGTCAATTCTCTTAAAACCTTCCATCTGACCAATACTGTATTTCCAGTAGTTGCTGGTACCCTTGTATTTTGAAGAATACATGATGCGATGTTCAGGGCTCTTGTTCATGGTTTCTTCCATTATCTCAAGCTTCTTACCCCTGATATTGATACGATTAGGATGTGTGATCTCTTTTAATTCCTTAATTCCGTAGGAAGTCATGAACCGGTCAGTATTTCCGGGATATCCCATTATCATTGAAAAATCTCCTTCTTCCACTCCTTTCATGGATACTGGCAGATGGTGGTCGGGCTCGTAGGGAACATTTTCTTCTGAATACTCTGCCGGTTTCCCATCTGGAGACATATAGACACGAAACATCGAGAAATCTGCTTTATGCCGGGGCCACATCCAGTTATCGGTCAGACTTCCAAAATCGCCAATTGAAGTTGGGGGCGATGCAACAAGGCGAACATCTTTGAATGTTTCATATACCATCAGGTAAAATTCATTGCCTTGATAGAATGGACGCACAGTAGCGTTGTAATGTGTACCTTCTTTTGCTTCCTCTTCAATCTCTTTACTGATCTCATTAATTTTATTATTACGTTCGCTCTCTGTCATATCATCTTCCAAATGCTCATTGATTCGTTCGGTTACATCTTCAACACGTTTTAGAAACCTTGCTGTAAGTCCGGGATTTGGCAGTTCTTCATCCATAGACTGAGCCCAAAAACCCTCTTTCAGATAATCATTTTCAACTGTAGAATGTGACTGGATCTGCCCATATCCGCAATGCATATTTGTCAGCAACAATCCTTTATCTGATATCATTTCACCGGTACACCCTCCACCGAAAATTACTATAGCATCTTTCAGACTTGACTGGTTCACATTGTAAATATCTTCAGGACTGAGTTTCAGCCCCATTTCCGTAAGCTTATCCTGGTTAAGTTCTTGCAACAAATTAACCATCCACATGCCTTCATCAGCATTCATCATTTTGGTTGAAAAGAAGGATATGGTCATTAAAGCAACTATCACCAATTTTCTCATATTACTATTTTTATGTTTAAAGTTAACAAATATTATCCTGTGACTACCCCAAATATACAATGTTTAATGAAGAATTTGAGAAGATAGAAGAAGAATTGAGAATCGGGGAAATGAAAGAATCCTGATTTTAGCTGCGAATGCAGGAATAAAACTGCTTTTGGCTTTTTGCTTTTAGCAAAGAACTCAGGGTATCTTAATAACCCTGTCTAAAGGGAATAATTTTATTCTTGCATTCGCGGCAATTCAGCATTAATGCCTGTGATAGATCTTGCTCACGATTTTCCAGCCTTCTTCGAATTTGTAAAGCTGCA
>JAWLEB010000007.1:0-90156 GCA_041686375.1 Bacteroidales bacterium
ATATTATCAACCGCAAGTTCTATTCCAAATTTCTCAGCAAACGTTTTACTTATGTTGAAATTAAGCATTGGTCTTGGTTTTTCATACGCATAGGGAAGCCGGCCTTTCGTTATCAGGTACAATTTTTCTCCGTTAAAGTTGAATCCAAGATTTGCTGAAATATCATTCTCATCATTTTCGTAACCAATGAATGCATTAACTATGAAAGGTGCCTGTCCCAGCATTGGGCGCGTATTATTTCTGTCCGGATCCTGAACCCTTATGTATTCCATAATATCTTCCGGTATTGTAATTACCGATTTTATGGCTGTAAAGTTGCTTCCAACAGTAAAATTTTTTAAAACAGGAATAAAATCGAGCTTTTTTACAAATTCAAGCTCTACACCATAAAGATCTGCTGGTTCAGCATTAAATGGTTCTATTTCATAGTTTTGGGTACCAGTTTTCAATCGCAGTTCAATAGGTTTGTCAAATCTTTTATAGAAACCGCTTAATGCAATTTTTTCTCCCTGGTCAATAAAATACTCCCACCGCAGGTCAAAATTATTTATGGAAGTCTGCTCCAGGTCTGGATTGGCATAAATATATGCTCCCCGGGTGTAATCGTAATAATTTGTTCCAATTTCCTGAAATTTTGGCCGTGCCAGTGTCTGTGACATAGCCAACCTAACATTCATTTCCTCTGTCATTTTGTAGGTTAAATTAAAAGAGGGAAGGATGTCTGTATTGTTGATTTCACCTCTTCTGTAATTTCTGTGGGATTCATCAACTTTATTTTCAGAATAAGTTTCAGATTTTTCAATTCTTGCACCAGTTAAAAGTCTTAATTTTGAGCTTAGGTTTGCATCCAACATGGCATAAGCCGCTATAATCGTTTGATCTGCATGGTAACTGTTTGTCAGGTTATCTTCATGGTCGGATTTATATTTATAACCATTCGTATTATCTTTACTATAAACATTATTTTCCAGGTAATTGCTAACATCTCCATCCGGGAAAGAGGTCATGTAGCTATTCAAGCTGAATTGAATATTCTCCATTTCACGCTCTTTTAATGTATACATTCCTCCTGTCTGAATTTTTGATTTTTCTTTGAATAGAGAAACAGGAATTTCAATGTCTATTTTACTGTTTAAATTCGTTTCATTCATGTCACGGTAAAAACGTACCGGAACATCGTTGGTTTTTATTCTCCAGCCATAAGGTTCGTCATTGCTATCCGTTTCATAGAGGTTTTCAAAAAATCTCAGGTCAGGTTCTTCCTGTTGCATATCGGTGAGAGAAGTTTGCCACTCTATACTGGTTTTGTTCAATGACGGGAAAATATGTTTTCCATGCAGTTGATAATAGTTAAAAGATCTTTCAATCCAGCTTAAATTTCTTACGGTATTATTTGATGATTCATAAAAAAAGTATCCATCCTGGTACCTGGCTGTTTTATTACCGCTTTGATTGCGCATGTACCTGGTGCCCACTTTATGATTATCATCCAATTTAAGGTTAAGATTGAGCAATCCGGCAATCAATACTTTTTCTTTCCCCTGGTTGTCATTGAGGATTTTGAGAGGTGAGGGGGTTACATGCTCTTCGTATAAACTGTTTATGCCATTTTCGTAATAAGAAAAATCCCTTGCATAACTTAAAGCAGCATTGTAGCCTACAGGCTTACCAAAAAGTTTTATTTGATTTCCAATGGAAAATTTATGACTGTGATCCAGGAAGGAATTTTGCCTTTCCGGCGCCATAACAGGACTAAAAGACTTTGTTATTTCCGTAATTTCGTCTTCAAATGTAAATTCATTTAACTCGCCCCTGTTTTCTTCAACCATCGTGTTGAGTGCATCGGATGCAATGCCTGGGATGTCCCTGGTACCGTTGTCAAAACCAAAAGCATCTGTCTCACTGCCCGGATAAGATAAAAATTCTTTATTTAAGTTTGCTTGTGGGTTATATCCAAACTTCGTTGAAAATTTCATGGTAAATTTTTCCGGGAAATCCTTTGTTTCTATGTCTACTTGTCCTCCAGTCGATTCTCCCTGCATATCCGGAGTAAAGGTTTTATTGACAACGATATTTTCTATAATATTGCTGGGGAAAATGTCCATCTGCACGGTATTTTTTTCGGGATCCATTGCAGGTATTACCGATTCATTCAATGTAATCATGGTATATCGATCGCTTAATCCTCTAACAAAAACATATTTATCATCCTGCACGGAAACACCAGTTACTCTTTTTAGTGCACCAGCAGCATGACTATCTCCCAATTTAGCGATTTTCTCATAGGAAATTCCATCCATGAGTTTTCCCGATTTTTTCTGAAGAAGCTGCATTGCATTTTCTGTTTGCTGTCTCGCTCTGCCAGTTACTACAACGGCTCCTATTTCAGTTTCAGCTTGCTCCAGGTTGGTCTTCAATACTTCAACTTCATTTTCTTCAATATTAATATCTTTAAATATTTGAGTGGTATAAGACACATAGGATATTTCAATCGTATAAGTTCCGGGGTCCAGTTTTAATTCATAGTTGCCGTCAAAATCGGTGGTTGTTCCTATTGGTTTGTCCTTAACTGCAATTGTTGCTCCCGGCAGTGTTTCCCCTGTTTCACGGTCAAGTATTTTTCCTCTTAATGTTCCTTTTTGACCGTATGTAAGTTGTATTACCGTTAATATCAATAAAAAAACAAATATTATCTTTTTCATCATCCTGTTTTTTTAAAAAGAGTTAGCTGGTAGTAACTTACTGCCAGCTAACTTCTTTTATATGGGTTTAACTTACTTAGCTATGTCTTTAAAAATGTTATTCTTAATAATAATATTATCTTCTTCAAATTGATTCCAGCTACTGTGCAGATCGTCTCTGTATTCTATTTCTATGCCTTTGCTGGTATTATAGAAGATAGAGTTTGCATAAACAGCTCCTGCATCGTCTCTGAGTGTAATTAATTTACCACCATGCCCAACGTATGTTGCATTATAAATTTGAGGTTTGGAACGAGGCTCTTCACCTTCACCGTCACCACCACTGTCATGCTCTCCTAATCGGTCTCCGGTTCCATCAGCCTGGATAGTTGCCCAAAACTGTCCTTTACCAGAAAATCCTTCATCATAATCGAAAGAATCATCACCACAGTAGGATACAAGCAGGTGCTTAGTATTAGCTGTCCCACCAAACCATTCTACGCCGTCATCAACATTAGCAATCACTTCAATGTTATTAACAGTTGTACCGTTTCCAACAGAACCAAGTGTTAACCCATTGATTTCATTGCCCTGGCCAATATTGGTCCCGCCATGGCGTATGGATATATATTCTAAGACACCTGAATTATGGTTTGGATTATCACCGCCGTAGGTTGCAGGATAGTTTTCATCATCAGGGATGCCTTCAATTCTGTAATCATTGTTAGGGTTGTTATTTGGTGCTTCTCCCAAAACTATGAGACCACCCCAGAGACCACTTACGGTTTTACTGTAATTGTCACCTTTATAAGTATCATCATCGCCGGTGAATACTATCGGCATTTCTGCTGTTCCTTCAGCCATTATTTTTCCATCTCTTGAGACGATAAGGGCAGATGCATTTTCACCCTGACCAGAAAGTCCCTGGATCATTGTTCCGGCTTCGATGGTAATAGTTGCACCTTCTGTTACAAAGACAAAGCCGTCCAGTTTATAAAGTGTGGAATTGTTCCATGTTTCATCACTTGTAATTTTACCGGAAACAAAAACAGTATCCTCTGCATTATATGTGTAACTACCGTTTTCGTAATCTTCCATATCGTAGGTTAAAGTCCATGAAGCCCAGTTGGAACCACCCGGTTCAAAGGCGCCCTGATAATCAACTGATTCAATGAAATCATCGCCGGTAATTGCTTCTCCATCGCCGGCTTCTCCTGAGGCAGGAATAATCGTATTGAGAATGTCACTAAAGTCAAGGCTTACTAAACCGGTTGAATCAATAATGTTGTTGTTATTGTTAAAATGCGCTTCCAGCTGTTCTTCATAATCTTCAGGAAGAGCCCCATTGTCGCCTTCAACATAGGCAGTGATAAACTTAAATTCACTTGTTTCTTCCTCAATAGGATCTGGGTCATCATTGTCGTCCTCACATGCTGTGAAAACGATAGAACCGAACATCAGTCCTGCGATTGCAAGGCCAGTAAAAATTTTGTCAGTGAGCGATCTTTTTGTTTTCATAATAAAAATAATTAAAGATTAGATTGTTTTCATTTAAAACTCATTGACAAAGAAAGCTTAACTAATACGGAATGATGTTACCTGGCAATTAACTTTGGATTAAATAAATTTGAATTTGTAAACCAGAATTAATATTTGTTTAATATAGCCTTAAGAAATAATTAGTAAACCTTGAATAAATAATTACGTAATTTGTTATATTTATAAAATCATATATCCCGGACTATGGAAAAAGCTGCACATAAAATTTTACTTGTAGACGATGAACCCGATGTTCTTGAATTTATAGGATATAACCTAAAGAAAGCTGGCTACGAAGTTTACACCACTCCCAATGGAAAAGAAGCTATAAAAAAAGCCAGGGAAATTATTCCCCATTTGATATTGCTGGATGTTATGATGCCTGAGATGGATGGGATAGAGACTTGTGAAGAGTTACGAAAATATCCAGACATGCAGGATACCATTATTGCTTTCTTAACAGCCAGGGGAGAAGATTACTCACAAATTGCCGGTTTTGAAGCAGGTGGAGATGATTATATCACCAAACCTGTAAAGCCGAGAGTGTTAATAAGCAGGATAAAAGCATTATTGAAACGCTATAAAAATAAATCGGCAAGTGAAAAAGATAAATCTGCGATTATTCGGGAAAAAGATATAACGATTGATAAGGAAAAATATATTGTAACAAAGGGCAGAGAAGAATTGGTGCTGCCGAAAAAAGAGTTTGAATTATTGGTTTTGCTTATCTCAAAGCCTGACAAAGTGTTTACGCGAGATGAAATTTTTTATTCTGTCTGGGGAGATAATGTAGTTGTAGGTGATCGGACAATAGATGTGCATATACGAAAATTAAGGGAAAAAATTGGGGGAGAACATATAAAAACAATCAAAGGAGTTGGATATAAGTATGTTGAGTGAAAAAACGATTTATAATCAATACATAAAAAACCGGTCTATTAGTGTAACATCAAGACCGGTTTTTTGTATTTTAAATTTTATGAAGATTTGTCAATAATATCCTGGTTGAGAATGAAATCCCTTTGTGCCTTCAATAGGTTAACTGTATGAAGAGTAAAGTTTTTCATCTCATTAAGGAGTTGCAAATAAAGAATACTGTTTTTAGTACCTGTAATTTTTTTCTTAATTCGTTTGATTTGAGCTTTTCTGCTTTCGTCTATAGTGTATAATAATTGTTGTTGCTGATCAAATACCAATTCCTTAATTTCATCAAAGCTGTTGTTTTCAATAATGTGTATTGTATTGGTAAACAGCAAGGTCATTTCTTTTTTGATCTGCATTAACTCGTCAATTTGTTCTTTTGAAAGCCCTTTATGCTGGTTAGCTACGTGGTCATAGCTAGGTCCTGCAATAAAGGATAGTGCATGAGCCATTTCTCTCAAATAATCCGTAACCTGAACATAATAATGTCCCGTTTCAATTTCATCTTCTTCCAATTTGTTCAGTGTATGATGCACATTATTTTTAATTGCTTTGGCATCATAATTTAAATTTTCAACCTTTTTATTAATATCTTTTAATCGCTTATGGTCTTCTTCAGAAACACCTATAATCGTCTCATTAAATATTTTAATTACAATATCCAGCATATGATTAATCTCATTACTGCACTTATTCATTATATTGTCATCTTTGACATCGCCTGCTGCAATCTCTTCAAGCTCCTTCTCTTTAGTTTCCCGCTTTTTATGGATAGTATGAGTTCTTATCACAAAAGTAGCAGCAAGCAACAGCATGATAATAATTCCAATTATACCGCCATGTGTAATAATATTAGCTACTACAAAGGCTGCTGTAAATGCTATTAATGCTGTAAGAAACCAGCCTCCTATAACTGTAAAGACTCCGGTAATTCGGTATACGGCACTTTCTCTTCCCCAGGCTCTATCAGACAGGGAAGTTCCCATTGCCACCATGAATGTAACATAAGTTGTTGATAAGGGTAATTTCAATGATGTCGCAAATGAAATAAGTATACTAGCTACAGTTAGATTTACAGAGGCACGTACAAGATCGAAGTATGCTTTATCATTTTTAGTTGCTTTTGGTTCATTTTCAGAGAGGTGTGGTTGAAATCTTTTCTTGACTTTGTTGCGGATCTGCCTGGGAATAAATTTATTGATGGTTTCATTTATTTCCAGTGCATGTCTGACAATTACTCTTGCAAAGCCAGTTGCTCCGAAACGCTCATAACCTTCACCCTGGCGGCTGAGGTTGATTTCTGTTCTTGTAACAGAACGTGCTTTTCTTGAAAAATAAAGTGTAATTACCATGATAACTCCAGCTGTTAGGAGTAAGTATGTATTTGTTTTTACACTTCCAGTCAGCCCTTCCATTAGAAGGTTATCCGGTGAAGCGCCTGGTGTGGATGCAAAGTCCTGGTATGATTTTAAACCTGCAACCGGAACACCAATAAAGTTCACCAGGTCGTTACCTGCAAAAGCCATGGCAAGGGCAAAAGTTCCCACCAATACGATTCCTCTGAATACATTGATCTTAAAGGCCATGTATAATAATTGCAAAATAACTGTCCAGCCTATAAAACTCGCTAATAATATTAATTGAGTATTTTCTTTTATCCACTCCAGGTTGCTTTCAGTAATTAATGCAGAACCCTTTGCACCTTTTATGACGATAAAATATGTTATAGCAGTGATGGCAACACCACCCCATACAGAGCCAAAATATTTAAGGTATTTTGTGTAGTTATATGAGAAGACAATTCGCACTAAATATTGTACGATAGAACCCACAATAAAGGCAATGATCACAGATAATAATATTCCAGAAATAATTCCCAGAGCACTGGCAGAATTGATGTACTCGCCAAGGGTGCCGGCTGTTTCCATATCAGAACCTAATTTGATCAGGGAGACGGCTACTGCGGAACCCAATAATTCAAATACAATAGATACTGTTGTAGAGGTTGGAAGGGCAAGTGTGTTAAATAAATCCAGCAAAAGAATGTCTGTAAGCATTACTGCCAGAAATATCATCATAATCTCGGAAAAGTAAAATTGTTCCGGATGGAATATACCTTTCCTCGCCACTTCCATCATTCCACTGGAGAATGTAGTACCTATAATTATACCTACACTGGCTATAATCATTATAATATAACGCGGAGCTGCATTCGATCCGATGGCAGAATTTAGAAAGTTTACCGCATCATTACTTACACCCACAATGAGGTCTGAAACAGCAAGGGCGAAAAGGACTACAATGATTATTAAATAAATGTTTTCCATGGATATATTTTTTTTAATGGTATGTAAAAATAGATACTATAACCATAATGACGATGAAATATAATGTTAATTTTTTGTTAAATATAGAAGCATTGCTGGATTGAGTATATAAAAATCTATTTGTCAGTATTTTGGACTGTATAATTGGTTTTTAATTTATGAAATACTTATTTACGTCATTCAAATTAAAAAAATATTCATTGTTTAGTAAGATATAAAGTGGGATTTTAATATCTTTGGGACATTATTCATTAATATATACCCTATTGCTGGATAATTATATGCCTATGAATTCGGATAAGAATATTATTAACTACCATGGTCACATAAACCGTAAAGTAGTTGATAATATTTTATATGAACTTAAGGCGAAACTCAAATTTATGGGTATTGAGCTTTTGAAAAGAAAGCGTGTTTATTCAGCTTCCGTTGAATGCCTTGATAATATATACAAACATGCTGAAATCAATAGCAAACAGAATAATACTGAAGAAAAATATTTACCCCGATTTATCGTAAGAAGTGCTGAAGGCGTTTATTCCATTGAAACAGGCAATTTGGTTTCAATGGAAGAGGCAGAATTCTTGAAAAATAAGGTAGATGAATTAAATAGCCTTGAACTGGCTGATGTTAATGATTTGTACAAAAAAACGATGTTGAAAAGCGCTGGGTTAAGTGATAAAGGGGGAGCAGGATTAGGTCTTATTGTAATTGCCAAAACTACTAGTTACCCGTTATCTTACGATTTGATACCAGTGAATCAAAGACATATGTATTTTACTTTAACTGTTAAAATCTAATAACGATATAAACACATGAAAGTACTTAAAATACCATCAACGGATAAATCACCACGCGTTTTATTCGACCCGGAAAACAGAATTTTTGAAATAGAAGGCAATTCAAGGCCAGAAAATGTACGTGAATTTTATCAGCCAATTATTGAAACCTTAAAAAAATTTTTCACACAAATTTTGGATGACGATACAATAGATGATTATTCGGATAGTCCTTTAAAATTTATTTATAAACTTGATTATTTTAATTCCTCATCAGCAAAGTTTATTTCAGATATCTTTTTTCTTGTTGGTAATTATTCTAAGAAGGGTATACCTGTTAAGATTTATTGGTATTTTGATGAGGGTGATGAGGATATGATGGAAGTGGGAGAGGATTTTTCGAATATGATTGATGTCCCCTTTCAGATGATTATGATTAGTCAATAAAAAGACTGTCCCAATTTTTCTGTAAATATATTTTTTGAATATATCATTTTAAAATACATTCTGGAGTGCCCGCCTTGTTATATGGCCCCTTCTATCCTAATTTTACAAATTGGGCTCCGGCAGCTTTCATTTCTTGAATAGCCTTATCTACAGAGCCATCTATATCAATTCCTTTGATTGCATTTTCAATCACATTAACATTGAAACCTTCTTTACATCCATCAATAACAGACCATTTTACACAGAAATCTGTAGCCAGTCCACCAACATATAGAGAATCGATGTCTCTGTCTTTAAGGTACCCGGTAAGACCTGTTTTTGTTTTAAAATCATTTTCGTAAAATGCTGAATAAGAATCCATATGTTGTCTAAATCCTTTGCGTATGATTGCCTGTGTTTTTGTTGTATTCAATTCCGTGTGGAAAGCAGCTCCCTTGGTATTCTGTACACAGTGGTCCGGCCAAAGGACTTGCTCTCCATAAGCAAGCTCAGTTGTTTGGAATGGTTGTTTGTCATCATAGCTTGAAGCAAATGAATAATGGCCTTTAGGATGCCAGTCTTGTGTCTGTATTATAATGTCATACTCATTGATAAGTTTATTTAATACTGGAATTACTTTATCTCCTTTAGGAACTTCCAATGCTCCCCCAGGACAAAAATCGTTTTGTACATCGACTATCAAAAGCGCTTTCATAGTTACCTCCTTACGGGATTTTTATTTTGCATTTGATATACTAGGTTATTTCTTAAATCATTAAGTTTCTTAGAAAGACCTACCTTGTAGATATGCGGTTTTTCGAACCTTTGATGTTCTTCAGGTAGTTTTGCCAGTCTTTCATCTCTATATTTTTTTATCTCTTCTATACTTTTTGAAAAAGTTGTAATTTCACCCTTATCTAGTGCTGTTTCTAATAATGACTCATATTTCAAGCCTTCCAGATTACATTTTTTACCTTTCTCATAAGGGTGGTGCATTTCCTTTATTATATTTTCTCCTTCCAAAACAATACAGTCGGCATAAAAATATCCATGATCATCGTAGAACCTGAAAATATCCTTTTTCCCAGGGATCGTTATTTTCTCAAATGTATCTGAGAGTTTTAATTTTGGGATTTCATTCATCATTGCCAATTTATATACACCGTCAAGCGCTGCATTACTTTTACCTGTAACTAGTTCTGTTCCAACGCCAAATCCATCAATCGGTGCGCCCTGAAACAACAAGCTGCGTATGATATATTCATTTAATTGATTAGATGCCAATATTTTTGTACTTTCTAATCCAGCTTCATCCAGCATTTTTCTTGCTTTTTTACTTAAATAAGCCAGATCGCCACTATCTAGTCTAATGGCTTTAAGATCATGTCCTTTTTCTTTGAGTTCTTTTGCTACTTTAATAGCATTGGGAACGCCACTGCGTAATGTGTCATAAGTATCTACCAGAAGAATGGTTTTAGAAGGATAGGTTTCTGCATATTTCCTAAAAGCGGTTAATTCATCATTAAAACTTTGAATCCATGAGTGTGCTTGTGTACCACTCACGTCAAGATCATAAAGATATCCGGCCAGAACATTGGATGTAGAATCTATCCCTCCTATAACTGCTGCCCGGCTGGCTTGTAATCCCCCAAGACCTTGCGCCCTACGTAGCCCAAAATCGCTTACAATCCGGTTTTCTGCTACTTTTCTTATCCTTGAGGCTTTCGTTGCAATCAAGGATTCAAAATTCAGATAATTCAGGATAATGGTTTCAAGTATCTGACATTCTATTATGTTACCCTCTACTCTTAAAATGGGTGTTATGGGGAAAACAACTTCCCCTTCCCTTACACTTTTTATGGTACCCCTGAAACTGAATTTTTTGAGATACTCCAGAAAATCTGGGTTAAATCCGTTTTGTCTCAGATAGTCAATAGCCTCATTTGAGTATTTAAAATTTTTTAAAGATCCAATCAGGTCTTCTAGTCCTGCAAAAATTACATATCCACAGTCAAACGGATTTTTGCGAAAATTATAATCAAACACCACTTGTTTTTCTTGCATCCCCTCCATAAAATATCCCTGGGCCATTGTGAGCTCATAGAAATCAGTATAAAGTCCGTTATGATTATTTAAAATATCCATAGAACCATGTTTTTAATTAATACATTGAGAATTTTTTATTGTTCAATCGAATATAATCAAAAACCTTAACATAAAAAAAGCCTGAATTTTGAAATTCAGGCTTTTTAAGGAAGTTTTTAGAATTTTTTATTCTTCAATTTGATCTAATAGTTCGTCCACTGCCTTCTTAAGTTGTTCATCCCTGTCATTAGCTTTGCTGTCAGGTTTATTATCAATCAGAATATCTGGTACTGCAGGTCCGTTCTCCATGTTTTCTTTGGTCTCTTTTACATACCATGCTCTGTAAGGCAAGCGTACATATGAATCATCTATTAATCCTCTTCCGCCTGTAGAGATAACAGCTCCGAATGTTGGTGTTCCTACCAGCGTACCAACATCGAGGGTTTTATAAGCATGAGAGAAAATTTCAGCGTTGGAATAACTGTTTTGATTGCATAATGCAATACTCGGCTTAGTCCATGCAGTTAATGGTAAACGGTCTGAAAATGGATAATACTCAGAGAATTTTTCGTGATTTTCCTCCAGGTTATCAGTTGCGCCTCTCGGAATAGTATATGAATGTTGTTTTACATTTAATACTGTCATAAGGTAATCGGTAGTCCATCCGCCTCCGTTGAACCTCACATCTATCACTATTCCTTCTTTTCCCTTTCCATTGGCAGTTAATTCACGTTCAAAACGCTCAAAGCTTGGCCAATTCATTCCCTGTATGTGAATATATCCCAGTTTACCATCACTATATTTTTCTGTCAGTCGTTTTCTTTCTTCAACCCATTCATCATATTTTTCTCTTCGCAAGCTATTAGTTGGCCTGATGGTAATTTCTCGGGAATTTCCATCATCGTCTCTCACTTTTATATATACTTCCTTTTTTCGTTTGTTGGTGAGATGTGCATATATGTTGCTGTTTTCTTCTATCCTCTCACCGTCAATATTTGTAATTATTTCTCCTTCTTTGATTTTGCTGGCTGACCTGTCTGCAGGAGAATTTGGGATTACGTGAGTTACCAGGGCTCCATTGGGATGGGGTTCTACTTCCACACCAAGATAACCTGTTCGTTCTTGTTCGGTATCTTCCATATTTCTTCCAGACAGACCCATATGACTTGCATTAAGTTGTCCCAGCATCACATTAAACATATCTCTAAAATCTTTCTTTGTTGATGCAGAAAGAGCGTATGGTTTAAATTTCTTTTTAAGGGCTGTCCAATCGTTTTCATGGAAGTCGGGATCATAAAATCCTTTTTCCAGAATGGACCATGCTTCTTCAAAAATTTGTTCAAGTTCTTCTTTATAACGAATTTTCATCTCTGCCTTTACTGAAACAGGTTTGAGTTTTCCATTGCTTTTTGTATCCATTTTGGCAAGTGCCCTTCCCTTTTTTATCATGTAGATTTTATTGTTATTATGATCTACTTTGACAGCATTTGGCTTTTGGTCATTCTCTGTTAATCTTTGCATATTCTTGCCATCCCAGTTTATACTGTAAAGGTCCTCATCGGCCTGGTAATTTCTTCTGCCACCACTGTTGGCCACAAAATAGAAAGTTTTACCATCTTTGGAAATTGCTATGTCTGATTCATTCCCTGGCAAACCTGTTACCTGGCGTAATCTTTCGTGTATATTTTCCGTATCTATCTCGACAGTGACATCATCTTCTTTCTCCTTTTCTTCATCTTCCTCTTCTTCAAGCTCTTCCCATTCATTTGGAGTTCTCTCCCAATCTTCTTTTTTCAGCCAGGCAAACCATAAATCAGCATCTCCATTATTACGTTGGGAAATGAAGCCTAATTTTTTTCCATCAGGACTCCAATAGGGATCAAAGTCTCTTTTGGGATGCATACTTACGTTGACGGGCTCCTGATTATCGTCTGCAGCATGGATGTATATTTCAGAATTAAAATTTAAGTCCTGTAATGAATACGCTAACCACTTACTGTCGGGGCTCCATGCCACACCAGAAGGCATTGCCCAGCCATCTCTTAAAATGTTTTCATTGTTAAGTTCTTCGGATTCGGGATCAATATCAGCAACAATAAATTTGTTATCGTCCCGGATAAAGGATATCTTATTACCATCAGGACTAACATTGAGGGATCTTTCCCCTACCTCTGTTTGTGTCAGCCTGATTTTATTGAATTTAAGAGCTTTATATAAATCTCCGGTTCTTTCATCTTTCGATTTGAGGAGATAGATTTCTTTTTGTCCCTCTCTGTCGGAAATAAATACCAATGATGAATCGTTTACCCAGTCAATATCATGATCACGATAGGGGTGATCTGTTAAACGAACCGTTTTATTTCTTTCACTTTCATTGTTAATGAGGAATATCTCACCACGGATGACAAAAGCTGTATATTTTCCACTTGGTGAAATCTCATATTCACTAATATCTTTACTATACGTTTTGTATTGTACAGGCGCATGACGATCATCTTTTGTAAGATTTAGACTCAAAGGGGTCGCTTCTTGCTGTTCTTCTTTTTTAACATAAATATTGGTGTCCTTTTCATAGGTGATAACGCTTCCATCATCATTAACGTCAAAGTGTCTTATTCCGTCCTCTGTATGATTTGTGATTTCTTCTATCTCTCCCTTTTTCTTTCCATCATTGTCCAGATCAACTTTGTGTATATTGTATTTTCCAGATCTTGAACTGATGAAATAGATGGAATTAGAGCCTGCCCATTTGGGTTTAAAATCATTACCTTCAAATTCTGTTATCTGATGGTATTCATCATTTTCCTTGTCATAAATCCAAATATCTCTGTTGGCTGGTCCCTTATAATCCTCCCGATCCGTTTTACATGAGCCTCTTACAAAAGCAATAAAACGCTTGTTTGGTGAGAGAACTGGTGAATATCCTACGGCATCCATAACCCTTCTTGGAGTTTCGCCTTGCATTGAAACCTGGTAAATCTCTTTTTCTCTTTCTACCTGAACGAAGGCCCGTTCTGTAGTGAATAAAACTTTATTGTCTGATATCCAGTCGCTTGCAACATCGCTGGTGGAGTGGTGTGTCAATCTCTTCGGACTTCCACCAGTTGACTCCATAACAAATACGTCATTATGGCCATATCGATTGCTGGAAAAAGCGATTTGTTCATCGTCCGGGCTCCATACTGGTGTATGTTCATAGGCCTCATTGACGGTTATTCTGTTTGCATTTGAATTATCCTCCAAAGATTTCACCCAAATATCACCTTGATAACTAAAGGCAATTTTGCTTCCATCTTTGTTCAGTGCAGGATATCTAAGAAACTGGTCGTTTTCATCTGCATGAATATTACTAAATCCAATGCTTATGTATAAAAACGGTATTATCCATAAAAATTTTTTCATAGAAGAATGATTTAGAGGTTTTACAAATTAGATTCTACTGGTCTTTTGATTAATAATTACACTTAATGGTTTAATTAATATAAGAATTTGAAATCTATTTCATGCCTATTGAATTGTTATAGTATTTGCAGACATCTCTAATTCCACATTCAGCACATTTTGGTTTTCTGGCTGTACAAATATATCGCCCGTGTAAAATTAGCCAGTGGTGAGCTTTAGGTATTAAATCTTCAGGAATATAACTTATGAGTTGCTTTTCTGCCTGAAGAGGATTTTTTGCATTATAGGTGAGTCCGATTCGGGCTGAAACTCTGAATACATGAGTGTCTACTGCCATTGTAGGTTTATTATAAACCACAGAAGCAATAACATTGGCCGATTTTCTTCCAACACCAGGTAGTTTTTGCAATTCTTTTACATCTTGTGGAACAATGCCACTGAATTCTTCGGTAAGTGTTTTTGCCATTCCTATAAGGTGTTTTGTCTTATTATTTGGGTAAGAGCAGCTTTTAATGTACTCATAAACTTCAGAAATATCTGCTTCAGCAAGTTTTTGTGGTTCCGGGAAACGATCAATAAGTGGTGGAGTAATTATATTAACACGTTTGTCTGTACATTGTGCAGAGAGGATAACGGCAACAATTAGTTCATAGGGATTTCTGTGAATAAGCTCCGTTTCTGCTATGGGATGATTTTCTTGAAAGTATTCCAGTACCTTATTGAATCTTTCTTTCCTTGTCATATAAAGACATTTATAATAGTTATATTTTTTTGTGTTCTATAAATCACGATTGGTATAATATTGCAAAACTTAAATTTTAACTAAAACAGGTGCCAGGTGTTCTCAGGCACAGATTCGAAAATTTTAGATTACTGTGTAAATCTGCTATAAAAATACAAGAAAATGGTAGATTTATCTTGCTAAAGGGATATTAAAGTAGAATTTTGTCCCTTTGTTTTTTTCAGATTCAAACCATAGCTTACCATCCAGTATCTCTACAAAAGCCTTGGCGATAGTAAGTCCAACGCCAATTCCATAATAGTTTCGGTTTAAACTTGTCTCAACTTGCATGAAACTTTCAAATATTAGTTCTTGATCATTTTTTGATATACCGATGCCTGTGTCCTCAACGAAAAAATGGATGTGAGAATTTTTTGTTTTGTAGCCAAACCTAATATGCCCTTCTTGAGTGAACTTAAGCGCATTGTTGCATAAAACCATAATAACCTTCCGTAGTTTAGTTTCATCAGTATAAATTATATTGGGTTCATCTTGATCAGGCTCAATAAGGATATTTACATCATTTTTCTTTTGGGAAACAATTTCCAGGTCAAATAGTTTTTTTAGTTCTTTGAGGAGTGCATTTATATCAAAATCCTTTTTAAAAACTTTTGTTTGCTGAGTTCTGATTTTTGCTATATCAATGATATCATCAATCGTTGTCAGTAAAGTTTTGGCATTTCGTTCAATTATATTTTTATATTTTTCTTTTTCTTGTTTTGAGATATCATCCTGTGCAAGGATTGCACTAAATCCTACAATTCCATTAAGTGGAGTGCGTATCTCATGTGATATATTTCTCAAAAAATGGTCTTTCAATGCTTCTGAGTTTTCGGCTGTCTCTTTGGCCTGTTTTAGCTTTTTATTTAGTTGTTCCAGGTATGCTTTTTGTTGTTGTATTTCTCTGTTTTTTGCTCTTAGTGCTTTCCTGTTTTTTCTGCTTCGTATCAGGAAAAAGAGAAGTATGAAGGCAGTTACTAAAATTAAGATTGCAACTGCTATAATCAATTTGTTGATGGTCTTTTGTTTCTTTATTTGATCCTTTTGATTTTCATTGTATTCTTTTTGCATATGGAGTTCATGCTGGAGGTTTTCTACTTCAATGATTTTTTTAACGCTATAGAGATTTTTGTAAAGTTCTGAGTATTTATGTAAGAATTGAGAGGCCTTTTTATAATTTTCTAGTGCATTGTATATTTCATACAGACCATAATATCCTTCCATCAGTTCCTTTTTGGCCGACTTATTCTCTGCATAATCGATAGCTTTCAGAAAATATTCTTCTGCTTGATTATACCGTTTTTGTTTTAATGAAAGTTTCCCCATTGCAACATTTGTTCTGCTTAATCCTAGTTTATCATCTGTGTTTCTATTGAATTGCAGCGCAGTATCAAGTACATTTCTGGCTTTTTCATAATTCTCCAGCATTAAATAAATACGCCCCATATCTGCATATGATCTCCCGGCAGCTCTATAGTCCTCAGTTTTTATTTCCAGATTACTTCCTCTGTGGTAATATTGTAGCGCTTTTTCTAAATTCCCTTCTTTAAAAAATAATCTACCCGTATTGGCATAAATTACTCCCATATATCGCTGATTATCGTATTTTTTTGCTAGTTCGATTGCATTGGAGAAATTTTCTTTTGCCTTGTCAAAATTCCTTAGTTCCAGGTATGTCAATCCAAGGATATTGTATACTTGGCTGTGGTCTACTGAATCTGCTTTATCAAGATTACGTTTTGCCTCCAGAATATGCTCCAGGGCATTGCTGTACCTTCCTGCTTCCCAATAATAATATGCTAGGGTTGGCAGATAAGACATGAAGCTCATATCATAATTATCCTTCTTAATAATCTTCCAGGCCTTATTCATGTATATAATTGCAGAATCCAGTTCTTGCTTATTCCTGTAATAAAGGCTGGTAAGGCGATATATTTCAGCACACAAACTATCGCTTTGATATTTATCCGATTGTTTTTTTATACTGTCTAATAAATGTTTTGCTTTCTTTGTTTGATTGTTGTTAAGTAGGTTTCTTATTTCATCACTGTTTAAAGGCTTCTCATAATTCTGAGCAATTAATACGTTTATAAAGGAAAGAAAGGAAAAACTCAGGACTATAATTAATTTTAGAATAGGCATATTAATATTTTCAATTTGATCTATTCTGCAAATTAAGAAAAATTTCATGATTTAGTAATATATATGATGACGAATGAAATATTAATAAAGTTTAAATATTTTTTACTTTTGGTGATTATATTTTATTTAATTGATTGCTAATTCAGAGGATATAATAAATTTTTATCCCAAATATAAAGGAGGCTGAATGATAAGCTATCTTCAGGTTGAAGACCTGTCAAAATCTTTTGGAGACTTAACGCTTTTTAGGAATATTTCTTTCGGTATTGCCAAGGATGAAAAAGTTGCATTGATTGCCAAAAATGGAACAGGGAAAACAACTTTACTGAATATAATCGCAGGCAAAGAGCACCTTGATAGCGGAGAAGTTATTTTCCGTAATGATATTAAACTGGGCTATCTCTCACAGGAACCAGATATGAATCCTGACCTTTCTGTTTTTGATTTTATTTTCAATACTTCTGATGAGATATTGAAAGCAATACAGAAATATGAAGAGGCTTTGAAACATCCTAGTGATTCTCAGCTTAATGAAGCATTGGAATTAATGGAAAACCTGAATGCATGGGATTATGAGGTTAAAATAAAACAAATCCTGACAAAGTTGAACATTACCAATTATAAGCAGAGAATCGGCACATTGTCTGGTGGAGAACAAAAACGTGTTGCCCTGGCTGCTGTTCTTATCAATGAGCCGGATTTTATCATCCTTGATGAACCTACCAACCACCTTGATTTGCATATGATCGAGTGGCTGGAAGAATATTTGAAGAAATCCAATCTGACACTTTTCATGGTTACTCACGATCGGTATTTTCTGGATAGGGTGTGCAATGAAATTATAGAATTTGATGAGGGTGAAATCTACAGATATTCAGGAAATTATTCTTACTTTTTGAAAAAAAGGGAAGAAAGAATTTATAATCAGAAGGCAGAAGTTAACAAGGCTAAAAACTTGTTAAGGAAAGAAGAGGATTGGGTAAAGCGTATGCCTAAGGCAAGAGGGACGAAAGCTAAATACCGAGTTGATAAATATCATGACCTGAAGGATAAAGCTTCACAAAAAAGAAATGATGAAAAACTGAACTTGGATGTAGAAGCCACAAGAATGGGCAAGAAAATCATAAACCTGAAAAACTTATATAAGTCTTTTGGCGAAAATGTTTTTGTACGGGATTTTACATATAATTTTTCTCGTTTTGAAAAGGTGGGAATAGTAGGCCCTAATGGTTGCGGAAAAACTACTTTGTTAAATTTGCTTACTGGTCTGGAAAAGCCTGATTCAGGAATAATTGAGGCGGGAGAAACAATAAAAACAGGATATTACAAACAGGAGGGCATCAGATTTGATGAAGAGCAACGCGTTATTGATACCGTTCAGGAGATTGCAGATAGTATAGACATGGGAGATGGCCGGGTATTTTCTGCAAAGCAGTTTCTACGTTATTTTCTTTTTGACGATAAAAAGCAATATGTAAAAGTTGCAAAATTAAGTGGAGGAGAAAAAAGACGTTTATACCTTCTTACTGTGTTAATGAATAAACCCAACTTTCTGATATTAGACGAACCAACCAATGATTTGGACGTTATGACATTGGGCGTATTAGAAGAATATTTAGCCAGTTTCAATGGTTGTGTGGTAATTGTGAGCCATGACAGGTATTTTCTGGATAATATCGTTGATCATCTTTTTGTTTTTCAGGGAGGTGGCATAATAAAAGATTTTCCGGGGAATTATACACAATACAGAAAATCGATTAAAGACTCTTTTGTAGAAGAAACGGTAAACGTTAAAAAGCAAAAGAAGCAACCTGTTACAAACCGTAAAAAGTCTGTTTCTTTTAAAGTTAAACAAGAGTACCAGCAATTAGGGGTGGAAATCGAAAAGCTGGAACAAGAAAGAAAACAATTGGAGAAAGAGTTGAGTGCAGGGAATCTTGACAATGAAAAGATGGTGGAAAAGTCAAACCGTATTGGCGAATTGATGAAACTTATAGATGAAAAAACAGAACGTTGGTTTGAATTAAGTGAAATAATGGATTTTTAGTATATTTTGAGAAATGGACAAATATTTAATTGATAAACTACGAGAAAGGGAAAAAGAACTTAACTGTCTTTACAATATTCATGAAATATTGCGGGATGAGGGATCTCCGTTGGATGTGGTTCTTAGAAAGGTGGTTGCGAAAATTCCGGATGGATGGCAATTCCCTGGAATTTGTATGGCGAGGATTGAATGTAATGATATTGCAGTCACAACCCCTGGCTTTTACAAAACCAAATGGTCTCAAGATGGCGATATAATTGTAGAAGGACAGAAGATTGGCAAAATTTCGGTCTTTTATAAGGAAGATGTAAGTGATGAAAATAATCCCTTATTCCTTGCAGAAGAGCAACAGCTTTTAAATGCTATTGCCGGACAAATTTCTCAATACTTATTTAACAGAAAATTAAAACAAACTCTTAGTTTTTTAAATAATCAGGAAAAGGGTTTCCCTGAACAAAATCAACTGTTACAATTGTGTTCAGGAGAACATTGGCAATGGAGATTGGAAATGGCACAGTATATTGCTGACGTGACAGATTTCGAATATTACGGTGTTGAAGCACTATATATTATTGGGAGTGTAAAAGATGCTACTGCAGGCCCCAAAAGCGATCTTGATTTATTAGTGCATTTTGAAGGTAGTGAGGAAAAGAAGAAATTATTCAAGGCCTATATGAAAGGATGGGGCTTGTGCCTTGCAAAACTGAATGCCGAAAAAACGGGTATACGAATTAAGGAAGGACTGATTGATCTTCATTTTGTGACTTCTTCAGAAATTAAGAATAAAACCAATAGTTTTGCAGTTATGGTAACCAGCTACAATAATTCAGCCCGGCTTTTAAAGAAAAAGAAAGTTTAGTTATATGTATTGTTATTTTGTCTCTGATTTGCACGGTAAAAAGGAATTGTATGAAAAGCTCTTTTCCAGGATATTAGCCAAGCCTCCTGAGGTAGTGTTTTTTGGTGGAGATTTACTTGCTCATGGGTATTTAGAAGGAAGTGTTAACGAGCGGGATTTTATTAACAATTTCTTATTTGAGCAGTTTTCTGAAATTAAAGAAAAGCTTAAAGATAATTATCCCAAAATTTTTATAATACTGGGAAATGATGATCCCAGGATACATGAAACAAAATTGAAGAATATTGAAAGCAGATATAATTTGTGGATCTACCTCAATGAGCGGGTTTTTGAATATAATAACTACAATATTATTGGATATTCCTATGTACCCCCTACACCGTTTGGGTTGAAAGACTGGGAAAAATATGATGTATCACGGTATGTAGATCCGGGATGTTCTCATCCTTTTGAAGGTATGAGGACTGTTAAACCGGACTATGACACGGAGTTTGCCAATATTAAACAAGACCTTTGTAAATTGTCTCATGACATTGATAAGAAAAATACAATTTTCTTATTTCACTCTCCCCCTTACAAAACAAATCTTGACAGAGCTGCGCTTGATGGCAAAATGATTGATTACGTCCCCCTGGATGTACATGTTGGTAGCATCGCTATTCAACGATTTATAGAGGAAGAACAGCCTTTGTTAACTTTGCATGGTCATGTTCATGAATCTTCTTCCATTACGGGTGATTGGCAGGATAAATTAGGAGAAACTTATGCTTTTAGCGCTGCATATGATGACAATAAGCTTGCCCTCATAGAATTTGATACGTTTGACTTAGTCAGTGCGAAGAGAATTTTGATATAAACATTTTGTAGTTATAGAATTCCTATGAACAAACATCTGGATATTATTGTCATAGGTATTTAATTGCAAGCTGAAAAATTTATATTTAAATTTGCAGATTTTGATTTTAAAACAGTTCAAAATAATACTATGATAAAGATTAGTTTACCTGATAATTCCGTTATGGAATTTGAGGAAGGAGTAACTGGCTTAGAGATAGCCCAAGCGATTAGTTCAGGATTAGCCAAGGAAGTATTGGCTATTTCTGTCGATGACGAAGTTTGGGATTTACACCGACCAATCAATAAAGATGCTAAAATTAAATTGCATAAATGGAATGATGAAGAAGGGAAACATGCATTCTGGCATTCTTCAGCACATCTAATGGCTGAAGCTTTAGAGAAGTTATATCCGGGTATTAAATTCGGAATTGGCCCAAGCATTGAATATGGGTTTTATTATGATGTAGACCCAGGCGGTTGGACAATTACGGATGCAGAGTTGCCGGCGATTGAGAAAAAGATGAAGGAGCTTGCCAGTCAAAAGCAAGAATATGTCAGGGAAGAAGTAACCAAAAAACGTGCCCTTGAATATTACAGGAAGAAAGGTGATGAATATAAAGTTGAGCTGATTAAAGAACTGGAGGACGGTACAATATCATTCTATAAAAATGGCGATTTTACAGACCTTTGCCGAGGACCCCATTTACCTCACACAGGATATATAAAAGCCATTAAGTTATTGTCTGTAGCTGGAGCATACTGGCGTGGAGACGAAAATAGTAAGCAATTGACCAGGATATATGGTATTACTTTCCCAAAGCAAAAAATGCTTGATGAATATCTAAAGATGCTTGAAGAAGCGAAAAAAAGAGATCATCGTAAGCTTGGGAAGGAACTGGAACTTTTTGCTTTTTCACAAAAAGTCGGTCAGGGATTACCTCTATGGCTGCCAAAAGGAGCACAACTAAGAGAACGATTGGAGAATTTCCTGAAAAAAATACAAAAGGAATATGGATATAATCAGGTTATTTCTCCGCATATTGGGCAGAAAGAATTATATGTAACATCAGGTCACTATGAGAAATATGGTCATGATTCTTTTCAGCCAATTAATACTCCTGCTGAAGGAGAGGAGTTTCTCTTAAAACCGATGAATTGCCCTCACCATTGTGAAATTTTTAAGCATTTCCAGTTCTCCTACAAAGATCTTCCAGTCCGATATGCTGAATTCGGTACAGTCTACAGATATGAACAAAGTGGAGAGTTGCATGGGCTTACAAGAGTTCGAGGTTTCACCCAGGACGATGCACATATATTTTGTCGACCAGATCAGTTGAAAGAGGAATTTATAAAGGTAATCGATATTATCTTAAAAATATTCCGTGCATTACAGTTTGAAAATTATACAGTACAAGTCTCTTTAAGAGACCCTGAGCGTAAAGAGGATTACATTGGCAGTGATGAAAACTGGGAAAAATCTGAGAAGGCAATACTAGAGGCAGTCAAAGAAAAAGAACTGGAAATAAATGTTGAATACGGAGAGGCTGCCTTTTATGGACCTAAACTGGACTTTATGGTTAAAGATGTCTTAAACAGAAAGTGGCAACTTGGAACCATCCAGGTTGATTACAATTTGCCTGAAAGATTTGACCTTGAGTATGTTGGAGCTGATAACCAAAAGCACAGACCAGTTATGATCCACAGGGCCCCTTTTGGTTCAATGGAAAGATTTGTTGCCGTTCTTATTGAACACACTGCCGGGAAATTTCCATTATGGTTGACACCTGAGCAGATTGTCGTATTGCCCATTAGTGATAAATTTAACGATTATGCGAAAAATGTTTCAAATTTCCTGAATAATTACGATATTCGTAGCATCGTTGATTTGAGAAATGAGAAAGTAGGAAAGAAAATACGTGATAATGAATTGAAAAAGATACCCTATTTGCTTATTGTAGGGGAGAAAGAAGTTGAAAGTGAGCAGGTTTCAATACGCAGGCAGGGGGTGGGTGATAAAGGTGCTATGCCTTTAAAGGAGTTTAAAGATTATATTATTAATGAAATTAATGAACAACTTGATTTTATCAATCAATAATTTTATATATTTGCAAACCAAAACAAAAATAAGGAGGACAGAAGTATAGCAAAAAAAAGAACAAAAAACCAGAATCAACAACTCAGATATCGAATCAATGAAGATATAAGAGCTAAAGAAGTAAGAGTTGTTGGAGATAACGTTGATAATCCGGGTGTTTATGCTCTGTCAGAGGCTCTTAAAATGGCAGATAAACAGAATCTTGATTTGGTAGAAGTCTCACCCAAAGCTGTTCCACCGGTATGTAAAATAATTGATTATCAAAAGTTTCTTTATCAGCAAAAAAAGAAACAAAAAGAATTAAAGAACAAAACTTCGAAAGTTGTACTGAAAGAACTCCGATTTGGACCAAACACAGATGAGCATGATTATAATTTTAAACTTAATCATGCAAAGAAGTTTTTACAGGAGGGTGCGAAAGTAAAGGCTTTTGTGTTCTTTAAAGGGCGTTCAATAATTTTTAAAGAACAGGGAGAAATTTTATTGCTGAGATTGGCACGTGATTTGGAAGAATATGGAACAGTTGAAAAAATGCCAAAGCTGGAAGGCAAAAGAATGACTATGTTTATTGCACCCAGGGCATCAAAGAAGAAAAGTTCACAATAATAGCTAAAATAAAAATTGAGTATTATGCCAAAATTAAGAAGGAACCCTGGAGCAAAAAAGAGATTTTCAATAACAGGCTCAGGGAAAATTAGACGAAAAAGTCCTTACAAAAGCCACTTATTGACCAAGAAGACAAAAAAACAAAAGCGTAATCTTGGATATTATAAGGAAGTCCACCAAAGCGACCGAAATAATGTCAAAGAATTATTGGGTCTTAAGTAAAGTCATTAAATTAATGTTTAACCGAGTATTTTAGCTGAAAGAGCCTTTATTTTTCAAAGGCCGCTAAGTATTCAAAAAAATCAAAATTATGCCAAGAGCAACAAATTCAGTAGCCTCAAGAAAAAGAAGAAAAAAAATACTTAAACAGGCAAAAGGGTATTTTGGGGCAAGAAAGAATGTTTACACTGTAGCAAAAAATGCTGTAGAAAAAGGATTACTTTATTCTTATAGAGACAGAAGGAAGAAAAAAGGCAATTTTCGTAAACTTTGGATTCAGCGGATTAATGCAGGAGCAAGACAACACGGTATGTCTTACTCAGAATTTATGGGAAAATTAAAAGCAAAAGGAATTGATCTTAACAGAAAAGCTTTGGCGGATTTAGCCATGAATAATCCCGAGGCTTTTAAAGCTGTTGTTGAAGAGGTAAAGGCCTGATGAAATTTCTCCAAAAACAATAAAATTATTACAGGGGAGGCAAATGCTTTCCCTTTTTTATTTGTTTAACCAGTATTCTCTTAAAATATTATTAAATTAGCAAGTTTGTCAATAATAAATTATTTTTATGAACCCCTATCTACCAGAGTACACAAAGGCATATGCATAGATCACGGGGGTCTGTGGTTTTTAGTATCAACAAACGTTGACTTTTGTAGCAATAAGTCTCAGAGAATAAACTAATAATCAAACTTTATCCAAATGAACAACCTTAAACTTATTATAATCGGCTATGGTCGGATGGGCTATGAAATCAAAAAAGTAGCAGAAAAGCGCGGACATGAGATTGTCTTGATGCTGGATAAAGAGAATGAGGAAGATTTTACAAAAGAGAATCTCCAAAAAGGTGATGTAGCAATCGAATTTACGCTACCTGATGCAGCATATGAAAACATTATAAAATGTTTCGACGCTAATATTCCCGTAGTTTCAGGTACAACGGGATGGCTGGATAAATTCATTGATGCCAGACGATATTGTTTGGAAAATGATCAAAGTTTTTTCTATGCTTCTAATTTCAGCATTGGCGTGAATTTATTTTTCCATATTAACACCCAACTTGCAAGAATAATGGATAAGTATTCAAACTATGATGTTAAAATTGAAGAAACCCATCATAAGCATAAACTTGACGCACCAAGTGGTACCGCTGTCAAACTTGCCGAAATCATTATTCAGGAAATGAACAGAAAAAATAGATGGGTAAAGGAAAATCCAGAGAATGAACAGGAATTCCCTGTTAAATCCATTAGAGAAGATGAAATTCCCGGTATTCATAAAGTAAACTATACTTCTGATTTCGACGAGATTGAAATTAAACATTCTGCAAAAAGCAGGGAAGGCTTTGCACTAGGTGCTGTGATGGCAGCAGAATTTTTATATGGGAAAAAGGGCATTTATTCAATGGACGATCTTTTAAATATCTAATAAGTATTATAATTACATGAAACGCTCATGATAATTTCTCTGCCTATGGCAGTAATTTGCCTTCGACGGATAAAGATTTGACAAATAATTAAAAAAACAATATCAAATGAAAATAAAAGACTTATTTAAGAATAAATATTTTAAATTTGGCTTAGTTGCTGCTATTTATATTTTATGGGTAATTTGGATTGAGAATCCATGGTTTCTTTTGGGCTTGCCAATTATTTTTGATATTTACATAACAAAGAAAGTAAACTGGAGTTTCTGGAAGAAGCGGGGCAAAAAGCCCAATAAGTTTGTAGAATGGTTAGATGCGCTGATTTTTGCTGTTATTGCGGCTTCATTGATACGATTGTTTCTTATTGAAGCATACACTATTCCTACCTCTTCAATGGAAAAAACTTTAATGATAGGGGATTATTTATTCGTGAGTAAAGTAAGTTATGGACCTAAAATGCCCAATACTCCTATTTCATTTCCTTTTGCCCACAATACTTTACCTCTGACCTCTGATGTAAAATCATATACGGAATGGATTAGATGGCCATACAATCGATTAAAAGGGCTAGGAGAAGTTGAAAGAAATGATATTGTGGTTTTTAATTTTCCGGCAGGAGATACGGCAATATGGGAGATGCAGGACCAGAATTATCATGCCATTAAAAGACAATATGCTAACGAATTGAAAAGCAGAGATGTTAGGAATGGCAATGAAGCTAAACCGTTTGACTATTATCTTAAGTATGCAAAAGAATACATCGAAGAGCATTACGATATTACAACACGACCTGTGGATAAACGCACAAACTATGTAAAACGATGTGTTGCTTTGCCTGGCGATAGTCTTAAAATTGAGCATGGTCAAGTTTATATTAACAATGAGAAACAGCCCCACTTTGAAGATATGCAATATAATTATAATGTAAAGACCAATGGTTCCAGAATAAATTCAGTATTATTGAATAATATGGGAATTTCAAAAATCGACAGAAGTTATAATCCTTCCGCTTCCCTTTATACAATGCCTCTAACAAAGAAAAATCGGGACAAGATTGAAAATTTCTCTAATGTTGTCAGTGTGAAAAAATATGAAAATACAAACCCGGAATCTGTTCAATATGATATATTTCCTGTGGATAAACAATATGAATGGACAGAAGACAATTTTGGGCCTCTCTATGTTCCTGAAAAAGGTAAAACTATAGAACTTAACTTGAATAACCTTCCTCTATTTGAACGAATAATTAGAACACATGAAGGGAATGAGCTGGTTGTGAAGGACAGTACAATTTATATTAATGATAACGAGACGGATGAGTACACTTTCCAGATGGATTATTATTTTATGATGGGAGACAACAGGCATAACTCCGCTGATTCACGATTTTGGGGGTTTGTTCCTGAAGATCATGTTGTGGGTAAAGCTGTATTTATATGGTTGTCACTCGACAGGGAAGGTAGATTTCTCAATAAGATAAGGTGGGATCGTATGTTTAACGTGATAACAAAAGATTAACAACCCATTTGCAGCAGTTTTTTAGATAGTTAATGAATAATATGCAAATATCTTCAACAGCCTTGCTGTCTGTAGCATATCTTGCTCCTGTTCAGTATTATACAAAGTTTTTTTTGTACGATAAAATTTTGATTGAGGCAAATGAAAATTTTCAAAAACAAAGCTTCAGGAATCGATGCAATATTTTATCTGCTAATGGAGTCTTACCACTTACTATTCCTGTTCTTAAAGAGGAGCCTAAGGTAAAGACCAAAGAGTTACGTATTGATAATTCCCTTGAGTGGCAAAAAAATCACTGGACTTCTATAGAATCAGCATACAGTTCTTCTCCTTTTTTTGAATTCTATATGGATGAATTTATATTTTTTTATAATAGAAAATTCAAATATTTATTTGACTTTAATATGAAAATACAGCAATATATTTTTAACCAACTGGAGATTTTACCTCATATAGCATTATCCGATCAATTTATTGAACCAGGAACTTCTGGTTATGATGATTACAGAGAGTCTATTCATCCTAAAAGAAGAAAACAAAGAGCAGATCCTACCTTTAAACCAGCTTTTTATTACCAGGTTTTCCAGGATAGGTATGGTTTTATACAGAATTTAAGTATTATTGATTTGCTGTTTAATGAAGGCCCAAATGCTGAGAACATTCTAAAACAAAGTGTGGACCCGAATTCTTTTATCCGGCATAAAGGAGAAAAATAGTCGGTAGTTTATTTAAATCAGGAGGATTTTTTTTCCATTTACCTATTTCTTGCGTTTTGATAAATTCGTTTGGGCTCGTTATATTGGTTGCTATACACAACAAAGAGTTCGAACTACATGAATCAAGCAAAGAAGAGAGTAACTGCATATTGCGATAAGGAGTTTCCATGAATATCTGCGTTTTACCCTCCGTTCTGGATATTTTTTCTAATTGCTTGATGGCTTTAACTCGCTCGTTTTTTTTGATAGGAAGATACCCTCGGAAAGCAAAATTCTGCCCATTTAAACCCGATGCCATTAACGCCAAAATGATTGATGAAGGACCGACAAGTGGAATTATTTCTATATTTTTTTTGTGAGCTAGTCTTACTATTTCTCCGCCGGGATCAGCAACACCCGGGACACCTGCTTCTGAGATAATTCCGATATCATAACCCTGATTGACAGGTTGAAAGAAATTTGCATATTCCTGTTCTGAGGTATACTTATTTAAGATATAAAATTTAATGTTGTCGATATTTTTTTCCCGGCTTAACTGTCTGATATATCTCCTTGCCGTTCTGATATTTTCGACAATAAAATGATTTAGGTTCCTAACTACTTCCGGGACCTTTGATGGTATGGTGGACTCTAATTGATCATCACCTATGGGTATTGGAATGAGGTAAATTTTCCCTTGCATAATACTGGATGTTCATATAAATTTCAAAATTAGTAAAAATAAAGTCGATAAGCTATTTGTATTTTTTTACCGGAATATTATCCGTAGGTAAAAATATATAGGGCGACTATATACCTTTTTGACTTTTATTATCTTTGTTTGAAATTATGTAAAATTAAAAAAAGATAACATTGAAAGTAATTTTTTTAGGAACTGGTACATCTCAGGGAGTTCCGGTAATTGGATGTGATTGTGCTGTATGTCAGTCTGATGATCAAAAAGATAAAAGGCTCAGGACTTCCATATTGATCGAGGTAGATGAGCAAAACATTCTTATCGATACCGGACCAGATTTTCGCATGCAGATGCTCCGAGAACAAGTGCGGAATATTCATGCTGTCATATATACCCACGAACATAGAGATCACGTAGCCGGTTTAGATGATATTCGGCCTATAAATTTTCTCAATCAAAGACCCATCTCAGTATATGCAGAAGAGAGAGTGCTGGAAGCTTTAAAGCAAATGTTACCCTATGCGTTCCAACAGGACAAGTATCCGGGTGTACCCAGTATTAATCTGAATGAGATTGATCTTAAAGAATTTTATATTGGAAAGACTAAAATTATACCCATTCGTGCCTATCATTACAAACTGCCCGTTTTAGGTTACAGAATTGAAGATTTCACATATATTACAGATGCCAATTATATCCCAGAAGAAGAGAAAGAAAAAATTGTTGGTAGTAAGTATTTGGTCATTAATGCATTAAGAAAAAAGAAACATGTTTCGCATTTTTCTTTATCCGAAGCGCAATACCTTGTAAAGGAATTCAGTCCGCGGCAAGCATATTTTACGCATATCAGCCATCAGATGGGTTTTCACAAAGAAGTCAACTCTCAGCTGTCAGATAATATGAGCCTGGCATTTGATGGCTTACATCTTGATATTTAATTCCTTCTACAATCAAGTCAGCAAATTAAGAAAGTTTTATAAATTTGTTATAAATTGGGGCTTCAGGCGTTAAACCCTATCTTTTGTTTTATAAAAACTAACTATGATGATAAAAAAGACTGTATTTCTTACATTGTTATTTGTGTATATTGCGCCGGGCATTATTAGTGCACAATCCGGTAAATTGCTTTTAATTGGTGGGGGAACTGAATATGGTGGTAGCGAAAGTTGGAATGGAGAAGCATTTGAATGGGCAGTGGAACAAAGCCGTAATAAGAAGGTAGCATTGATTTCCTATAATGTGTCTGATGATCCGGACTGGCTAACTGATCATTTTATTTCAGACTGGGGAGCGGAAGATACCAAAAATTTTGTTATTGACTCACGCCATGAGGCTGATGCCCAAGATACATATGACAGTCTGATGGAATATGATGTACTGTATATTAAGGGTGGTGACCAATATAACTACTATTCAACATACAATAATACTAAAACCGAGCAGGCAATACTGGATAAATATGCCGAAGGGGGCGTTATTTGCGGAACCTCTGCCGGACTTGCTATTTTATCAGAGGTAAAATTTACTGCAGAAAATGGAGTCGTTTACCCGGAGGAATGTTTACTAAACTGGGATAATCAATATGTGACTTTAGCCGATGATTTTCTTAATCTTTTCCCAGGTTATATTTTTGATTCTCATTTTTCAGAAAGGGGAAGGTTTTCAAGATTATTAGGTTTTATGGCTTACTGGCGCTTCACAGAGAATGCAACTATAGTAGGCCTGGGATTGGATGACATGACTGCAATGGGAGTTGATGAAAATAATGTAGGCACAGTGTTTGGAACAGGTTGTGCTAATATTTACCAGGTTTCCGATGGTCAAAGTTTCATACAGTATATGAATAGTTTTGCTATTGATTCTTTAAGTGTTAAACAATTGCTGCAAGGCTGTACTATTGATTTTAACACCGGAGAAATTAATGGTTTTACTGAATATATAGAGCCTGAGCAAAAAGAAGAAACAGGAAATATTAATCTTTTGGCAAGTGGAGCTGACATTCTGAAAAAAAATAAAACACTTCTGGAAAACTTTGTTGATAAATATGGAAACTCCTCAGATACAATTTTACTACTGACCGGTTCCAGGCATACAGAAGCGAATAGTTTTAAAAATGAATTACAAAAACTGGAAACAGGGGAGATTCAAATTTATTCCGCAACATCGGAAAATACTTCTAACAAGGAGCTTAAAGAAAAAATTAGCCAGTCATCTAAATTGCTATTTGTCAATTTAGATGATGAGGAATTTGGTGAATTTTTACAGGGAAGTGCTGGAGAAAAGCTTTCCGAACGAATTCATGAAAATGGTATAACCAGCGCATTTATCGGAGATGATGCTCGATGGGCCGGGCACACGGTGATCGAAAATTATTTGGAATCCGGAGCCTCTTTTCATGGAGAACTAACTTTCCGAGAAGGACTGGATCTTCTGAGTGAAACTGTTATCATTCCAAAAACTTTTGATAATAGTGATATTTATGAGAATACAGCAACAGCAATTCCCTATTCGATGGTAAAAGATACCTTGACTTATGGTATATGGCTGACAGAGGATAATCATTTTGAGTATTCTTCGGAAGAGGAAAAGACTTATTTGCATGCATTTGGAGAAGCCCCTGTAATGATAATAAAATCCAATGGAACGAATACCGGATTTTCTGAACAAACTTTAAGGGGTTTGGATGATCAGACACCAAGGATGATTGTGGGCTTCGAATATATGACTTTGTCTTTAATAGGAAATGATAATAAATATAAAATGGGTAAATGAGTTGGATGATAATCCACCAACTGCAATTATTTCTGCGGGAGTGTAAACCTGAAAGTAGTTCCTTTTCCAGGTTGACTCGTAACCCAAATCGATTCATTATGCTTATTGATAAAATCTTGACATATAATGAGCCCCAAGCCGGTTCCTTGTTCGCCTGTGGTGCCTTCTGTACTTATCTGTTGTCCTTTCAGGAAAAGTTTGTTTATATCTTTGTCTTTTATTCCAATACCCGTGTCTTCTACTGCTAAGACAGCTTTATCGTCTTTGGTTTCGTGGCGAAGGGTGATTTTTCCTCCTTCCCTGGTGTATTTTATTGCGTTTGATATTAAGTTTCTTAAAACTGTTTCGATCATTTTTTTGTCCGCATATACTTCTACAGGCTCTTTAATCTCATTTTGCAGATCAATCTTTTTACTCTCTGCCTTCGACTTAAACAAGATAAAATTGTTGTTTACCACATGCTCAAGATTGAAATTTTCTGGTTTAAAAAGCAGCTCTCCACTGTGAAATCTACTCCATTGTAAGAGGTTATCAAGCAGGTTTTGGGTGGTCTTGGCAGAACTAAAGATTAATTCGTGAAATTTTTTAACTTTTTCAGGTGGATACTTATCATAATTAATGCAAAGCAACTCAGAAAAACCAATAATGTCTGATAAGGGATTCTTTAAATCGTGACCGATTATTGAGAATAACCGATTTTTTGTTTCATTGAGATATTTTAACTTTTCTTCCGTTTCTTTTCTGTTGTGAATGTCAATATGTGAACCTAAAGCGCGAAGGGGATTCCCGTCTTTATCAAATTCAACGATTTTTCCCCAGTTTAAAATCCATTTATAATCGCCGTTTTTGGTTTTTAACCGGTGTTCTACATTAAAGGCATCAGTTCTTCCCGTTTCATGTTCGTGTGTTGCTGCTTTTACTTTGGATAAATCTTCCGGATGAATCAAACTGATCCAGTCCTTAGCTTTCTGTCCAATCTCTTCAAGGGTGTAGCCCAACATTTGTGCCCATTGTTTGCTTCTGTATACTTCACCGGTTCTAAAATTTTGATCCCATAGCCCAATCTTGGCACTTTCTAACGCTAACTCAAGCCGTTCTTTGCTTTTAACAAGCTCCTGATCTTTTTCCTTAATTTTTGATAAATCTTTTATTATTAGGATGGTATATGTTTCCTCAGTATCCTGAAAACAACTAATGAAAATATCAGAACTAAAGGAAGTATTATTCTTTTTCTTAAATATTTTTTCATTTTGGAGTGTCAGTTGTGAACCCCCAGTATGCGCTTCCATTGCCTGCTCGATCTTTCGATTATAGAAATCTACTTTACTTTTTAGAATCAAATTATCTATAGGCTGTCCGATGACTTCCTCAGCTTTGTAATGAAACAGAAATTCAGCAGCATCATTGAAATCTATAATTTCTCTTTGAGCGTTGACAAATATTATAGCGTCCATAGTTGACTGCAGGACTACGGTGAGAAATTTTTTTGCCTTTTGGGTATCTGCTAAGTTATAGGTAATTTTTTTATTTTGATAGTTAATTGTATTTGAGTCAACTTCAGTATTACTTAAACTTATTTTTTGTGCTATTTGTCTAAATAATTTCATATTGGTAATTTTGATATTCCAATAAAGGCAAAAACTAATGGTATAATAGATTGTACAACTTTATAAGAGAATAAAAAGGAGATAAGTCCCTGTAAAAATAAAGAATTAACTAATACTAATTCTTTAGATCTATTCGTATTGCAGAATCTTTTTTTTCTGTTATCAGCAAAGCAGCTTTACCATTTTCAAGCCATTCAATATTTTTAATCATAGGTTGACTCTCATTGTACAGGGATGTTTTATCTTCCTCAGTATCATACCCATACAATCTATACGTTTTTCGGTTTTCATTGATTAAATGATATAGTAAAAGCTTTTCGTCTGGAGAAATCCAGAACTTTTCGCCATGATCTTCAATTTTTCTGATTTTTGATTTTCCGATGTTATAGAGGTAAATGCCTTCATTTTCATTTCTCTTATTTTTTCGAGTATTCTTCAATGAGAAGCCAACCAGATTTTCACTATAAGCTAAGTGAGTTTGCCATGCTGCAGGCCAATTGTTTATTTTCTCAAAAGTTTTAATTGTATGCACTTTGCCAGCATAAGGCTGGTAAAAAAATAAACTTACATCGGTTTTAAGCTTTGAGGTGTCTATATTTTTTTTATCAGGTATAAAGGTGATGCTTTTATAAAATATAACAACAGAATCTTCACTCTGAATAATGCCTTCTCCAAATTGCTCTTTAACATGAGCAGTATCATTTTGACAACTGAAAAGTAAAACACTGAATAAAAAGAGTGTACTGACTGAATATATTTTTTGCATGATTTTTATTTCAGATATTCTTGCTACATCATTTCAAAAGTATATATTTATATTGGCAATGTCAAATAATTGAAACGGAATAATATTTGGCCAGAGTAATACTTCATATAACCCGATAATAAAATTATAGACATATAATAGTCAGCAATCCAAATCTTTATTTTTATGGAAACATACATTAACACTCAGAAAGAATTTGCGAATCAGTTAGATCAAAAAGACAAATTGTCAACTTTCAGGGAATATTTCTATTTTCCAGCCAATACAATATATATGGATGGAAACTCTTTAGGTTTACTATCTAAAAACGCTGAATATGCCTTAAAAAGAGTAATGAACGAATGGCGTGATTTAGCGATTAAGGGATGGTTATTGGGTAAAACGCCATGGTTTTATATGGCTGAGGAAATAGGGAAGAAGGCCTCAAACCTGGTGGGAGCGAAACCTGAGGAATTGATTCTAACAGGAACGACCACCGTTAACCTTCATGCTTTACTGACTACTTTTTATCAACCCTCCAAAGAGAGATCTAAGATATTGGCTGATGAACTTAATTTTCCTTCCGATATATATGCCCTGAAAGGACAGATTAAACTCAAAGGATTTGATTTCAATAAAGAACTGGTTTTAGTTCCTTCTGATGATGGTTATATGCTTGATGAGGAGAAAATTGTTGAATCTATGACTGAAGATGTAGCTGTAGCTCTTTTGCCTTCCGTTCTTTATCGTTCTGGTCAATTGCTTGATATGGAGTACCTTACCCGGGAAGCTCATAACCGGAATATACTTATTGGTTTTGATTGCAGTCACTCTGTCGGCGTGGTACCTCATGAGTTTAGTAGATGGGGTGTGGATTTTGCTGTGTTCTGTAGTTATAAATATTTGAATGGAGGGCCCGGATCATCTGCATTTTTGTATGTTAATGAACGTCACTTTTCAAAAGAATCTTTTTTAAAAGGATGGTTCGGGAACAAAAAAGAAACTCAGTTTGACATGTCACTGAATTTTGACCAAGAGCACGCAGCGGGTGGATGGCAGATATCATCACCCGGAATACTCAATAGCGCTCCTGTAGAAGGAAGTTTGGATGTTATCAATCAAGCGGGTATTCAAAATATTAGGGATAAGTCAAAAACTATGACGTCCTACTTAACTTTTTTGATTAATGAGATATTAACAAAAAAACCATATAACTATAAACTGCTGACTCCGGAAAATTCAGAACAAAGAGGTGGACATATAGCTCTTACTCACCCGGAAGAGGCATTTCGTATAAATGAGGCTCTTAAAAATAGGGGTGTTGTACCGGATTTCAGGCCACCTGAAATTATCAGGATAGCGCCTTCACCGTTGTATAACACATACAATGAGATTTGGGAGGTGGTAAATCACTTGAAATTAATTATTGATAACGAAGAATATAAGCAATTCTCCCAACAACGGGATGCTATAAGTTAATACGGGCATCAGACATAACTATTTTAGTAAATTTAGGAATTGCTTTGTTTGTATTTATACAATTATACCTTCGAGTAATGCCGCGACTGCTATCAAAAAATCTGTCGCCAGTACTGCAATAACATTCATAGCTAAAGCGGGTACCAGTTTTGGGGTATCATTCCCGTATTTGAAAGCTCCTGTAATTGCTTTAAATGCAAAAGGTACCGGGATTAGAGCAAGCATAAACCATGGTGAAACTATGTTAAAAAGAGCAGCGCCGATGATCGTTCCAAATGTAGCAAACATACCGCCTGCATAGATATAGGCGGCTTTTTTTCTACCAAGCCAAATGACCAAATGATTTCGTCCTCCTTCTATATCCGCTTCAACATCTGGAAATTCGTTGATAAGAAGCAATAAAGCGGTAAGTATACCTGGAGGGATAGACATTAACAGAACGTCTTTTGGGAAAAGTTCAATGACAGACATTCCCGGAGATGCAGTCATCACAACATAACTACCCAGCACAACAAATGTTCCTAAAGTAAGACCTGCAAAAAGTTCACCTAAGCGAATTTTTGCAAGCAAAGTAGTGTAAAATAATATACTGAAAGCTCCTGATATGGACAACAGGAGTATTATCCAGTGTACTGTAATAGCAAAATAAATTCCAATTATTGCTGGTATTACGAGGGTTAAAACTGCAGTTCGGTATACATTCTTAGCGCTCAGTTTCCCTGAACTTAAGACGCCACTGCCACCACTAAAAGGTGTGCGATTGGTTTTATTATCTATTCCTGTTTTATTGTCGGAATATTCGTTAAATAAATTTACGGAGATATGGGACATTACAACTCCAATGACCAATAAAGCAGCCTTTAGAGGATTAAATGACACTTCCGGTGGATGATATTTCCACCCGAATGCTAAGCCAATTGCTACAAGTAATACAGCCAGAAGTAAGAATGGTGCCCGCATTTCTGCCAGCCAAAGTTTTATTTTTTCTTTTTTATTCATCGAGTTAATTTTTGTAATGTTGCTTCTAGAAGTTATATGCGTTTGTGTTATTTTAAGTAATGTATTCTCCTGCGCATTTTGATTTATTTCAGTTTTTCAAATAATAACAAATTATTTTACGATGTGTTTACTTTCCTGACAAAAAATTATGCTAACCGGTGCACATAAACAGGAATCACTTCAATATCTTTGCTTTTCATGTATTTTCTTACGAATGGTAAGTCATTAGTAAATCCCAGCAGGAAACCGCCTCCACCTGATCCACAAAGTTTAATATAAAAATCGTTGCTTTCAAGTCCTTTCTCCCAAATTTTCCTGAATCCTTCAGGTATCATAGGGTTGAAGTGTTTCATCTGGAATTTAGATAATTGTTTAAGCGATTCGAAAAATTTTTTCCCGTCACCTTCTATTATTGTTTGAATGGCATGATTGGTGTATGAATTTAAAAGGTCTGCGTCAATACCATTATGATTGCTGTATTTTATCTTTTCCATGAAAATATTGACTAATGGTTCTGTTTTTCCTTGTTGCCCTGTATTGATTAAAAATACTGCAAACTCAGGCATTAAAGAGGGAAGGTTGATGCTAACAGGTTCTAAAAACTTGGTTTCGCTGACCAACAAAGGGCGTTTGAGATAAGAATTTAACGGATCAATACCGCTGCTTGTTCCATGATAGAATGATTCCAGCACAGCAAACTGATCTTTTAATTTAGTCAGGACATCTGTATTGTTCAGGCTATTGTTATTTTTCCCATCGGCATATTTTTGGTAAAGGGCAGCAACAAGAGCTCCGGAGCTTCCTATGCCATATCCTTCGGGTATTGTAGATTCAAAATACAGCCCTTTTTTTAAATCGGTGGAAAATGCTTCTATATCAAAATTTACAGGGAGTTGATTTTGTTTTTTGAGCTTTCTTAAATAACCAAGATAATTGTATAAGCTGAGGTTTGACTGGCGGGCAAAATCATAATCAGTATAATTGTCCTGATAAATGAACTTTAATTCCCCGTTGAAATGGCTGTAAGGAATGGTTAAAGCCATACTGTTGTTAATAATGGAATATTCCCCAAACAACATTATTTTCGCATAGAAAATATTGCCGCTAGACATTATGATTGTTATTTTTCATGAAACTTTTAATGATTATCTATTCGATGTGGTCCTTCTCCCGTGAAATCGTGAATGACCCTACCATTTTCACAATATTGTACTAATGCTTCATTGATAAACGCCCTGACTTTTTCTTTTGCATCTAGAGGATATATTATATGGACATTAGGTCCGGCATCAAGCGTAAAAGTAACAGGAAGCTTTTGTTCTTTACGCTGTTTTTGTACCTTTTCAATAATCTCTTTGGTTTCTTTTTCCATGAGGATATAACCGGGATTTGAAGACATCATCAATCCATGCAGCGTCAGGGCTTCATTTTCCACAATATTTGCAAATTTATTAAAGTTGCCCTCTTTGATTGCTATACGTATCTTGTCTAGATTGTATATTGCCTGGTCAACTCTTGCTTCTCTGAAAGGATGGTTGTTCATTCTTAAATGTCCCTCAGAGCTGGAATTTTTTTTCTCTTTGGAAGATACTAACAAAATGGAATCCTGCATTGTTTCAAATATATTACTAATCCTGTGTCCAAAGGGATGAGCAAATTCATCAGATCCATAATCATGTTCACCCCATTCAACTAAATTTCCGTATACTGAACGGCTTGCGCTGCCCGAGCCAATCCTTGCCATATAAGAGGCCTTTTGATAAAATCTTTCCGGGCTGTATTCCTCCCTTCTAAGGTTATTTTCTATGCTACATAAACACAGAGCAAGTGAGCTATATGCTGATGCAGATGAGGCCAAACCTGATGAATGTGGAAAATTGTTGTTGGTTTCGATGTATATATCCATATAAGCTAGAAAAGGAAAATATTTTCCAATCTGTTTTATATATTTTTTAACCCTTTTGCCAAAAGGATGTTCATCATCATTCCCAAAGCGAAACAGGACAGCTCCGGTTTCATGTTTACTTTTTCTATAGTGAATTTCCGTTCTGGTATATAAGTTGCTTAATGTTAAACTCAAGGACGGATTCAGGGGTAATTGGTCGCCTTTTTTGCCCCAGTATTTGATTAGAGCAATATTAGCAGGCGCTTCCCATGCAACTAATCTGGGAATTTCAGAAATGTTTTCTTTCCCTGTATTCAGTATCTCATCCCTGTATTTCTTGTCTAACATGGTTTTATGACTTAATAATTTCATCCCACTGGAAAAATATACTTAAGTTATGACGTTCTAAATACTGTTTTAGTTCATTTTTACTTTTTCTCCATGACAACATTATGAAATCACCCCCCCAGGCACCCAGCCACTTGGCTTTGCCAGGGAAATTGCCCAGTATAGCTTCCCTTGCTTTTTGTTTCATTAATAATTTGGACAACAGGGTTTCATGTCTATCTATCTGTACATCAAATTCTTCTATCAATTCACTTTGAAGAATTTTTGTATTAATATCTTTTAATTCATTAATGTGTTGTTTTAAAGGAAAATTTTTCCGAAGAAAAGATCTTGCTTCACTTTTTGAATCTTGCTTTTTACCTGTATAAACAAAATAAATATTTTCTCTGAAAAAGGGGAGCCAGTCAATTTTCTTATATTCCGGTACTCCTGATTGGTTATGGTATAATATTGGCTTATTGCTTTCGGCACAAGCAATATCATATCCTGAACTTCCTGTTAAGTCCGTATTTAGTTTGAAAGGATCAATATGCAGGCATTTGGCCAGATTGTTTATTAATGTAGAGCTACTTCCCAGACCCCAATGCAGAGGGAAATCGAGATATGTTTGTATCAGAAGACCGTTTTTTATTGAGATTGAAGTTTGAGAGAATGCTGTTACCATTAAATTTTTGAGGTAATCTGCTATATTTTTATCTGTGTATTCAATTATTTCAAAATTGTCAGCAGAAAAACTCCCTTGGAAAATCTTTTTTTGTTGATATGTGGTTTCCCAAATGATTTTGTTGTCGGGGATGCTATCAATTTTCATATATTGTCCTGTTTTTAAAGGCAGGGCGATAGCCTCACCTCCTTGTAGAACAAGATATTCACCGGTTAGCAAAAGCTTCCCATTTGAAAAGTATTCACACTTCATGTAATGCTGTTAATATAACTTTCTATATCCCTGTATGAAAAAGGTTTGTTTTGAAAATGCTTTCTCACTTTTACTTTCTTTTCTTCCTGTATATTGAAGTTCATCAATATATTTTCGAGGTGCAGCTTCATATGTCCTTTCTGTATTCCTGTTGTTATCAGCGACTTTATAGCTCCAAAATTATTGGCCAATCCGGCTGCGGCTATAATTTTCATAAGCTCTTTAGCGGACGGGTTGTGTAAAATTTCCAGGGATTGTTTGGCGAGTGGGTGCAAGTTTGTAAGGCCGCCTACAGAGCCAACAGATAGGGGGATGGATAAGCAGTATGTAAACAATTCATTTGACAGGTTGCATTCCGTCAAAGAGGTATAATTTCCCTCTTGTACAGCATAAGCATGGGCTGCACCTTCTACTGCTCTGTAATCGTTTCCCGTGGCCATAACTACTGAATCAATGCCGTTCATTATTCCTTTGTTATGCGTTACAGCCCTGGAGATATTCTTTTTGGATATTTCTACTGCATTGCAAAATTTTCTGGCAAATTGTTCTCCCTTCATATTTTCATCCACATCATCCAGCATAGAAATGGGGCATTCTACTTTCATAGTAATTTTTGAATCCGGGGTATGATTGGAAAGTATCGCCATATTTATTTCCAGGTTATTTCTGTGGTTCGGGCTTAGTGACTCCTGTAAATATTGAGCAGCTTTTTCCAGGAGGGAGTTAATGAAATTAGCACCCATAGAATCAGCCGTTTCTATGGTAAAATCCAGCTCAAAATAGTGGGGTATATCAGAAGTTCTGTCATTGAGCTGAATTGATTTAATGCCGCCGCCTCTTTCCTCCATGCGGCTTGTGAAGTAACGTAAACTTTCTTTTAATTCGGGAAGTAGTCTTTGGACAATAGTTTTAATTTCCTGATTATTTCCGTACCAGAAGAAATGAATCTGTCCTTTTTTACTAACAGAAATGGATTCTGTTTGAAAACCACCCCTGAAATACCAGAATTTCGCACTCTTTGCTGCTGCCGCAACCACAGAGCTTTCTTCTATCACCATTGGTATGTGATACACTTTCCCGTCGACTAAAAAATTCGGGGCAATGCCGTACGGTAAATGATAATTGGCTATTGTATTTTCGCTGAAGCTTTCGAGCTTTTGTTGTTCTACTGAACTTCGGTAACGGCTTTGAGTCAAAGCCTGTGTAAAATATTCAGGTTTTTCTGTAATGGCACCTATTAAGGCTACCTTGCTGTCCCTGTTATATTTACTGAATCTTTCTATGAAATGCATTTTTTAAATTATATTGTTAAACAACTTTCAGATATGTGTATGCTGTTTTAAGTCCCTGAGCTTGGGCAGATAAGAAAAATCTGAGTTTTTCGTAGTCTTCCACAGCATATTCAAGTAAAGCTGATGCCATCCCATACATTGCTGTCGCTTTGCTTTTATTGATTAAGTAATATCCGTCAAGGAAATTTTTTATTCCACCTGAGATTATAAGGTTTGGAGTATTTTTAATCTTTGTATTCGTAATCAGCTCATTAAGAGTAAAGGTCATCTCTTCTGCAGTATGTCCTACGAAAGTTAGGGGTTCTAAGTGTGCAGTGGTTTCTGAGCTGTTTCTCCTTAGTTCTACCTTTGCGAAATTTGTGCCTCCCAAAGCTCCAAATTCTATAGCGGTCAGCGGAATTTTTAAAAGCTGACTCAGACTTTCCCTTCCCATTCCTTGTCCTACTTCCTTAACAATAACATTGCCGGAAAAATTATTTACAAACTCCCTGATAGTTTCTATAGGCGGCATTGTAATTCTGTCTCCTTCGGGTTGCATCATTTCCTGTATTGGGTTGACATGTATAACTAATCCGTCTGTATCGAGTAAGTTGACTAAATCTGTAATGGTTTTGAGGTCATCTTTTTTAAGGAAATGTTCCACTTGCGCAATACCCATGTTTGCATAGAAAGGACGTTCGTTGCCAATAATATGCCTTAAATTAAAATCAGGCAGGGCTTTTTCATTTTTTAACAGTATACTGCAGGAACCTAACCCCATGCCTAAACCAAATTCAGCAGCAGCCCTAGCAAGGTGGTGATTGATAGTACCACCCAATTTTGTACCTCCCGTCATGCTGGATATCCAGATTGGCAATTTCATTTCCTTCCCTCCAATTGAGACAGGAGGTATCTCCTGATCTCGACTTCCCTGAAGAAACGGTTCGTAGCGAAACCGTTCGTCTTTTTGAGAAGCATAAACCTGATTTGTCAGGGCCAGTGACAAGTGATCTGCTTTTCGGTTTTCCATGTGAATATTACTTTGTTTTAAATATAAGGAAAAAAATAAAACATCAATTCATTAAATGCCTATTTTACGGGATATAACCATTTTCAGGATTTCTGATGTTCCTTCTCCTATTTGCAGGATTCTTTGGTCTCTGTAAAATCGTTCTATATCGTATTCCTGAAGGAAACCGTACCCCCCGAAAATTTGTACAGCCTCATCGGCTATTTCCTTTGCTATTTCAGATGTATACAATTTTGCCATAGCTGCTTCTTTGCTAAATTCCTGTCTGTTTATTTTTAACCAAACTGCATGATAAAGCATATTTTTAGCAGCTTCTATTTTTGTGGCCATTTCTGCTAATTTGAAGGCTATGCTTTGAAATTTACTTATCGGTTTACTGAACTGCACACGTTGTTTAGCATAATCTCTCGCCATTTCAAAGGCACCTATTGCTAACCCCAGTCCCATTGCTCCAACAGTCAGTCTACCCGAATCAAGCGTTTGCAGCATGATTTTGTGCCCTTTCCCTTCTTCACCTAATAAATTTTCTTTAGGAACCTTCACATTGTTAAAAATCAGTTCACCCGTATCTGCGGCTCTCCAAACCATTTTATTCCGTATAGGTTTACGAATATAACCTTTTCTGTGTGATTCAACAATTATGGTAGAGTGTTTATTCCTGGATCCTTCTTTACTTGTTATGGCCTGCACAGTGACACCAGCAGACATTTTTGAGGATGAATTTGATATAAACATTTTAGAACCTTTGATATGCCAATAGCCATTTTTTAATTGTGCTGTTGTCCTTGTAGATCCACTGTCAGAACCCGCATCCTTTTCGGTAAGCCCGAAGGCCCATGTATTTTCTCCTGAAGTCAGGGGGGGCAAGTATCTGAATTTTTGTTTTTCTGTTCCGTATGTTGCTATGGGGCCTATACCTAATGAATTCACTGCAGCAACAGTAGCTGCCTGGGAGCCATCTATCCTTGCTATCTCCTCTACAGCTATTATCAGTGCCATATAGTCCATACCTTGTCCACCGTATTGTTTTGGTATTGCAATGCCGAATAGACCTTTCTTTCCCATTTTTTTTGTTAGTTCAGGAGAAAATCGTTCTTCCCGATCCAATTTTCTGGCTTCTGGTTTAATTTCTTCTTCAGCAAATTTTCTGATTTCCTGTCTTAATTTGTCATGTTTTTCTGATGTGTATAATTGCATATTCTTTTTATTTGCATCTTCAGTGAATAATTGTTTCTATGAGTATCTGACCGTCTTTTACCTGGTCTCCCTTCTTAACAGCAATATTTTTTATAATCCCGTCACTGTGGGCAATAATGTTATTTTCCATTTTCATGGCTTCAAGCACAAGTAATTTTTGTCCTTTTTTTACTTTCATGTTATTTGCTACATTTATTTCTATCACTTTTCCAAACATAGGCGATTTTATTGATTCATGTCCATTATTGCTTTTAAGATTTTCTTGTTTGTTGTTTATAATATGTTGAAAATCTTCATGTTTCAAGAAATATGTAAAACCCTCAATTGTTACTTCTGTCCAATGATCATCCCTAAAATAATAGTAAACTCTTTTTCGCTGGTTATCAATCAGGATAGTAAGATAACCGGGATTCTTTTCTATTAGATTTGCTAAGTGTTTTTTCTTTCCTATTTGAAATATCAGTTCCCCTGGCTTCTTAGTAAATTTAACATCTATTTCTTCCTCTTTCAGTTTAATGCGCCATTTCATAAGGTGACGCCAGTAACCAATATGTTGAAAAGCCTGTTCAATTGAATTTTCAGGATTTTGATTGATAGTATGAATAAAAATATAGGACGCAATGATAATCCCTCTGTCAATGGCTGACTGTTTGCTTTTGGTTTGTGTCACTAGCTGAGGATTATATTGATCTATATAATTTGTGGAAATATTGTTTTTCAAAAATGCATTACTTGTGATAATTTCCCTGATATATAGAATATTATGTCTGATTCCTGAAATTATGAAGTGTCGTAGTTCATTAGCAAGAACAGATATTGCATTTTCCCTGTAATTCTTCCATAATATTGCTTTAGCAATCATTGGATCATAATCAGGAGGAATAATGTCTCCTGTCTGGATTCCTGTTTCTATTCTTATATTGGAAGTTTGAGGTATTATTAAATTTTGAATTTTCCCGGGAGAAGGCGTGAAATTATTTTCAGGATCTTCAGCATAAATTCTTGCCTCAATGGCATGTCCTGTCTTCTGGATCTGAGACTGATTCCATCTCAGCACCTGGTGTTGAGCTATGCGGATTTGCTCTTCGACTATATCTTTTCCTGTAATCATCTCTGTTACTGGATGTTCTACCTGAATCCTTGTGTTCATCTCAAGAAAAAAGAAGTTGTCTTCATTATCTACCATGAATTCAATCGTTCCAGCATTTGAATAGTCTATAGCCTCGGCTATTTGAAGAGCTGCATTGGTCAATTTTTTTCTTAGTTTTTCATTCACGGAAGGAGAGGGGGCTTCTTCTATAATTTTCTGATGTCTTCGTTGAACACTACACTCTCGTTCAAATAAATGAATATAATTTCCAAAATGGTCACCGAGTAATTGTATTTCAATATGACGCGGATTTTCAATATATTTTTCCACATATACATCATTGTTTCCGAAATAATTGTTTGCCTCTCTTGCTGTCTGGATAATGTCTTTTTTTAAACCGGAAGGATCTCTGACTATTCGCATTCCTTTGCCACCTCCACCTGCTGCGGCTTTTACCATTACCGGAAATTCTGATTCAGATACTTGAGCAACTATTTCATCCGGACTACCTGTATACATTTCTAAAATGGGTATATTCAAAGCTGAGACAAATTTTCCAGCCTGAATTTTATTACCCATGGTTTGTATAGCCTTAACACCGGGTCCAATGAATACAATATTGTTTTCATTGCATTGAGTGGCAAAGTCTGCATTTTCTGATAAAAATCCGTATCCGGGATGAATGGCATCTATCTCGTTCTTAATGGCAATTTGTACTATTTTGTTAATGTTTAGGTAGGTTTCGGCCAGGCTGCCACTTCCCAAAAAATATGCCTCATCTGCGAGCTTTACATGCAGAGCATGATTGTCCTGCTCTGTATAGATAGCAACGGTCCGCACACCCATTTTTCTGGCTGTCCGGATAATTCTTATGGCTATTTCACCTCTGTTTGCAATCAGTACTTTTGAAAAAGTTTTCATTCTGGTTTTCTTTTTTCCAGGAATGATTTCATTCCTTCTTGTCCTTCCTTACTAATTCTGGCTTTTGAGATCAAATCTATTGTTTTTGTCTTTATTCCTTCATAGTCAGGTTGTTTTGTTATGGTGTTAATGAGTTGTTTAGTCTGTATCACTGATTTTTGACTATTATTATTTACTTCATTTAATACCAATTCTAATTGATTTTCAATTTCTTTTGTTTCTCCGGCATAATTTACCAGTCCTATGCGAAGGGCATCTTTTGAATTGAATGATTGCCCTGTTAGCATATAATATTTTGCAGAAAATTCTCCCATGCGTTTAATTATAAAAGGTGCGATTGTTGCAGGAATAAGTCCGAGCTTTACTTCAGAAAAGCTGAATCTTGATTTTTTTTCAGCAAAAACTATATCCGATGCTGCCAGCAGCCCGTTTGCCCCGCCAATACAAGCACCATGAACTACTGAAATGGTAAGACATGGCAGGTTGTATAACTTTTCGAATAACTCATATAGTTTCCTGCTCCCATCATAGTTTTCTGCATACGTATTGTTAATGCTGGTTTTCATCCAGTTTAGATCAGCACCCGCACTAAAGTCATTACCATTGCCCTGGATAATTATTGCTTTAACACTTTCAGATTTTTTTATTTTGTCGAATAGCTCATGCAATTCCTCTATCATTGTTTCATTAAGCGCATTACGAACTTCAGGACGATTGAAGGTAATTGTCCCGGTTTGTTTTTCATCTTTATATTCGATGGTTCCAAAATGATTCATAATTCGTGGTTTTGATTGTTTTTTTGCTACATCCGGAAAACTCCGTTTTGAGGTCTTCCATAAGGAGCATTTCGTGATACAGCAATCCCTATTCCGAGGACTTTTCTTGTATCTGTGGGATCGATGATTCCATCATCCCAAATTCGTGAAGTACTGTAATATGCTGAGCTCTCGTGTTCATATTTTTTAAGCATCTCTGTTTTGAAATGCTCTACTTTGTCTGTATTGATTTCCTTACCAGACTTTTTGAGTTGTGCTTTTTTTATTGATGTCAGGACACTGGCCGCTTGTTCCCCTCCCATAACAGATATTTTGGCATTAGGCCAGGTAAACAATAATCCTGGATCGAATGCCCGTCCTGCCATAGCATAATTGCCTGCACCAAATGAACCGCCAAATATTATAGTAAACTTTGGAACATTTGCATTGGCAACAGCGTGTATAAGTTTTGCTCCATCTCTGGCAATGCCTCCGTGTTCATATTTTTTTCCCACAATAAAACCTGATATATTCTGTAAGAAAACAAGAGGGATGTTTCTGTATTTACATAGCTCTATGAAATGTGCAGCTTTTCTCGCTGTTTCTCCATAGATTACCCCGTTATTGGCTATGACTCCTGCCGGATATCCCATTATTCTGGCAAATCCTGTAACAATGTTTGTTCCGTAGTCCTTTTTAAATTCCCTTAATTTACTGCCATCCACAATACGCATGATAATTTCCCTGACATTAACTTCTTTTTTTAAATCTACAGGCGCCAGTCCATATAAATCATCAGGGTTGTATAATGGTTCTTCAGGTTTGGTAATGTCTAAAGGCTGTTTGTTTGATTTTGGCAGTCGTGAAAAAATATCCCTGCAAATTTCGATAGCATCCAGGTCATCTTCTGCAATGTGATCGGCCAGACCTGAAATTTGCGTGTGTACTTCAGCGCCTCCAAGCTCTTCGTCTGTAACTTCTTCACCTGTTGCTGCTTTAACCAACGGTGGTCCTCCTATGAAAATTGTTCCCTGATTACGTACAATAATGGATTCATCGCTCATGGCAGGGATATACGCACCTCCAGCCGTACACGATCCCATTACTATTGAAATCTGTGGAACACCCATTGAAGATAGTTTTGCCTGATTGCGGAATAATCGACCAAAGTCTTCTTTGTCAGGGAAAACTTTGGATTGCTCAGGTAGAAAGACTCCACCACTGTCAACCATATAAATCACCGGAAGATTATATTCCATAGCGATCACCTGTGCACGAACATGTTTTTTGATGGTTTCCTGAACATATGTTCCCCCTTTGACTGTAGCATCATTGACTATTATTACAGTCTCTTTGTTCTGAACAACTCCTATTCCTGTAACTATCCCGGCTGATGGAAAAGCATTGTCATATTGCTCGTATGCAGCTAATGGGGAAAGTTCAAGAAAGGGTGTTCCCGGGTCGACAAGTTTTTCAATACGTTCACGAGGTAAAAGCTTTCCACGTTCTCTGTGTTTTGCCACTGCTTTGTCACCTCCACTTTTATAAACCTTCTTGAGTTTTTTCCGATAATCTTCAAGAATTGACAAATACCGCTCCTTATCTTTTTGGAAATCAAAGGACTGAGTATCAAGATATGTTTTTAATTGGCTCAAATTTAAATTTGGTTTAAATTAATATTATAGATTAACAGATAGTAAAACGCTTTTGTTTAATATCTGTTAATGAAGAGAAAAGTTAAATGTACAGGCAAATTTTTTTATCTGTTTTGAGAGATTTTTTATACTAACTGTTTTGATGCGACAGGATATTCTGAAAGAATCAATTAGTATGACAATCAGGTATCCCGGGAATTTATCAAAAAAAGCATTCAAAAGGCATAGCTTTTATCTCAATTCTTGTGAAATCTCATGTTTCTCATTTTGTCAGGGGCATAGATAAAAGGTAATATTTGTCAGAAATATTTGAATACAATCCGATTTATCTTTAACTTGCTTTTTGTAAAAAGTGTTAATTGTTAGACTTTTATTGGGCTGTGTAATGAATGAGATAATTAATCTGCATCGAAACTGGAAGTTAATAAAGCTCAGAAGTAAAGATCATTTTAAAGCTTCGGTTTTAATACAGCATCATGCATTACAATTTTTAGCTATGGCCGAGAAACACCTTTCTGCACGGAAGAAAAATAATGATGATATTCTCCTGCATTGGAGCTTGGCAAAAAACATGGTAGTTGGTGGCTGGCTGGAGGCTGAACAATTTCCTTTCCGGGTTGGACTGAGTTTAGATAGTTTGGAAATAATGCTACTCAAACCACCCTCTGTACAAGTAGCAAAGTTAAATATGCAGGGTAAAACCAAAGAAGAGGTATTTGAATGGCTTGATAATCAATTATATAAAATTGGAGTTAAATATGGAAGACTTTCCATGGATTTGCTATATAGTATTCCATATCACAAGACAGAAGAAGGGATTCCTTTTGAAATTTACTCTAAAGATGAAATGATAGAATTATCATCTGTGAGAAACAATAGTGAGTTAATTTTTAGATATTTATATACCTTTGTTGATGGTTGTAAACCAATCTCCATTTCTCCTGTTACTTTTAACTCCACCTCTGTAATTCCCTTAGAATTATCAAATAACAAAAAGCCTGAGCACCTGGTTAACATTGGCTTTGCTATGCCAGATAGCCTGATAGATCACTGTTATTTCTATGCTACTTTACTTAATAACCATACTCAGGATATCAGTTACGAGGATATCCAGCAACTCAATGGAGAAGGGTACTGGATAATTACTGACCATTTAAGCGCTATCTTACCTCTTTATAAGTTTTATGCGGATAATCAAAAAGCAAAACAAATTTACAGGGTTTTGTCTTTTTATGTTTCTGCACTCAATAATATTTTTGATATGTTGCTAGTTCCGGAATATAGACTTTCCAGAAAAGAACTATATGGAAATAAAATTTTTATTTTTTCTGAGTGATAATCATTCATTGATTGATAGATCGTTAGATTTTAATCATTCAACTTTTAAAGTTGTTTATAAATTTAGGACTTGATTTGAAAAAAGCTGTAATGTTTATGAAGGCAATGATTCTCAATCAAATTACAAATCTTGAACAAAATAATAAACCATTAAAACTGGTAGATAGGCCAAAACCACAATTTCGGAATGATGAAGTATTGATACGGGTTTCCCGATGTGGGGTGTGCCACACAGAAATTGATGAAATAGAAGGCCGAACTGCACCACCGGAATTTCCGATCATTTTGGGACATCAGGTTGTTGGTTATGTTGACAAATGCGGGAAAGAAGTGGAGCACTTTAAAGGGGGTGAAAGGGTGGGAGTGGCGTGGATTTTCTCTGCATGCGGCACTTGCAAGCAATGTAAAAACGGTCATGAAAATTTATGTTACGATTTTAAAGCGACAGGTAGAGATGCCCATGGTGGGTATGCTGAATATATGGCAGTTTCTGAGAAGTTCGTATATTTAATACCTGAAGCATTAAATTTTTCAGAAGCCGCTCCTCTTTTATGTGCGGGAGCTATAGGTTATCGTTCCTTACGTTTAACAAATTTAAAGAATGGGCATAATCTTGGCTTAACAGGTTTTGGCGCCTCTGGTCATCTTGTGCTGAAGACAGCAAAATTTTTGTATCCCGATTCCAGCATTTTCGTTTTTGCTCGTTCTCCAAAGGAAAGAGAGTTTGCCCTTGAACTTGGCGCTGTTTGGGCAGGGGATACAGAAGATACTGCACCTGAGAAGATGGATGCAATCATTGACACTACGCCGGTGTGGAAACCTATTGTTGAAGGCCTGAGAAATCTCGATGCAGCCGGACGGTTAGTTATTAATGCAATCCGAAAGGAAAATCATGATATTGAATACCTTAAGAAGCTTGATTATCCAGAGCATTTGTGGCTTGAGAAGGAGATAAAGTCGGTTGCGAATATAGAAAGACGTGATGTTAGTGAATTTTTAGAATTAGCTGCCAAAATACCAATCAAACCAGCCTATGTTGAATATCCACTGGAGGATGCCAATGAAGCCTTGATGGAGATTAAACAAAGGAAAATAAGAGGAGCCAAGGTGCTTAAAATGGATTAAGACTTTTTTATAATTTTCCAAAGAGAAATGCCTGCAGGCTAGACCGGGATATTTGTTTTATACCACTTTCTTTTGCCATGGATAATATTTCAGAAACAAAAGTGATATTAAGGCTATAAGCCCCCCGTAGATAAATTCAACTGCCCAAACCATCTCAATGGAAGTTTGCAGGATGACTGCAAGATAATAGGTTACAAAAATATAGAGTACAAAAACAGCAGATTCAATAAAAAAAGCTGCTTTCGTGTTTCCTGTTCCTGAAACAGTGTTGAAAAGTACGAATCCTGAACCAATAAGGAATGAAGTACCACTAATAACATATAAAACCGGAATGCTTTCATCTATGAGTTGCTGATTATCAGTAAAGACAGACAATATTTGTGTTGGAATAATGATTATGATAGTTACCATCAGAGCTACACTTCCTATACATAGTTTAAGAGCCTTTTTGGTAACTTTCATTGCCTCGCCGGGTTTGCCTGTCCCAATGACATAACTCACAAGAGAGTTGGCTGCAAATGAATATCCCATTATCGGTACAAGCATGATAACATAAATGCTTCGAATGATATTTGAAACGGCAAGGGCTCTTTCTCCCAGTTTTTCTACAAACAGGAAAAAAAACATCCACCCGGCGAAGGAAAGAAAATTTTGTAACATCACAGGAAGCGAGATATTAAAAACGCTACCAAAAAGCTTTCTATCAAAAATTTGAAAGGTAAAAAGCCGGAATTTTTTGTAATCAATCCTTTTTAATGAATAATGTATGAAGGTTAGCATGGCAACCAGCTCTGCGATAACAGAAGCTAAAGCAGCTCCTTTTATACCCATTTCTGGAAAACCTGCTTTTCCAAATATCAACACATAATCAAGGAAAACATTCACTAATGCCATCATAGCTGTTGTAATGGTAATTACTTTAGTTTGCCCTATACCAATATAAAATCCGCGGAACGTGAAATTGGTGAATGCAAATACCAGACCCCAGATTCGGATATAAAGGAAGTCAAGCGTTGCTATCCGGATATTTTCCGATGAAACCACAGAACTGAAAATTTGCGATAGAGAGAGGTTTAATCCGGCAATGACAATGATAGCAAAGACGAATAAAAAGTAAAAGGCGTGTTCTACTGTTTTTCCAATTTCTGATATACGTTGTTGCCCGTATCTTCGGGCAACCATAATCTGAGCGCCCACTCCGTAGCCCATTCCCAGCATCATAAACGTCATATAAAACACACTTCCAATGCCTGCTGCTCCCAGTTCAGTTTCTCCAACCCTTCCTAAGAAGGCAGTATCCGTAATGCGAATGACATTCTGAATGGCACTGCCGAGAATAATAGGATAGGCAATATTCCAAATTTTCCGGTATGAGGGACTCTTAGTCATTATTAGAGTTTCTCGTCAAAATAGTGGGTAATCTTTTCCATTAAATGAATACGGTCTTTGCCTCTTACATTGTGTTTCTGTTTCGGATATGTAAAAAAGTCTATCTGCACATCTTCTTTGATGCATTCTCCGAGAAACGTCAGACTATGCTGAGATACTACTACATTATCCATATATCCGCTTATAATGAGTAAATCGCCCTCTATGTCAGTAACATAATTTTTTAAATCAGCATTTTCATAACCTTCCGGATTTTGTTCAGGTGTGTCCATGTATCGTTCTCCATACATGATTTCGTAAAAATTCCAATCTATAACCGGCCCCCCTGCAACACCTACCTTCAAAGTTTCGGGCTCTTTCGTCATTTTTTCTGTTTTGAGGTTATCAACATTTAGCTTATACAAGTGACTTTCGAGTGGCGATTCTTATGTTGATACATAATATAAGTGTTTCCCATTTTCATCAAACTGCGTAGAATTTTCTACAACTTCCCATTCACCTTCTGTTAATTGTTCTAGTTGTCTACCATCTGTGGTATACAAATATATGTGGTTATATCCGTCCTTCCGGCTGTGCCAGATAAACTTTTCTTTGTCCCCGGGCAAAAATTCAATAGGAGAAAGCGGTTCAACATATTTATCATTATTTTCTTCAAACAATGTTTTTTCAAAAGGATTGAGTTTGTAAACAGAATTATTATGGGAGAAAGAAAACAAGGTTTCATCAAGCCAGTTAGTGCTTGGTAAATCTTCCAAAGCATCTTCCTCATCTAAATCACTTATTTTATTGAGCTCTTTCAGTGTGATAAGGGTATCTGTCTTATTTGACTTTGCAGAGGAGGTGAATAATGCATCATCCTTCTGGAATATGTAGAAATTTGATTCCGGAATCCAGTTTAGCTGTGGAATATTTTCAGCAGCTAGTGAAGTCCATTGACCCATTACCGCTTCTTTTATTGATAACTCTTTGTCCTGAGCGGTTACTTCTGTTATGACAATTGAAAGTATAAGAAAAGGAAAGAATAGCTTTTTCATCGTTTTATTTTTTCTTATTAGATTTACTGTTTTTTTCAGAAGATAAACATAAAATTTTTTTTTGATATTTTAATTATAGATGTTGAAAACCTATGGAATTAATATTCATTGATTGGCTTTTAATTTGTTTGTATATTTCTGTTGCCCTTTTTATAGGATTTAAATATCGAAAGAAAGCAGGAAAAAATCTCGCTAATTATTTTCTCGGCGGACGGAAACTTCCCTGGTTTATTGCAGGTATCTCAATGGTAGCTACAACCTTTGCAGCGGATACACCACTCGCGGTTACCGAGATGGTTAACAATAATGGGATTTCCGGGAATTGGTTGTGGTGGAATATGTTGATAGGAGGAATGTTAACGACATTTTTCTTTGCTGATTTATGGCGAAGAGCCAATGTCCTGACAGAGCTTGAGTTTATAGAGATCCGTTACAGTGGTAAGGCGGCTGCATTTCTGCGTGGCTTCAAATCTGTTTATCTCGGGTTATTTGTCAATGTGCTTATTATTAGTTGGGTTAATCTCGCTTTAGTATCTATTTTACAAGTGTTTTTTAATATATCGGATGCTAATATAATTTGGTATGTAGGAGGAGCAATGCTTATAGCTTCTTTTTATTCTTCTTTATCAGGCCTGCTGGGTGTTGCTATAACTGATGCGGTGCAGTTTTTTATTGCTGTTACCGGTTCCGTTGTTCTTGCAGTTATTATATTATCCACAGAGCAAGTAGGCGGTTTAAGAGGGTTACAAGAACAACTGCCTGATTGGGCTTTTAATTTTTTTCCTACCATTGGCTCAGGTGGGAATGCGTCAAGCGCTTTTACTATAAGTATTGGAACTTTTCTGGCTTACATTGGAGTCCAGTGGTGGGCTAGTTGGTATCCAGGGGCAGAACCAGGTGGTGGGGGTTATGTAGCCCAACGGATGATGAGTGTAAAGAATGGGCGGCATGCGACATGGGCGACTTTGTTTTTTCAAATTGCTCATTATGTGGTGCGACCTTGGCCATGGATTCTCGTAGCGTTAGCTACATTAATTTTATATCCCGATCTTCCGGAGGGACAAGAACGTTTCGGATACGTACTTGCTATTCGTGATTATTTGCCGGCAGGGTTAACAGGCCTTATGCTGGTGGCTTTGTTAGCTGCCTATATGAGTACTATATCTACACAGCTTAACTGGGGCGCCAGTTTTATTGTTAATGATTTTTATAAGCGGTTCTTTTACCAAAAAAAGGGTAATAATGACGATGGGAAGCATCTGGTGTTTGTTAGCAGAGCTGTAACGATTTTAATAATGATAATAGCGCTTTATGTCACCACCATTGTTGAATCTATTACACAGGTATGGCATTTCCTTCTTGAATGTGGTGCCGGTTTGGGTCTTGTCTTAATTCTTCGCTGGTATTGGCAAAAGATAAATGCATGGAGTGAAATTACCGCAACCGCAGTACCTTTCATAGTATTTGGTCTTGTGAAATTTGTGTTTTACATGGAGTTCCCCGATAGTTTCTTTATTACTGTGGGAATTACCACAATATTCTGGATAATCGTAACATATCTTACTCCTGAAACGAATTACCATACCCTGAAAAAGTTTTATTACCTTGTTCAGCCACCGGGGATCTGGAATATTGACAGCCAAATCAGACAAGAAAAAAACAAAAGAATCCCTAAAATGCTCATGTGTTGGCTGGGAGCGATTATGTTTACCTATTCTGCGCTTTTTCTATCAGGTAAATTACTGTTTGGAGAATGGATATCTGCTGGTATTTGGTTTATTACGTTATTTGCAGGTTTTTTTATTGTAAAACAGAACATCAAAGGATTATATTAACTGGTAACTTTGATATTTCACGTATTTTTTTTTAATTAGCAATAAATTAGTAATTTAATGAATAAAACATATATTTTCCTTTTATCAAAAGTTTTTTTAATTGCCTTTTTCTTATTAGCAATCGCATCATGCAAAAAAGAAAAAAAAGATACCCAGGAAAAGAAGTCTCTGGAAGAGGAATCGATTGATACTTCCAGTGTCCTTTTAAAGTACAATGAAACTGTTTTTACTCTACCTTCTCCATATCAGGCTTCCATTGCTATCAAAGAAAAGGATATAGAATTTAATGATCAGTTACTGGCTCCTTTACAAAATAGTCAGAATTTTAATACCAGATTCAAACAAGCTCTGAATATTGGAGTCTATGGAGCTGATCTTGGTTATCTTAATTTATATGATCAACATCCGGAGTGTCTTGCTTACCTGTCAGTAATCAAAAAACTGGGAGAGAATTTGGGACTTGATAATGCCATATCTTCAGAAAAGATGAATAAGCTTGAACGTTATATTGATGCCCAGGACTCTTTGCTTATTTTTTTGGCAAATATATACAGGGACTTTGACCAGTATCTTACCAATAACAGAAGGAAAGAAATAGGCGCTTTGATTATTGCCGGGGGATGGATAGAAAGTATCTACATCCTTTCCCAGACTATAAAAAATCATGAGAACCGTGATTTAATAAATCGTTTAGGGGAACAAAAACGACCATTGGATAATCTGATTGAATTGTTATCATCCTATTATTATAATTCTGATCGGTACACACATCTTATTGATAATTTGGTTGATCTTGCCTATGAATTTGATGGAATTATTTATAATTACTATTACGAAAAACCAGAAGTCTTGACTGATAAGAATTTAACTATAGTTAACAGTAAGTCAAATGTTGTAATCTCAGAATATCATTTAACTACTATTACAGAAAAAATCACTAATTTAAGGCAAAAAATTATTCAATAATGCAATACAATTTTGTTAAAATTATATTCTCCGGTTTGTTTATTGTTGTTTCACATTTTACTATTGCTCAGTATAATAATGAAAATACCTTGATGCGTTGTGATGATTACCTACATGATGACTATATATCCAGTGGACAGGATTATACTGCAAACCTTAATAAGAACAATAAAGCAGTTTTTCATACTACCTTCTATGGAGGAACACAATACAGAATTATAGCATGCAGTAATATAGAAAAATATCCGTTGATATTAGAGGTATATGATACCGAAAGAAATCTTATCTTTTCCAATTCCGACCATGATTATATACCTTACTGGGATTTATTATTTACCTCCACGGTAACAAGTATCGTAGAAATTTCTATTGATACGAAACAAAATATAAAAAAACCAGTAAAACTATTGATTGGATTTAAGAGGAGTTCCCTTAATTTAGATTGATTTATGGAGCAGGGTACAAAGTTAACTGAGTTATGAGTGAACCAATATTAAAAGCTTTGATGCAGTTATTTGCCATCATTGGGCATCCAGTGAGCAATGCAGGGGAAAGAAGGGCAATTGTTGAGTATTTTCTTAAACGGCAGATCAACCAGGAAGCTACAAAACAATATCTCCAGATATTTGATAAATTCTATAGAGAACACCAGAAAAAAATAAAAGAAAAGAAAAAAAGGGAAAAACGCACGTCTTCCAGCTCTGTGCGTGTTCTGAAAATATGCACAGAAATCAACGAGGAACTGACTCAAAAGCAGAAAAACGTTGTATTGCTCAGGTTGTTTGAATTTATAAAATCGGGCAAGCAAGTTACCGAACAAGAGATTGCCTTTCTTACTACTGTCGCAGATACCTTTAATATTTCCCAGGAAGAATTCGAGTTAATAAAAAATTTTGTTTTAAAGCCTTTTGATGAACTAATACCCTCAGAGCAAATTTTAATTATTGATAGTAATTCAACAATATCCCTCCCGAAGGTAAAACATATGCGTTCCCCCAATTTAGATGGACAACTCAGGGTGATTGAGATACGCTCAACTTCGATGTACTTTATTCGTTACATTGGTTCAAGTGAGTTATATCTCAATGGCCAGCTATTGGAAAGAGATAAGGTATATGTACTGAATATAGGAGCATCAATCAGAAGTTCTAAAGTTAGTCCTATATATTATGGTGATATTATCAGTTTATTCAATATTGACAGAATAACAACCAGAATTACTTTTGAGGCCAGGGGTGTTGATTATATTTTTAAAAGTGGAGATATTGGACTGAGAGATATTAATTTTAATGAGTATTCCGGAAAACTAATAGGAATAATGGGGGCGAGTGGGACTGGAAAATCCACCTTGCTTAATGTTTTGAATGGAAGCTATTTTCCGGCTTATGGAGAGGTACTCATAAATGATATTGACATTCATAAAGAAAATGAAAAAATAGAGGGATTGATCGGCTATGTGTCTCAGGATGATTTGCTAATTGAAGAACTTACAGTTTATGATAATTTATATTTTAATGCTAAGCTTTGTTTTGCAAATTATAGCAAAGAAGAACTAGAACAGGCTGTAAATAACACTCTGGAAGATCTGGGGTTATTTGATATTAAGGATATGGTTGTAGGAACTCCGCTGAATAAGAAAATTAGTGGAGGAGAACGCAAGAGATTAAATATAGCTCTTGAATTGATCAGAGAACCGGCTGTTTTGTTTTTGGATGAACCAACATCAGGTTTATCCTCAAGAGATTCTGAAAATATACTGGATTTACTAAAGGAATTGACCCTAAAAGGGAAGTTGATTTTTGCGGTTGTTCACCAACCTTCCTCAGAAATCTTTAAGATGTTTGATAAGTTGATGCTTCTGGATATGGGAGGATATCTAATTTATTCCGGAGAGCCTATTGAATCACTTATTTATTTTAAATCCAGCATACAGCATGCAAATTGGAATGAAAGCGAGTGCCCGGTATGCGGGAATGTCAATCCTGAACAAATCTTTAATATTATTGAGGCAAAGGTGCTTGACGAATATGGTAATTTTACCAATAACAGGAAAATATCACCACAAGAATGGAAAGAAAAATTTGATAACTCCGAGCTGAAAAAAAAACAGAAAAAACCTAAATCAAAAGTACAAATACCAGAGATTCATTTTAAAATTCCTAATAAACTCAGACAATTTTTTATTTTCACTAAACGGGATGTACTTTCCAAACTTTCCAACACGCAATATTTGGTTGTTAATTTTATAGAGGCTCCTTTGCTTGCCTTTATTCTCTCGTATATTGTTAAATTTTATAATATTAATAGTGAATACGGCTATACTTTCACAGAAAACGGTAATGTGCCGGTTTACATTTTCATGGCTGTTATTGTTGCTCTTTTTATAGGATTAACAGTCAGTGCTGAGGAGATTATAAAAGACAGGAAAATACTTAAAAGGGAAGCATTTTTGAATTTAAGCTGGAATAGTTACTTATTTTCTAAAATTGCTGTTTTATTTATCTTGTCCGCTATACAAGCATTGATGTTTGTTGTTATTGGAAATTCTATTATTGAAATTAAAGGAATGTATTTTGAATACTGGTTGATGTTATTCAGTACCTGGTGCTTCGCAACGCTTCTGGGGCTTGTAATTTCTGATAGTTTTAAAACCGCTGTTACTATTTACATTCTTATTCCGTTTTTAATTATACCGCAGCTTTTATTGAGCGGAATTATTGTTAAGTATGAAAAATTAAATCCAGACATATCAAACCCCAAGGACATTCCGTTTTATGGCGAAATTATAACAGCCCGCTGGGCGTATGAAGCTTTAGCCGTATATCAATTTACGCACAATGCTTATGAAAAACAATTTTACCCATATGATAAGGCCATGAGTGTTGGTGATTATAAAAATAACTATTGGTTACCTGCCTTAAAAAATCGGCTGAATTATTGCAGAAGAAATCTTGACAACCCGGAAAAAGAAGAACAAATAATTCAAAATCTAAAGTTGATACAAAATGAAATTAAAAAAGAATCAAATAATCGTTCCGCGGATTTAGTGAAATTTGATAATCCTGACACTATTACTTATGAAAATGCCGGACCTCAGCTTTTTCTGGATTTGGAGGATTATTTTGAGTTGGTCAGACGTTATTATATCAAATATTATAATAAAGCTAGTAATTTAAAAGACACGAAACTCCATGAGTTACAAAAAGACAGTTTGTCCAGACAACAATTTCTCAAGTTAAAACGGAATCATCATAACGAAAAATTAGCAGAATTTGTGAAAAACTCTAACGAGATAAATAGGATTCTGGAATACAATAATGAATTGATACAAAAAATTGATCCGATCTTTTTAGTCCCGGATAACCCATTTATTAAATCACATTTTTATGCCCCTAAAAAACAAATTTTTGGGAACTATTATCATACATATTGGGTTAACTTGCTTGTAGTTTGGATTATGTCAATTTTCTTGTATATTGTGCTTTATTTCAGATTGCTAAGGAAAGCGTTTAACTATTTTGAGGAAAAACAAATATTAAAACACAAAACAGCCACCAATAAAAATAGAAGGTAACTGTTTTTACTTTTTTTGTTGTATAAACAGCATTTTACTCTACAATCTCTATCATTTTAAAAGGTATGCGTATTATGGACTCGTAATCTTCTCCTGCTTCCAGCATATCTTCATCATCTTCTTCATAATACCAGTTTATTACAACTTCATTCCTTGCTTTCTTTATGGTCTCTAATTTCTTGAAAATATCCAATATACACTTGGAAGAGCTTGTGTTGAAATATTCAAGCTGCACGTTAACGGTTGTCTTCTTCTGTGGATCGTCTGCGTATTCTTCCAGCCACTCAACAACGGGTCTGTAGAATTCGATAGAATTCTCCGGAATGGAACGTCCTTTGATTTCGATTGTTCCGGTTTTAGGATTTAAATTTACTGTTGGTGTTTTTGTGGTTCCTTCTATTGAAATTGATTCCATATGATTTTGTTATATTTTATAATTTATACAAAAATATCAAGATTGAAGAAAGAATATTTATCATTATATTGTGTGAAATCATAATCTATCCGCCCGTTTGTTCTTTTTGCCATATCAATTAACCCAAGACCCCCACCTCCTTTTTTTGAAAATTCTTGGTTGTTAAGAATGAATTTGTACAGTTCTTTTAACTCTTCTATATCCATTGATTTTATGTTGTCTAAACGCTCTTTTAAATCATCTTTTTTTTCGTTTCTAATAAAATTTCCTGTTGAAACTTTATAGAATTTATCTTCCATAGCAATAACAAATATCCCAAAATGTATATCAAAATTACCATTGTAAGTATCCGGTAAGTCATCAATGTGGTGATATAAATTTTGAAGGCTTTCTACCAGTACATTATATAGCTTTTTTTTAATACTTTTCTTGTCAACCAAGTCCTCCAATTTAGCATCAATGACTTCTAAAACATTAGTTATTAAGTCAGAAGAAATACTGCCTTTATATGCTAAAATAACATCTCCGGTGTTCATCTTCGAATAGAAATCATCAATACTTAAGCTCATACAAGCCTTTTGAGTGTTATTCACTTATTTTTCAATTCAAACAAAAATAGAAAATAAAGTTGATAATTGATATCTTTTTTATATGTTAAAATTAAAAATAATGTTTTGTCATAACAAGCATTTAACTTTTAAAACTTCCCTTGTAAATTGGAAAAAATTGCAGCTTGCATTCAACAGGACCATTAAATAAGGTGAACTTTTGTCTGGGATGTAGCCCGATTTGCTTGATAGCTTGTTTATTTCCACTAAATATCCAGGCTTCAAAACCTGCAAAATTATTTTTTAACACGGAACCAATATTATTATAAAATTCTTCAATATTTTCCTTTTTTAATTTTTTATCATATGGAGGATTCATTATAATAATACCTTTTTTAAAGTCCTTTGCTGAAATGGTTTCAAATGATTGAACCTTAAAGTCTATTTTTTTTTCTAAACCAGCTCCTTTGGCATTTGCTATGCTTGTTTCAATAGCTTTTTCTGAGATGTCCAGTCCTGTGATGCTTGCTTTTGGTGTATTCTTCTCCTGATGAATGTTATCGATAATTTTATGATGCAGTTCCTCATCGTAGTCCTTCCATTTTGTAAAGCCAAAGTCTTTACGAAATTTATTAGGTGGTATATCGTAAGCAATCAAACCGGCTTCAATAGGAAGTGTTCCCGACCCACACATTGGATCCAGAAATGGAGTAGTGCTGTTCCATTTGGAAAGCATAATTATTCCTGCTGCCAATACTTCATTGAGAGGGGCTTTAATATTTCTTGCTTTGTATCCTCTTTTATGTAGGGATTCCCCTGAGCTATCGAGAGATATGGTGCAATTATCGAAGGCTATATGAATATTAATTCTATAATCTGGATTTGTCTTATCAATTGATGGTCGGAGCTGATATTTATTTCTAAAAAAATCGACTATGGCATCTTTAAGTTTTAGAGCAGCATAGTGGGAATGTTGTATTTTTTTTGAATTTACAAAACTGTCAATCAAAAAAGTATGGTACGGGGAAAAATAGCGATCCCATGCAATTATATTGGCCTTATCATACAGTTCATCATACGATTGTACTTTGAATTTCTCTATAGGAACCAAGATCCTTATAGCGGTTCTTAAATATATATTGGCTTTATATAGCAAAGCCTTGTCTCCTTCAAATTTAACAGCCCGGTTCAATATTTTAATGTTTTTTGCTCCAAGGTTTCTAATTTCTTGCGCAAGCAAATTTTCCAGGCCATAAAAGGTTTTCGCTGTAAAAATGGTATTTTTGTTCAGGGTCATAATATTATGGCTTTATATATCACTATTGTGCCGTTGAGGAAAAATCAATCTTTAATAATTAATTTTGTCAAAAATATAATAATTTTACTATATGCAACTTTTCTACGCTCCGGAAATAAATCAAAAAAGTTATACCCTTACACCTGAAGAATCACGGCATATTGTTCGTGTACTCCGACTGAAAGAGGACTCCCCGATTTTTCTTACGGATGGAAAAGGAAATTTTTATGAGGCTAAAGTAGCCGAACCGGATGCAAGAAAATGTAAAGTGAATATCATACGGAAAACTGGGGAATACGGGAAAAGAAAAATTTTTATCCATATTGCTATAGCTCCAACAAAGAATATAAAACGTTTTGAATGGTTCCTGGAGAAATCCACTGAAATAGGAGTGGATGAGATAACACCAATTATTTGTGAGCACTCCGAGAGAAAACATTTGCGATTAGATAGGCTCAATAATATATTAATAGCTGCAATGAAGCAAGCCGTAAAAGCTTATCTTCCAACTATTCGCGAGCTCGTGAAATTTGAGGATTTTATCAAACAGCCCCAAGACGGTATTAAGACAATAGCTGTATGTGATAATCAAAGTAAACCCCATCTTAGCAAGGCATGTGTTGGTTACGACAGGATCACAATTCTCATCGGGCCCGAGGGAGATTTTAGTGCATCAGAAATTGAATCTGCTTTATCCAGAGGTTTTAAATCTGTCTCACTTGGTTCTGCCAGACTTCGAACAGAAACTGCAGGTATTGTTGCCTGCCATATTGCTAATTTAGTAAATGAGTGATATATTCTCAATTTTGAGATAACTGTGTTAATGTTTATATACCAACAAAATCGCCTTTCCTGTATCTGAGAAAAGACGATTTTAGTATAATTTTTTCCTGCTAATCTTAATCGTGGCCAAAATGGAAGGACTGAGCGTAATTTATTACATTACCTATAATTCTATCATCGATTTCATAGGTATTTTGTTCCAGAAAATTGAAAATATCTGCAAACTTTTCAATTCCCAGTAACTCATCCTTTTCTGGGCTGTAGATTAAGTTTCTCAGCTCTTCATCAGGAGGCGCAGGTTTTGTAGAGTGATGTTTCATAGGCATAAGTTTTATTTTATGAGTTTCTTACAAAACGGCACCTTCAAAACGATTATTGTAAAATGTTTTAACAAATTTTAACAAAAAACGGGAATTTTTAACAGGAGATGTTTATTGGGCTTTGAGATTCAGATTTTTGTCTTCAATAAATTTTCTTAAATTTATTAAAGCATATCTCATTCGACCTAGGGCTGTATTAATACTAACGTTGGTTTGTTCAGCGATTTCTTTGAAGCTTAAACCTCCATAATGTCTTAAAAGAACTACTTCTTTCTGCTCTTCCGGTAAATAATCTATAAGTTTTCTTACATCGTTAACGATTTGTTCATTCACAATTTCATCTTCAATTGTGCGATCAGCAAATTTCTGTGAATTGAATATATCAGCTTCATACTCATCATTGGAGTACATCTTGGTTTGTTTGTTTTTCCTGAAATAATCAATGATAAGATTATGGGCAATTCTTATGACCCATGATACAAATTTTCCACTTTCCTGATATTTACCCTTGTGTAGTGATTTTATAACTTTAATAAAAGTCTCCTGGAATATATCCTCTGCCAGATGTTCATCTTTGACCATCAGTAGGATATAAGTATATACTTTATCTTTATATCTTGAAATTAATCTTTCAATGCTTTCGGGATTGCCTGCTAAGTATTCTTTTATAAGATATTGGTCACTGTATTCCTTTTTTGTCACTATGACCTCCTTTTTGATTAATGAAAATTAGTCTGTATTTTCTCTTATTTGCAGTTAATTTGGGAATATTGCAAATAAACAAAAATTAATTAAAAAACAAAATAAATAATAAGACAAAATAGTTAATAAACATTTCTAATTTTGCCCTCTAAAATATAATTCAACTATCATGCCAGTGAATGCCAGAAATGAATATATTGTTGTAAAAGGAGCAAGGGTGCATAATCTGAAAAATATAGATGTTCAAATACCCAGGGATAAATTAATTGTTATAACTGGAGTTTCAGGATCAGGGAAATCCTCGCTGGCTTTTGATACTTTGTATGCCGAAGGACAGCGAAGATATGTAGAGAGTTTGTCCTCATATGCAAGGCAGTTTTTGGGAAGGATTGCCAAGCCTGATGTGGATTTTATCCATGGATTACCCCCGGCCATTGCTATTGAACAAAAGGTTAATACAAGAAATCCACGCTCAACAGTCGGCACCTCTACGGAAATATATGAGTATCTTAAATTATTATATTCCCGTATAGGTAAAACATATTCACCGGTATCCGGTGAAATGGTTAAGAAAGACAATGTTACAGATGTTGTAAATTATATTCTGCAACTTCCTGAAAATACCAAAGCCCTTATTCTAACTCCTTTGCATGTTTATGAACCAGATAAAGCATTAGAATACCTACAAATAATTGAAAAACAAGGGGTAAATAGAGTTGAGATAGATGGCGGTATATTGAGAATCAGGGATTTGGATACTGAAAGAATTACAAAAAGCAATCTCAAAAAATTAAACCTTGTTATTGACAGAATAAAGGTCAGGCATTCAGACAATGAAAAAGCCCGTTATGAGGATTCTGTACAAATAGCATTTTCTGAGGGATTGGGAGTATGCTCTATAAAAACTATTGATGACCAGGCAACTTACGAGGAGTTTTTTAGTAATAAATTTGAACTTGATGGTATAGAATTCGAAGAACCTTCTGAGCACATGTTCAGTTTTAATAATCCGCTTGGGGCTTGTCCAACATGTGAAGGTTATGGAAAGATTATGGGTATTGATGAGGAACTTGTCGTACCCAATAAGCGGCTGTCTGTTTATGAAAATGCCATAGCTTGCTGGAGAGGAGAGAAGATGAAGAAATGGAAAGAAAAGCTTATTATGAATGCTGAGAAGTTTAATTTTCCTATTCATAAGCCATACGCTCAATTATCAGAAGAGGAAAAGCATTTGTTATGGACAGGGAATCGTTATTTCTACGGACTCAATGACTTTTTTGCATACCTGGAGAAGAAAAAATACAAGATTCAATATCGTGTAATGCTTTCGCGTTATCGTGGTAAGACTGTTTGTCCCGAATGTAAAGGAGCAAGGTTAAGAAAAGAGGCTAACTATGTTAAAATAGGTGATAAGTCCATCACCGAGCTTGTATTAATGCCAATCGACCGCTTGCATGATTTTTTTAGTAAGCTGGAACTTGATAGTTATGAATATCAAATTGCAGAACGTATTCTTTATGAAATTAATAGCCGATTGGAGTTTTTGCTCAATGTGGGTTTAGGCTATTTAAATTTAAACCGTTTAAGTTCAACGCTTTCCGGTGGTGAATCTCAGCGCATAAATCTTGCTACTTCACTTGGGAGCAGCTTGGTAGGTTCGATGTATATACTGGATGAGCCTAGTATAGGCTTGCATCCCAGAGATAATAACCGATTGATTTTAGTATTGAAAAATTTACAGAAAATCGGTAATACTGTTATAGTTGTTGAGCATGATGAAGATGTCATAAGGGCCTCAGATCAAATAATTGATCTTGGTCCGCAAGCCGGAAGGTTGGGGGGAGAAGTTGTTTTTCAGGGCAACCAGGATGAAATTCTTAAAGATCAGAACAGTGTAACAGGAAAATTCTTACAGAAAGCTGATTTCATACAGTTGCCAGATAGTAGAAGAAAATGGAATAATTATATTGAAGTAAAAGGTGCAAGAGAAAATAATTTAAAGGGAATAGATGTCAGATTTCCACTGAATGTAATGACAGTTATAAGCGGTGTTAGTGGGTCAGGAAAGTCTTCATTGGTGAAGAGTATTCTTCATCCTGCTTTGAAAAGATACTATAAAGGTACAGGAGATAAAGCCGGCAAATATGATGAGATAACAGGAGACCTTAGTTTACTTGAGGATATAGAGTATGTGGACCAAAACCCCATAGGTAAATCGTCGCGTTCCAATCCTGTTACTTATATTAAAGCTTATGATGAAATAAGAAAGCTTTATGCCTCACAACAAGCGTCGAAAATCATTAATTTCAAACCCTCACACTTTTCATTTAATACTCCGGGAGGGAGATGCGATGAATGCCAAGGGGAAGGTGTCATTAAAGTAGAGATGCAATTCATGCCGGATATTGTTTTGACGTGTGAAGTATGCGGTGGGAAAAGATTTAAAGATGAAGTTCTTAATGTCCGTTTTCAGGGGAAAAACATATACGAGGTCTTGGAAATGACTGTCAATGAGGCTGTTGAATTTTTCAATAGTTGCAACACGGCTATAACACGGAAAATTACCGATAAGCTAAAAGTTCTCCAATCTGTTGGACTGGGATACCTGAAACTTGGGCAATCTTCGAGTACATTGAGCGGAGGAGAAAGCCAACGGGTAAAACTGGCTTATTTCTTAAGTCAGCAATCTCAAAATGCTTCAACCCTATTTATTTTTGATGAACCCACAACGGGTCTTCATTATTATGATATTTCCAAATTATTGACATCGTTTAATGAATTAATCAAAAAAGGACATACTGTAGTAGTCATTGAACATAACATGGAAATTATAAAATCAGCGGACTGGATTATTGATCTGGGTCCTGAAGGAGGTGAGAATGGAGGGGAGATAGTTTTTGAAGGAGTTCCGGAAGATATTATTGATAATTCTAATTCATATACAGCTGAATACCTTTCACCTAAATTAAAGTAAGACTGTGCTTAATCACTCATTTTTCTATCAAAGTCAATACTGCACTAATAACAAGGGTTACAAAGTTCTAACTCGGTTATTGTTAGTTTTGTGCTACAGACGTCCCCGGGCAAAATACCGGTAGAGAGAGGTATACCATCTGATTTAAGTTACAGGACGAAATATAATTTCATATGGCCAGCTATAAATCAGGGTAAATAAAATCTAATCTAATCTGGTATGGTTCTTAAGTATCCTATTCAGGACAGCTTAATGATATGTGTAATGAAATTAATTTTCTATAGTTTTCTAAATATCTTCTTTGATTCCGACCATAATAGCTACGCATCCGCTCAATGGTTCATCTGAATCTTCCTCGCTTTCTTTGACTTTCAGAGAAATTATCAATTGCTGGCTGTTCTCTGCTACAAAGTCCCATGATGACACAAAATCATCTTTACTGTTATCATATAGAACATTCCTGTCTACATCTAATATTTGAAAATGAATCTCAGGGAGTTCACCTTCTGAACATACCGAGACTCTGTAATTTTGTCCGCTATAAAACGTCTTATACATCTCAGCGCTTTCTCCCTCTGTTAAAACTGCAGCATGATAGTTGCCGTCATGTATATAAGGGGATAGTTCTTGTTTACAAATTTGTTGTGCAAAATGCTTACATTGCGATTGTCCACTGAGGGGTATAACAATTAAGAAAAAAAGGATGAATATAGAATTGTATAATTTTTTCATAAGACAAATTATTTTATAATGTAAAATCATTTCTTATTACATCAACCTGCTTTTTAAGTTTATTGTATGTGTCCGGTGTCATTGAAATTTCAGTTTCTGATTTAAGAGTAGTAACTTGTTTAGCCGTATTTTTTTCAGGTACCACATCTGAAGAGGTAATTTCAATTTCGTCATATATTTTCATTAATTGATTAATTTTTTCTTTGACAGACTGAAGATTTTTATTCTCTTCATTTTTTTCGATCAGTTTCATTATCGTATTTACAGCAAATTTTTGATCGGCTACCCTGGCTATAAGCTCACTGTTGTCAATATCCTCCTGAGTGGGGTCTTCACCTATTAAATTAGTTGCTATATAGAGTCCTTCAACCCATCCCCCGATTAAAATAATTGTTGAAACTGCCTCTCTGTCGTTTTCCTGAAAGAACGAACTTGAATTTAAAATAGATTCCGAAATAATATCAAGAATGACATCACGGTTATTTACATTTGCTTCCAGTTTTTCAATAGTTTTCTGATCTATCGCGTGGAGAATTCCCAGCCCATCAGCCATATTTTTTGCAGCGTTAATATAATCAATTGTTGTTTGTGTTTGATCATAAAGGCTGGCGTAGCTCAAATCAGTCGTATAAATTCCAAGATTTAATGCCATGCTTTTGGTGGTAACATAATCCGATGTTTTATCCACAGGATTTAGTAGTTCTGGGTTATAAGTTGTTTCTGCTTGTTTTAGGATCATTGCAACTTCCAGAGGAGAAGGCATAGAATAAAACATTTCTTTTACCGTCTTAATATCTTTGACAAGTTGTGTGTCAATAGTATCAACAGTAACAACATCTTCAGACTCCCTGGCTTCCTCTCTCTTTTGTTTATCTTTTTGACATCCTGGTAAGATAATAACTATTGCAACCAGGACAGCTAAGAGAGTTTGCATAAAACGTATGTTCATAACTGGTATATTTTAAGTTTAACTTGAAGCGTTCTCATAATATTTGCAATAAAAATACAATTTTTCTTTAAACTTACCCCAAGATCGGTTTTTAAATTTTTATACTTGAAATCATATTACGTTTAAATGTAAATATGTTACTTTATAAGCAAAAATTGCGAGGTTAGTATATTCTTCATAACGCAATCCTGCCGGAAAGGTTACACAGAATTGAACTCCATTACGAAAATGATTTATCAGTGAAGTGAAAATTTTTACTTTGATTTTGAAATCGAAATAATGTTTTATAGATTTACAGTATATCAATTTATTACGTAATGAATCGATGGGTTTCCTATACTTTTTTGTTGTTTACAGCTCTGTTTATGTATACTTTATCTTATAGTCAAAACAGATTAAATGTAGTTGGTTCTGTTTTTGACAATAATGGTAACCTTTCCGAAGTCGATATTCTTGTTAATTCTGATACTATTCACAAATTTAGTTCAGATGCTAACGGCCGGTTTTCATTTCACCTGGATTTTAATGGATATTATTTAGTTAGTTTTAAGAAAAAAGGATACGGGAGCAAAAGAGTGGCTATTAACACTAATTTACCCGAAGTTCAAAAGTCACGTAAACAGCAGCTTATTTCTATGAATTTAGAATTGATAGACAAAGCGAGTGAAAATACGTCAGATACTTTAGGAGAAATAAAATATAGTCTTGTTACAAAAGAATTTACTTATGAGTCAAAATATGATAAAAATGCTTTTTTAAATATTCAGGTTTTTGGAAGAGATTATTATGATTACCCTTTAGCAGATGAAGGCGATGAAGACTCAGGAAATAACTTACGTGCAGATACAGAAACTGATTTTTATGATAAAGATATTTTAAAGAGAAAACAAAATGCTTATAAAAGTATTGTGGATAAAAGGAAGAAATTTCTGGGATCCAAAGTGGAGGAATATAAGTTTGAAGAACTGGAATTGGTAGATAATAAAAATCAAGTATTACAACCTGATACAATAATTAATCAATATTCTCATCATAGAATGGATGTATTAGAAATCCTAATAAGCAGCAAAAAATTTGTGCGTGTATACCACAGAGTTAAACATGATTGGGGAGCTGTATTTTTTTTCAGAAATTATCGTTCCATAACAAAAACCTTGTTTAACCTGGAGACGCAATTTGATCAAAAAAATACCGATGAAGAATTATCTGAAGCATTCTAAACATCCAAATATTCTATGGAGGTCGATGATATGAATTGCTTTTCTTAAGATGAAAATATGGGACATGTATTTGCAGCGTTAAATGATTTTTTTCGTAGTTATATTACATGAAGTGTTCATTTTTGTACATATTATGTTACGATAGCGGACACAAAATATTTGACAAGATTAAATAAGTTGTTTTTTTTCAGAGCTATATGTTTTTTGGTATAAATTATGATATATTCAATATAAATTAAAAATAAACTTATGAAAGTAGATTTAAAACCCAATGAAGTTGTAGTTAAAGCTACTGATAGTCAGTATTTTAAAGACGATCACAAAATTAGTGGAAAACTGATATTAACAAACCAGAGAGTTTATTTTCGAAGTCTTCTTCATGGTTCTAACCTTGAAATTTTACCAACGGAAATTGAAGAAATCATTTATTTTAATATAAACAAGCTTTTTCCTAATGGTTTAAATATAATTACAAAGGACGGACAAAATCTGAGATTTAAGGTTAAGCAAAGAGATTCATGGGGAAAGGCTATCAATAAGATGTATTAGTATGCGGTGGATTTATTTGTCTTTTATTGTTTATCGGTAATATACAAAAAAGTCTGCGGTAAAAGGCCGCAGACTTTCAAAATTGTTATAACCCAACCTTACTCCGGATAAAATCTTATTGCTGTACCACCCCCTTCAGCGAGTTCTAATTTCAGACTGTCTTCTTCTCTAAAAGTTGCTTTTTCAATAATGTATTCTGTTGGATTTGTTTCCCAGTGAGTATTTTTGGCATCTTTGTAAATTTCTGCCTTGTATGTTTTGTTTTCATCAAGAAAATCAAGAGAGACAGTCAAATCTCGTTTGTTTTCGTCGGTAATACTTCCCAAATACCATTCATTACTATTTCTGTCTTTTCTTACGATTGTTATATAATCTCCTATTTCTCCATTGAGCACATGTGTTTGTTCCCAGTCAACAGGGACATCTTCTATAAATTTAAATGCAGGATGCCCTTCGTAATTTTCAATCAAATCCGCCGCCATTTGTAATGGGCTGTATAAGACAACAAATAAACCAAGTTGTTTTGCCAGCGTGGTGTGAACTCTTCTGTTCAAATTTTTGCCTGCGTGTTTTTTTCTCACATTCTCATGCTTTTTAAGCATAATATCGAATATTCCTGGCGTATAGTCTAACGGACCTGCCAGCATTCTTGTAAACGGAAGAATGGTAGTATGATCGGGCGGATTTCCATCGCTCCATGCATTATATTCCATTCCCCGGACACCTCCACGAGTCATCATATTCGGATAAGTTCGTCTTATTCCGGTCGGTTTGATTGGTTCGTGTGCGTCGATCATTATTTCGTTCTGGTGTGCTAACTTGACCACTTCTCTGTAATGATGAACCATATACTGTCCGTGATGATATGTGCCTTCTGGATTCATCTGGCCTCCGTAAGCGGTTTTGACGGTATGAATACCCAAATTTTTGTAATATTTTAATGCTTCTCCTCTTTGTTTCTCATACATTGGGATATTGCTGCCTGTTTCATGATGCCCAATCAATTCAACTCCTTGTTCTTTTGCATATTTTACAACCTCTTCTATATCAAAATCATCAGTATGTTGAGTGTAGTCCTGAGCATTGTTCCCAGATAACCATGACTCCCAGCCTTTATTCCATCCTTCAATTAAAACTCCCTTGATATTATGATTGGAAGCAAAATCAATATAACGTTTTGCTGCTTCAGTAGTTGCTCCGTGTCTTGGTCCTTCCTCCCATGTGTTAAGATCAATGTGCATACCCCACCAAATGCCAACATATTTCATGGGTTCGAGATAAGATAAATTGTTAAGTTTATTGGGGTCATTAAGATTAAGAATCATATCTGATTCAATAAGGTCTCCTGCTTTATCTCCTACCTGAATTGTTCTCCAGGGTGTTAGAAGTGGAAGTTTGCTTTTTACTTTAATTCCATCAGGCCATGGGATAAGATCAGAAGTAAGCAATGTATTATGTTCATTGTTTCTTTTTAGTCTCATTCCCGCATAATTAGTCAGAGCAGCTTCATGAATACTAAGAAATGTGTTATTGTCTGTTTGAATTGTAATTGGGGTATTTACTGAATCTATTTCACTGATTTTAGTATTGTTATATAAGAACTCGTAGGAGTCTGGATCACCTGGGATCCACCATGCAGAATAATCCCCTGCTATGTTAAATTCAGTAATTTCTTCAGTTATTTCGATGTTTTTCGAATCATTTTGTTTGGGGATTTCATACCTTATCCCTAATCCATCATCAAAAAGGCGGAAATATATATTTATGTTATAGTTTTCTTGGTCATTGAAGAGAACTATCTTGAGCTCATTGTGTTTATCAGTGATCTCTTTTACTTCTCCCCAATGCTGTGTCCATGTATTTTCACGACTTTCTTTAATGGTTTCAACTACTTCAAAATTTTTATCAAGCCCCGGCTTGTTTTTCATTTTGAGTACAAGCCGGGAAGAGTCAATAAGCAATTCATCTCCTTTCCATAAAGTATAGTAGGGTTCATTGCTTTCCATAAAAAATTCCCCTTTCAGGTTTTTATCTGGAGAGAATATCTGGTATGTTTTCCTGTTCGAGCATGTAATTGTTATGATTGCTATTAAGGCAAATAGAAGAACTTTACTGGTTGTTTGCATTAAAATTAAGTTTGATTATTAGTTTCATTTTTGTCTTCACTAGTAGATGATAGTTTTTTTTTATTTTGTATTTAATTAGTGGCAAAAAAGTGTCATTTAAAAATTACATCTTTTTTTAACGAAGATTTAAGTAATTTATTCTTTACTATATTTGCAGCAAAATTGTAAACACATCAAATAATGGCACTTGAAATTGGTAATCAGGAACTTGAAAAATTTATTCTGGTTGGAGCACAGGTATTAATAAAACCTAAAGATCAGAAATCGCAAACCAAGGGTGGACTATATCTTCCTCCCAGTGTTCAGCAAAAAGAGAATTTGCACAGTGGCTATGTATTAAAAGTGGGCCCGGGCTATCCAATACCTGCCGTTACGGATACTGATGAACCATGGAAAGAAGATCAGGAATCAATAAAATATGTGCCGCTACAGGCAAAAGAGGGAGATCTGGCTATCTATCTCCAGTCCAGTTCTCATGAAATTTTATTCAATAATGAAAAATATGTGATTGTTCCACATAATGCGATTTTAACGTTGATACGGGACGAAGGTTTATTTGAATAGTTAATTTAGTCAGGGAACGCACAAGCTATGCTTTAAATTTTTATGCTTTCAGGTTCTTATTGTTACTTTTACTTTTTAAATCAGCTAACGCAAATCGAATATCGCTATAAGTAAATTCATCTCCTAGCTTAGATTTAATATCGTTCATTTTGAATGTTGCCAGCATTTCTGCTACTTTTTTTATTTGCGCATTTTTAATTTTATCAATAAACTGATTTACATCTAATTGTCCTTTCTCTACAAAATAGGAGAGATGACCTTCTATAGTTGAAACAGCGAGTAGCCGTTGTTCAGCAATTTTTTCAATACTATTACCATTTTGAAATAGCTCCAGGGTTATATCTTTCGTATTTTTTTTAACTTCATTTTGCTTAGTATATTCATTTTCAATTTTTTCCCACTTTGTTTGCAATGAAGATTTGCATTCATGTATTTTTTCGGTGATATTTTGATTTGATAAAGCGGCATCAAGCATTGTTTCTGAGATATGAATTTCTTCAATTTTTTTGAAGATATCAGACGCAAGATTGTCCAGTTCCCTGGTATATTTTTTAGTACCTTTTTTCTTCTGCATGTCAGCCATATGTGATATTACCTTTTTATAAAGCTCTTCCATTAAGGGTTCAAAATAATTCCTGGCTGCCTTAACCCTTTCTAAAAGTCTTTCTTGGTGTCCATTATATGAATTCTGGCATATTTGTATTATTTGTTTCTGAAATTTATCGCTGGTTCTTGTTAACTCCTTTCCCAGGTCTATTAGGTCCATTGCCCAAGCTTTGTATTTTTGTTTGGTCGATTTTTTTACATCTTGTTGGTATGTAGCTGCATGATTGTTTAAACTTTTATATAAGTCTTGAAAGTTAAATGCATCTAATATGGAATTTTCTATAAAACTGGTAAAAGCGTTAAAATATAAATTTTGTAATTTTTCAGAATGCTTTTTATTAATAATGAAATTTCTTAAGCTTTCAGGAGGGTTGAGGTTTTTTTGGGGAATTGGAGTGTTAAGGATTAAACCGTCTAACGACGTTAATCTTGATAATGCAACGTAGATTTGCCCCGGTGCAAAAGCCTGAGAAACGTCGATTATAGCTTTTTCAAAGGTTAAACCCTGACTTTTGTGGATTGTTACAGCCCAGGCAAGTTTTATTGGGAAATGTGTAAAAGTTCCTTTAATGACTTCCTTGATTTTTTTTGTTTTTTGATTAAGAGCGAATTCTTTATTTTCCCATGTATATTTTTCTACAGGAGTATCAGGAGTTCCATCCTGAAAGCTTACGTAAATTTCTTCCTCAGAAATGTCGCTTATTGTACCGATTTTACCATTAAAATATCTTTGTTCTCCAGAATAATCATTTTTTATGAACATAACCTGTGCTCCTTTCTTAAACTCTTGCTGGTATGGAATAGGATAGAGGTGTTCCCCAAAACTTCCTTCAACTTTAGCATCGAAGCGAAATGATTTACCCGGTAAGTTATTTAAAGCCTTTTGATTTATTTGGTCAGCTTTCTTGTTATGCGTTGTAAGAAAAATATACCCATCATTTTCTGAAGGTTCGAAGTTGGGTTTATAATGATTGTTCAACGTCTGTATGTCGGCTCCTGTGATGCTGTTTTCTCTGAGTCGATTTAAGATTCCTATAAATTTTTTATCCACTTGGCGAAATACTTTCTCTAATTCAATATAGATGGGGTATTTTTCTTGTAATGCTTTAGCTTCAAAGAAATAACCAGAGGAATAATAGGAAGAAAGGATATCTTTTTCATCTTTTCTTATGACAGGAGGTAACTGAAGTAGATCTCCGATAAAAAGGATCTGGACTCCACCGAATGTACTGTTTTTTCTTTTGACATGACGTAAGATAGTATCAATGGCATCTAACGTATCAGCACGAAGCATGCTTACCTCATCGATTATTAGAAGCTCAGTTTCTTTGATTAGATTTCTTTTAGTTTCGTTCATCCGATGAGATCGTATGAGTGTTCCAGGTGAATGAACTTCTGTAGTAAATTTGAGATTTGGTTTATGAAAATTATCCGGAACAAAACACCCGAAGGGTAGGTGAAGTAGTGAATGCAGGGTGACTCCTCCGGCATTAATAGCAGCAATGCCTGTGGGAGCGGCTACAACTGTTTTTTTATAGGAATCCTCAAGAATGGTTTTCAGGAAAGTAGTTTTGCCTGTTCCTGCCTTTCCTGTTAGAAAGATGTTTTGGTCGGTATTGTTAACAAATTTATAAGCATATTGCCAGGGAGATAGAATTTCCTTTTTTGATGTCATAAAATAGAATTTGATTAAGCCATTCTTACAATTTTGGGTTTAAAGACAGCAAGTATGTCCACCATATCCTGTTGAAGCCTCATGACTTCATTAATATCTTTATAAGCAAAGGGAGATTCATCCTTATTGCCTCCAATCAGCGTTACATTGTTTTTATTCAGGTATTCATGCAGTTCCTTTTTGGTGAATCGCCGTTTAGCTTCACTACGTGAAAGCAATCTTCCTGCTCCATGAGCAGCAGAGTTCAGAGCTTCTTCGTTACCTTTCCCTCTTACAATAAAAGCAGGGCTTACCATCGAACCCGGAATTATTCCCAAGGTTCCTTTGTGAGCAGGTGTGGCTCCTTTCCTGTGTATAACAATTTCTTCACCGTCACTGAGCTTTTCTTTCCATGCAAAATTATGGTGGTTTTCTATACGTGCAAGGGATTCAGCTTGCATTGCTTTCGCTATTTTTTTATGGATGATTTCATGATTTGCCGCGGAGTAGTCACCGGCCCAGTTCATAGCTTTCCAGTATTCTTCACCTTCTGCTTTTCCCAGTTCCAACCAGGCTAAGGATTTTGCCCCTTTAGGCAGACTACATTTTTGTGAAGCTATTTTTGTATAGTGCCGTGCTATCTCAGCTCCTGTTCCTCTGGAGCCTGAATGCGTCAATACAGCAAGATATATGCCGGGGCTAATTTGAATTGGGGTGGTTGGTTCCTTAACTTCAAGGATACCAATGTCAACGAAATGATTGCCATGCCCTGAAGTACCTAACTGATCATAAGCCTTTTTCTGTAAAGTACGTAGGAATTTTATTTCATTAAATTCCTGACGTTCCATTATCAGGTGATCCTTCATTTCTTTATGTTCTTCTTTTCCAAAAGAGGTATTACTTAATAAAATATTTTTTAGTCTTGGTACATTATTGATCACAAAATTTGGGTCGATTGGGAAAATAGACATTGCCATTCTACAACCTATATCCATTCCTACGGCAAACGGAATAACGGCATTTTTTGCAGCGATGACACCACCAATCGGCAGCCCATACCCCTGGTGGGCATCAGGCATTAAGGCACCCTTTATCGCTATTGGTAATCTCATTGCTGTTTCCATTTGTTGAAGAGCGCTTTCTTCAATATTTTCTCTGCCGTATATTTTGTAGGGTTTTGTTTCTTTTAACATGAATTCCTGTGTTGACTGTGTTTTATTAACGGTAAGTCTCTGGGCTATTTTCCCCAATTGAGGATGTTTATGAAATTTCTCAGGGTTATTCATGACCTTTTTTAAGATCTCTAAAGCCTCCGCTTTATTCTGATGCTTATAGTGCTTCTGCATGATGTTTTTAGCCAGACTTATAACTTTATCATCAGTAATTCCGATACGCCTTATATCTTTTCCGCTCAGATTCAGTTTTTTCATTTACTTAAGTCTATAAATTCAAAGCAGTATGTAATGTTTTATGAGTACTCATAAAACATCTGCTTAATAGTATAGTTACGTATACTATAATATTTTTCCTCTTGACCAGGAATTTTGGTCTTGGCTTAATTCGTAATGCAATTATATACCCGGAAAATACTTTTTTGGAGCTTACACAAATAAAATAGTATACGTTAAGAAAGTTAGAAAACATCTTTAATTTCAAACTTGTTGCCATTAAATTCGAAAGTATCTCCCTTTTTCTTTCCTTCCATTACTTTGTATATTGGCACATCCCTGGAGATTACAAAATATTCCTCGCCATCTACCGAAATTTTTCCTAACCCGATCACAATAAACAGGCTTTGTTTGTTGGTTTTTACTACTGCTCCAAAATCAACTTTATCCAGTAATTTCCCGTAATTTACGTTATTGAGGATCTGTATTTCATTTATAATATTTTGCAATTGCTCTACATAAATATCTCTTTGACCCAATAATTTATTCCTTGTACCGTCAAAAACATCATGCTCCTGTTCAGTTTGATTAGCATCTTTCTGAAGTTCTTCAACTCTTGTCTTTGTTGTTTCAGCACTTTTTTCAAGAATGGATAAACATTTGTCGTATATCTTTTTCTTAAGGGCTAACTTATCTTCCATATCAATTTTGAATGTTTATTTGTTATTACCAAAAAAGCCAATTTAAAAAAATATTTTATGTAATCAATAAACATATTATATCCTTTTAAAATTATCCAGCCTATAAAAAATTGTTCTGAAAATTAATTAAGAACTAAAGTTACATGTTGATATTAAGTGTTTTAATAACTTTTTAATATGATATTATGGAGTTTAAATTTGTACATAATTTTTTAAAAGAAAAATTTATATTGAATGGATAGTAAAAAATATTGTTCCTATTTTATCAGATTTTATTATTTTGGTAGAATAAAATAAACTAATTATGAAACCTTCACTCACTAGCGTCCTTATAAGCATATGCCTGAAACTATATTTGGAGACAATGCTTGAGGGTTCATGTCTGTTAGAATCATAAACCGTTGATATCTGTGATCATAGGTTTCATATAATGAAATTAATAATCAAATTTTATACACATGAAAACAATCAATTATTTTATTTCAGCATTTTTATCCGTTTTTTTATTATTACTGTCCTTTTCCTCATTTTCTCAGGCAAAAAGTGATTGGAAAGGCGGTGTTCCTGAAGGCTGCACAAGCATCACTGTGGGGAAAAAAGCAAGTTCAGATGGTTCGGTTATGACATCGCATACTGATGATAGTCATCGTACCAGGGCGTGGATGGATTTTGAGCCTGCAAAGGATCAAATTGAGGAGGAAACTGTATCAATGTTTAAACGGGTGGAAGACAATTCGAAGACAATGCCTGCCTATAAGCATGAGGAGATTGGAGAAATCCCCCAGGTAGAACAAACCAATGCTTATTTGAATACAGCATATCCAAGTATGAATGAGCATCAACTTGGTGTGGGAGAGTCAACTTTTGGCGGAAGAGAAGAATTACAATCTGATGCCGGACTTATTGATTGTCAGCGTCTTTGTCAACTTATGCTTGAGCGTACGGAGACGGCCAGAGAAGCTATAGAGCTGGCTGATGGCCTTCTTACTCAGTTTGGATGGAATGATTATGGCGAATGTCTGACCATAGCAGATAAGAATGAAGTATGGCACCTAGAAATTGTAGGTCCTGGTGAAGGGAAAGTTGGTGCTGTTTGGGCCGCACAGAGAGTACCGGATGATCATATCGCTGTAAACGCAAATGCTTCAACCATCAAAGAAATTGATCTTGATGATTCGGATAATTTCATGGCTTCCGATAATATACATGAAGTTGCAGAAGAAAATGGCTGGTGGGATGAATCAGAAGGAGAATTTCAATTTTGCTACGCTTACGCACCTGGTAGCAGAAAATCTGTTGCATCCAGGAGAAGAGAATGGCGAGTTTTTGATTTATTAGCTCCTTCATTAGATCTAGACCCAACTTCAGAAAATTATCCTTTCTCTGTAAAACCCGATGAAAAGGTAACTTTATCTGATCTGGTTAAGGTGTTTAAAGATTATTATCAAGGCACACCATATGATATGAGAAGAAACATAACAACTACCAACGAAGATGGAGAAAAGGTCATTTCACCATTGGCAAACCCTTTTATGCCTTATGACCAGCTTGAAATACAGGATGTTAACGGCGGTTGGTTTAGTGTTGATGATGAATCCGGAGATATTGACTTTTTAGGAGAACGAACGATTGCCAGATGGTATACTATGTATGGAACTATTATTCAGTGCAGAGATTGGCTGCCTGATGAAATAGGAGGCATTGTATGGCTGGCACAAGATAATATTGCTTCATCTATTTATATTCCTGTTTATTGTAACAATACAGATTTGCCTGAATCATATAAAGTTAAAGCGAGGGAAACAGGTTACAGCAGAGAATCAGCCTGGTGGGCATTTAACCGTCTGGGTACACTTGCAGCTCAGAGATGGGGAGATATGCACAAAGACATAGACAGTGTCTGGAATCCCTGGCAAGAACAACTTTTTAAGGAACAAGAAGAAATCGACAACAAGGCTAAGGAACTGTACGATGAAGATCCTGAGAAAGCAGTTGAGTTTTTGAATGACCGTACCATGGAATGGGGAAATAAAGTAGTTGAGAAAGCCTGGGATATGGGAGATTTACTCTGGACAAAGTATGATGAACAATTTTAACAAGGATCTGATAAAAAAGATGCCGGGTAATATCCTTAGGTACCCGGTATTTTTTTGAATTTTAAAAAATAAATTACTTAAATTAGCCTGTTATAAAAATAAATAATAGATTAAAAATATAAATCATGCGTAATAGTAAAGGATTTGCCAGCGATAACAACTCCGGTGTTCACCCTGATATAATGAAAGCTTTAAATGATGCCAATGAAGGGCACACCTTTGCTTATGGTGATGATCCTTATACGAGGGAAGCTTATGAGTGTTTTCGTGAAATTTTTGGAAAAGATACTGAAATATATTTTGTCTTTTTGGGTACCGCTGCTAATGTATTGGGTTTAGGAGCATTATCAAGTTCCTATAATTCTGTTATTTGTGCTGAAACAGCCCATATTAATGAAGATGAATGCGGTGCACCGGAAAAATTCAACGGTTTTAAGCTATTGCCGGTTGAAACCGATGATGGAAAAATTAATATTGAAGGTGTTAAGAAACATATCAAAGGCATTGACTTTGAGCATCATTCACAGCCTAAAATAATATCTGTTACCCAGGCAACGGAATTAGGGACGGTTTACACGGTAGACGAACTACGCGAAATCACCCAATTTGCACAAGATAATAACCTTTTTGTTCATATGGATGGTGCCAGAATTGCTAATGCTGCTGTATCTCTTAATAAATCTTTCCGTGAAATTACCAGGGACGTGGGTATAGATGTGCTTTCATTTGGAGGGACCAAAAATGGAATGATGTATGGAGAAGCGATTTTATTTTTCAACCAACATGCAGAAAATTATTTTAAATATATCAGAAAACAAGGTATGCAACTGGCATCAAAGATGCGGTTTATTTCAGCACAGTTTCTCAGCTATCTTTCAGATGACTTATGGTATAAGAATGCCCGTAAGGCAAATCATACAGCAGGTTTGCTGGCAGAAGAGGCCGGAAAAATTCAAGGTATTGAAATTACCCGGCCGGTTGAAGCGAACGGAGTTTTTGCCAAAATTCCAGCCAGTATTATACCTGAATTGCAAAAGTCTTTCAAATTTTATGTTTGGGAGCCGGAAAAATCAGTTGTTCGCTGGATGACTTCATTTGATACCACTGAAGAAGATATTTATATGTTCGTTCAGAAAATTAAAGAACTGATGAAATATACCTGATAAAGCAGAATTAAAAGGAAGGAAATGCAATTTTCCTCAGAAAAAATTTATGGATTCCTTCTTCCCGGAAATAGCAGGGAACTATCTCCGTAACTTAAAAACCTGAAGTTATTGTTTAAGGCAAAATCATAAATACTTTTCCAGTCATCTCCAACAAACCCAGCAATTAGCATTAACAAAGTGCTTTTGGGTTGATGAAAATTGGTAATCATTGCATGGGTCAGTTTAAAACGATAACCCGGAGTAATCATTATTTGTGTACTTCCATTGAATGAATGATTATTGTTTTTTTCTATGTATCTTTTTATCTCCTGTAAAGCATTCACAACGGGAACAGAATCATCAAGCTCCGTGTGTTCCCATTGCCTTAAAAAGTTTATTGGCTGATTTTTCTTTCCTTTGCTCAGCAGTTTCACGCCAAGCCAATATAAACTTTCCAATGTTCTTACTGATGTTGTCCCAACAGCAAGAATCCTGTTTTTGTGCTTAATAAGATTATTAATTGTCAGTATTGAGACAGAAAAATGCTCTGTGTGCATTTCATGTTCTCTTGGATTGTCAGTTTGTACCGGACGAAAGGTGCCTGCCCCTACATGCAAAGTTATCTTGTCTGTGGGAATATTTTTTTCCTTAATTGTATTTAGCGTAAATGCATCAAAATGTAAACCTGCTGTTGGAGCAGCAACAGACCCCTTTGTTCTGGAGTATTTTGTCTGATATCTTGTTTTGTCAATTTGTTCTGTTTCTCTTTTCAGGTATGGAGGGATAGGCACCTTGCCAGCATTTTCAAGGATGTCTGAAAATGTGACTTCCTTATCATTCCAGGTAAACTTTAACAAGATATATCTATCTTCTTTTTTTATTTTTTCTACTTTTAATTTCAATTGTTTCTCATTAACAATAACTTTTTTTTGCAGATGATCTGTCTTCCATTTTTTTAGATTACCCACTATACCTTTCCATATGACTGTTTCCCTTTGTTGAAAGGCCATAGCATAGTCTGCTGGTTGATATGGTGCCAGGCAAAAAATCTCAATATTGGCCCCTGTTTCTTTTTGGAATTGTATTCTTGCAGCAATAACTTTTGCATCATTAAACACCATAAGATGATTTTCCGGAAGATAACCAGTAATGTTTTTAAATATATCTTTATAAATTTCTCCTTTTTTATAGATAAGTAAATTTGCATTTTCCCTGTTATCAAGAGGATATTTAGCTATTTTTTCTTCCGGTAAATGATAATTGTAATCCGCAATTTTTATTTTCTCTAATCTCATGTAAATTCTTATTTTATGAATGGCAAAATTAACTAATTTTGTATGCAAATAGATTTACAGACAAAGCAGTTTTTCTGCCAGCAATATTTTTTACTAAAGATAATGGGGACAAGTTATGAAGCTTAAAAAAGGTGATAAGGTAAAGTTCCTGAATGATACAGGAGGAGGAGTGATTACGGGCTTTCTTAACAAAGATATGGTTAATGTATTAAATGACGATGGGTTTGAAGTACCTATACTTGTTGAGGAATTGATAAAGGAAGAAGATCAGGAGTCGCATACGAAAGAGATGTCTGCTCAAATTGAAACCGGTGAGGAAGATTTGGATGTTTTCCAGGATTTAGAATTGGAAGAAGAAGTTAACGAAGATATGCACGAACCTGAAAAAGATATACATATAGCATTGGTTCCTAATGATCAACAGCATCCTGAAAATGCTGATCTGGACTTATATTTTATAAATGATAGTGATTTTAATGTGTTTTATTTATTTCTTTTGAGGAAAGAAAACATTTATGCTCATTTTTCGTCTGGTAAACTGGAAGATAATACGAAAATTTTTTTAAGGAAGATCGAAAGAGCAAACCTTTCAGAGCTCAGAGCTTTAAAAGGTCAGTTTATTTTTTACCAGAATGATTTTTTCCATGCGGTTTCTCCTGCAGAAATTGACATTAATTTTCAACCCCGTAAATTTTATAAAAGTACAACCTTTATGGAAAATGATTTCTTTGAGGAGAATGCTTATGTAATAGAATTGAATAAAGAGGCTGTGTTGACCAGAGAAATAAATAAGTTGACAGATGAAGAGATAAGAAGTGCCATACAAGAAAAAGAAAGAAAGGAATCAGGTAAAAAATTTACGCATAAGAAAAAACAGGAAGGAGAAGTTGAAGAAGTAGATTTGCATATTGAGGAGTTGGTGGAACGCCCCAAAGATTTGACTAATAAAGAGATGCTGGAGATTCAAATGGAAAATTTTCATAATACTTTAAAAGCCGCCATAAAATCTGGTCAGAAGAAAAAAATTGTCTTTATTCACGGAGTTGGTAATGGAAGGTTACGATATGAATTGCGAAAGTCTCTTGACAGAGATTATTCTTATCTGGACTACCAGGATGCATCATTCCGGGAGTATGGTTATGGGGCCACACTCGTATTTTTGAAAAAATAATAAGAGCGAATAAGTTACGTTACTTAAGTAAAGAAAAATACAGCAGGCTGTTCCATCGTGCTGCATAAGGCAGTAAGGAAAGTCCGGGCAACACAGAGCGCCGCACTCCCGAAAGGGGAGATATCCGTGAGGGTATAGTTTTGCAAGAGAAAATAACCGTCCGGCAGTTGCCGGATAAGGGTGTAAAGGTGAGGTAAGAGCTCACCAGTATTCCAGGCGACTGGAATAGCTGTGCAAACTTGTGGGTTGCAAGGCCATGTATACCGTCGTTTAAGGGTTGCTCGCCCGATGACGGGGGGTAGGCCGCTAAGATAAATGATGGAAGCCCTGTTTTTAGAGGCACAGAACCTGGCTTACAGGTCTGCTGTATTTTTCTTTATAATTTTTGAAATTTTCAAAAGAAAAGTATTCCTTTGTATTGTTAAAATGTTAAAAGTTTAAAATTAATTTTTATGAAAATTGAAAAAGAAAAAGTTGTCTCTGTTACTTACCAGTTAAGTGTTGATAGCTCTGATGGTGAAGTAGTGGAAACAGTGAAAGAAGACAAACCTCTTACATTTCTTTATGGTGTTGGAAATATGCTTGAGAAGTTTGAAGAAAACATAAGTGGGCTTAAAGAGGGTGATACATTTGATTTTAAAATTGATTGCGATGATGCTTATGGTCAGGCTTCAGAAGAAGCTATAGTTGACCTGCCAATCAATATATTTGAAATTGAAGGCAAGATTGACTATGAGCTGTTAAAAGAAGGAAATTATATACCAATGCAAGACCAGCAAGGTAATAGATTGGATGGCATAGTCCTAGAAGTTGGTGATGAACAGGTAAAAATGGATTTTAATCATCCATTGGCTGGTGATGACCTTTATTTTGCAGGTAAAGTGATGGAAGTAAGGGAGGCTAGTGATGAAGAAAAAGAACACGGCCATGTCCATCCTTCCGGAGATGAAGAATAGGAAAAATCACATATTTTGGAATTAATTAAAATAATTATTAGTATTACAAAAGAAGATGATTATTTTATGATGGGAACTTCTCCCCCTATGGCGATAAATTGCCTTCACAGGATAAACATTTAACCATGAATTAATAAAAAATAAACAAATGAAACCCTCATCCACTAACATAAACAAAATTTTATGTATAAAGCATGGGGGTTCCATGGGATGCAGAATGACTTACGTTGACTTTTGTAGCATTAAGTCTCATATTATGAAACTAATAATCTAACTTTATCCAAATGAAAAAAAAATATCTCTTTCTGATTCTTATTCTGCTTTTTGCAATCAATGCCTCAGCGCAACTAAAATTTGGTGCTAAAGCGGGAGTTACTTCAACATCCATTAAGGCAGATGAAGTTTATACAAATCTTTCTGAAGAAAATTATGACCAGCTGGAAATTGAAGGTCAAAACATGGGTATTAATGGTTTCCAGGTAGGTGTTTTTAGCAGATTGTCAATTGCAGCACTGTATGTACAGCCTGAATTGTTATTCAGTAAATCAACTGCTGAAATAAAAATTACGGAAATAGATCAGGGTGATATTCAAGATGAATTTACGGAAGATCAAGAATTCAGCAAAATTGATATTCCCCTTATGGCAGGATGGAAATTCGGACCGGCGAGGGTTCAGGCCGGACCTGTTGCCAGTATAATTCTTGATAACAAATCCGCAATAGAAGCTGCAACTGATTATAAAGAAGAGTTTAATGGTGCAACGTGGGGATATCAGGTTGGTGTTGGATTAGATTTGCTGAATACTTTAACACTGGATGTAAAATACGAGGGCGGACTAAGCAAGCTAGGAGATGGTGTTGATGTTGGAGGCGAAGAACCACTCGATTTTGATAGTCGTCCTAATCAATTCATCTTTTCTGTTGGATTGTTTTTCTAAACTGATATTGAATAAGGTATTTATAAAAATTATTTAGCGACCATCAGCAAAATTGATGGTCGCTCATTTATTAAAAATACCATTTACCCACCAAAATATTTCTATTCGTAAACTTAACGCTTTGTTTGTCAATTTTTTATTATGTTTTGTTTTGCAATATGATGAATTAATATACATTTGCACTGAACATTGGTTACCAAAGAATTGTTAAAATAATTGAACATTTACGAGAAAAGTATGAAAAAGAGCGATAGAAGGCTAATTGCGTTATTTATTGTATTTTTCGGGCAAATCATTCTACCATTGTCTGAAAAATCGTTTTCCAGCATTGAAAAAAGACACGAATCCACACATTCTGTTGCAAGAAGTCTAACCAATGAAATGTCTTCATTCGCAGGTATGAGCCAGTCTGAAGCTTTGATAGATGAATTTATGGACGAATGGGGTATTGCCGGAGCTTCGGTTGCCATAACGAAGGATGAACGTTTAATTTATGCTAAAGGGTTTGGATATGCAGATACCTCAACCCGAAAATTGGTTGAGCCCAAGCATTTATTTAGGGTGGCTAGTGTTTCAAAACTCATCACTGCAGTGGCGATAATGAAACTTGTTGAGCAAGAAAAGCTGAGTCTCAATGATAAAGTATTTGGGGAAGAAGGCGTGTTAAATTCATCAAACTATCAAAACATTCGGAATTCAAGAATTACTGACATCACAGTCAGACATTTGCTATGCCATAAAGCAGGATGGTCACAATTTCATGGCGATCCAATATTTTCACCATACACCATTATAAATGCAATGGATGTTCCTCTGCCAATTGATTTAGAGACAACAATTGAATATACTTTAAAACATCGTGAACTCTCTTTTGATCCGGGAACAAAAAGTTCTTATTCTAACTTTGGTTATGCTTTGTTAGGCATAGTTATCGAAGAAGTTACTAATATGAATTATGAACAATATGTTAGTTCAGAAATATTAAACCCTGCAGGAATTTATGATATGCAAATAGGGAGTTCTAGACTGGATGAAAGAAAAAAGAATGAGGTTAAGTATTATTCTAATTCCAAATATAAAAATGCATTTTCATCCTTTACCAGGGGAAAAATTGTACCCCGGCAATATGGAGGGAACAATTTTGATTTATTAGGAGCTGCCGGAGCTTGGTTAGCTTCACCAACGGAGTTGATGAAACTGCTGGTACATATTGATAGAAAGCCATCAAAACAGGATATTTTGTCCGAAAGTACGATTAATAAAATGATACAGGTGAAAGGAAACGGCCACCCAATTGGATGGATGAGCGTTAATTCAAAAGACATATGGAAAAGAACCGGAACACTCACGGGTACTTCAGCACTGTTAAAACGATGTTCTGATGGAATTGCATGGACAATTTTAGTAAATACGAATAATGATTTAGGCCCTGACTTTACTTATAATCTTGATACACTGATGAGCAATGTCGTTGATAATGTTTCTGAATGGCCTGATTATGATCTTTTTTACTATAATAAACCTAAGTCCCTTTTTGCCTTTTAGTACTACTGTTTGAATACATTTTAGTTGTAAATACTATCTTTATGCTCTGTGAGTTATGGTTTATATACCTATATTTCAGGACAATTGACTTTTTTTGTTAAATTTGCGGAGGTTATCAAAAGATATGGTTTATTGCAAATATAAAGAGATCTAAACTATCGGTTATGAAAAATGCGCAGTTAACTCCGGGCAAAGCGTTTTCCAACACGAGCAGAATCGAAATTTTAAAATCGGTTCCTATTTTCAGTGATACACCGGACGATATTATCTCTGAAGTAGCTATTTCACTTGAGGAGATTGAGTTGGAAAAAAATGAGGTTGTATTTTATAAGGGTGATTTGCTGCATGCTATGTATATTATTGCTGAAGGAAGTGTTCAAGTTCATGACGGAGATTATGAATTTGCCCGATTTTACAGTAATGATTCTTTTGGTGAATATGCTCTGATTGATTCTTCAGTTCGTTCAGCATCCGTGACAACTTTGGAAAAAACATGGCTGTTACGTTTGGATAAAAATATCTTCGAAAAAATCCTGGATAAAAATACCCATATTGCAAGAGCCATTTTACATACATTAATTCAACGGTTGAGAAACAGTAACATACTGGAGGAGAAGTTAACACAGCGTAGTTATGAGTTAAAGCTTGAAAAGGAAAATATTGAAAAACAGAGACGAAAGCTTGAAGAGCTCAATGCTACAAAAGATAAATTTTTTTCAATAATTGCTCACGATTTAATAAATCCTTTCAATAGTGTTATAGGACTTTCAGAACTTTTACTATACCGGTATGAAAGCTATGATGAAAAAAAAATTAAAGAATTCATTGAACAGATCTATAAATTTTCATCTAATGCCTACAATCTACTGGATAATCTTCTTCAATGGGCCAGATCACAGACAGGAAGATTAAAACATAATCCTGTAGAAATTGCAATGCAACAGATTATAAACGAGAATATGTCTTTTCTTCAGGAAGCAGCGAAAAAGAAAAATATTGAACTTATTTCTGAGGTAGACTATGAGATAAAATGCTTCGCTGACCCCAACATGGTAAATACTATTATACGTAATTTGCTTTCCAATGCTATCAAATTTACTCCCGAAAATGGAAAGGTTTCAATAAAAGCTGAGAATTATAACAATGACAAAGTTAAATTTTTAGTAATAGATAACGGAGTCGGTATACCCTCGGATAAAGTCAACCATGTCTTTGATTTGACAGAGAATTACTCAACAGAAGGTACAAATTCTGAGAAAGGCACTGGACTGGGATTAATTCTTTGCAAGGAATTTGTTGAAAAAAATGGAGGTGAAATATGGGTGAAAAGCAAAGAAGGAAAGGGAAGCACATTTAATTTTACGCTTCCTGAATACAGCAAGAAATCATCATAACTCTTCAATTTTAAGTGATATTATTTATCCTGTCGGGATATTAATCTTTTCTAAAATTCAAATTAAGCTTCTATGAAAGATTTTAGCAACACATATAAAATAAAAGGTTCACCTGAAGATGTTTTTACTGCGCTAACCAATCCCTTCACTATTGAGCTCTGGACCGGCTACCCGGCAAAAATGGACGATAAAGAAGGAACAGAATTTTCTATGTGGGATGGTGATATAGTAGGGAAGAATAAGGAAATCCGGCAAAATAAAAAAATTGTCCAGGAATGGTATTTTGGTGATCAGGAAGAACAATCAATCGTAACCATTGAACTATTCCGGTCAGGAAAAGGAACAAGGGTTAAACTGATACATATAAATATTCCTGATGTTGCCTATGAAAATATGAAAACAGGATGGAATGAATATTTTTTTGGCAACCTGCAAAGGTTTTTTGATATTTAATTATCTCACTTTAATTTATTTACCACGGCTTTTATTCTGGCCAGATTCACCAGTAGACTTTTAAGATCATTCATTTTTAGCATATTAGCGCCGTCTGATTTAGCATTTTGTGGTTCCGGGTGGGTTTCAACAAAAATTCCATCAGCACCGACAGCAATACCTGCCCTGGCTATAGTTTCTATCATTTCAGGCTGCCCTCCTGTTACACCTGTTGTTTGATTTGGCTTTTGGAGACTGTGAGTAATATCAAGAATTACAGGTAACTGTATTTCTTGCATTATAGGAATACTGCGCATGTCAACTATGAGGTCATGGTAGCCAAAAGTAGTGCCTCTTTCCGTTAACATAACTTTGGAATTACCGGAATCAAAAACTTTTTGTGCAGCGTGCTGCATGGCGTTTGGGGAGAGAAACTGACCTTTTTTAATGTTTACAATTTTGTCGGTTTCTGCTGCAGCTATGAGTAGTTCAGTTTGCCTGCAAAGAAACGCAGGAATCTGGAGTATGTCAACATACTGTGCAGCCATCATTGCCTCTTCAGGATGATGAATATCTGTTACTACAGGAATTTGAAATTGTTTTCTTATGTTGGCTAATACTTCAAGTCCCTTTTTATCGCCAATCCCTGTAAACGAACTTACTTTCGATCTGTTTGCTTTTTTATAGGAGGCTTTAAAAACAAATGGGATTTTTAATTCATCAGACACCTGACATATATGTTCAGCTATTTTGTAGGGGGTATCTTCGTTTTCAATGACGCATGGTCCCGCAATTAGTAAATAATTTTCTGAATCTGTATGTTTTAAGTTTGGAATTGAATACATATTAATAGTAATTTTAGTATTTATATTTATTTTTCCACCAAATTTTCAGGCGCTCATTAATTTCTGTTTCTTTCTTGTTGTTTTGTGGTTTATAAACACAAGTATTTGCTATTTCGATGGGAAGAAACTCCTGTTCTGCAAAATTTTCCGGGTAATCATGAGCATATTTGTAGTCTTTCCCATATCCCAGATCTTTCATCAATTGTGTGGGAGCATTTCTGATATTTAAAGGAACAGGCAGATCGCCGGTTTCTTTAACCAACTTTTGTGCGTTATTAATTGCCTGATATGCAGAATTGCTTTTTGGGGAAGTAGCAAGATATATTGCTGTTTCTGATAGTATGATTCTGGACTCGGGCCACCCGATACGTTCAACTGCATCAAAACAGCTATTGGCTATCAGTAATGCGTTGGGATTTGCCAGTCCAATATCTTCAGAAGCCAGAATAACCAACCTTCGGGCTATAAATTTTGGATCTTCTCCTCCCTCCACCATGCGGGCAAGCCAGTATACCGCAGCGTTGGGGTCACTGCCCCGGATAGACTTAATAAATGCGGAAATGATATCATAATGTTGTTCTGCATTTTTATCGTAGAATGCAATGTTTTTTTGAAGAATCTGTTGCACGGTTTTATTGTCTATGACAATGGAATCCTTATTTTCTTTATCTTCTGAGCTTAAAACATTTACCAGAATTTCAAGTATATTATAGAGCTTTCTGGCATCTCCACCGGAAAATCGAAATAGTTCAGCTTTTTCCTTGATTTGAATATTTATTTTTTTTAGATATAAATCTTTGTTCAGTGCGTTGTTTAACAAAATCTCCAACTCTTCCTTACTAAGCGATTTTAGTAAGTAAACCTGGCACCTTGAAAGGAGGGGGGCGATTACTTCAAAAGAAGGATTTTCGGTTGTGGCACCTATTAAGGTTATAATACCCTGTTCGACAGCACTTAATAAGCTGTCTTGTTGGGATTTACTAAATCTATGAATTTCGTCAATAAATAGTATTGGATTCGGGGCATCAAAAAATCGTTGTTTTTTTGCTTTTTCTATTGTTTCACGAACCGTTTTTACTCCTGAATGGACGGCACTGAGTGTAAAAAACACCCGATTATGTTGTTTGGCAATAATTTTTGCAAGCGTGGTTTTTCCTGTTCCCGGGGGACCCCATAAAATAAATGAAGGAATATTCCCAGACTCTATGGTATTACTAAGTATAGTGTCTTTTCCTACCAGATGTTCCTGGCCAACAAACTCTTCGAGGGTTTTAGGCCTCATCCTGTCTGCTAATGGCTGATTTACTGCCATATTTTTATCATTATTTATAAAATTCTGTTACAAACTTAGTAAATTAATTGTTTGTAAAATAATATAAATTTCGGCATTAAAATTGTTTTCTTTCTTAACGATTAAACCATATTGTTATTTTTAACGTATTATTGTCATGGTTTTATCAGTTGCCATTTATAAGTAAATATTAACATACTAAAACGTATATTATGAAAAAACAAACCCTGTTACTTAGAAGTTTTATCATTTTCTTTCTTGCCTTATTTATGAATCAGAATATGTCTGCTCAGTTCAATAATGTTGGAGATATTATGAAAGCAGGAAAGGAAGATGCGAATATTATTCTTGAGGAATATGCTACACCTTTAGGAAAGGCCTGGGGAGCTGATCTTGGAGGAGGATGGTATAATACCGCCTCAGCCCATAGCACACTTGGTTTTGACTTGACATTTTCCACAAGTTTTGCTAAAACTCCGGATGCTGATCTATTATTCGACCTGGCGGATCTTGAACTCAATAAAATTTCATCTGCTGGAAATGAATCAGAATTTCCCACATTAACAAATGGAGATGACGTAAATTCTATAACAATCACAGAAGATATTGAAACTCCCACAGGCACAGAAACAGTGACCATATTACCGGAAACTGAGTTAAAAGGTTTCAGTGTGCCAGTTGGTATTCCGCTGCCTACCTTAAATTTGGGTTTTGGTCTTGTCAAGAATACAGAAATTGTTGGACGTTTTGTACCAACCACAGGAATGGGAAATTTTGGAGAAATAGGCTTATGGGGTGTTGGTGTTAAGCATGATGTGCTTCAGTGGCTTCCAGTAGTTGATAAACTACCAATCATTAAGGCATCATTGTTCTTAGGTTATTCTCAAATGGATGGTGGTTTTGATTTAAGTTATTATCCCGAAGAGATGGTGGATAATGATAACAATTATATAAATCCTGAAAATCAAAAAGTTAACTTAACAACTTCAGCTTTCCATTCTGCTCTTTTGGTTGGCGCGAAACTACCTGTGATTCATCCTTACGTTTCTTTTGGTTTAACAAATAGTAATTTTGGGATGGACCTGACCGGCGAATATGCCCTGCCTGTTCCTGCGCTTGATGAAAATGAACACCCAACAGGAGAGACAGAGTTAAGACCTGAAGACGAGGATGTTGTACTAAATGACCCTATAAGTATTGAGATATCGAATGGACTGCAACCTTCTGTAGCAGCAGGATTGAGAATAAAGATGGCTGTTCTGACTATCCATGCACAATACACATTGCAAGAATATCCAATGGTTACCGGAGGATTAGGAATCAGTTTCAGATAGTAATATAGTTTTTTTAATCTTTTATAATTCCGCATTTGTTGAATCAAAAACTCAACAATTGCGGATTTTATTTTTTAATTACTTCCTGTTTTGTGCATTGGGTCACCCACTTTTGATTTTCATATTTAAGAGTTGATTTTGCAAATCAGTTGGCTGCAAAATTTTAGTTTTGATC
>JAWLEB010000008.1:0-89445 GCA_041686375.1 Bacteroidales bacterium
GCGTAACTGATACTCTGTGTAATTTTTATGTTCTGGTCTTCTATCTTATAAAATGCTTCCTGTAATTGCTGTGATTTCTTTTGAATTTCCTCATTCTTTTCAGCAAGTTCCTTATTTGCTCTTTGTTTTGCCTTATTGCTTCGATACATTACTATGATAAGAAAAATACCCAGTATTAATCCTCCGGCAACAGAAAAAATTATGAGTCTTTGAACGCGTTGCTGTGCTTTCTGTCTTTCCAACGTTTCTTCCTGGAGTTGCATCTGCCGTTCTTGCCGTTCTATGCGCAACTCTTTAAGGCTATCCAATCTTCTTGCCTGAAGCAAAGAATCTTGTTTTTCTTGCACAACCTCTTGTATAGAATCCTGTCTTTCCGTTGCTCTTACTTGCTGTAATTGTGATTCAAGCTCCTGGGCTCTTTTTTCAGCTCTTGTCCTTCTTATCTCAGCAAGATTTTCCTCTTCTCTTTGTTCATAATCATCCTTCATGCTTTGGGTTCGAACATGTTCCTGATAAGAATTATACTTATCTCTGTATTCTTCATATTTAGCAACGTTTCCAATTTTATTATAGTTTTGGGATAATTCCCTGTAAATATTCACCATCATATTGGAATACCCCTCGTCCGAGGTAATTTCCAGGGCCTCCTCAAGCCGTTTGTTTGCTTCCCTGTAATCTCCTGTCAATCCCATAATGTAAGCAACATCCAACAAGCCAGCTGCTATCATTTTTTGATCTCCTAATTCTCTTCTTACTTCAAGACTTTTCTGAAAATATTCCAACGCCTTTTCCAACTCTTCTAAATCGGTATAGATAAGCCCTATGTTGCTATAAATATTTTGAATGTTGTCTAGTTTATTTAACTCCTCATTCAACGGTATAGCTTCCAGAAAGTAATCAACGGCTTCATCAGGATTTCCACTCTCCCAATATATAAAAGCTATTTTATTCAAAGAAGATGCAGCGTCCTCTGGTTGATCTCTCTCCATATAGTAATCAACCATCTCCTCATATTCCTCGACCTCTTCCCGGGCTTCTTGCGATAAGGAGGATAACTGCTGTGAAAATAACGAAGATTGACTCCCTGAAAAAAGAATTAAAACAAATATATGTCTAATAATCTTTTGTATCATAGACGATTATTCAAAATTTAAAAATAATAAAAAAAAATCAAAATCTCATTGAATACCAAATTTAAAAAATTTTTACTCAAAATAAAGTTTCTGAATATTGGATAATTATTATATTTGCTATTTAGTTTAAACTATTTTATTATGAAACCCTCATCCACAGCATGTAGACAAAAAAATATGAATTGAACGCAGATGACACGGATTGAGAGGATAAATGCAGGTTGATTTATCAAAATTAATAATTGCCTTAAGATTCGTTTTGTAAATCATTTAAAATAAACATAATAACTGCAATTTATTCAAGTGAGGAAATAACTTTAAAAAAAACGATATTCAAATGAAAAGTATAATTCTATCTATAGCTCTATTTTTAACGGGAGTTAGTTTAATCAATGCCCAGGACTTTGAGGTGGCACCCATCAGTCTGCATTTTACCTCAAATCCGGGAGAGAGTCAAACCAAAACAGTGACTGTCAAAAACCATGGCAACAAAGAAATTTCCATTGCTCTTACCTTAAAAGATTACCTGGTTGATAAGGAAGGTGAGAGAAAAATCATGCCTGCAGAGTCAGCCAAAAATTCTATAGCCAAATGGATTACAGTAAATCCGTCATACTTAAACATTAATCCGAATAAATCTCAAACAGTTCAATTAAGATATCAGCCACCAAATGATGATTATTCATCTAAGTGGGGCATTTTAAGCGTTGCTACAGCAAAAGAACAAACATCTTTTTCAGCAGATAAAGAGCTATCTGCAGGAATTGGAGTATACGGAAGAATAGATGTGAACTTATCCCACACTCCCCAATCTGAAATGAACAAAGACCAGCGTATAAAAATAAGTAATCTGAGAGAGATTACGAGTTCTGAAGACTCTGTAAGGAAGTTTTCTGTTCACATTGATAACCTGGGGGATATTTTAGCTCAATGCGAGGTTTATCTTATTGCCTCTAACCTTCAAAATCTCAATGAAAAGAAATTTCCAAAGGAAAAATTTGTCGCATATCCTGAATCATCTAGGGAAATAGAATTAACAATACCCAAAGATAAATTATCAAAAGGCAAATATTCACTTTCGGCAATTTTAGATTATGGAAGCAATGAATCTTTGGAAGGGACACAAACAACCATTGAAGTAGAATAACACACAAAGACTGTTATTAAAAGCTCCCAATTATTAAACAATGCAAAATTCCAGCAATTGTAATAATCATGTACCACATTTAAAAAAAATACTTTTTTTGGTTTGTTTTGTTGTTTCTATGAATTCTCTGTATTCTCAAAATCAAGAATTCAAAGAATATTACCCTGATTCAAAAAAACCAAAGGAAATTTATAAGGGATTTATAGATGGGCAAGATACCATCAAACATGGACTGTATCGCTATTACTACCCCAACGATACACTAGGACAGAAAGGTTTTTTTAAAAATAATAAACGTGATTCTGTGTGGCATATTTATTATGAGTCAGGGGAGCTCAAAAAAATTATGCATTTTAAAAACGATAAAGAGCATGGCAAATATGAAGTTTATTATAAAAACGACACTGCAAAACAAATTGGTAATTATAAAAATGGAAAATTATACGGAAGATTTGAAACGTACTATGAAGATGGATCTCTTGAATCAATTACGCAATATAAGGACGGTATTCAAAACGGAAAAACCAGAATATATTATCCAAACGGGAATCTTTACGAGGAAGTCGAAATTCAAAATGGTACGGAGCATGGTGAATGGAAAAGATATTATGAAGAAGGACCATTAAATTATTCCGGGGAGAAACAGTATGGTAAAATCCATGATACGCTAAAAGTCTTTTACAAGGATGGAACTACCGAAAGAATCAGTCTTTACAAAAACGGGATGATTGATGGACCCTATAAAGCATTCTATCCAGACGGAAGTCTGATGTTCAAATGCAATTATGAAGAGGGGGATATAGTAGGAACATACAAAGAGTACTATCCCAATGGTGATATAAAAGAAACCGGAGAATATAATCAAAACGGAGAAAGGACAGGTTTATGGAAGACATTCTACAGGGATTCCCTCTTACACTCGGAAGGAAAATATTCTAATAATAAATTTTCAGGTCTTTGGAAAGTCTACTATAAAAGTGGACATATTAAACAAATTGGCGAATATGAGGTAGGTAATGCCACCGGTTATTGGAAATTTTATCATCCAAACGGCCAAATTGCAAGATATGGTACATACCGAAAAGACAGAAAATATGGTCCATGGATTTATTGTACTGAAAAAGGGAATATAAAAAACATAATCAACTTCAAAAACAACAAACCTGAACTGCCTTTTTGGATATCGACCGGCCAAGGATGGGAAAAGCTATTATTACAGGAAGAACTCCCCTTTTTTACTCAATGAACCAGTCATGAGAGTTTCCGGATAAAATAAAAAATCAATACACCAGAACTTATAGCATTGAATAGCCTAAAAGATATTCAATTAATATTGCTGTTAACTCAAAATTGCTTACTCTTTTTATTAAAATTAAATAAATATTACTCTGCTTCCTTTCTTAAAACCATTATCTATCAATAGTTTTTATTCATCAATTCAATATCTTGTTGACCAACATTCAAGTAATATTTATATTGCAAATAGAATATGGTGTTATGAAATTAAACGAATTCGACAGAGCAGTTGAAAAAATGCAAAAATTCCAGACTTATCTGGATGATAATAAAATGCTTTATACGTATATTGCGCCGAAAGAACGGGAAAAGTTTTTTTCTTTCTTGGCAGCCATATACCACTCATCAGCCACACATTCACTCTATCTGAGGTTATCAAATCCCGAAGTTGTAAAGAAAATTCTCTGCGATCTTAAATTCCCTGAGGACACAGAACTGGAAATATATGTAGCCTCTAATGACAATTTATCAACTCAATGGTACAATAAAACGCTGAATGAATTCATAGAGGAAAAGGGAATTAACTACCAATATTAGAACAATCAAATACTTAATTCTTGTTTGTCAGGATTTTATACTCTATATTGCGTTTTAGTAGCCGGCATCTGGTCATGTTCAAGATAAAAAAATTAATTTTGAGTTTTAAAATAATGTATTATGCGAGAACTCATAGCAACTTTATCAGGCAAAACCTATCCCTTTTCCCGAATTGAAGAATTTGCAGATGATGGAGAAGCACTGGAAGTAAAAATAAGCAATATTGAAAAAGCGAGCATTAAGAAGCATGAGTCCTTCTTAATGCGCTATTCGGATTTTATTCCCTTTAATACTTTGGATGAAACATTATCTTTAGGAGAAGGAAACACCCCGCTACTCCCTGCAAATAATACTCTTCAGGCCTATACCGGCATTTCTGATCTATTGCTTAAAAATGAGACCCTAAATCCAACCTGGAGTTTTAAAGACCGTGGTTCTCTGGCTTGTATTCTAATGGCAAGAGAAATGCATGAAAACATTACAGCTACGATTTCCACTGGCAATATGGGCAATTCAATGGCAGCCTATGGTGCTCACTCACAAATAAAAACAATTGTTTTTGTACCTCAATATGCATCAAAAGAAAAAACAAGCGCTATGAGCCTTCACGGGGCAAAAATTATTAAAGTGAAAGGCCCTGATTATTCAGAAGTAAAGAGTAGAATACTCGATATGTCCCAAGAACTGCAGTTACGAATTGTGTCTGGGAATGGCCCAATACGGGCAGAGGGTTATAAACTTACAGCATTTGAACTCTATGAGCAACTAAAAGGAAATATTCCCGATTATATAGCTGTTCCTACTTCAGCCTGTGGACACATTAGAGGTATTTTCAAAGGATTTCGTGAATTAAAAGCAGCCGGCTATATCAAAAACCTTCCGAAAATGATTGTTGTTCAGGCTGAAAACAACGCACCAATTGTAAAAGCAATTACAGAAGGAAAAAATGATGTCATTCCATTCAGAAATATTCAAACAATAGCCAATGCGATAACTACAGGGAATCCCAGGGGCGGGCAAGAAATTATTCAAAAGGCAAAAGAATACGGTTGGCTTGCAGCATCAGTAAATGAAGATGAAATTCTTGAATCCCAAAGATTATTAGCACAGGCAGGTTACTTTGTTGAGCCAGCTTCTGCTACTTCCCTGGCGGCCCTGAAAAAACTAAGGCAAAAAGGCATGATAAAAGCTAATGATAAAACCATTATGATTCTGACGGGATCTGGACTAAAGGATTCTAAAGTATTGTCTCTTCATAATTTACAAATCACTGAAAGTGATGTTGAATCTATAAAAAGCAAAATCCACAAATAAGGCAGCAAAATGATTTTCATAAAGTAAATTCACACAGGCTGTTCCTAATTTCACCAGGCAACCCGTTGCTAGTATACTTCCATAAATTAATCCGGATGTTAACTCATTAGCAAATAGAAAAAGAAAGAAGACAACACAATCCCCAACCAATATTGGACAAAAAAAGGCAGCTTGTGAATCCACAAGCTGCTTTTTTTAATATAATAATTATTCTCCTTTAACTTCAAACTCCAGATCCTTACTCACATCCCGATGGAAATATACAGTAGCTGTATATTTTCCCTCTTCTTTAATAGGTTCTTCTTTAATAATAATACTTTTTCTGTCAATATCTATTCCATGCTTTTTTAATTCCTCGGCAATTTGTATTGTATTGACAGAACCAAATATTTTACCTTTAGAACTTGTTTTAGCGCCAATCACAATATTCAGATCATCAAGTTCTTTAGCCTTTTCCTCAGCTTCTTGTTTGATCTTTTCTTCTTTATGGGCTCTTTGACGTGTTATTTCCTCATACATTTTTTTTGCTGATTGTGTTGCAGCAATAGCATAACCCTGGGGGATAAGATAATTTCTAGCATATCCGTCTTTAACAGTGACAATATCATTTTTTACCCCTAAATTGGCAATATCTTGTTTTAATATTATTTCCATATCGTAAAAATTATTATTTTAACATGTCTGTAACATAGGGCAATAGTGCAAGGTGTCTTGCTCTTTTGACCGCTTTTGCCACTTTTTTCTGATATTTCAATGAAGTACCTGTAATTCTTCTGGGTAAAATTTTTCCTTGTTCATTAAGGAATTTCTTCAGAAATTCAGGGTTTTTATAATCAACATATTTAATTTTATTTTTCCTAAACCAGCAGAATTTCTTCTTTTTAACTTCAATTGCAGGGGGATTTAAATATCTTATTTCAGATTGATTTTGCTGTGCCATCGTTTATTCCTCCTCAGTTTTTTGTGCAGCATTTTTACTTTTCTCTTTGTTTTCTTTTCTTCTCCTTTGTGCATATTCAACTGCATGTCTTTCCATATGCACGGTTAAGAAACGAAGTATTCTTTCATCACGCTTAAATTCAACTTCCAGATTATCAACAATCCGACCATCTGCCTTGAATTCAAGCAAGTTGTAAAAACCTGTCGACTTTTTCTGAATGGGGTAGGCTAACTTTCTCAGCCCCCAGTGCTCTTCATTAACTATCTCAGCGCCGTCCTGCTCGAGAAGTTTTCTAAATTTTCCAACCGTTTCCTTCATCTGTTCTTCAGATAAAACGGGAGTTGTAATGAAAACGGCTTCATAATTTCTCTGCATAATAAATAAATTGTTTAATTTAACATAATTGATTTATAATAAGCCGCAAAATTAAACTTTTTACTCAAAAAAATAAAATATTAACCAATAATTTCAAAAAGAATTCGTCGTTAAATTATAATTTTGCGGATTGCGATTAAATATCATTAATCATAATTACAAAATTAAAAAAATCGGTTATTTATCGAGTAGTGTAAAATTAAATTATTCTGATAAAACAAATAATATTTTCCAACCCAATAATAAAACTTATGAATAGGGTAATAGTTGGACTAAGTGGCGGTGTTGATTCAAGTGTAGCAGCATTTCTTCTGAAAAAAGAAGGCTATGAGGTACATGGTTTGTTTATGAAAAACTGGGAAGATCATGAAGGTGTACTTACCAGCAATTGTACATGGGAAGATGACTGGTTATTTGCTGAAATGGTAGCTAAAAAACTGGATATTCCCTTGCATTTTGTTGATTTCAGCAAAGAATACAATGAACGGATTGTACAATACATGTTCAAAGAATACAAAAAAGGAAGAACTCCTAACCCTGACGTTTTATGTAACAGAGAAATTAAATTTGATTTATTTGTGAAGGAAGCCTTAAAATATGATGCAGATTACGTTGCAACGGGTCATTATTGCAAAAAGAAAATTACAACCGATCAATTTGGCAACACAACCCATTCTTTAATAGCAGGTGAGGATAAAAATAAGGATCAAAGCTACTTCTTATGCCAGATATCGCAAAATCAACTCTCACGCGCTTTATTTCCTTTAGGTGAATTGACAAAGCAAGAAGTCAGACAAATTGCTGCGGAAAATAACCTGGCTACTGCTGAAAGAAAAGATTCACAGGGAATATGTTTTGTAGGCAAAGTAGATTTGCCTGTTTTCCTGCAACAAAAGCTAAAACCCAAAACGGGATCAATAATTCAAATTGATAAGGATAATTTCAAAAGTTATTATCAGAATATTCTGGCAAAATCGGAATACGGAATATTTCATGCGTATGATTTTGATGCTATAGGAGGAAAACAAATCGGAAAACACAAAGGAGCACATTTTTATACTATAGGACAACGTAAGGGATTAGATATAGGGGGAACCAAAGAACCCTTGTATGTTCTGGGGACAGATACAAACAAAAACATTTTGTATGTTGGAGAAGGAAAGAATCATCCGGGACTTTACAAAAAAGGACTTTTTATAAAAAATGAACATAGTCACTGGATTAGAAATGATATGGAGCTCAATAACGGAGAAGAAAAAACGTTTAATGTTCGTATAAGATATAGGCAAGCTTTACAAAAGGGAACCCTTCACAAAGGAGAGAATGGTCTATACATAACTTTTAATGAGCCGCAAAGGGGAGTCACCCCCGGACAATTTGCAGCATGGTACCTTGATGATGAACTCATAGGCTCCGGGGTGATTGCGTGAAATTTACAACACCAAAGATAAACACAACCCTTGGTAAATTGGATTTGAGACGCTATATTTGTTAAAAATTTTTAAAATATGTTACAGCGGATACAAACTTTATACTTATTGATATCACTAATTTTAGTGGCTTTATTGTTCTTTTTCCCGTTTGCAGATATTTTATCTGCGGAGGGTAAACTTTATTCGTTTCACTTTAATGGACTACATTATGCCGAATTAAATGAGCTGTATATACAAACAATCCCTTCAATTATTCTGCTTATTGTAATTCTATTGCTCAATATTGTTACCATATTTCTGTTCAAGAAGCGTATCATTCAAATGCGCATTGCTTTTATTAATATGCTTTTGAAGTTAGGATTTGTAGGATTAGGTTATTTCTATGTCAGTAATTTTTCATCAAATCTGGAAGCCGATGCCGTAAGTTACAAACTATATGCTGTCATGCCTTTTATCGCAGTTATATTTAGTTATTTGGCCATACGCGCCATTGGAAAAGATGAAGCACTTGTGCGTTCCATAGACCGCATCAGATAAATTAAACGAAATTTCAGTAATTTTCAGGCATTCCCTCATAATTGTGGACATGCTCAAATTTTCCACAAAACATAAAACTATGGTTCATATGGTCTCTTTCATCCAGACTTATGCGCCTGAAAACATCTGCCCATGTATCAACATCAGCATAATTTTTGACCAGTTTGTTATTGATTTTTTGGTCTTCCCATTGTGGGTTATCCACAACTAACTGAGCATAAATCATCTCGGCATGATTTTCAAATTCAGCATTGAAAAGGAAAGCTCTTTTTTGGCTAAAAAAAGCCATAAGGCGGGCAATTATAATATATGACAGAACTATAAAAAAAGTCATAAAAGGATGTAAATACCATTTATCTTTCATTCCCTCCTCTTTCATCTTTTCGTGAATAACAAGAAGATGTGTATATTCATTATCCTGAGCCTCTCGTCCCCATTCAATGACTTTTTGTGCATCTTCAACTTTCCGTAGCTTGTAATATTTTCTTGTCTGTTTAAAATAATGTCTTATTTCCCATATTCTATAAGGAATACTTGCGAGTATCTCCAACAATTTAGCTTTGGGAAGATTATCTTTGCGACCGGCAAGAAGATCCATTCCCCCAAAAAATATCCTGGCCATTAAGCTATACTTATACCTTGGAGTATTCAAGGTATTTTGATGTTCGTTTTTCAGATCAACCATGTCTTATTTGCATTTTAATGAAACAACAAAATCTCTTCGCAAAATAAAAAATTACCAGAAATTTCCCAAAATTTCTGGTAATAACTATGAAAGCAATAAAAATAAAAGCAATTTATTCGTAACTGATATATTCAAATTCTAAGCCAGTAATCTCTTCATAATCCTCGCCTGCTTCAAGCATATCATCATCATCTTCCAGATAATGCCATTCAGCCTTCATTTGTTTATCCTTATTGCTGATCTTATTAATCTCTTCAATGATTTCCATAATCATCTTTGAAGAAGCTGTATTAAAATATTCATAAGAAAAAACAACATGAGTTGCAGGTGCTGGGTTCTTCGCATATTCAGTAATCCATTCTTTCAGTGGAAGGTAAAAGCTTTTAGCATCTTCCGGCATAGATCGGCCCTGAAATTTAATCTCGCCGGTATTTTTATTCAACTCTACTTCCGGAGTTTCCGAGGTACCATTTATAAATACCTCGTTTTTATCTTTTGCTTCATTGACTTCTTTAAGAATTTCTTTAGTCACTAGTACCTCCATAAGAATATATTTAAATTAGGTTCTATTATTAGTAAGCTATATAATCAAAATTCACATCTGTAAGTTCCTCAAATGTTTTACCCGATTCAAGCATATCGTCATCATCGTCCATGTAATACCATTCAATCTTCATTTCTTTACCAATAACTTTAAGTTCGCTTAAAGTTTTTATTATCTGCAGAATCATTTTTGAGGCAGAAGAATTAAAATATTCAAAGTCAAAAGATACATATGTCTTATCCTTTGGAGACTGAACATATTTTTCAATCCACTTTAAAATGGGGCCGAAATAAGATTTGGCATTATCTGGCATTGCGCGGCCTGATAATTTAACGATACCCTTATGTTTATCTAAATATACTTTCGGAGTTCGTTCAGATTCCTTAATCTCAACCAGATCTTTATCAGGCGCTTCACCTATTTGTTGTAAAATTCTTCGTGTCAATATAAGTTCCATTTTAAGAAGTTTTCACGAATATACGAACAACGAAGAAAAGGTTTAGAGTTATTTATTTATCGTAATGATTTAAAAAATAAAAGTAGGGTATTCTTAAATAATCGTCTAAAAAGACCTAAATATTTCACACAATTCAGTTATTTTCAACAAACTCAAAATTACAGCCGGTTATTTCAGAATATGTTAACCCCAATTCATACATATCATAATCATCAGCTGAATAATGCCATTCAATATCAAGAATTTTTTGAGGCAAAATTTTTTTCAATCTTAACAATAGAGAAAGTAGCAATTTTGAGGAAGCAGAATCTACGTACTCTAAATTCAATGTTACATAGGTAGTTTCAGGGGGATTTTTTATATATTCTTCGATATGCCTGAGGACAGGAAAATAGAAATCATTCGTACGGTTGGGCATTGAACGACCAGAGATCTTTAAAATACCTTTTTCTTTATGAAAATAGATTTCGGGTGTTTTTTTGGTTGGTGGTAAATGAACTTCAGCATGATGCAAGTCAAAATTTATTTCAGAACCTAACGAATTTTTACGACTAGTCATGGTTTTGGTTGATTTTAATTTATAATTTTATATCCGAAAGATATCTATATATTCTTTAATAAAATCAAAGAATTATTGTAAGCATTCTTTTTATAAATAACCGCATTTTATTAAATAATAACCGAAAGTTAAATTTTTAAGCTCACTATTAATCAACAAGTTATAAACAATTTCCTGATAACCCCTGTATTAAAGTGAAACCCAAAGATACTAATTGTTACGAAAATTTGAAAAATAAAAGACAAGTCAAAAAAATTTATTCAATAACAAATTATCCGTTTAATTGCATCTATTACAAAAAAAGCCGGCACGTGGATATTTTCACGAACCGGCAGAGTCATTAGAGGTGTAAACTTTTGACATCTAATACAACGAAAAGTTTTTAGAATTGTTACTTATTTGACAAATTAATTACAGAGAAATAGATCATTTGACTCATATCTCCCATTGTTTGTGGCTCTATGAGAGATGGAACATCACCCGGACGATGGTAAGGTGACTGTTTTCCATAAGTATAAAAACTCAATGAAGGTATCCCTTCCGTCATGAACCTTACAGCATCCAGGCGTGGCCTTGTTACGTTCAGATATTCACTAGCCTGTATATCCCGATGAATATAATTTTCATTAGCTTCCACTACCATTTCATAAATATCCGGATAATTTTTTCCTGCGACTGCACCAAATTTATCCCCTACTCCCACTCCATCAATATTCAAGAATGCAATTGTCTTGTCAACAGGGAACGCAGGATTTTCAATATAAATTTTTGACCCCACTATACCCTGTTCTTCAGCTCCGAATGCCAAAAAAACGACTGAACGTTTCAACGATATATCCGCCTGCTGCAATGCTTTGGCAACCCCCATCAAAACAGAAACACCAGAGGCGTTATCATTAGCACCGGGTATCCTCTCATGGCAATAGCCTACATGATCGAGATGAGCGCCTACTACAATAGCTTCGTCTTTAAGATCAGGATCACTGCCTTCAATAAAACCAATAACATTACTTCCTTCTCCATCAGGATAATGCTGGGTATGATTTTCAATTGTTACGGTTTTTCCGGTATTAAAAGACTGTGGTTTGAGATTCTTTTTAAGACGGGCTATGGTATTTTCATAATCTTTACCTGTGCCTAAAAACAAATCATTCACAACCGAATCTCCAACATGAGAGTATATAAAATCTTTTATATAGTCATTATTGGGATTTGCTAAAGGTCCATAATTATATAACATACCAATTGCACCATGTTTTGCAGCATTTTGCAATTTATACTTATGACGAGAATAAGGCTCCCACTTTTTAAATTCTTCAGGATCATCTTCCGGATTTAACGGAGCTTCTGGTTCAAGTAAGATTATTTTTCCTTCAACATCAACGTTTTTATAATCATCATAATTTAAATCAGGGGCGGTAATTCCATAGCCTACATAGACAACCTCTGCTGATACCTCTCCAGAGTCAGAAGTAGAGCCAGGCATATATTCCGATATATAGTCATAATATTTATAAATTTTATCGCCATCTGTATCCATATGTAATGTAACCTTGCCTTCCCCTGTCACTTTTGTATATGGATTAAGAAACTCTTGAAAATAACTCCCTTCATCCCCAAGGGGAGCAAGGCCCCAGGTTTGGAATTTATTCGCAACCCATTGTGCAGCAGAATCATACTCGGCAGTTCCTGTGAGTCTTCCGCCATATTTTTCAGAACATAGCTCTTCCACAAATTCCATCAACTCATAACTTGAAATCGAATGCATTCCTTTTATGAGATCATTTTCATCATTATTTTCTTGAGAAAATGTGGCAGTACTAAACAGAAAAGCTACAATTAAAGTCAAATAAAACTTTACAAATCTCTTCATTATATATTCATTTTTAATTAAACATGAAATGTTTGAAAATATTAAAATATGATACCGGGTATCATAAAATTATACATTTTGACGATAAAAATTGCAATTGGATTAAAAATCAAATACTAACTTATCATTAGAAAACTTTAGGATATAAACTTATATTATCTATGAAAACGCATTCGGCTTTTATCTGCCATAACCATGATGTAAAAACCTTTTTCAGATAGCCTCATTTAATTCCCAGGAATCGGGTTAATTGATTCATAAAGCTATTACTCTTTTCTGTTGGGATAGACGAACTTTGTAATGGATTCCCCGTATCAAAAAAACCAATATTCCTATACTTATTATAGCGCTGTTTGGCAAGTTTCTCCTTATCAATAAGCATCAATTCGGTCAGGTCTTTATAAAGAATTTTTTCGACTCTTTTATATGTTTTTCCCGGTTTTTCATCAAAATCCTCATTTTCTTCTATAACCTGGTCAATGATGCCCAATTCGTAAAGATCAAAAGCAGTTAATCGTAAAGACTCTGCGGCTTGTGGCGCTTTTGATGGATCCTTAAAAAGAATTGAAGCACATCCCTCGGGAGAGATAACGGATAATACGGAATTCTGCATCATATAAATTTTATTAGCAACCGCGAGTCCTAATGCGCCACCTGACCCTCCTTCCCCTGTAATAACTGTAAGAGAAGGGACTTCAAGATCTGACAATTCATATAAATTTCTGGCAATAGCTTCAGATATTCCTCTTTCCTCTGCACCTATACCAGGATAAGCGCCAGGTGTATCAACAAAAAATATTACCGGACGGTTGAATTTCTCGGCTTGTTTTACCAAACGCAGAGCCTTTCTATACCCCTCCGGATGAGGCATGCCAAAATTACTTCTCATATTTTCATGAATTTCCTTTCCTCTTCTTGTTGCTATACAAGTTACTGGCAAATCCTCCAGAAAACCTATTCCGCCAATAATAGCATTATCATTGCCAAAATTTCTATCTCCATGAAGTTCTGTAAAATCTTTAATAATATGAGCAATATAGTCCTGTGGTTTCGGGCGCTCAAGCATTCTTGCCATCTTCACTCTTTCCCATGGGGTATGGTGCTTCTTAACATCTTCAAGTTCCCCAGTTCGTCGCTTTTGTATTTGTTGTAATTTTTTTTCCAGGCTTGTAATTTCCTCTTTGAAATCCAGATCCTGGTTTTCAGTCAGCTTTTCAAGGTTCTTGATGGTCTTTTTAATTTTGTTTGCGTAAGGCATAACGACAAAAATTATAATTAAAAAATCAGTATTGATGGATCTTTAAAAGTATCCTCAAAGTACTTTTGAGATCTTTTCTCTCACAGATCAAGTCAGTAAATCCTTTTTCCTTCAAAAATTCAGCACTTTGAAATCCTTCCGGAAGTTTTTGCTTTATCGTCTGTTCTATAACTCTTGGTCCGGCAAACCCTATCAATGCTTTAGGCTCAGAAACTATAATATCACCAAGCATTGCAAAAGATGCCGACACGCCACCAGTTGTAGGATTTGTAAGGATTGCCAAGTATAGATTCCCAGTTTTACCAAACTGTTTAATAGCGGCAGAAACTTTAGCCATTTGCATTAATGAAACAGCGCCCTCCTGCATACGCGCCCCTCCCGAACGCGTTAGAATAATTACCGGCAGATTTTGTGAGGTAGCTTTTTCAAAAAGCTTTGTAAGTCTCTCTCCTACTACAGACCCCATTGATCCCATCATAAAATCGGCATTCAGAATGCCAGCAAGCACAGGTATCCCATCTAATCGTGCCTTAAATGTGTCAACGCCCTCATTAGAGTGGTTGGAATAAGCCTTATCAATTTTCTCTTTATATCCGGGGAAATCAAGTATATCCATAGTCCTGTATTCTCCAAACAAACTTTGAATACTTTTATCATCAAAAAGAAGATTAATCCATTCATTATTTGAAATTCGAAAGTGATGCCCACAATCTGGGCAAACACTTAAATTACTCACAATTTTCTTCCTGTATATCATATTCTTACAATCAGGGCATTGCATAAAAAGATTATCAGGTACAGAAGCTTTCTCCCGGGGAACTCTCCTGTTAAACAGTTTTGCTATTAAGGAAGGTAATTTAGCGCTCATACAAATCAATGAATTTTAGCTTTCAACAGTTCGTGTTCTATGAAATTAATAGAATAATCACCTTTTAAAAAGCGGTTTGAAAATAATATCTCCAGTAAAAAATCCCTATTGGTTTTAATCCCGTCTACTTCGAACTCCTTCAACGCTCGTATCATTCTTGCTATAGCGTATTCTCTGCTGTTATCATAAGCAATTACTTTAGCAATCATAGAGTCATAATACGGACTAATTTGTCCGCCCGGGAATACTCCCGAATCAATCCTTATGCCGGGGCCGGAAGGGAAAATAATATTCTTTATCGTTCCTGCGTAAGGCATAAAATTTTTTGCAGGATCTTCAGCATTGATTCTACATTCAATTGCATGATAATTCCACTTTACATCTGATTGTTTTTTGCTTAGTTTCTCCCCTGCTGCAACATGTAGTTGTTCCTTAATAAGGTCGGTAGATGTAGTAATCTCTGTAATGGGATGCTCCACCTGAATCCGTGTGTTCATTTCCATAAAATAAAACTGTTCGTTTTCATAAAGAAATTCAACCGTTCCAGCATTTTTATAACCCAGGTTTTTCAATGCACGCGTTACCTTGTTTCCAATATTTCTTCTATTTTCAAGAGTAATTACCGGTGAAGGAGTTTCTTCAATCACTTTTTGCTTCCTCCTTTGGACAGAGCAATCCCGTTCTCCAAAATGTATACAGTTGCCATACTCATCTGCTACTACCTGAATCTCAATATGCTTAGGATTTTTTAGATATTTTTCAATATACAAATGTGGATCATTAAAAGAAGTATCAGCTTCATGAGATGCTTCTTCGAATGTTTGAGTAAAACGTTTTTCATCCATAATAAAACGAATTCCCCGCCCTCCGCCGCCTGAGACTGCCTTCAACACAACAGGAAAACCCATTTTCCTTGCAGCTTTTAAAGCCTTATTAGCATCTGTAAATCCTTCTTCGGGTCCGGGAATTACTGGCACACCTTGCTCTGCCATCAACTTTTTAGCCAGAGATTTTTGACCTAAACGAGAAATATCATCTGCCGAAGGGCCTATAAATTTTATCCCTATGTCCTCACACATCTGGGCAAAGTCACTATTCTCAGCTAAAAATCCATAGCCCGGATGAATAGCGTCGACATCCTTTAGTACCGCAGTAGATATTATATTGTTGGCATTCAGATAGCTGTGTTGAGCTTTGGCCGGACCAATACATACAGCTTCATCAGCCATTTTCACATGAAGAGCATCCTTATCGGGTATGGAATATACGGCAACAGTGTCCACTCCCATCTCCTTGCAGGCACGAATAACCCGTACAGCGATTTCACCTCGATTGGCAATCAAAACTTTACTAAACATAATAACTTTCTCTATTGATAAAATAATCTATTTACAAAAAATTACTCAAGCTTGATCTTAAATAGACACGTGCCGTATTCCACTGGTTCACCATCTTCCAGACAAATATCCATAATCTCACCAGTAAACTCGGACTCTATTTTATTCATAACTTTCATGGCTTCAACAACACAAAGAACATCACCTTTACTTATTTTATCCCCTTTTTTGACATATGGAGCCTTCCCCGGAGCGGGAGAACGATAAAAAGTACCAATAATTGGTGATTCTACTGAAACATGTTCATTGTTGTCTTTGCCTGATTCAGACTCTTTTCCTGTGCTTTGTATGTCAGCATTCTCTAAATCAACACTTTTAACAGAGCTTTCTTTATCTGTATTTGGTTTATCAATCATTTCTTTCAAATGGCTTAAATCTTCCTGATTAAGAGTCATAGAAGTTTGCTGACCATTTTTATTTTTGGTTAATAATATCTCTTCTCCATCATTCTTATATTTTAATGTGCTAATGGACGTTTTCTCAAATTGTTCCATTATTTTCAGAATGTGTTCCATTTTTATTTTTTCCATAGTGATTCCCTCCTAAATTGTAATTTTCAATAATATGAGCAGTCAAAAAGTTAAACAGATATAAAAATGATTTTAGGTTCTACAAAAAACAGTACGCAGCATCACTTAAACATTATTTCTCTTTTAAAAGCTTTCATATTAAAATGTTTAAGGGAAATGACAGACATTTAGCTTAAGTTTATTGCTTATACTCAATAGAAAAACATCTCAGGGATTGTATTTGTTTAGTTTGCCATCCTCAATTTTCCTAATATACAATATTAATCTTAAAGCAATTTGATTCTATTATTTTGCCTAATCAAAAACGCAAACCCATGCTTTAAAATTGTAAGACCCTAAGACTAAACTTTATCACTTTGTAACAATGCACTTGTAAATGTGCTTTTCCTTGTCTGCCAAGAGAAATTAACTTCTCAGCCAGGACATGATTTAAGTCGTAAAAAATACATTTTTAACCCATTTTTACAGATTTTCTATGCTCAAATGTAATTAAAAAACAAACTTAACACAATAGAACATAATAGATTGTTAATCAGTAAATAAAATTAAGATAGTTATAACTGCTATATGACATATTGTTATAAAGGAACAAAAAACAAGCTATTTTAAAATAAAGCAATAAAAAATATTTTCGAGTATTTTTAGATATTGAATATTTTTTTTACTTTTGACACATTCCTTTACGGAATAAAATGAATTCAAAAAATGCAAATTACACAAAACATAAAAATATGGTGGTGGTTCGTTAATACTGCACAAACATCGTGAGGAACACGCACTATTTACCTAATTATACTATATAAAAAAGGCTTGCCACTCACGGTAAGCCTTTTTTGTTGCCACAAAAAATAAAACAAAACGATTACTCATGCATAAAACACAAAAAAAATGATGAATACATATAATAATTGGTGGTGGAACATTTGGCTGACGAATTCATCGTGAGGAAGGCTAAATGCATCTATTATAAGCCCATCGTACTCACGATGGGCTTTTTTTTTATCTAAAAAAACTTTAAATATGAAAACAACAATCTCAACAAAACACAAAGCATTTTTAGCAGACATCACAACACCTGTAAGTATCTACTTAAAGCTAAGGGATGTCTACGCTGGCTCCATTCTTCTTGAAAGTTCGGATTTTCACCATATTGAAAATTCATATTCGTTCATTTGCCTTGATCCATTAGCCGGATTTATTGCAGAAAACAATCAAATAAAGACAGTCTTAGACAACAATATACCGGAAGTTAAGGAGATGAATAGTTCTGTTGAGCTAACAGAGGCTTTGCAAAATTTCTTTCATTCCTTTGAGTTTAGAGATAATAACCATCATGTTAATGGTTTTTTCGGTTACATCACCTTTGAATCAGCTCAATATTTTGATAAGATAAATTTTGACACATCAAAAAACGCAGAAATAATACCAACTGTACGATACCATCTCTATCGCTTTGTAATCTCCATCAATCATTTCAAAGATCAAATAACGATAACAGAGAATCTTTTTCCTGGGGAAGAGAGTCAACTTGAACAGTTAATATTTCAAATCAAAAACAAACCAATACCCCATTATCCTTTTCATGTTTTATCAGAAGAAACTCCCAATATGAGCACAGAAAACTTCAAAAATCTCGTAAAAAAGGCGAAACAACATTGTCAGCGGGGTGATGTTTTCCAACTGGTATTGTCTCGTCGTTTCAAACATGATTTTAAAGGAGACGAGTTCAATGTATACCGGGCCTTACGCACAATTAATCCTTCACCATATCTCTTTTATTTTGATTATGGGAAGTACACTATTATGGGGTCATCTCCGGAAATTCAAATTAAAACCCAGGATAATGAAGCTTTTGTGAATCCTATAGCTGGTACTTTTAGAAGAAGTGGTGACGATGCAGAGGACAAACAGCAAGCAATCCGATTGCTTGAAGATGAAAAAGAGAATTCTGAGCATGTAATGCTTGTTGATCTTGCAAGAAATGATCTGAGTAAATCAACCAATGATGTTAAAGTATTAAAATACAAAGAAATTCAATTTTACTCTCATGTCATACATATTGTATCGACTGTCAGAGGTATGATGAAAGACAAAAAAGATGGATTAAAAGTATTAACAGATACATTTCCAGCGGGAACTTTAACAGGAGCACCTAAAATAAGAGCTATGCAGTTAATCGACCAATATGAACCGGAAAATCGAAATTTCTATGGGGGTAGTATTGGGTATATCGATACTCAAGGAAATATAAACCATGCAATAATCATCCGGTCGATGCTGAGTTTACAAAACACATTGCATTACCAGGCTGGGGCTGGTATCATTAATGAATCAAAAGTTGACAATGAATGCCGCGAAGTAGACCACAAGCTTAAAGCACTTAGAAAAGCAATCTTACAAGCTGAATCCATCAACGAATAATTAGGTATAACATAAATAAAAATCACATCAACCAAATAAAATAAAAATAAAATTTATAAGTGTATGCAAAAGATACTGATTGTAGATAATTACGATTCATTCACCTATAATTTGGTACATATTGTCAAAAAATTGGCCAACGCTCATTTAGAGGTGTTAAGAAACGATGAACTTTTACCGGAAGATGTCCAATACTATGATAAAATCATCCTTTCACCCGGACCAGGTCTACCTGAAGAAGCAGGAATAATGAAAGAAGTCATTACCCGCTTCAGCCCTCATAAAAGTATTTTTGGAGTTTGCCTGGGTATGCAGGGTATAACAGAAGTCTTTGGAGGGAAACTTTACAACATGGATAAGGTTTATCATGGCATTGCCACTGAAATAGGAATCATAAAAAACGATAAACTATTTGAAGGTCTGCCAGATAAATTTAGAGGAGGAAGATATCATTCATGGGCTGTAGACACTCAGAAACTACCCGGAAACCTGGAAATTACAGCTATTGACGAGAACTCAACAGTTATGGCTATCAGACACAAACATTACGATGTAAAAGGAGTGCAATTTCACCCTGAATCCATAATGACACCTTATGGCATGAAAATAATCTCTAATTGGTTGGGGACAACAGTAAAAGAAGGCTTAACACTGCCAACGAATGATAATATTAACTTCAATTCGGAAATAATAAAAAACGGATACCTCTTTTGTTAAATAAAAAAATAAACATATGAAAACAACATTGGAAACACTTTTTTCCCATCATCGCTTAACAAAACAAAAAGCGAAAGAATTATTACTTGAGCTGGCCAAAGGAACATATAATGATTCCCAGATGGCTTCCTTTCTCACAGTATATCGCATGCGTAATATGACAGTAGATGAGTTAAATGGCTTTAGAGAAGCAATGCTTGAGCTATCTTTACCTGTTGATTTTAGTGACTTTAATACAATAGACCTATGTGGTACAGGAGGGGATGGAAAAAATACATTCAACATATCAACGTTATCTTCATTTGTTGCAGCCGGGGCTGGCCTAAAAGTTGCTAAACATGGCAACTATAGTGTTTCATCAGCGTGTGGTTCATCAAACGTGCTCGAATATTTTGGATATTCCTTTTCTAATAGTCAGGATAAACTCAGACAAGAACTAGATAAATGTAACATCTGCTTTTTACATGCTCCATTGTTTCATCCCGCGATGAAAAATGTAGCCCCCGTTCGAAAAGAACTCGGGGTCAAAACATTTTTCAATATGCTTGGGCCCTTGGTTAATCCAAGTGACCCTCAAAATCAATTAATTGGAGTATTTAGTTCCGAATTATGCCGACTCTATAACTATCTCTATCAAAATATTGAAAAAAACTATATGATTGTTCACAGTCTTGATGGTTATGATGAAATCTCACTCACAGGTTCGGCACGCATAGAATCTTCTAACGGCAGTGAAATCATAAATGCCGAAGAATTCACCAAAACAAAATTCTCTCCGGAAGACATAGCCGGTGGTATTGATGTTAGTAGTTCAGCGAAAATATTCCTTAATATTCTTAATGGAAATGGAACAAAAGCACAAAATGAGGTAGTTATTGTAAACACTGCTCTTGCAATTCAGTGTTATTATCCCGACAAATCACGGGAAGAATGTTTAAACAGGGCAAGAAAGTCATTATTGGATAAAGAAGCCTTAAAAGTATTCAAAAAATTAATCGAAATGCAACCATGATAAGAGATAGCATTCTACAGGAAATAATAAGTAATAAACATAAGGAAGTTTTAGAGCGAAAATCTTTATATCCCCTAAAATTTCTTGAAAATAGCACCTATTTTTCTACAAATCCTGTATCATTGAAGAAATATATTCTGGATAAAAACAAATCGCCCATCATAGCAGAATTTAAAAGTAGATCACCATCCAAAGGAATTATCAACTCCTATGCAAAAGTAGAACAAGTCAGTCTTGGTTATATGCAAGCCGGAGCTGCCGCTTTATCTATTTTGACAGATAAATGGTATTTTGGAGGTTCCCTTGAAAATCTCAAAAAAGCAAGGCAGGAAAATTACTGTCCAATTTTGCAAAAGGATTTTATTGTGGATGAGTATCAAATCATTGAAGCAAAATCCTATGGAGCAGATGCCATTCTATTAATCGCTTCTATCTTATCTCTCAGTCAAATTAAACAATTTACTCAACTTGCCAATTCCCTGAACATGGAAGTAGTTCTCGAAATTCACGATATCTCTGAATTAGATAAAGTCATATCAAATATATCTATAGTGGGGATCAACAATCGTAATCTGAGTAACTTCCATGTGAATCCATATCATTCTCAGGAATTGGCAATTAAGGTACCCGATCAAAATATAAAAATTGCAGAAAGCGGAATAGATTCACCCAAGACAGCTAAGTTGCTTTTAGAAAATGGCTTCAATGGTTTATTAATCGGGGAAGCATTTATGAAACATGATCAACCTGGAAAAGCTTGTAAAACTTTTATTGATCAAATAAAAACCGAAATAAGTTCGAAATTATGAAAATAAAAGTATGCGGGTTAAAAGAAAGTAACAATATGAACCAGTTAATCAAAACTGTGAAACCTGATTATGCAGGCTTAATATTCTTCCCAGAATCACGACGATATGTAGCATCCTCATTAAAGCCGGGCTTTATCAAAGACATAAAAGACAAAACAAATTTGACCGGTGTCTTTGTCAATGCTACAATACAAACAATTGAAAAAAATTGTTCAACTTATGGAGTTAATACAGTACAACTTCACGGAGAAGAATCACCGTCTTTCTGCGAAAAAGTAAGATCACTAAACTTGAGTGTAATAAAGTCTTTCCGCATTTCCCAAAACTTTACTTTCAAAATTATGAAAGATTATATCGGTTCATGTGATTATTTTCTTTTCGACACATATGATAAGCTCAAAGGTGGTACCGGCAAAAAATTTAACTGGCAACTATTAAATCATTATAATTTCCCTAAGCCTTTTTTTATAAGCGGAGGAATTGGCCCGGCGGATGCTGGCAGGATAAAAAACATAAATCACCCGTCTTTATATGGAGTAGATATTAACAGCAGATTTGAAAAGGAACAGGGAATAAAAAATATAGAAAAAGTTCAATCATTTATAAATCAACTTAAATAAAATAAGCAATGATAACAAAAAAATACAGAGCGAATGATCAAGGATTTTACGGAAAATATGGAGGCGCATTCATACCGGAACTTCTGTATCCTAACGTAGAAGAACTAAGGTCATGTTATCTCGAAATAATTGAGGATTCAACATTTCAAGAAGAGTTCAGCCATCTACTAAAAGATTTTGTAGGTCGTCCTTCCCCTCTTTATTATGCAAAAAGGCTTTCAGAACATTATTCAACCCATATCTACTTTAAAAGAGAGGACCTTAATCATACGGGAGCTCATAAAATCAACAATACTATAGGACAGATTTTAATAGCAGAAAAGTTAAATAAAAATCGGATAATAGCAGAAACAGGTGCTGGTCAACATGGAGTAGCAACAGCCACAGCCTGTGCCCTAAAAGGATTAGAATGCACAGTTTATATGGGATATACTGATATGCAAAGACAAGCAAGAAATGTAAGCCAGATGAAATTACTCGGAGCAAAAGTAATTCCAGTATATTCAGGCAATAAGACTTTAAAAGACGCTACAAATGAAGCAATACGAGATTGGATCAAAAATCAACATAATACGCACTATATTATTGGTTCTGTGGTGGGGCCACACCCCTATCCAGATCTTGTTAGTCGACTACAATCCGTAATAAGTAAAGAGCTGAAAGAACAATTGAAAGAAAAAACCGGAGATTCAAATCCGGACCGAATTCTCGCATGCATTGGAGGAGGCAGTAATGCAGCGGGAATATTTTATCATTATTTGGATTCCCCTAATGTTAGACTTTATGGTATAGAGGCATCAGGTTTTGGAATTAACAGTGGTAAAACAGCCGCCACCACATTCAAAGGGAAAAAAGGTATTCTGCATGGAAGCCGAACCATGGTAATGCAAAATACCGACGGTCAAATAACAGAACCATATTCAATTTCGGCAGGATTAGATTATCCGGGTATAGGCCCTCTGCATGCATTTTTAAAAAAATCCGGAAGGGTCAACTTTTTGCATGCTACTGATAAAGAAGCCCTTAAAGCAGCCGAGATGACTATGCGCCTTGAAGGAATCATCCCTGCCCTTGAGTCAGCTCATGCTCTTGCTGCACTTGAGCAAATAAAACACACACCAGATTTGACAGCAGTTATAAATCTTTCAGGAAGGGGAGATAAAGACCTTGATACATATCAAAAACACCTTAACATATGAACAAAATAGATAAATATTTACAAAAACAGAAAAAAAATCTGCTTTCATTATACTTTACAGCAGGATTTCCATTGTTGGACGACACAATAAAAATTTTAAGCTCTATCCAAAAATATGGGGGAGATATGGTAGAAATCGGTATTCCATACTCTGACCCTATGGCCGATGGCCCTGTAATTCAGAATAGTAATACAATTTCTTTACAAAATGGTATGAATCTAAATCTACTTTTCAAACAATTACAAAAATTCAACAATTCATATTCCATACCCCTATTACTTATGGGCTATCTTAATCCTGTGCTTCAATTTGGGATGGAAAAATTTTGCAGAAAGTGCAAGGAAACAGGAATAGATGGTGTTATACTTCCTGATATGCCACTAAAAGTTTACCAAGAGGAATATGAAACATTGTTCAAACAATACAATCTTTATAATATTTTTCTTGTCAGCCCGGCTACTTCGGAAAAACGACTGAAAAAAATTTTAAATGCATCTCAAGGCTTCGTGTATTTGGTTTCATCGAGTACTACTACAGGAAATCAGGTGAATGTTCAGAGACACTTGGAATATGTTGATAAAATTAAAACAATAAAACCCGAAATACCTGTATTGATGGGATTTGGAATTGACAACCAAGCCAAATTCCTTCAGATATGTGAAAAAGCCAATGGAGGAATCATAGGATCAGCATTTATCGAAAAAATATCGGAAAAGGGAAATATCGAAAACCATATTCGCCAATTTATTCAAACTATAAAACCCAGTTAAAATGATTATTCAATTAAACCAACAAATAACAAGTGACGATTACAAACAACTCCTCAGTATTCTAAATAAATATAACTTCAATACAAAAAAGGTACGTACCCAGCTTGGTATCTATTTAATAGCACTTGGGAATACCGAATTTGATATTCGCATTATTGGCAATTTAAAGGGAGTAAAAGATGTTCATGCTGTGAATGACAAACATAAATTAGTCTCGAGAAAATGGAAAACATCACCCACCTCAATTGATTTAGGAGATAATCATTATGTTGGTGGAGGAGATTTCAGTATCATAGCCGGGCCCTGCTCGGTAGAAAATGAAGCACAGATTCATGTTATTAGCGATTTTTTAAAAGAAAAAGAAATCAGCATAATGCGTGGTGGTGTATTTAAACCACGTAGTTCGCCTTATTCCTTTCGTGGAGTCGGAATAGAAGGATTACAATATTTTGCCCATGTTTGTCATGAAAAAAATATAAAGATTATATCAGAAGTAATGCAGGAAGAAATGATCCAACCAATGTATCCCTATGTTGATATCTTTCAGGTTGGTGCCCGCAATTCTCAAAATTTTAATTTGCTCGATGCTTTAGGAAAGATAGACAAACCCGTATTGCTAAAAAGGGGGATATCAGGAACTATAGATGAACTGCTTTATTCCGCTGAATACATTTTTTCCGGGGGCAATGAAAAAATAATTTTATGTGAAAGAGGAATACGGACCTATGAAAAAGCTTACAGAAACACACTCGATCTAAATGCAGTAGCATTGTTGAAAGAAAAGACCCATTTGCCGGTTATTGTCGATCCTTCTCATGGTACGGGAATAAGAGAACTAGTAGAACCCATGACATTAGCAAGTATTATGAGTGGAGCTGATGGTGTTATGCTTGAAATGCATCAAGACCCGCAAAATGCGCTTTCAGATGGACAACAATCCCTTTCATTAAAACAAACCGGGTCATTACTGGAAAAAATTAACGCCACAGTAACATTGCACAAAAAGATGTAACTCAACGAAAGTTAATAATTAAAAAGACTCGAAAGATGCAAGAGAATAATCATTCTTCTTCTACAACAATGTAGATATCTTCATCATCTTTTTTCATATAATATTGTTCTCTGGCAAACTCTTCCAGGTTTTCAGCATCCGTTTTTAACTGATGTAGTTTAGCGGAGTCTTCTTCAATTTTATCAAGATAATAGGCTTTTTCGTCCTCCAGTTTAGTATTTCGTTGCATCTGTCGTACTCTGTCCACCAGATTATTTTGATCAAAGAAAATAATCCACAACAGAAAAATTAAAATAGCAAGGATATATTTATTCCTCAGGGCGGGGAGTATCTTTTTCAATATATTCTGGAAGACTTTCATTTGTTATATTATGTAATTTAAAGACAAATGTAAAATAAAAAAGGGGAAGTTACAAAAATAGCTTCCCCTGTCAGCGTATCTATTCATCTAATTTTATTCTTCTTCAAGAAACGGATACCTGTAATCTTTAGGCGGTACGAAAGTTTCTTTGATACTTCTTGGTGATACCCATCTTATTTGATTCAGGTATGAACCAGCCTTATCGTTTGTTCCGGACCCTCTTGCACCACCGAAAGGCTGCTGACCAACTACTGAACCTGTAGGTTTATCATTCACATAGAAATTACCAGCAGTATGCATCAGTCGCTTAGTCATATATTCAATCTCGTACCGGTCTTGTGAAAATATTGCACCTGTCAGTCCGTAAATTGAAGTATTGTCCAGTTCGTCCAATGTTTCCTCTACCTTATTTTCATCATACACATAGATCGTAACGACTGGGCCAAAAAGTTCTTCCTCCATTGTATAGTAATGCGGATCAGTAGTTTTTATCACTGTAGGGTAAATGTAATAACCTTCAGATTTATCATATTCTCCACCGATAAGTATCTCAGCATCTTTATCATTTTTAGCTTTATCAATTGCTGCTGAGTGCTTTTCAAATGCTGCTTCATCAATAACAGCATTCACGAAGTTTGAAAAATCTTCAGGTGAACCTACTTTAATCGATTTCACATCTTCAATTACGCCTTCAATAACATGGTCTGCAATGTTACTTGGCAGATATACTCTTGAAGCGGCAGAACATTTTTGTCCCTGGTATTCGAAGGCTCCTCGCGTAATCGCTGTAATAACTGCATCCGCATCAGCTTTTGGAGAAGCGAATATGTAGTCTTTTCCACCAGTTTCGCCAACAATTCTCGGATAAGTTTTATACTTCTTAATATTCTGTCCAATTTTTTCCCATACCTGCTGGAATACGCCAGTAGATCCAGTGAAATGGAACCCTGCAAAATCAGGACTCTGGAATACAGTATCAGCAGCGACTGGTCCTGAAGTAAATACCATATTGATAACACCATCCGGTACTCCAGCTTCACGGAAAATATCCATAATTACCTTAGCTGCATAAATATTCAGCTTAGAAGGTTTCCATACTACTGTATTTCCCATCATAGCTGGGGCTGCTGGAAGATTAGCAGTAATAGCCTGGAAATTAAAAGGAGTCAAGGCGAAAATAAACCCTTCCAAAGGTCTGTATTCTACCCTGTTCCACATTCCATCGGGAGAATAAACTTGTTGGTCATAGATATGTGTCATAAATTCAACACCATAGCGCATAAAATCAGCAAATTCACATACCGTTTCAATTTCTGCCTGATGCGCACTCTTGGAAGTTGCCAGCATAGCCGCAGCATTAATTTTATATCGATAAGGGCCTGTGAGTAGATCCGCTACTTTAAGAAAAATAGCTGCTCTTTCATGCCATGTCATGGCTGCCCATTTTTCTTTAGCCTCCAATGAAGCATCAATGGCTTGCTGAACATGAGATGCCTCTCCTTTATGATAATAGCCCAATGTATGTTTAAGTTCATGAGGTGGATGAATAGAAACTTTGTTATCAGTTCTCACTTCTTTTCCTCCAATTACCATTGGTATATCTATCTCTTGTGATTTGAGCTCTTTTAGTGCCTTTTTCAACTCTTCGCGATCTTTTGTCCCCGGAGCATATGATCTCGCAGGTTCATTCTTCGCTTTTGGAACTTTAAAGAATCCTTTTGGCATAGTTTCAAAGTTTTAAGGTTAAACGTAGTATTATTTTCACAAATCTACGAAATTTATGAAAAATTTTTATGAGTTTAATCAGGTTTAGTACACATCTGTTTTTCAATATACTATAAATAATTTAAGTGGTTATTTTTTACTATTTTTGCACGTTAAAATGTTTTTCTTTTATGACACAAGAAGATTTTGTAAAAATAAAAGATTGGTTTAAACTGTATACAGCCCAATTTCACAGCAATGATGAGGATTTCCAAAGGAATATAGAGCTAAAAATTGCTCATAGCTACCGGGTAGTGGAAAATGTGTCTGATCTTATCCAAAGTATTGATTTAAGCAAAAAAGATCACCTTGTAGCTGAGACTGCCGCTTTATTGCACGATATTGGGCGTTTTAGACAATTTGAGCAATACGGAACTTTTTCCGATAAAAAATCTGTTAATCATGCCCTCTTGAGTGTAAAGGTTATAAAGGACAAAGAGCTGATTGAACATTTAGAAGCAAAAGAACAAAAGAAAATTTTAGCAGCCATATATAATCATAACAAGAAAAGCATACCTGAAAATTTAAACAATGAAGAAGCGTTACTTTTAAAAATCCTAAGGGATGCAGACAAGCTGGACATATGGAAAATAGTTACAGATTATTACTGCAATGAAGAAACAAACTCAAACAATGCACTCCAACTCGACCTTCTCGATGATCCATCCATTAATCCTGTTAATTCTAAAGATATCCTTAATGAAAGAATGGTTGACCTTAATAACCTTAAAACATTAAACGACTTTAAGCTTCTTCAAGTTGGATGGGTTTATGATTTAAATTTTAAACGCACTTTTGAAATTCTATATGAAAGAAATTACCTGGATGAAATTTTTAAAACATTACCCAATATTGATCAAATAACAGTTATTAAAGAAAAAATATACAGCTATATCAAAGAACAAATCAACTTCCGGGAATAAAAATTAATAAGCAAAATAAACATTTGTATTTTTTTCTGATTTTCAGGTATCTATTTTACAAATTTCATATATTTGTATATAGGTCTGATATATTATCTTTATTATTATAACAGAGAATTATGGCATCTCGTCCCTGAAACTATCATACAGGGAATTTTGTTGTATTCAATTCGGTATAATAAAAATTCCAACCACAAAGGTGACTATTAATCTAAAATTAAATCTATAAACAAAACCATCTCAAATGAATCTTTCAATAAAATATCTTCTTTTTATCCTGCTAACCGGGCAAACATTGTTTTTCACCTCATGCCTACCCAAAAATAAAATGATGTACATTGCCAAAGATAGCCCGGATAGTTCAATTGATTATTCAAAATTTCGTTCTCAAAAAACGATTAAGCCTTACGACAGACTTTATATTAAGATTTTAAGCCTGGATGAAAAAACAACTAGACTATTCAGTGATGAAACCAGGCTATACAGTATATTAGACATGAACCTGAACAGTTATGAAGTAAGTGATTCCGGTTACATCAATTTCCCTTTTGTAGGAAATATATATGTTGAAGGATACAGTTTAACGGAAGCCCAGGCGAAAATCGAAAAGGAAATCGAGGATTATTTACCCAGCACATCTATTAAGCTGAGATATGCAGGGAATTATATTACAGTACTTGGAGAAGTATCTAACCCTGGAAACCATCTTTTCTTTAAAGAAAGACTCAGTATTTTTGAAGCGCTGGGACATGCAGGTGGTGTAAGGGATTTTGGCAACAAGCAGGAAATACTGTTAGTCAGAACGGATAAAACCCAAACTAATTATTTTACTCTTGACTTAACACAAAAAGACATAGACAAATCATCATTTTACTATTTAATGCCCGATGATGTTATAATTGTTCAACCTCTTAATGCTAAGTTCAGAACTTTAAGAAATTTTCAGCTGGAGTCATTAATTTTATCCAGCGTCACAACAATGATAACAGTACTTTACTTTTTCACAAGAAATTAACAGGTAATAAAATGGGAAACAATAACAACATCGATATTAAATCAATTATAATAAAATTCCTTAAATATAAGTGGATTATAATTGTCTGTATAGTTATCGCCCTGATGATAGTATACGTATACAACAAATTGTCTCCAAACATCTATCAAAATTCAACACAGCTTTTAATAGATATAGATGAAACCAGTCCTCACAGGGCTGTAAATGAACGCTTCCAGGCAATGAATGTTGGAGGAGAAACATCAAGCCTTGAAAACGAACTAGGGAAAATGCGTTCTTTTCCTGTTGTAAAAAACACACTCACACAACTAAACATGGAAATCAGTTATCATATAAGAGAAAACCCATTCAATATAAAGCCTTTAACAAAACTTCCCTATTATACTACCCGGGAGTTATATAAAGACTCGCCTTTCCGCGTGAATTTTTACAGGTCACATGATCAACCTATCAACACAAAGTTTTATGTAAAGATATTGACAGATTCCACATTTCACATGGAGCTCAGAGAAGATGATGTTTCTATATTCAACTATATTGACAATAAAACCAAAAAGCAGATAAAAAGACTAAGTATTGATAATACATTTTCCTTTGGAGAAGAAATCGAAACCCCACATTATAAATTCTATATAACACTTGCCGATTCAACTATTTCCCCTGAAGAAAATTCTGAGAAAATGTTTTTTATGTTTCATCACACAGACTACCTGACACTCTATTATTTAAACAACCTCAATATCCAGCCTGTCTCACCAACATCCTCTTTAATCGACATTTCCATAACAGGGAATAATTACCGAAAAATTACTGACTTCCTAAACCATCTTGCACAGGTGTATATAAATAAAGATTTAGAAGAAAAAAACAGGGAAGCAATAAGCACGATTGAATTCATTGAAAGCCAGATTAGTGATGTTGCAAGCTCTCTGAGTTACACAGGAAGTACGCTGGAAGAATTCAGATCACAACATAGAATTGTTGACCTGGATTTTCAGGGGCAGATGATGTATGAAACACTAAGCCGCCTTGAAAGCGAAAAAGCATCTATGGTCACACAAAAAAGATATTACACGCAAATAAAAAATTATATCGAAAACAACCAGGTTTCTGAATTAATGGCACCTTCATCAATGAACATAAACGAGCCAATACTAAACAGCCTGATTACAAGATTACTGGAAACAAACGAAGAAAGAAGCTCAGATGCTGTAAGATCTCAAAAAAACGTTTACCGCGAAGAGTTGAATAAAAATATCGAGAATCTGAAGAGAACTATTCTGGAGAATGTAAACACATCCCTCAAAAATATTGATATCTCCCTGGAAGACCTTGATTACCGAATTAATAAAATATCATCCGATTTATCAGGACTGCCGGCTACTGAAATGAAGCTACAGTCTATCCAGCGAAGATTTGAACTTAACGATGAAATATACACATACCTATTAACAAAACGAGCTGAGGCTCAAATAGCCCAGGCTTCCAATTTCCCAAGCTATTCAATTGTGGACCCTGCTCGTAACCTGGATTATTCAATAATAGCACCAAGAAAACGTTTAAATTATTTACTGGGTATTATTGTTGGCCTCATACTGCCGGTATCAGTTATCCTATTCAATGATTTCTTTAATACAAAGATACGAACTATCTCAGACCTGGAATCCATTACCAACATACCATTACTGGGGGTAATTATCCACAGAAAAAAAAGCGAGAACGGACAAATAAAAAAATCTTTCTCTCCAACTTCCGAATCTATACGGATGTTACGAACCAACCTACAGATACTAGAAGGTAAGGAAAACCATGTTATACTGGTTACTTCCTCTACCAGCGCAGAAGGAAAAACTTTTACAGCAAATAACCTGGCACAGAGTTTTTCCCTGCTACAAAAAAGAACAATTCTGGTTGGTTATGATCTCAGAAAACCTAAACTGGCAACATTGCAAAATCTCTCAAACACGAAAGGTGTTAGTACATATCTTGCTAACAAACACGATATAAAGGAGCTGATAAAACATACAGAGAACAATTATCTGGATATCATAACAGAAGGACCACTGCCCCCGAATCCAACTGAACTGATTTCTTCTCCAAAAACACATACGTTAATACAATACCTGAAATCATATTATGATTTTATCATCATTGATACTTCTCCTGTCGGAATAGTTCCTGACAGTAAGTTAATTATGAAATATTCAGATATTAACATCCTCCTCGTCAGACAAAATAAAACGCTAAAGAACGAGTTGATCAATACGCTGAAATATCTTGACAATTCTAAAATAGCCAATTTTTATATGGTTATGAATGATTTTACATCAAAGGACGATCATTATAACTCAACTTATAAATACTATTTTGAAAAAACATAAAATACCTCATACTGATAAAATGTTTTGCAAAAGCTTTGCATAATTTTTCAAAAATCAGTTTCAGGCTGCATATCGCATATTTCAGGTCATTGGGGTTCAAAACACTGGCATTTTAGCTGGTGTAAAGCCCCTGAACGGGCTATGACTACTCCTTCTCCTTATTAAAAATACGAAGGAGAAGCTTCGTTTAGTTGGGCAATGCAAAAAAGAACAACTATTGATAATGGTAGCAATAATACGAACAGAACAGAAAAGAAAGAAAACGAAACATTAAGATTTCATCAAGCTCGCTAAAATCTCTATCATAAATGCCGAAGGCCATAAACAACAAAACCCGGGGCAACATTCCGGATAGATATATACTACTCTTAAATTCTCCCTGTAAGGCTGGCACGCAAAAATTTATAATAGCGTTTAGCGTTAATTTTCAAAAATCATACACTTGCCTGAGAAAAGGATACTTATAATAATTTGACTTTCATCTCACGACATAATTTTATATATTGTCTATAATTAAAAAATCGGTTCCAGTTACTGGAACGCGTTGTTTGATTTACACCTAATTGTTTAATTAAAAATAAAGTTATGAAAATACTAAACTTCATCCGTTTAGCCTTATTGTTTCAACTGGAATAATTGAGGCTTATCAATAAAATTTCATTAGTCTTTAAACTTAGATTGATGAAATAATATAGCGTACATCTCAATTTTACGCTGTGTGTTCCTGTATATATATATTTTTTGCAGGTAGCAATATTGAACCCATGAGTATTTTGGGAATAATAACTCTACCATTTGATTTAATTGTAATCCCAAAGGAAGACGATAGATTTTGCGCTTAATTTAGATAAAGTGTAAAGTTGATTTATAAGCTGTATAAGCAGTTTATTTAAACTGGGATTTATTCTGAGAGGATGCTTACTAAAAAGGAAGAAAAATGAATTCAAAGTATATTAGAAACCGGGAAAGTACCCTGTATTATATGGTTACTTTCGTCGAAATCATGTTATCGATAATAGCATTTCACACAGCCATGCATATAAGAAATTACTATTTCACGAATGAGTTTCTCTATGACAGAGAATATCAAATACTATTATTAATCATGATATTTTCATGGTTTTTTCTTTTAAAAACTACTAATTTCGAAAAATTTCACAGGACCAAAAGTTATAGCGCTATACTGGTTGATTATACAAAAGGAATCCTGATAGGCTCCATTATCTTGATGGGAGCTATTTTTATTTTCAGACTGGATGTTATCAGCAGAGGATTTGTTGCCATATTCACAATTCTAAATCTCCTGGTTCTTTTCTTTTTCCGGGTAATTTTTTATGAAAGCCTGAAATATTTTCGTAGTCAGGGAAAAAACCGGAAAAATGTTCTCATTATAGGAGATGATACTTCAGATGAGATTATTAACAGGATAATTATTAATAAAGAATGGGGATTGAAAATTGACAAAGTAATAAGCAATTCCCAATCTATATATTCCAAATATCATCTGTTGTTTACTATCTTAAAGGATGAAAATAACATTCATGAACTTCTTGACAGAAATGTAATAGATGAAGTTATATATTGTAAAAACAATATTAATCAGAATGAGCTCAACGAATTAATTTTTGCATGCGAAGAAGTTGGGGTTGTATTTCATTTATATTCAAACTGTTGGGTGATGACCGGCAGAAAATACCATTTGAGTTATTTCGGTGAGATGCCCTATTTTACATTCATGAATAAACCATCAGACCAACTGGCATTATTTGCAAAAGATTTGATTGACTATACAATGGGTTTAATCTATTCAATTCTTCTGTCGCCTGTAATGCTTCTAATTGCCCTGGCTATAAAAGTAGACTCCAGTGGGCCGGTTTTTTTCAAACAAGAGAGAATCGGACTGAGGGGTAGAAAATTTAATATATATAAATTCCGTACGATGGTTACAAAAGCTGAAGAGCTTAGAGAGGAGGTTAAATCATTGAACGAAATGGATGGCCCTGTTTTTAAAATAAAAAACGATCCTCGTATCACAAAAGTAGGAAGATTACTTCGAAAAACCGGTTTAGACGAATTACCCCAGCTTTTTAATATATTAAAAGGAGAAATGTCTTTTATAGGTCCTCGCCCTCCTATAGAAGAAGAAGTAAAACAATATGAAAGATGGCAGTTGCGGCGATTATCTATGAAACCTGGAATTTCATGCATATGGCAAACTATGCCCAAAAGAAACGAAATATTCTTCTCCAAATGGATGGAACTGGACCTGCAATACATTGATTCATGGTCCCTTAAACTTGATCTCATATTGTTTTTCCGCACATTCAGAACCATAATCATGGGCAGCGGAAGGTAAAATTTTAAACCCAATTAATAGCAAGATGAATAATATTATAAAGTATAGCGTTCTTATTGGCTTGATGTCAATAATAGCATCACCGGTTTACAGTCAGGAATCAATCCTCATCAACCATCATTCCATAGTCCTTGATAAGATACCAATGGAGTGGGTAGATAGTGCAAAAGCGAATCTGCACATAGGCTATGGACATACTTCACATGGCAGCCAGTTAGCTACAGGTATGAATGCACTGAAATCATATTTCTCAGACGGGAGGTTTGACTGGAGTAATTCAGATGTACCAGGCAATCTCCATATGTTTGAAGGTGATTTGTGGAGTCAGGATGGCTGGCTTGGGTTAGATTGTGGCGCTGACGGATGGGATGATGAAACCAGGGAATACCTGGATGCTCATCCAGACTGTAACGTGATTATATGGTCTTGGTGTGGATATATTAATACCGTTGTCGATCGCAATGTCCTTACTCATTATTTGCAGCCAATGAACCAACTGGAAAGTGAATATCCGGATGTGAAGTTTGTTTATATGACTGGTCCGTTAGATGGCTCAGGACCAGAAGGAGATGTTAAAAAAGCCAACGACTCAATACGACAATATTGCTATGACAATAACAAAATACTCTATGATTTTGCCGATATAGAAAGTTATGACCCGGATGGGTTAGTTAACTATATGGAATACGGAGCTAATGACGAATGTGATTATGACCCTGACGGCGAAGAGCCTTATGACAGAACAGAAAACTGGGCAGCCAACTGGGTTAATGATAATCCGGATGATATACTTACTTCACTTACCAATTCAGCAAATTCAGGGGACTGTGACTTTGGGCATACTCATTGTCTGAATTGTGTTATGAAAGGCATAGCAGCATGGCATCTTTGGACGAAAATAGCAGGATGGGAGGATACTGCTGATACTACCCACATCAGCACATTCATTGTGGAAACAGGATTATGGGAAGAACCAGCGAACTGGGATAATGGGGTTCCTGACTCATCTACAGCAGTGATAATTCCTGCCAGACACCATGCAAATGTTACAACAAACGTAAGATGCAATACAATCACTATTGAACCGGACGGAGTACTTACAATAAGCGATGGAAATACTATATCAGCAGTTTCTGTAAAAATTGAATCTGACAAAAGTTCTTCGAATACGGGAAGGGTTTACAACTATGGAATTTTAGAAGCTAATGAAACAACAGTTGAAAAATTTACTGAAGGTAACAAATGGATGAATATCTCCTCACCATTAACCAATGGATTATATGATGCATTTAATACTTCTGCAAATGAACTATATCATTGGAATATTGAGACGGGAGATTATGAAACAATCGAAACAAATTCAGAACAGTTGATTCCTATGTTGGGTTATTTATTCAAACACAATGGTAACGATACAACCATAGCTTTTAATGGTGACCTGAATCACGGGGAACAATCCATTAATTTAGAAATTAACGAAGAAGATACTTTGTACAAAGGATGGAATTTATCAGGTAATCCTTATACTGTTCCGCTTGACTGGACTATGGAAGGATGGGATAAAACGAATATTGCAAACAGCATATACCTTCAGAACACCACTGGAGGGCAACCTTGTTCCTATGTTAACGGATACAGAAACCCGGCAGAATGCCCGGATGGCGTTATTGCTCCAATGAGTACCTTTTGGATATTTACACACCAGGAAGGGAGTTTTTCTGTGAACAATGATGCTATGACCTATTCGGCAACTTCAAAGCGAAAAGGATACAAACAAAGCGAAAAATTCATCAGGTTAAGAATGCTAGGACCTGAGTTATCTTATGAAACACTCTTTATACTTGGTAACGCCACTGGATTAAGCCACAATTTTGATTTCGAATTTGATGCACTTCATTTGCCGGTACCAGCCAAAAATCTTCAGTGGTCACCAGGGCTATATAGCCTGGACAGCAACCAAACTAAAATATCAATATACAATGCACCAGACACAGGGAGCTTTCATCTCAGAATGGGGTATATTGTCACGGAAGCCGAGGATTATAGTATTGAAATCCTAGAAGCAAACAATATGCCTGACACAATATATTTAGCTGATATTGAACAAAACAATGAAGTTATTCTGACAAAAACTCCCTATTATTTTTACAGTGAAACGGGAATGCACAATCAACGTTTTGTCTTATCAGACACTTCTCTGTTTGGAAATTCCACATCACTGCAATCGGAAAAAAAACCTGAGGAATTTATTGTTTACACTCATGAAGGAAATATTTTTATTAAAAATAAAGAACCCCTGTATGCCACCGTTAAAATTATTAATATTCTTGGAATAACTGAATATGAAAATAAGCATTATCTTAATGGCAGAGAAAGCATTCCTTTCAGGAAGAAAGGTTATTTTATACTAATGATCAAATCTAAAGGGAAAACCTTAAACTATAAAATACTCCTTTAATCTTAATAGTTACATAAACAAAATGAAAGCTGCCAGAATACTAAAAAGAATGAAAAGCAATACAAGAAATTTCCTCTCTGGTCATCCTGACAAATTTTTGGGGAAACTAAAGGGAGTAATTCATGTTGGCGCAAATATTGGACAGGAAAAAGACCTATATGAGCGATACAATCTTAATGTAATATGGATAGAACCTATTCCGAAAGTTTATAAAGCTTTAAGGAGTAAAATAAAAGAGTATCCTAAACAAAAAGCGTACAGGTATTTAATCACAGATAAAGATGCATCATCTTATCATTTTCATGTGGCCAACAATTTCGGTGCCTCATCTTCAATACTGAGATTAGCAGACCACAAACAAATATGGCCTGAAGTAGGATATGAAGAAACAATTCTCATGGACAGCATCACACTGACCTCTTTATGTAAAGCAAAAAACATCAATATGAAAAAATATGATGGATTGATAATAGACACCCAGGGTTCCGAACTGATGGTATTAAAAGGAGCTATTCCCCTACTTCCCTATTTTAAGTTTATTAAAACCGAAGTCCCGGATTTCAACTCATACAAAAAATGCTGCAAAGCTGACGATATAAGTGCTTTTCTTACCAGGTACAACTTTAAAGAAGTATCAAAGCATAAGTTTGCACACAAGAAAAATGTCGGAAGCTATTATAAAATAACATTTAAACAATGCAACCTGGATTATTCATAAACGAACAGAGTGAAGTTTATGAATACGCTATGGTTTGCGGGAAGCATCCAGGTTACCCCGCTCTAGAAAAATCAACTTTTTGCAAAAAACATTGAAGCAAAAAGTTAGGTTTTTCAGTAGCGCCCGAATTATTCTTGAATAATTCGGGGTAAAGCCAGGTAAATAAAAAACTTTACCCTATTTTATATTTTTATTGCCTCATATCTTAAAGTTGATGCCTGCTGTAATTTTTCTTCGCAGTGACTTCCCGCAGGTGCCAGAATTACACAACCGCGACGAAATCCCGTTTCTTGTGCTGAAGGTGCCGATGGGAAAAAAGCAGTCAAATTATTTTCTAAAAATATTTTACCAAACACTTTGTTAGTCAGAGATTTTCTTTTTGAATAATGATCATAAGTATAGCCCTCATCACCAGGGACTTTAAAGTCATCTATCATGATAACAAAATCTTTCCAGTTGCTTGATATCAGTTCAATCTCCTCTTTTAAAGGTAAATCTTTATACCAGTGAGAATCGAGATAAATAAAAACTTTTTTCTCTGCCACATTATTTGCTGCCAGTTTACTAAGCAACTTGCGTGAATCTTCCAGTGAAAAATTAATCCCGGAAATATTGCTCAGTCTGCGCCTGGCAATATCATAAAACAACTGATATAACTCACAGGTGTAGACAGGCAAACCTGAAGTCTGTGACATAAAACCCGTAGTATCACCTGTATAAGTGCCTGTTTCTATAACAGCTTCAAATTTGCATAATTCAAGCAATTCCTGGAAAATTTGTTTTCTGAATTGTTGCCCGTTAAATCCTGCTGAATCTGATTCCACATATTCGGGACTCCTGAGCATCCATTTCATAGCATCTTCCAGAACAAAAACTCTGTCCCACAAATTCTTATACTGCTTGTAAGCATAAAATGGGAAAAATAACTTATTTATTTTCATATTTTTTGATTTTTATTATTTAACGCCATATGGAACTTACCATGATAAATTAAACATCTTCTTTTGTGATATTAATGTTTATTTAATTTATTCATTTTCTTCTTTTTCATTGTCTTCCAGCTCTGATGTAAAATCAGTATAAAAAATTTCCCTGAAGTGTTCAGCGGTTTGAATGCTGAATTTCTCAGCACCTTCTTGGTTCAGATGATATGGATCTGCAAAATACCTGTTTTCATAGAACGGAATTTTCCATCCTTTTTTTGGAAGTGAAACATGGGAAAATTTATTTTCAAGCTTCCTGATAATTTCCGGAACCGTGTCAAATTGCTTATATGTACCTTCTCTTACAGGATAAGGAATCAAAAGAACCTGAATATCAAGTTCACCTGTAAGCTTGAAGAATTTATCCACAAAAACGTCACCATCAGGATCATATATAACCATCTCACAATCCGGGCAGTCCGTTTCTTTGCTATAATCCTCAGGCAATCTCCCCTCCGGAAACCTTGCCTGCTCCCTAATAAAGTAATAACCCCTTGCATCAATCATCCGGTCAACAATCTCGCGGTTGTTTTCCTTTGTTTGGTTAATATCTTCAGGGTTAAATATACTTGTAGAAATAAACTCAAAAATGGCATTGCGATAGACATGAAAAGGGAGCAGATAATTAACCACCTGGTTTTTATCTTTTCGATTCAGAAAATATGAAACAAATTCGCGGGGAAAATTAATACCCTGGTTGGCATATGAATTAAAAAGTAATATTGGCTCACTGTCAACATGATAAGTCATAACAATATAATCCGGGGGAGCATTTTGCTCTAAATAATCAAGAAGATAATGATAATATGGTCCGATAGGCAATGCAGGTAAAGCCATGTTTAAAGAATAAACTGAATGGTTGAGTGTTGAGTCAAAAACTGCGGGAACCACGGAAGATAAAATTTCGCTGGCTCCAAAAAATAATATGGTAGGTTTTTCATCAGGGATTTTCCATCTATTATGCCTTACAGCCTCCCTTTTTTGCTCACAGATTATGGATGCACCATCTTTATATACCCTGGCAGAATGAATAGCCAGCTGATTCAATGCTATTATAATAACAATACCAATACCTATATGTAAAAATAATTTTTTCATGATCTAAAACTGAAAATAAACAAAATCAGATGCAGCAAATTTCCCAAACATAAGCACCACGAAGACCAGGCCATAATATATTGACCATTTCAGAACCGGCCTTGACTTCAATGCCTCCCTGAAGTGTATTCCTCTTTCATGTGTATAATCAACAAAAAGAACTACTAATATTCCGATAAAAGAAATGACATAATCAAAATGTGTAACTCCAATGTTATAGCCGGTAATTTTTAACTCTATTCCACTAAACAAATGAGTGAGGAAATACGAGGCATCAGTAACGTTTTTTGCATTGAAAAATACCAGTGTGAGTGCAAAAAAAAGAAAAACAATGATCCGGCTAAAAAAACGCACCCAATATTGATTAATTTTTGAAGCGATCCGTAGTCTTTGACGCTTTGTAAAAAACTCGTAATTAATGGCTACACCTTGTAAGGCTCCCAATATAATAAAATTCCAGCCTGAACCATGCCAGATACCAATGATAAGAAAAGTTACAAAAACGCCGTACACCGCCGCCCACTTTTTCCACCGAATACGTTTCAGTAAAATTCTTTTGAAAATGTAATCATTACACCAACTTGAAAGAGTTATATGCCATTTACGCCAGAACATACTAACATTCTGAGCAAATAAAGGTCTGTCAAAGTTATCGGTAAGCTTTATCCCAAAAAGCTTGCCAATTCCAAGGGCAATATCCGTGTATCCCGAGAAGTCACAATAGATATGAAAGACCTGTAAAACAAATGTCATAATTAGCGGAAAGCCAGTATAATCCTGTACATCTCCATAAACATTATTGACCAGCAACACTAACCTGTCAGCAATAACAAGTTTCTTAAACAAACCCCAGAAAATAAGAACCAGGCCATCATATATCATTGGCATGTCAACAGAATAGCGTTTACGGAGGGCAGGCAACATTGTCTTAGAACGTTCAATTGGCCCGGCAAGGAGCTTTGGAAAGAACAGAATATAACTTGCGAAAAGGCCAAAATGTTTCTCCGCTTTACTGGAACCTCTGTAAACCTCAATAAGATAGCCTATACCTTCAAAAGTATAATAAGAAATACCCACTGGAATGATGATATTTAAGTAAGGAATCACACTTTCTTCACTTACAATTCCAAATAATGAATTTAAATTATTAATCAAAAAATTAATGTATTTAAAAAACACAAGTTGCCCTATATTGAGCACAATACCTGCCAGGTAAAAGTAATAACGACTTTTCTTTTGTGTTAAAGAATCAATTTTTAAACCCAGTGAATAGTTGATTATAATTACCAGATAAGTATACAGAAGAAAATTAACAGAAAGGTATCCCAGGAATGCCGAACTAGCTAAAAGAAGAACAAACCACTGGTGCTTTCTGTTTCCCTTGTAATAAAGGAAAAGCAAAACAATAAGAAACATTAAAAATTCCAGCGTGCTAAATATCATTGTATTCTTTATATTAAATAGATGATCTATAATTTTTTAACAGATAATTTCTTCAAAATTTTCTTATCAATTTTCCCATGAGGTGTCTTTGGTAATTCACTGATAAACTCGATATATTTAGGGACAGAATAAGGTTCCATATTAGCAGCACAATAAGACAATATTATTCTTTTATCTACATCCTTCCCCGGAAATAAAACCACAAATGCCTTTATTGCCTGCCCCAACAGTTCATCATCAACTCCGATAACCGCGCATTCATTAACCTCCTCCATCTGTGTAATAATTCTTTCAATTTCCCTGGCACTTATTCTTTCTCCGCGGGACTTAATCATATCGTCTTTTCTCCCTAAAAAATAAAGAAACCCATCTGCATCCCTTTTAAAATAATCGCCGGTGAACAATAACTTTTCATTAAATCCTAATCCATACCTGAATGTACGGGCAGTTTGCTCCGGATCATTCCAGTAACCCTGCATAACATTAGAACCACGGACTACCAGTTCTCCTGTCTCCCCAGCTATGACAGGTTTCTCATTTTCATCTACAACAAATACTTCACAATTCGGCATAGGAATACCAACAGAATCAGGCTTAATATCAATTTTATCCGGCGGTAAATATGAAATACGTTTACATTCAGTCAAACCAAACATAGAATATATCTGAACATGAGGCATAATATGCCTTAAACGTTTAATATGTTCCACCGGCAGCACAGCCCCTGTATTGCTTATGTATCGTAAAGTCCTTAAATCAAAATTTCTCAGGTCGAGTGTTTTGAATATCATAGCCACAATAGTAGGAACAATAGGAAAACCTGTTACCTTCTCTTTGGCGATAAGCGTTAAAATACGTGAAAGAAAGATAAATGATTTTTCAAGTATAATGGTTCCTCCATACATAAAAGTCATAATCACCTGGTACAACCCATAATCAAAAGAAAGTGGCAGCGTATTCAAAACGATATCTTCCGGCTTATTGTCAAGATATTGAATAATACTTCTTGCTGCTGAAATAATATTATGATGTGATTCCATGACACCTTTAGGCTCTCCTGTAGACCCTGAGGTGTAAATTAAGCCTGCAAGGTCAATATCAAGCACTCTGTTGCCAGAAATTCTGCCTGGTTCAAGATATTCTCTTGTTAGTATTTCCTCAGTAAATATATCATCCCAATGTATGCTTTCAACATTCTGTTTTAGTGTCAGATTGTGTTCCTCCTCACCAGTCCATATAATCACAGGGTTTAACCCGGTATTTTTTATTGCTGTTTCAACAATGTCTCTTCTTGAATGATTAGAAACGATTATGGCTGATTTACAGTCATTCAGTATATAGGTGAATTTCTGTAGCTGAACAGCATTATTGATAATAGTAAAAACCCCACCTGCCCTGATTGCTGCATATAGCGATATAATAACCTCCGGGGAATTATCTGAATAAACAAGCACCCTGTCCAGCCTTTGTATACCGGTTTTATAAAAATAGTCAGATAAAATATTAACCCGTTTGAAAAGTTCTGAATACGTAAATCTTTCTTCTCCAAATATCAAAGCTTCTTTATCCGGATATTTCTTGACTGACTCATCAAAATAGTCATATAGTAATGTAGCTTCTTGCATGATTCATATTCTTAGTTATTATTTCTATGGTCCACCTTCAATTTTACACAGATGAATAAATTACAGGTGGCATTCTCAAATACTCCGTGGTTTTCTTTTTGCGATCAAATGAATTAAATATATTTTTCACCGCTTCAGTTGATTTATGAACAACTTCCGACACATCTTCCGGCTCATAATTGTTTTCATAAGCATACCAAAGCAAATCCATTTCTTTGAATGGAAGCTGAAAAAAGAACTCCTCCTGTGTTTGTTCTGCCGAATAAGTATCAGTGGTAGGTGTCCGGTTAATAATTTCTTCCGGAACACCCAAATAATCAGCCAATTGATATACCTGGGTTTTATACAAATGACCAATTGCCATTACATCAACTCCGCCATCTCCGTGTTTAACAAAAAATCCCTGGTTAATCTCCTGCTTGTTAGATGTTCCGATTACAGCATAATACTTTTGCTCTGCATGGTAATAAAGCATACACATCCTGGTACGCTGCTTAAAGTTTGAAGCAGCCATGATTTGTAAAAATTCAGGAGCCTGCAGCTTTTCTCTAATCTGCTCTCCCTTTTCATTAACTAAAGTGATGTAGAACAGAGGAGGCAATCCACTTTCTATTGAAGACTCTTTCAAACCAATTTTAAAAGTATGTGTTTGAGGATTGTAATCAGGAAAAACACGTTTAACGGCTTCATCTCTTCTTTTATAACATCCGAAACCGTCCAGTACCGGAGTGATATTTTCTACTTTATACTTAACCTGAAATTTTTCTGCCAGCAATTTACCAAACTCCAGGCTGTCAGGACTTGAATCCTTTTCAGGCATCATAACAGCTAAGACATTTTCTTTTCCCAGGGCTTTCACGGCAAGAGCAAGTGTGACAGAAGAGTCAATTCCTCCGCTTACTCCAATTACGCCACCCCTGCGTCGTAATTTTCTGAGCACATCCTCATGTATTTTTTCACTGATATTTTCAACATATGCCTGGATATCATCCAGTTTAAGAATATCCGCTGTAAAAGGTACTATTGTTTCCATAGGTATAGGTATTTTAATTTATTTATTCAGACTGATTAACAATTAATCATATTCTGATATGCTTTTTAATGTTTAATTGTGACACTTCCGCATGCGATGATTCACGGTAATTCTTTATAAACAAATTATACAACAACTGGGTAGAAATAACACCAACAAGAGCCATATCATCAATTTCTGAAGTGGGATACCCTTTGCTGTATTTCTGCTGGAGCCTGGCTACATTTGCAGGATTAAACACCCCGGCTTCCTTCAGGTTTGAATCCCCAAGGGTCATATCAATTAATCTTTCCGAAGCCTTTGAGCCATTCATAAAATGCGAAATAGGTGCCCTGTAGGCTTGCTTGGGACGTTTGACAATACGCTCCGGCAGCCTGCCATCCATTAACTTCTTAAGTAAATATTTTTCATTTAAACCTTTCAATTTCAAATTAGCAGGCAATGAAGCACTGAACTCGACAACACGATGATCCAGGAACGGATAGCGCCCTTCAACAGAATTTGCCATCGCTATACGATCCCCTTGAGAAGATAATAAATACCCCGACATAAAAAATTTACTCTCAATCCATTGAGCTTTAAACAAAGGATCCCATGAAGAGAACTTATCCGGCAGTAATGCAGTCGCATCATCGATTGGATTGTATACATCAAGGCCATCTGTAAAAGAAGCCGACAGATAATTTTTTATACGTGAGGTATTATTCCACCTGATCAAATGGGAATAAAACGGGGAATCGACTTCATCAAGCCGATAGCCGAAAAACATCTTCAACATCGCCGGGCTCGCATCCCTGATATAAGGTATGTAAGGATAGAGCTTTTTCAGTAACAGTGGCCTGTATTTGGATTCCGGGAACTTTGACCAGAATTGCCTGATAATGGTCTCCTTAAAAATATTATAGCCCGCAAACATCTCATCAGCGCCTTCTCCTGTAATAACCACTTTAATATTGTTATCTCTCACTAGTTTAGATAAAAAATACATGGGTGCCGGAGCTGTGCGTATAACCGGAACTTCTGTATGCCAGATTATTTCAGGAAAAATTGAAGTTATATCATCATCCCGGCAAACGAAATTTTTATGAGACGTTTTCAAATACTTAGAAGCCTCATTCTGAAAACCCGACTCGTCGTATTGAGCCTGTTCAAAGCCAATTGAAAATGTCTGAAGGTTATGGGGTTGTATTTCCTGTATATAGCGGGTAGTTGCAGTAGAATCAAGCCCACCACTCAAATAGGCCCCAACAGGCACATCTGCCCGTAATCTTACCCTGACAGCATCATAGATGAGTTCGTCCAGTTTTTGCATGGCCTCTTCCACAGAAAGACTTCCATTTTCAGTATAAGTCAACTCCCAGTAACGTCGAATTGTCGCTTTTCCATCTCTAAGAATCAAATAATGTCCGGGAGGCAGTTCATAAATATTCTCAAAAGCAGTATTAGGCGTCAGTGGCGCCCAGAATGTAAAAACTTGAAGGAGCGACTTAACATCTATCGTCCTTGAAACACCGGGAAACTGAAAAAGCGCTTTTATCTCGGAAGCAAATAAAAACACCCCTTGCTGCTGTATATAAAAAAGAGGTCTTATGCCTAAGCGATCACGCGCCAGAAAAATCTCTCCGGACTTTTTATCCCAGATAGCAAAGGCAAACTGACCGTTTAACATGTTCAAACACGCTTTACCATAAATGGAATATAATTGAACCAAAACTTCAGTATCAGAGTTTGTTGTAAAAACCAAACCTGCACTTTCCAATTCACTTCGCAATTCCAGGTAATTAAAAATCTCACCGTTAAAAACAATCCAATACCGGCCTGTATGATCACAAACAGGCTGTGTTCCTCCTTCTAAATCGATAATATTCAGGCGCACATTACCCATAAAAAGCTTACCAGATGTAATAATTCCACATTCATCCGGCCCGCGGTAATGAATCCTTGCCAACATCTTCTTTAAAACAATCTCAAAAGAGGCAGGATATTCCTGTTGACTATATATGCCTGCAATACCACACATCACTAAAAAAATTACGCATTGATAGTCAACTTCCTAGCAACATAATCGAAGATAGCATTGATCGACTCGAAATTTTCCTCTATAAAGTCTTTATCCTCTGTTTTAACATTGAACTCATTCTCAAGAAATGTAATCAAAGTGATAAATCCCATAGAATCAAAAAAACCTTCTTTAAAGATCAAAGTATCATATTCGATATTGGAAGGATCAGAAAAGGTATTTTCCGTTATAAATTGATACACCCTTTCCTTAATGTTATTTTCACTATTCATATTCTAACACTTATTTTAAGTTAAACAATTAGGTTTTGCTAAGAAAATTGCCAGAAATTTCAATCAGACAAACTTTAATTAGCCTAAACAAATTAGTGATAATTCGGGTAAAAATCAATAACCTTAGCTTTTTTTTAAACTTTTTGTACTTTAAATAAATTTCATGGATTGCTCTCTTCTCTTCCCAGCTTTTAATACAGACCCTAAAAATGGTTCTCCTGTTTCAAATAATATCTCATTTCTTGCAATATTCCCGGGCTCCCATATCCAAACCATTCCCACAATATTCATTCTCCGGGTTATATTTTACAGTAATATTTTTTCCCTTATCAATGCAAGGAGAATTATGCTCCAGGTAGTATTCTGGCCTTTCTTCTGTATTCCCTGTAAAAAGAGGATCAGAATATATAGAATTATTGTCATTGCCGGTGGAGTTTACATACGACTTAAAATCTCTGTATCCTTCAAAAAATTTATATTCTGCTTCAGCATAAAAGCAATTATAATCGGACTTGTAAGGCTCTTTGAGCTTAAACATACGGTCTGTTGTTGTGGAGTAAAAAATATTATTGAACATTTCTACATTGCTTCCTACAACCGCCAGAGGATTTTGCATAAATGTATTATTCAGCAGCAGGGCTTTCTCTGTATTTTTCAGCCATATCCCCACCTCATTGTTGCTGAGTACATTCCTGTGCAATGTTATGTTATTGGCATGTGTATAAACAGCGCACGGAGAGTTTTTAATTATATTAGATACTAAATCAATAGAATCCGATGTGTAGCCGAGATAAATAGCCGCCCCCCCCTCTCCTTCAGATGAAGGACCTTTTATCGTATTATGCTGAATCAAGCCTTTTACAGAATTATTGGCAATAAAGGCAAATTTATTACCAGTATCTGTTCTGTCAAGCTGGGAATTTTGTATGGTAAAATCATAGCACTTTTCAAGCTGAATTGCGTCACCTGGTGCTTGAGATTCAGTCTTTCCTGCATAGAACCATTTCTGATTCACCTTATTAATATTGCACGAATCAACCATTAAACCTGACACATGCATGGCAAATATGCCATCGTCACCAATATTTTGAATTGTAGTATTCTTAACTTTAATATTTTTAAGCGGCTCCTGATTGCTTCTTCCCATTAGTCTCAAACCCCACAAAGCATTTTCAATATTGCAACTTTCAATTGTAATATCATTGCTTTGCCCGCTGATTCTGACACCAAAAATATTTGTGCCAGTACCTTGAATCTTTAAATTTTCTATTTTTATTTGCTGAGAGTGATAAATATCCAGTGGTTTAGGGAGTGACTGAACTAACACGACAGGGTTATTCCCTTTTCCATACGCAGAAAAGGAAACATTTTGAATTCCATGAATTTGAAGGGGACGTGACAAAATAAGCCTGGTAGAACGTCTTATGTAATAGTTTGTGTTAGACTCAAGCTTTACCTCATCCAAACTTAAATATGGATTTTCAACAGTCCCTTTCCTTTCGCTACCATCCTGACTATCAGGGTTTATATACACATTCTTTTCAGCTGCATTCGTACAACCAACATTGTAAATCAGCAGAAATAGAATGAATCGAATGATCATAATACTGGAGTCTTTATGTTTTATTATGGTATGTAGCAATAATCTTTCAAACATAAAATAGGTAGTGAATTGGATTGATGCAAACCTTATTATATTCTGCTTAAGCCACTAATGTTTTTTATATGATGACGAACATTATATGGAATTTTTTTTCTTAAATTATTCATTATGGGATAAACATAACTGGATCCCAATAATTTTGATACTGATGAAATAGGATAATTATATTGCGAGGCTATATCTAAAATTTCCTTCCCATAAGGATCTTGCTCATAAATTATCGACTCAATATACCCACGCCTTATTCTTTTAAATTTCTGAATATCAAAAAGATTTTCATAAAGATGCAGCAAACCCAATATTTCCAGGGTAAGCAATGTACGGGCGCATTTAAAACAAACAGAACAATTTTCCGCTTCTCTCAATTTTGTATTGGTGCATACATACAAGTAGCGATAAGACAACTCCAATTTTGCAACACGTCGCGTTTTTTCAACTCTGGGATATTCGGAACCACTAAGAATACATTCCATTGATTCAGTCGAAAGTAAATGGAAGTCAATGTGATCAAGATAACCGTGAGAGAAAATGTGATTATGAAGAAAATCATAATAACTATATCCTGAAGCATATAAATATTTTGAAAAAAGTTTTTGCAGAATTAAAACAGCCGCTGCATTTCTTGGCAAAGCTGTATATCTGAAATCGGTATCTAAAATATCGGGAAGATTGGAGTCAATTTTAATAAAAGGTAAATCTGCCTCATCCGCAAACTGTTGTAATTTCTGAAAACGTTTTTGGAAAAAAACAGGAGCGTTATCTCCATGTGCGCCAACATTATTATAAATTAAATGGGTGATTTGATGATTTTCAAGTTCACGGGAATTAAAATAATATTCATCTAAGAGGCAAAAAGAATCTATCCCTCCTGAGAAGCCTGTAACTACATTGTTTTCGTTTGGATACAAAGAGCTGTTTTTCAAATTGTCACCAAATATTCTAATTTCTTTCCATGAAGGGAATATGATAGAATATATCTTAACCAGATGTTTTGATAAATTAAAGTATAACTTTTCTGAAACAGGAGCTTCAAGATAGATATCCTCCCCTAAATACATTGCATGAGGAAAAAGAGCAAGCAAAAATGAATCCAAATTCTCATGCACTGTATAATCTTCATATTTTTTGTTTACAGAGAACCAAAGGTCAAAATTTCCTTCATTGGTTTCAATCTTTGAAGAAAGCTTAACCTGGTCTCCTTCTATTTGTTTTTTTATCCTATTGATTTTCATTGGCCGCAGTATTATAATGGATGGATTGAACTCCAAAATACTATTTAGAAAAATTTAAATCTATACAAATTACTTATAATTTCATAAAAATCAAATCATAAACTCAGATAAATTCCTCAATGTAAAAAAATTATGAAGCAAAATCAGTTTTTGAAAGATGGATAGTTTGAAGTTCCTTTTTTTCGTAAGACTAAATGTAAATTTAAAAATTCTGTGTATACCAGTGTAAAATTTTTCCATTCAGATACCACTGTTGTAGGTAATTCTCTAAGTATTTCGTTTAAATTATATCAATTTCAAATCCAAAAACCCAAAACAGAGTCAATGTTTTTATTGTTAGTGTTTTATGATTTTTCCCAAATATTAACGCATCACCAGTAAAACGAAATTGAAAGTTATTAGGAGGGATAAGCCAAGGAAATTTGAGGAATATGTATCTGATATAAAAACCAAAAGAGCAATAGAACGGGATTTAGAAATTATCGGCGAAGCAGTAAATAGGATATTAAAAAAAGGATAAAGATTTCCAACTTCATAATGCCGAAAAAATTACAGGCACTCGTAACAGAATAATTCACGGATATGATAAAGTTTCGGATGATTTGGTATGGAGTATTGTTATAAACCACCTACCGAAATTAAAAGAAGAAGTGAAAAGACTCCTGGATGAATAATGGGATGCCTGCAATATGCTTCAATACACCATGCAGTAGGGCTTACAGCATCTAAGGTTGTCGGCTTTAGCTGGGTTTTGTAACGGGGGATCCCTTAAAAGCCGGACACGGTGAGAACGCGTCTCTGTTCACCCCTCACGGCGCATAAAGCTAACCGATATAGGCAAAATTATCATCTACAACATTAAGCTTAGTTGTTTTAAGAAATATGAGACGAATTATTCCCCGTTTAATCTTCCCTGATTCACACAAAATAAAATACAGGATAAAACGCACATTGATTTAATAACGTCTGCTTGATGAAGTCATGTATATAGTCCAGATGAAAATGCGCTCTATAGGAACTTCATAATTCATAATTCTTACTTATCCACCATGCTATCTATTATCTAGTAGTATCTATATCCAATTGTTAAGAGCCCTAAAAATAAAATTCAAAATCTACTCCCCTCTTTACATTTTTTCGTATTTTTAGAAAAAGAAAGCACTTACAGGTTAGGTTAATGAGAATTGTGACCTCCCTAATCATATAATATACTTAACACACTCATAAAATGAAAAAAATAATTTTTGTAATAGGTACAGGTCGTTCCGGAACCCATTTATTAGGGAGGACTATAAGCAGTCATTCACTTATTGAAGGTCATATTGAAGACCCTGCGCTGTTCCATCCTGCAGTGAATATTGCTGTTAAACAGGATATTGCTAACCCCCTTTATATTGTCGCTCAAAAATACCGTTTGATAAAAAAATATAAATCGCTGTTGAAAAAATCAGAAGCTGATTTCATTCTGGAAAAATCTCACCCCGTCATGTGGTTTTCAGAGTACCTTAAAAACAAAATTCCCGGTTCACTTTTTGTCGGTATCCTCAGGAATCCGTTTCAAACCGTATCCAGTATGCTGAATCATGAAGGAGTATTGGAATGGTATTCAAAACTTCCACAAGATAAACCAAACAGGTTCCTTGGAATTACAGAAGAGAACAAAGTTTTTTTTAAAGATCTGCCACTGGAATCAAAATGCACATACAGATGGCTCTCTCATCGTCAAGAGTTAACAAAGCTCAAAGATGTCCTCAAAGACAGTTATCTCATGTTTGAATACGGTGACTTCCTGGAACATATACCAGATTACCTTGAAAAGTTAAGTAAATTTATAGGGGTGAACAACCGGTTCACCCCTGAAAACCTAAAAAAGGAAAGTATGGACAAGTGGAAGGAATTTCTCACCAAAGAACAGGTAAAAAATATCGAGTCAGTCATTTCTATTGAAACCAAAAGACACCAGCAGGATCAATTAACCGGTTAAAAAACTTTGATAATTCATATAAAGCTAATAAAAGTATAACGTGCTCAATTTTAAGAAAACATTTTTTGCTAACATCATTACACTTGGTAGTTACAATTACAGCTCTGAATTAGCAAATTTTTTATCCTCAATTGTTCTGGCCAGGTTATTGCTTCCGGAAGAATACGGAATTGTAGCAATGGCAGCTGTATTCACAAATTTTGCTATGATATTTACAGGGGCGGGCATAGGCTCAGATATTATAAGGAGCGATTATGGTATGACCTATCACAAAGCGATGGCTAACTTATCGCTCCATATGAGTATTGTGTTATTCACCCTGATGTGCATTCTGGCCTATCCTATAGCCCTCTTTTACGATAATATGAAACTTGTATTTCCTGTTATTGTATTGTCAAGCCAGTTTTTATTCAGGGGGATGTCTATGGCTCATTATGCAGTATTAATGAAAAAACTCAGGTTTAAGTATATGGGCAAGGTGACCTTTTTCACCACATTAACAAGCATTACGCTCATGATTACTCTTGCATTGCTTAATTTCTCTTACTGGTCCTTAATTATACCACTCGTTATCGTTGAATTTATTAAATATATCTACTTCTCAAAAGCAACAAATATTAAGTTTAAAATATATCCTTTCGTGTATACTGTCGCTGCCTACCGTAAAGCCAAAACCATTATATGGAATATCCTGGGAGTAAGTGTTATCAACTATTGGTCAAGAAATATTGACAAGCTATTGATAGGTAAAACATATGGCGAATCGTCCCTTGGAATTTTTAATCGTGGTGCGAGATTTCTGGATTTATCACTAAAATTAATTGCAAGGCTTTTTGGTACAGTATTATATCCCAGTCTTAAGAAGCTTGAAGATGAACAAGGAGATGTTCGCAAAGAATATATTAACATATTGGGTGTAATTAGTTTGTTAAATTTTCCGATAGCAGCAATACTAATTTTAATACCAGAAATATTCGTACTATTTCTATGGGGAGAAAACTGGACAGAAGTTGCAAAATTTTTACCCTACTTCGGACTGCTGACAATCACACAAAGCCTGATTCACACTAATGATGTAATGTTCAAATTGCTCCGGCAGGAACATAAATTATTCATCATTACGATGATTTCAGCATCTTTAATGATCTTAGCAATTATTGCAGGTTCTACTATATCAGTATTGAAAGTTGCACAATTTTTGGCGCTTGCCTATCTGTCGATTATTATACCTTTCCAGCTTATTTTTGGTTTTATAAAAGCCCTCAATTACAAGGTTAAAACTATACTATGGTTCTGGGGACCAAAGCTAATTCTTACAAATGCTGCACTTTATACAATATGGGCAAATCATACAATATGGACAATAATAATCATGGCCGTATACTGTCTACATCTGATCTACTATCAAAGAAAAGACATCAGCAAATTCTTTATTATTGCAAGGGAAAAATTGAAGGAAAAATTCCATTCAAAAAGAACTTCTCAATGATATTACCGTACAACAGAAAATTATTCGGATAATAAGTAACATCCATCCTTCGCCAAAATTAATGCTGCATGTTCTATATAGATAAGATTGTAATAGGTTTTAACAAAATATTTAAAAATTTCTTCACCCATCTAATATTCTGGTACCTAAGCCTTTTTTTCTACATATTTCTGACCGGAGACAATAACTTATTCTTTGCTTACCTGAATTTTCTTGAAACGGATAATATTTTTTCTATAATTCTGATTATCAGCCTTTTCATTTCAATTTTATTCAGTATTTTTGATATTATTTTCACAGCACGCACCCTTCGCTTTCTGCCACGAAATCTGTTGTTATTAATAAAATCTATCTTCTACTTGGTTTCTGTATTTCTGTTGATAATAATTGCAGCTAGACCTTCCGGGACGGATATAAAGGAACAAAGCTATGAGCAGCTACTGCAGCATTTACCAGATGCTAACATAAAATTCATTCGTTTTCTTGTATATTTCTACCTTTCTATATTTTTTGTCAACTTTCTGAAAGCAGTCAAAAAAAAGGTCGGAAGATCGAATTTCAGAAATTGGCTGTTGGGATTATTAAACAAACCAACGGAACAGGAAAGAATATTCATGTTCCTCGATATGAGATATTCCACATCACTGGCAGAAAAAATGAATCATAAAAAGTTCAGTTATCTAATCCAGGATGTTTTCAATGATATGGCAATAGTGGACAATTATCAGGGTGAAATTTACCAGTATCTTGGTGATGGAGCAATTATTTCATGGGGGCTTAAAGACGGACTTCAGCAAAACAATTTTCTGAAAGCATTTTATGCGTTCTCCGGGTTAATTCAAAAACGGAGAAGGTATTATATGAGACAATATAAGACGGTTCCTGAATTCAAAGCCGGTGTACATGCAGGCAAAGTAGTGGTTTTACAGGTAGGTCAAATCAGAAGCGACATATCTTATAACGGTGATACCATAAATACGGCTGCAAGAATAGAAGCCCAATGCAGTGAATACAGAAATAACCTGCTAATTTCCGGAGAGCTTTATAACAAAATAAAGAATAAAAAAGGATTTCAATTCTCTCATGCAGGAAATATAAAACTAAAGGGTAAAAAAAGAGGAATAGATATTTACAAAGTCAAGAAAAAGAAGAAATAACTATTGAATTGAAGAAAAAATAGAATTATCTTAGTCTGTGTTAATTATAGACCGGAACACCTCATTAGTGTCCTAACGTTTAGAATATTATGGAGCCATCTTCCAGTAGTGTATACAAGTGCAATGCTTACAGCATGAGAAATCCATGGGTTGAATAAACTTGCGTTAACTTTTCTAACAACAATTCTCAGAGTATGAAAATATATAATCTAACTTTTCCCGGATGAAATACCCAACCCCTTCTGCTGACAATACTTCAATTGCCTCAAAAAAGCAAGACACAGATATTATAAAAACAGGAATTGTTCTTCTTGTTATTGCAAGCTCAGTCTTTTTCTTCAGACTGATTTTTCTGGATATTGATTTCATTTACATCATTCAGTTTGCAACAATAATATTGTTATGCTTGTTGCTCATATTCCAGGTAATATACTGGAACATTCCCATTGGGAAACATCATTTCACCACCCCTTTGCTGCTTATCTTTACAGGTGTCTTTCTAAGTATGTTGACTGCGAACATAGAACATAACCAAGGGTTTATGACAAGCCTCTGGGCTCAGCGATTTATGTATTTTTACTTGTTTTATTTTGTTCTCCATATTTTACAACTACCTGCAGCTAATCTGGAAAAACTGCTTTTTTTCACAGGCGTTGCCTATGCACTGGCTTTTATTTTACAGTACATTGCCTACCCAAAGTTACTTTTCGCGGTACGACATGGAGTTGAAAGAGGAACAATCAGAATCTTTATTCCCGGATTATTCATCATGAATATTGCTTATTTTATTGCTTTTACCAGGATTTTATTTAACAATTCATTTAAATATATTCCTTATATCCTGCTCTTCTATTGCGTATATATTTTATCTGGTACACGTTCTGTTATAGCTGGTCCGACAGTTGTGACCATTGTGATACTTATTTTCAGTAACAAAATAAAATCCAAAGCACTGATTATTTTACTAGTCATGGCGGTCGTAGGAGTGACATTTTACATGTTTCAGGACATTATCCTCAACCTGGTATCGATCTCCAGGGAACAAACTGCTCACTCAGCAGAAGACATAAGAGTGAGGGCTGCCAGATTTTTCCTGAATGATTTTTTCCCGAGTAAAGTCGCATACATCACAGGAAACGGAGAAGGACATTTATCATCAGCATTTGGTAGAGAAGTACATTCCTATAAAGTTCATTATGGGTATTATCAATCAGATATTGGAATTATTGGCGAGTATACTAAATACGGAGCGATGTTCCTAATAGGTGCAACCATACTAACCTACAAAGGAATAATGACCAACATTGGTACAAATTTCAATTACATCCGGTATTTCTTTATATTACTGCTTATTTCAGCGCCATTAGGTTTGTTTTTTACTTTACCCGACAGTATTGTGCCAATATGCATACTTTTATATATCATTGACTATCAAAAAAATAAACAACCAGCCCTTCAAAAACGACCATTAGTTTATTTTCCTGAATTTGATAATCCGCACAATGATATTGAATAAACAAATTTTAGTCTTTAATAAATTTTGATTGATAGAGCAATTTGCCATTGTCTTCAACAGTAATAATATAAACTGAAGCTGTCAAACCAGTTATATTGAGATTAACAGCACCTCCTTCTGCTATATACCCGGAATGATGCTGAGTCTTTAAAAGTTTTCCATCCAGCGAATATATTTTAATAATTATCCCCTTAACATCAAAGGATTTATTAGGATATAATACTAAATGATCTGCAGTTGGATTCGGATAAACTTTAAAATTATAGAAATCCTCTTCAAAGGTATTCACACCTGTTGATTGCTGCAAGACAGTAATGATTGCCGTATCTTTTTTTGAGGATAATTCCCCGTCATTCAAGGTAAGTGTGAACATAAAATCAGTATCTTCAGACACCTCAGGTGCATAGAAAGTAGGCATTACGGCGGTATTGTCCGAAAGTTCTATCTCCTCAGGACTGACCCAGGAAAAATATAAAGAATCTTCATCAGGGTCATAAGAATTGCTTCCATCAAGTTCAACAAAATCCTCTGAATTAACAATCTGGTCATCTCCCGCATCGGCCACTGGTCTTCTGTTGTCTGAAGGATCGCAATTGCCTTGGTATTCAAAGGCACCAATATCCGGTATACCATTACATGGAATGGTTTGTAAATCGTAATCGTAAATAATCCCTACTTCCGTTCCGGCATCAATACAAGAGGAATTTTCCTGCAGGTGAAAATCAAAATTATCTGCATCCACAAATAAAGGATCAGCTATAATATTCGCATCAAACCAGGGACTCGTTACAGAACTGATATTCTGTAGATTATGACTGACCTCACAATCTACATCATTAAAGCCTTCGTCGGCAGAATCTGTAAGATAGACGATATTATTTTTCAATATTGAGGGACGGTTTGAAGAATGAACCGCTAAACCGTTTCCATAAAAAACATTATGGTAAATCTCCGCCCAGTTGCTGGCAACTGAAATACCTGTACCGTTATTCAGAAATAAATTATTATTTATTAGTATTTCGTGTGCATGAGTATACACCCCACTTGGAGAACCTTCTATTATATTCCTTCTTATTGTAATTCCTTCAACCCCTGTAAACAATCCTGCACCCCCATATTCCGTAATATCCGGCCCTATAAAATGATTATCCTCAAAAACTACATTTGTTATATTCTCAGTATCATCAGCATTTTGAACGATGACACAAAATTTTTTCCCTGTACCAGAACGATCAATTACTGTCTCCCTTAGTAAAATGCTATCACAGCCAACAAACTGTATTCCATCCCCCCCGGCATCCTCAGGAGCATCAAGAAAATGCTGGTTTACATCATGTATATAGCAACCTTTAATATCAATGTTATTAGCGTGATCAAAATATAAACCATCACGATAAATATTGTATACTTCAGTATCATAAATTTTCAACCCATTCACTCCAGCTGATATACCATAGTTATAAGCATTTTCTTCCCACGTGGGAGGACTATGTATAACACAATTTTCAATTAACACATCTTTGCTCGGATTGTGATGGTTGAATTCAAGACAGACACCACCATCCGAATAAATTTCTATATCCCTTATCACAAGAGATTCACAGGATTGAACCAGAACAGAACTGGTGGTAATCCTTGGCTTGTTACCCGAACCATAAGCCCCAACTGTTATATTATTCAGATTGTTGATTTCAAACTTACCTGATTCTTCTATTACAGATCCTCTTTGGATAAGGTATACCGTATTATCTTCTTTATCCAATGAACCCCAATTGTCAAAAGGATGCTCTATAGATCCATCCATCGATGGATCGCTTGAATTTGCCGGGTCAATATAAATAGTATCCTGTGCAAAACTATTTTCTGACAACCAGCAAAACAGCATTATCAAAATGAACCCCACAATTTTCCTTTTCATAGTGTTATGTTTAAGTTATTATATAAGAATCTCCACTAAAGATTGTTTATACCCTTTAAAGTCCTCAAAATTAAGAAGGAGAGAAAATTATCCTTTTTACGAAATTGAGAATAAAAAAGATGCTAAAAAAAGAAAATATGTTTCTCTCCAAAAAATAAAGTTGATTTTGCGCAGATATAAAAGATGATTAAGGAAAGTCGGGAAATGAGGTTAGAATCCAAACAGTTCGTTGGCGTAATAAGTTATCATTATATCCGTGAAGAGAACAGTTTACTTCATACAGACCATATACAGCCTATCAAATTTAACACCCGGTAATCACCCATTTAATTTATTTATAACCCGGCATTCTGCTTCAAAATGAATACTCAAATTTTTCAATTGTTTTCTCAAATCTTTCGCCAACTAATTTTTTTGATTCCTCATCATAATATTCCCTGTAAGGCAGTCGCTCAGTTACATTAATTTTAGGTGGAACTACTTCAGAAATACCAAGATGGCTGCCAATCCAATTAAGATCCTTATCCAGGTTTTCATATTTGCCAACATAGTCGACAATAATTTCATCGTCCCCCTCAGAAATCCAATCATAAATATTACCATATTGCTCATTAATTCTGCTTAAACCATATTCTGACCATATAAATTCATGAAATCCTTTCATCTTCTTAATTTTTTGAATATCATCGTGTAAATCAGGCCACATACCTGCCATTTGCAGCCACCATTCATAGGAAGAAACCATTAAATCCCATGGATTACGAACAAAAGCAAATGTGAAATATTCTTTCCATATTTGCTTCGGTATAACTGAACGAATCTCTTTTGCTTTTGCATGTTTCTGGATTTTGGGCGTATACAATGTAAAACACATATTCGGAGACACCAAACTATAATAAATGTATTTCAACTTTCCATAAAACTTCCTGAAAGACACATTAGATTTCTCCTGTAGTGCCCAATTTATTGCTGTTCCAGCAGTTTTTGGAATATGTATAAAAATGAACCGGTTTTTATGTGATATTATAGCCATAATTTATAAAAATATAAATGAAATCTATCATCAAATTCCTTACACAAGTACTTATCTTATTCAGCTATAAAATTAAAACATAAATAACTAAAAATCAACTACAAAAATATTATTTATTGAAGTCAGTATAAAATATTATCCCTAAGTAGCGAAGTGTAATTGTTTTTTTCATAACTTATATCACTTATAAAGCAATTTGAAATGAAACATATTGGGCTTTTCAGGTACCATACCAATCTTCCCATGTGCAAAAACAGACTGGAATTTATTAAGCGCTTAAATCCTGAAATTAATGTTTATGGGTTATATGGAGGTGAGGAAAATGATTTTTCAGAATATGACACGCATCTAAAAGATTATTTGAAAGGAAATTACTGTTTGAAATACAAAAGCAACTTATGGAAATGGAAAAATGGTGATTTAGCTATCCGCCAGTGGTTTATAGATTTTGGGGAACTTTTGGATTTTGATAAGTTATACATGTTGGAATGGGACTTAATTATGCTAAAACCGTTAACAAACCTTTATGTACATATACCACCTGAAAACATTGGAATGACAGGGCTGGTACCATTGGAAAGTATAGAAAAAAAATGGTTTTGGACCAGGGATGGTTTACAGGCTACTGAATGGAAAAACCTCAAAAATCATGTCGAAAAGAAATATAACTTCAGTGGTCCTTATTTTGCATCTGTAGGACCCGGCCTGTCTCTTACAAAAACGTTCTTAGAGAAATACGCCACTATAGAAATACCGGAATATTGCAATGATGAGTTAAGATTACCCCTTTTTGCTAAAGCTTTAGGATTTGATTTAAAAGACACGAAGTTTATGGGTAAATGGTTTTCCCGTAAAGAGAAAAAATATTTCAACTGTAATGAGCATTCAGTTACAATAAAAACATTAATAAAAGAATTAAATAAAAAAAATGGAAGGAGGGTATTCCACCCGGTAAGGGCTAAAATTGAAATTAACCAGCTTCTTGATCATAAAAATTTGACTTATAATGATTCTTACGTACTATGATACCACCAGAAACTTTGGAGATTTGCTGAATCCTTTAATATTTCACCATTATCTTCCCAATTTTTTTGACAATGACCCGGAAATTATATTTCTGGGCATTGGAACTATTTTAGGATTGAAAAAGGGAACTCAAGGAACAAAAAAGATTATTGTTTTTAGCTCAGGGTATGCCGCAGAATCAGAAGAAATATATGGGGACCCCCCAATTCTTGATGATAAGTATGAAATTATATGTGTCCGTGGGCCCTTAACTGCAGAATACTTTGACCTTAACGCCAACCTTGCTGTTTCTGACGGTGCATTATTACTAAAAAATATGCCGTTTCCAAAGGTTAAAAAAGAATATGACTTTGCATATATGCCCCACCATGTTAGTGAGGGAATATACCATGGATGGCGTAAACTTATAGAAAAAGAAAATATTCATTACATCAGTCCGCAAGATGAACCATTAACAATTATTGAAGAGATAAGACAAAGCAAGCTCCTTATCACAGAAGCAATGCATGGAGCAATTGTTGCAGATAGTTTCAGAATACCCTGGATTCCGGTTAGAACTTCAGCTCACATCAATTATTTTAAATGGCAAGACTGGGCATCTACACTAAATATCGAAGTAGATATTCATAAACTGCCTTCACTTTTCTGCAACAGGGTACTTAAAGAAATTATTAGAGAAAAATATAATATGGGGCGTGTTTCTCTTTTTAATATCCTGGCCCGTGAACTCTATAAAATATTCACACAGAAAAGAAAAACTAAAAAATTCAAACAGGAAATTAACCAACTAAAATCAAAATTACCCTTATTGAGTAAAGAGGAAATACTTAATAAAAGAGTAGATGAACTTCTAAAAAAAATAGAATATGTAAAAAAGAAATATTCTTAAACAAGAACATTCATAAAAAACTTATAGAAAGAAAAAAAATGAAAATAGCTTATATTTCAACTCAGGACTCAACGAATATCCGAAGTTTTTCAGGAACAGGATATTATATTCCAAAAGCCCTTCGGCAAAATGGAGCAGAGGTGCACTATATTGGTAACCTGAAAATAAAGCCATTCCTGCCGGAAAAAGCCAAAACGTTGTATTATAAATATGTACATAAAAAAATATACTGGTACAATCGAAATCCAAAAGTCATAAACAATTTTTGCCAACAGGCAGAAAAAAAGCTAAAAAATACAGACTATGATGTTGTTTTAAGCTTCTCAGGTCCATCAATAGCATTGATTAAAACAGATAAACCAATGGTTATCTGGGCAGATGCGGTTTTTGCTGATATTATTGATTTTTACCCAGAATTTACATCAATGGCTGATATTACAATCAAAAACGGTCATAAAATGGAAAAGACCCTCCTGGACAGATGTGCACACCTAGTATACTCATCAGACTGGGCAGCAAAAGGAGCTATGCGATATTACGACATCCCCCCGGAAAAAATTTCAGTTATACCATATGGGGCCAACATTGAAACAAACAGGGAGGAATCGGATGTTGAAGAAATTATCCGCCAAAAAGACAGGAAGACCTGCAGGTTGCTCTTTGCAGGAGTCCATTGGCAAAGAAAAGGAGGAGACCAGGCACTTGAAGTTGCAAAAGAATTAAATTCAAGAGGTTACCCAACAGAATTGCATATTTTAGGTTGCCACCCTGGGAATTACAATACTCTTCCATCTTATGTCAAAGTGCATGGTTTCATTAGTAAAGAAACAGAGGAAGGAAAAAAAAGAATCAACAGCCTTATTAAAAGTGCTCATTTTCTTATCCTTCCCACAAGGGCAGATTGCACTCCAATTGTCTTTGCTGAGTTTAATTCTTATGGAATTCCTTGTCTGGCAACAAATGTTGGGGGAATTTCAACCATTATCAAAGATGATAAAAATGGTAAAACATTTGATTTTGAAGCCTCTCCATCAGAGTACGCAGAATATATTCAATATTTGTTGCAAAACTATAGCAGGTATATTAATCTCGCCAAATCCAGCTTTGGTGAATATAAAAACCGGCTGAACTGGAATACTGCAGGTGCAAAAATGATGGAGCTATTAAATAATGTTGTTAAAACACATAAAAACAGTAGAGTAAAGATAAACTATTAATAATCTAATAAACATTTAAGAATACATATTAATAACTAATATAAAATCAATGATGACAAAGCTGGTAGATATCATAATACCTGTACATAATACCCTGCATTTAACCATGAAGTGTATTCCTGCATTAAGTATCATGATTGAAGAGGCTAATAAAAAGCACAATACAGAATATTCTATAACTGTAATTGATGATGGATCTGATGATGGTACTGAACAATGGCTTAGCCATAATTATCCAGAAGTAAACATTCTTAAAGGGGATGGAAATCTATGGTGGAGCGGAGCGGTGACAATGGCAGCAAAGAATGCATTTGAGGATAATAACAAAGATTACGTCCTTCTGTGGAATAACGATATAATACCAGAAAAAAACTATTTCAGCATACTTTCTGATATTCTACAAAAAACCAACAAAATCGTAATTATAGGTTCTAAAATATGTGAACTTGATAACCCTAATAAAATATGGTCTGTGGGTGGTATATTTAATCCAAAAACAGGAGCAAAATATATGCTGGGGCACGACAAACAGATTAACACTAATAACAAAGCCCTTATCAAACCAGACTGGCTAACTGGTATGGGTACGGTAGTGCCAAAGGAAACAACGGAAAAAATAGGCTACTGGAATTATAAAGATTTTCCACTCTATCATGGAGATGCTGATTTTACCTATCGTGCAAAAAAAGCCGGTGTAACTCTTATAGTATACCCGGAATTAGTTTTATATAATGACACCTCTAACACTGGGTTTATGCACGATGGAAAACTTTCAACTCTTTTAACCTCTCTGACCGCAACACGCTCTAAATATAACCTGAAAAAAGAGTGGAAATTTTACAGAATCCATGCTGCATCCCCAATAGCCAATCTGCAACTGTTAAATAAATATTTCAGATATACCGGCGGTTTTATTAAATGGAAAATATTAAAGCTCTTCGGAAGAAAAAAAACAAATCAATGAAGAAACCTGCAATTTTTATATACCCTCTGACAAGAAGATTTGAGCAAAAGCTGGCCAATCCTTATATCAAAGATCTATGCCAGGCAGTTAATCCATATTTTGATTGTGTAAATTACAATAAGCCATCTGGCATTGGCTTCTTTAATATCACTAAATACTTCTTCAAAACCAAATATATTCATCTGAACTGGATAGAAGAACTCCCGGATAAAAAAGGAGGGTTTTTCCAAACATCATACTTCCTGATTATACTTGTGGCATCTCGGTTAACTGGCAAGAAAATCATCTGGACAATACATAATAAAAGCACTCATCAACAAAAAAATCTTTATATCAAAAATTTCCTGTTATATATATTGTCACATTATGCAAATTATATAATAACCCATAGTTATGAAGGAGTAAAATATGCCCTCCAACTAAATCCCCGTATACCAACAAGTAGAATAAACTTCATCCATCACCCTGTTAAACCGAGAAAAATACATCAAACAAATAAATACAAATACGATGTCATTATTTGGGGAAATATATCACGATACAAAGGGATTCATAATTTCTTTGAATACCTGGAGAACAAAAATATACTGGATAGATTTAAAATTTTAGTAGCTGGAAAAATTGACGATAAAGCTTATGAGAAGATGATTCTTAGTTATTCCACAGAAAAAATTACCATTATGAACAAATTTGTTGAAGAATCAGAACTTCATGATTTAATCAGTTATTCCCGGATTATTCTCTTCACCTATCAGCGGGAGTATGTTCTGAGCTCTGGAGCACTGGCAGATTCTCTAAATTTCGGCAAACCAGTTATTGGACCTGACATTGGTGCTTTTGCTGATCTTGCAAAAAAAGATTTGATATATACCTATAGTGATATGAAAGAAATACCAGCCCTAATAAATAAACTTACACATGGTATGTCCTGGAAGAAGATACAGGCAATCCAGGATTTCATCAGGGAAAATAGCTGGGAGAATTATGGCAGAAAACTATATCAATGGTTAAATCATAATTCCGAAGACCATGAACAATATAAAATCCAGGAAAAACAAGATGATGAAGTATGCAGTTATCATTCCGGCTAAAAATGAAGAGAGGGATTTAAACGGTACCCTTGAAGGTATAACAAACCAAAGTTTATTGCCCGTAGTAGTGCTAGTTATAGACAACAATTCAACAGATGGCACGGCTGAAATTATAAAAGAATATGCAAAAAAATATCCATATGTGCTTTACTTATTTGATAATAAGGGCAAAGGCTATGAACTTGGAGCTCCAATAGTGCGGCTCTTTAACAGAGGACTGAAATACTTAATGCAACAAGGTTATCAATTCGAATTTATAGTAAAAATGGATGCGGATGTAAAACTAGAGACTGACACTTTTGAGAAAGTTAATGAATATATACAGGGAGAACAACATCCTCCGGGAATACTTTCATGTATACCTTCTCTTTCTTTAAACGGAAGGATTAAACAAATGATTAGTCCGGAATGGCATACGAATGGACAACTCAAAATTTACAATCTCCAATGTTTAAAAGAAATAGGTAGCCTAAAAGCAGACCTGGGATGGGACTGTGCGGATAATATACAGGCCATGCAAAAAAAATGGAAAACATACGTTATTCCTTACCTTACTTATGAATTATCAAGACCTGTTGGGAGATATTCCTTTGAAAAAGGGGCTGTAAGACAAGGATTAGGTGCCTATAAACTCAGACACAGTATTTTATACGTTTTGCTCAAAATGTCTCATGACATGTTCAGAAAACCATATGTTTTGTTCAGTTTATATTATTTCTATGGATACATATCAGGAACAATCAAACGCAAAAAAAGAACATTAAATAAAAAAGAAGGTAAACTGTTGCGTAAATTATTATGGGCAAGTTTTTTAAAAAGACTTAGAAAAAACCAGTTTTTACTACTGCAAAGAAATAAAAATAATGTAAGTTCGACATATTCAACCTAAGTTCAATATCACAATGAAGACACAAGACTCAGGTTTTTCTTATATCGAATTCACATTATTTATGTTAAATAAACACTAATAATAATCAATTGGCCATTTTCAGAACCTGCTGAATATATCTTGCAGTACTTTCTTCCCGGCAGTGCATATCGTAGTATCTTAACATCTGGTGATGAATCTTTTCAGCTTTTTCGGGATCACGCTTCAATCTTTTTATAATAGAAGACAATTCAGCCCAACTGTTTACATAGAATCCCGGGAAATCCTGATAATGCCAGGCATCTGACTGGCGACAGCTTATTATTATACACCCCGCTCTTGCAGCTTCAAAGAAGCGAAAAGATATATTCGAATCATATCCTTCAGGTGTAAGAGCTATTTTTGCATTGCTGAGCATCTTCGCATACTCTTCAGGCGACAGGCCACTTGCAAAACGCCTTGTAAAACGAATATAATTGTTTAAATGAGTTCCTCCGAGTATTTTACTCAAGTGATTTCTCAACTTAAACAATGAAACAAAAATATAAAACTTAACCCGGCGTTTATGGAGATTACCACTATAGAAAACATCTATCTTTCTTTCATTATAAGGTAAGACAGGTAATAACGGAACGGAACCATTTACTCCAAGCGGGATGGAATAAACATTGCCAGGATGATTTGTTCTTGGATAATAGGAGGTAAACACAGCCAAGGAGGACTCTAAAGAAGCCGGTACGTTATGATCTTCATTAGATAGATAAAAAACTACACTCCTTCGGTCAAAAGTGAAATTATGGCTCCTGCGTGAATCCAGTAAAAAATAATTATACCTATCGAAAAGCGGCCATTCCGTCAATATATTCAAAACTTTATACAAGTAGCTACGCTCAAAAAGAAAAGGCTGGCTATCCTTGGGGACAGTGACATTTGTAAAAACATTGTCTCTATCGCCCAGAAAATTCCATAGTTTTTCTGACATAACTTTTAATATAAATTTTTCAGTGAATCTAATTACAACAAAGAATATACTCGACTAATAATCAAAGATTAAAAACAACATACAAATTACACATAATTTCGGAATAATAAAACACTAAATGCAAAATAAACTGCTAAGAAAGACTTTCAAATAACAAAGGAAAGGAATATCTTTGTTTAACATAAAAGTAAAAACTCTCAGAATCCAAAGTTTACAGATTATATGTCAAAATAATACTACTATAAATGGAAAAGGAACATCTTACTTTGCCTCTTCTCAACATCCATCTCCATAATATGGACATGGAAGAATTGCTTAAAGAACTTCATCATGGTATTGTAGTCACTCCAAACGTAGATCATTTTGTAAAACTACAACGAGACAGAGAGTTTTACGAAATATATAAAAAAGCAGATTACGTATTATTGGATAGCCGGGTTATCTATTATTTACTCAAAATATGTGGTCGTCCCATAAAAGCTGTTATACCAGGATCAGATCTTCTCCCTGCTTTTTGCAAGTTCCATAAAGATAATCATGATATAAAAATATTTCTCCTTGGAGCCATGGATGGTATTGCACAAAAAGCAATGGAAAATATCAATCAAAAAGTAAAAAGAACAATGGTTGTCCAGGCATATTCTCCCAGTTTAGGATTTGAAAAGAAGACAGAAGAATGCAAGGATATTGTAAATAAAATAAACAAGTCAGGAGCAAATGTTCTTGTTATTGGGGTAGGTGCTCCAAAACAGGAAAAATGGCTAATCCAATACATGCCCCATTTGCCACATATCAAAATTGCTTTGGCATTGGGTGCTTCTATTGACTTTGAAGCGGGTCATAAGAAACGTTCTCCATTGTGGATGCAAAAAATCGGGATGGAATGGTTTTATCGTTTCCTTTGTGAACCAAGACGTTTAGGAAAAAGATATTTTATCGAAGATGCCCCCTTTATATACTTATTTATGAAACAGGTAGTTGGAAAATACAAAAATCCTTTTGCAGATATTTAACTCCCGTAGACATAAACCATTTATTTTGCTGGCTGATAGACCTTTAGTGTCGTGAAAATTCAACAGTTTTAGTTCATAGCTAAAGTCTCCTTTTTTTGTCTCCCACACAAAAAAAGGAGCAAAAAAAGGTCACCGCTAGAATTAAATTTTGATAAATCTACGGAATCCCCTACCACGGATAAAATAAAACTCGTTCCGGTTTTGGAATAAAAATCGGAACTCAAACAGTATTTTATCCAAAAATCCTCCCTGCTTCCTTGATTTATAGCAAAATTTTATTAGGCGGCAAGGCAAATAGCTGAAGCTATTGGGAAATATCTCCGGCTTAATCGCGCGAAGGCCAGACAAAATCGCGCGGGAAGGGCTGTATTTGCAGGGGGTAGGCTGATTTTTGCCTGGCGTTTTTTTCGTCCTTTTTTTTGGTAATGAAAAAAAAGGACAAATGCTGATAAGGGCAGGAATGATGCTAACAGGACAAAAATGAAAATCAAACATCTTAATTTCATCACCCTTCTCTGCTAATACCCAATGTATAAAAATTAATAGAAAAAAGCCCGCTTTTAGAGGAATTCACGTATACATAAACTGGTTAAAATTGTTCTATTGTTAAATGGTTAATTTGTTGATTGGTTGATTAATAAGGCTGAAGTAGCTAAAGCGGCGTGTCTAATATCCAACATCTTCCGCACTATCCTTCCTTCAAACTATCATTCCTGTATCAAACGTAAAACATATTACCAACCTAATACTGTTATTTATTTTTTAACCCGACCAAGAATAACACGAATTTCACCAGCATTATCTTTGACAGGGGTTATCTTGTCAAAATTTTTATTGTTTTCTATAAATTTCATAATTCCAGAGCCTTGCCCAAAACCAATTTCAAAACATAACCAACCCCCATCTATAATAAATCGAGGTGACTCATTTATTAACCTCAGAACAATCTGGAGACCTATATTTCCCCCATTGAAAGCCATCCTGGGTTCATAAGCAGAGATTTCTTCAGGCATCTTACCAACTTTAGCCGTAGATATGTAAGGTGGGTTGCATGTAATAATATCAAAAGCCTCTGAAAAAGAATTCTCTGAAAAAGGTTGAAACAGATCCCCGGTTAAAAAAATTACTTGATTTTCCAGGTTTAAATGTTGTGCATTGAATTTTGCCAGTGAAAGTGCATCCGGAGATAAATCAGAAGCCCAAACCTCTGCTTGAGATTGGTAAAAAGCAAAAGACAGAGCTAAATTCCCCATACCTGTGCATACATCCATAATTCTTACCTTTTTTTGTTTTAAGGCTATATTATTAATAAGCTCTAAAGCCAAATATCCAAGAATTTCTGTTTCTTTCCTAGGGATTAAAGCTCGTTTATCAACCTTAAACTCCACCCCCATAAAACACTCAACACCAGTTATATAAGCCAAAGGAACACCGGAAATTCTCTGCTGAACCAAACTTTCTAAAATTTGAAGTGAGTGCTCATCTATTTCCGGTAACACCCTATTTGCATCCTGTTTTAGTGGTCGTGGTTTTTTACAGCTATAATACCACAATGCATCTAAAGTACTGGCAGGTGTTTCGTTCGGTTTATCAGGAAGAAAATTTAAATTTGCTGATAAATAAGCAAGTAGCTGTTTATAAGTCTTTTCACTATTAATCATAGGTTGTTTTTTAATGTTAATTTTTCCTTCTAAATACATAGGACAAAGAAGGACTGAGATAATGTGAGTACATACCCAATTTTGAGATAATTTCATAATACATGTTCTTAAAAAAACCTATCTTTTCTACATACAATCCGTTACCATAAGGAAGATAAAACGGGTAAGTCTCTTTAAACCGCTTTAATGAAGAGTAATGCAACCATTTAGATACTGGTTTATAACCATTCATGTACTTACGTAAAGATAATGGCGACCAGAATAAGTTATCATTTTCCTCATTCTCTCTTTTAAACAATTTAGCATAAGGCTTACGTAAAGAAACAGGAAGCCAGTGACAAAATGGAAGACGAGTATCATGAGCTATTACCGGGAACCACAAGTTGGGGGTGGTCAAAATAAGCAGATCGGCGGACACCCTGCATAAATCGGGAATTGCTTTTCTGTCGCGATATACATGTTCAAGAACTTCGATACAATAGACTACTTCAGCCTCCTTATCATCAAGCGGTAGTGAGCCTAATCTCCCCACCCTCCAATCAATACGATCCCTGACTCCTAAAATTTCTGCTATCTCCTGAGCCGCATCAAGTCTCTCTTTGTTCGGATCAACAGCAATTACTTTTGCTTCTGTTGAAAAAACAAACGCCATTGATAACCAGCCAAACCCAGCTCCTATATCTGCAATAACTGTATTTGAGTTAACATCCTTAAAATCAAAAAGCTGCTGTACATAACGCTTAGTATAAAACTCAAGTGTTTCTGCCATTTTCAAACCTGAATACTGAGAATTTTGAAAATATTCAATAGCCCGAATTTTGTTCAGATCAACATTTGAAACTAATGTGTAGTAGTTAGGTCTATAAAAAAGACCAGACACCTGTGGGGTAAAAAAATTGCTTGCCACCGTAAAATTTTGTTTTTATACAAGTTACTATAATTCAAATTATAAGACAACAAAACATGAATATTTATTTGTAGCCTTTTAGAAACTGTTTTGATTTCTTTTAGAAATCATAGATCAGGAGGCGCATTTGAATCCCCGCCCTAAAGGACAGGGCTATAAATAAAACTAATTTGTTAAAGTAGGACAAAATCAAAACAGTTTCTAAATGGAGATTGAGCCTCTCATGGGATTCGAACCCACGACCTGCTCATTACGAGTGAGCCGCTCTACCCCTGAGCTAAAGAGGCATATTTTTACCTGTTCTCAAAATATAAACTACCCAAATTTTTGGACTACCATATTTTGAATCATATTTTCTGGAGTTAAAACATTTTCAGGAAAAATAAAATAAGGATACTGACGCTCAAAAAGAACATTCTCATTGTTAAAAAAAAATTGCAGTCTTTGAATCTCATCCTTAATTGAGTTATATTCTGAAGACAATATCTCTTTAATTTCCTTATCTATTTTTTTCAATTTCTCATTATATTCCTTTCTTTTATCTTTATTCTCTTCCTTCTTCATAGCTTTTAACACATGCATTTTTCGTTGTTTATATTTAAGAGAAGTTTCTTTATCTAAAAGACTCATCGGCTTGTGTTTATAATCCTTAAGCCATTGCTGATTTTTTTCATATTTCTTTTTCACTTCATCATATTTAGGCATATTATCAAAAAATGGCAAATAGATATCTCCCGTTACTGCATAAAAAACAGGTTTGGATTGAAGCTCAAAAAAATTCTGAAAAAATTCGTTATTAACCTTTTCATACTCTACAGCGCCAATTCCATGTACAAAAATATCACAAAAAAACAAGCGTAGCATTATAGTTAATGTAGAAGCCTTGGGATACAGTGCTGTTTTCTCTTTCAATTGAATAACAGGATCATGAGTAATATTCAGAACAAATTGTTCTTTTGCCTGGACAGAACGAATATACAACTTATGACCTTTCTTGCTAATTTCCACAGAAAATCGCTGTCCCTCTTTTATCAGCCAAAAAGGTATTTCTGTCCAGCCATCTTCAGAATAAAGACATTTAACCGGCTGATAATTTTCGCTGCTCCACCCCAACACGGCTTTGTTGTATATTTCACAAAACCTTCCCATATTGCTTATCAAATACCATAGGAACCGATAATAAGCCTCTGTCCTCACAATATGTGATATTTTAACATCCTGCAGATTTATCCCGATGCGTTCCTCAAAGGACCTTCTCATAACTTCCAAAGAATCAATAAAATGCTTTTCCTTTTTATTATAAATTTTCCAAAAGTCTTTTTCCCATCTCTCAAAAGCTCTAAAAATATCCTGATTATCAAGAGTAGCCAGATTATTTTTTGTACGTTCAAAAAAATCATCCACTACATCCTCTCCAGGATCAAATTCCCGAAATACAATATCACTACTACCTTTTTTTAATGAAACGATTTCCTTGACATATTTTTTATTCTGCAATCGAGGAACGGGTATATCCATATCTCCATGGTCAGAATCAACGACAAAATTAAGTGCCGTAATATTCAACTCTTTTGCTTTTAAACCCGTAAAAAGATTTTTCATCAGTAGTCCCGGATAATAAGGAACAGGCTGATGACCGACGCCTATCGTCAGTTGTCTCTTGTTGTCTGCTTCCAGGCCGGCTTCTTCTCTGATGGCTTTTCGTATGTCTCTGAGTTCATCACCACGTGAGTATATTCTTTCAAGTAAAGTGTGATTATGTTTTAAAGCTGAAAGGATGTTCATAAAATTATAAGATGCTGTGTATGTTGTTAATTCCTATAACTTCAGGAGTATAAAAAGGCTCGGCATACTTACGATTTATCCTTGAACCATAATATTTACCCATAGTTCTCAAAAAATCAGGAACATCTCTTTTTCTATGATTCATTTGAGACTCATAGGCTTCTACAGCTCTGATTTTATACTCAAAAACTTCTTCTTCTACCGGTAAAACAAAAGTTGGTTGGGGAATCAGCTTAAAATGTGAAGTATAATAGTACAATATTTTAGGAGGAAAATAAGGTTCTCCTCTCATATCTGTCTTTGTTAATTTTGCATAAAAACGTGCGGCTGTTCCCAATTCAGAAGCTGCAGCATGATCAGGGTGCTGATCAGTATGAGTTTGAACAAGCACAACATCAGGCCTTATCTGTCGGATATATTCAGCTACTTTCTGCCTGTTTTCAATATTATCCTCCAGATATCTGTTGGGAAGATCCATCACAATTCGCTCTTTAATCTTCAGAATACGATCTGCAGCGTCTGCTTCTTCCAATCTCTTTTTCACTGTACCATGAGGAGTAGGTTCACCATTTGTAAAGTTTAATAAGTAAACCTCATCTCCATTTTGGTTACAAGTTAATAAGGTTCCTCCTATAGAAATTTCTGCATCATCGGGATGTGCAGCAAGCACTAGTATTTTCATAAATTTCAGTTGTCTTTTCTATAACGGTTAAATAATATTTGTAACGCTTGCAGGGATCTTTATACAAAGCAACACCCCTGTTTTCTTTGTAATATATCAACTCAACAGGTATTTCCACTACTTTCAGATCATTTTTACTTGCTTCTAACCATAGTTGTAGCGGCATTGCATAACCGACTTCATCCAAATGTAATTTCCTTAATGACTCTACCTTATAAAGTTTAAAACCACAAAAAGCATCAGTCAGCTCATATCCTGTTAATTGGTTGATCTTTTGTGTAATACGTAAATTCACTCTTCTCCTGTCTTCAGGTGCGTCACGATGCTTTTCTTGTGAAGACCAGTAGTAACGACTTCCGGACAGAATATCGTAATTTACCTTTTTATTCATGCTTAAAAACTTCTCTATATCATCAGGATTGTGCTGTTTGTCCGCATCTATGGTTATCGCGTATTGATAACCATTTTCGATAGCATAATTAAATCCTTCAATCAATGTGGCGCCATAGCCTTTATTTATCTTATGCCGAATACTAATAACTCCCTTTAAATCATCAACGATATTTTGCGTTTGGTCTTCAGAACCATCATCAATGATTAAAATATCAACAAAACTCCTGTATCTGTGAAGAGCTGAAACAACCTCCAACAAAGATTCTCCTTCATTATATGCCGGAATAATGATTAAATAATTCTTTTCTTTCCCAAAAAAACACAACATTCTGACTATAAGTATTTTAAAATTATTTTATAATAAACAATACAAATATAATAGAATTCCCGGAGTAAAAATTATAATTCCTGCCATCATCAATCGTAAAACTTCAGAAATATTATGGGCAATTCCACAAAACTTTTATGCTAACAGACAAGAAATAAAAGTTATTGTTCATAAAAAAATCAAATTTCAGGAATATATATCAAAATGCATTCAGGATCTCATAAAGGTTAATTAAATTTGCATTATTTGTAATCAACAATTAAAATCATAATATGCATTGGATTAATTTAATCATCCCGGGCGTTATTCTTTTACCAAGTCTCTTCTTTTTTTGGTATTCACCCAGCGGTTCTTCTGAGGAATGGGAAAAAGAACAGCGCCCTCTTACTACCATTCTGGAATGGATAGGGCGGATAGGAATTATTCTAACACCTATTTTTACTTCCTTGCAAAAAGAAAGTATTGGAGAAGATATGGCAGTTATCGTAATGATCATATTTCTACTTATCTACTATGCTTGTTGGTTCAGGTTCTTCGCCTATGAGATGGACTCTTATTTTCTCTACGCTCCACTGGCAGGAATACCCCTTCCTATGGCTATAAGTCCGGTTATTTATTTTCTCTTTGCCTCCTATCCGCTACATTCAATACCATTGCTGATATCCACCATCATTTTCGGTATCGGCCATATTTGGAATACTTATAATTCCTATAAGCAAATTATGAATAACAGACCTTCTTATCAAGAAGATGAACAACAAGAACAAGAAGAATAACCATGAAGAAGAAATAGATAGATGCCGTATGAACACAAAAAGTTACGAAGAGCAGATGCAGAATAAGCCTGACTATGAAATGAAAATGAAAGTACGCGACTATGAGCTGGACCTGCAGGGTATTGTTAATAATGCCAATTACCAGCATTACCTGGAACATGCAAGACACGAGTTTTTAACATCTAAAGATATAAGCTTTGCAAGATTACATGAGGAAGGCAAAGATCTAATTGTATCACGGGTCGAAATAGACTACAAATCCTCGCTAAAAAGCCAGGATAAATTCAAGGTAACTATTCATACTGCAAAAGAAGGTCATTTGAGATTGATTTTTTACCAAACGATACAAAGAATACCTGATTATAAACTAATTGTTAAAGCAAAAGTTATCGGCGTTGCTTTAAGCAATGGAAGACCTGTAAAACCTGAAAGTATTATTGATATTGACAAACTTGGAGTTAAGTATTAAAAAATAATAACATTAAATTAAGTCAGTAATAAAAATTTTTTCTATCTTACTAATCTATTAAAATCCAATTAACATTAAATTATGATTAAAGACTATGAAATCAAGTTAGGTCAGGGATTTGATAAAATTAAATTCGGTATGACCAAAAATGAAGTAAACCAGATTCTTGGAGAACCAGATGAAACAGAAGAATTTAACTATGCCGATGGTGACCATTCAATATCCTATTTTTACAAAGATTTAGGATGCGAAATCACCTTTGAATCGGAGCATGATTATCTTCTTAGCTATCTGGCCGTACATTCTGAAAAATTTCATATTCAAAACAAAATCCGCATTGGAATGTCAAAAGAGGAGGCATTGAGCGCTGTTGAAACAATGAATTTAAGTAAAGCCTCAAAACAGGATTTAAGCGAAGAAGATCTACCCGAACAGGAGCTTTACTCATTTGATTCCGAAAACATTAACTTTTGGTTTGTAGATAATATACTGGATGAAATAGAGATTGGGCCTTTCTGGAAAGATGAAGATACTCCCATTTGGCCTTAAAATTTGATAAAAAATAAAAACATATATTCTTTCTCAATAACTGAAACAAACAGGATAACCCTCTGTTGTCTTAAGACAGGTTTGTCTTGAGAGGAAAGTTTATTAGCGCATTAATAAAATAATATATTCATGAAAATTTCCAGGATTTTGTTTCGGTTATTAATTGTGATTGTTGTAAGTATAATCACTTTTATCACTTATATTGGTATCCAATCTGCCCACACATGGAAAGACACGTACCATACAACAGATAAAAAACAACTATTCGAGGATATTTCTGAAAATAGTGAAAATCTCATCACTATCCTTCTTATGGGTATAGATACACAGGGCTTAGCAACGAATAATCATAAAGGCCGTTCTGATGCTAATATATTGATGCTTTTAAATTTACAAACAGGCAAAATCACTGCCGTATCAATCCCCCGGGATACAAGAGTAGAACTACACCCGGGACGCTATGAAAAATTAGGGCATGCATATATGTATAGTCCTGAACTTTCCATAAAGGTTGTTGAGGGACTACTGCAGTTTCCTGTAAACTTTTACATAGCTGTTAACGAAAAAGCGTTTGGGAATATCATAGATGCTATTGGCGGAATAGAAATCGATGCAGAGAAAGTTGTTGCTTCCAAAAAAGATAACATCAAAGAAGGTGACCAGCGGATGAATGGTAAAACAACACTTGACTATATCCGTTTTCGCAACGATGACAAACACGAAGGTGATTTTGGCCGGATGAGAAGGCAACAGCAAGTTGTTGATGCAATTCTTCACCAGGCACTAAAACCCAAAATATTCATAAATAGCAATAAACTTTTTAAGATAGCAAAAGATAATATCCGTCATAATATACCAACTAAAATAATAAGAACCAAAGGCTGCGACTTGCTCTCCATTTCTCCTGATAATTTCGAAAAAATTACGCTGCAAGGAAGAAATTATGAAGTAGACAGCATTTGGTACGTCATACCTGATCGTCAAAATCTTATCGATGTAAGAAAAGAATTGCGAATTGAATTTGAAAAATCAAAATAACATCCAAAAGATAAATAACAGAAAAAAAATACCAATTATTATAACTTATCAGAATGCTGAAATCACTCCTATACTAAATTTTCCATAATCATCCCCGTTGATCGGATCCATGAGTACATAAGAGTATTCTGATGCCAGGCGAATGTTCCGTCGTATAAGGTAGCCGGCATGAAAAGTCAGTGATTCATATTCTGCTGGTTCGTAATTGGATTCAACCCTGTTGTAAAGCCCCAATAAATACCAGTCGCTTTGATCAGCCTCCGGAGCATATATCAGTTCGGACATTATCCCTTTGGTTGTTACATTTTCCCCGAGCAGTGTCATATTTCTATTAAAATATGTGTCTGAATCTTCCCGGTATGTATATTGAAAATTAAATTCCAGTTGGTCGGAGAAATTTAATGTTAGATCCGGTCCTGCTATCAGTACATCATTGGTTATCTGATTCTGCCCATCCCCTTGTTCTTCTTTTCCAATATATGCAAAACCTCCTATTCTTAAATATTCTCCTAAATTTTGAGAAACTCTTCCCAGGTAAGATTTGTGTTTGTCTTTATCGAATAAATTGAATTGTTGTTCAGGAATACCGTTTCCATTGAATATTGATACTTCTATATCTGTTCCAGTTTCAAATCCATATGATACCACAATCCCCCTGTCGTATTTCAGCGTAATATCAGACATACCTATTTCCGAGGTGTATAGCATATAATCTTCCAGGCTTAATCTAAGCTCTCTTTTAAACAATGGATCTGATACCTGGAATTGCCCAATTACAATATCCAGTTCAGTTCCTAAAACATTATCGTACATAAGAATTGCATCCTCAACTCCAGCTACTTCACCCTGCTCATTCATGTAAAAATAAAAGTAATAAGATAATTTTTCTGATAATTCACCACCTGACAGTAGTTTTAGCATATAAGGCGCACCAATGTCGCTTCCGTTATTGTTTGCTGTATTGTAAGTCACATGTCCGTCAAGGCGAACAGCTATAGGAAAATCGCGTATTAATGAGAGTTTATCATCCCCGGCAGGAACATAATAACGAGGGGCTTCCTCATCTTCTAATTTGAATCCACTTCCGGCGAAAGAATCTCCATAATCTTTTAATTTTGGTGAAGATGGTGTATGACAGGTCTTGCAGCTTAATCTGTATTTTCTTGCAAAAGCTGGTATTGCATTGCTTTCCTTTACAGGGAGAAAACTGCACAGAAAAACCGCAATAATACTAAGGGTTAATTTTTTCATAATTCAATAGTTTTAGGGTAACACAGTTATTTCAGTTGAGTGTCTGTTTATTTCATGAATAGCATATTCCTCTTCAGGGACGTCGAGAAATTCGGCCACCGGTTTGACAAGTAAACGGTAATTCAGTACTGCTGTTACTTTTAATTCCCCCGGAGCAACCTCAAAAGGTAAATTAAAAGTGTAACGCTCTAACTTTGTCTCCCTTGGTCCAATACGATAATCCACCCCCAATGAATCGGTATTCCATTGCATTATTGTCATTCTCCCCTGTGGATCAAAATAGGGCATTCGGAATATCCGGTCTCCAACCGGAACATCTTCTCTTCGGACTCCTTCAAAATCCTCTATCTCTAGCGGAACTCCCATATCCTGGTAGGCCAGCTTTTCGCTTGCAATAGTATATTCTTCTCCTTCAAATCCTTTCTCTTCCACAGGCAGATGATATTTATTCCCCTCTTCATCAACAGCCTCTACGTGTAACCATACAATCCTGTCCTCAACAGAACCTGTAGGAAACTTATGTCCGGTTTTCTGATTAAAGAGAGCAACCTCAAAAACTGCAACACCTCCAGGTTCTACCTCACGAATATCCGGTTGAATGCGTAATTCAATCACACCATTCAGTTTACCCGGGTCATGTGCTCCATGGAACAGATGTAATTTGGCATCATCATATCTTGCCCCCATGCTGGCAGTTTTCGTTTTTGCCTCTGTCATATGGCAATCCTGGCAACGCACATCCTCCTCTGCATACGGGCCCTCCTCCCACTCAAGCTGGGTAGATTTTACCCACGTACCAAACGAACTTTTTTCGTTATGGCAGATTCCGCAAAACTCAGTCTCACTATGCAAATCAGTTTTTATGATTTTGTGTTCAGGGGATTCTTCTTCCCCAATGCGCGAACTATATTTTTGGGAACCAGGCTCTATAATATAATTATGATTATAAGCGGTATCTCCGTCAAAATCTTTTATTAAATGACATACCTCACAAGAGACAGACTCATTTGCTCGTGACCCTTCAGAAGGAGGAGGTGGTGGCATATCACCAGCCCAGTATGAAAGGGGATTGTGGCACCCGTTACATCCTTCGTGTACATCCTTCATATCAGGATCATTCTCTGAATGAGAAACGGCAAGCTTAAAATATTCAATTTCATCCCATTCATGGGTGTATGCTTGAGACATCATGGACTGTGACCATTGTTGATAAAAATCATTATGACATGTTTTACAATACCCCGGCTTGTCAAAATCATCGTATTCATATTCACTATACCCATCTGTATTTAATTTAGGGAGTATAAAACCTATGAATATTAATGATAATGCTAACAGCATTATAAGTATCATTTTTTTCTGCATATAATAGTTTTTATATAATTAACTTATCTACTGTCAAACACTTTTCAATTTACGTAAAATCATAGAAAAAAACAAAAATTTCAAAGGGCATTATCTTATAGACAATGCCCTTATAAAAAGTTAAACTTGATGCTCTTTTTCAAAGCACTATTCTCGTATATTCTCTTCTATCCATCCGGAACGGTCCGGCGCTTCAGGTGGAGTTACCTCTTCCGGTGGATTTTCTTCCAGTTTTTTCAGTAAGACATCAACCGCTTTTTCCAGTGACGGGTCTTCTCCTTTTGCTATTTTATGAGGTTTATCAACAACTTCAATATCGGGATATACACCAACACCTTCAATGATCCATTCTCCCTCTTCGTTAAATATTCCGAATGTAGGAACCGCTATATATCCTCCGTCAAAAAGCGAAGCATTTCCGGAAATACCAACCAGTCCTCCCCATGTTCTTGTACCAATAACTACACCTAAATCTTTCTTTTTAAAATAATATGGGAAAGCATCGCCTCCTGATGAGGAGTAATGATTGATAAGCATAGCTTTCGGACCATCATGGGCAATAGAAGGTGTTTTGTCAGGCTTCAAACCTCTTCTGTACCAATAACTTAAAGTTTCTCTGTCAAGTAAATCAGTCATTACATCAGGAATAAAACCACCCCCATTATACCGGTCATCAATGATAAGGGCCTCCTTGTTGTGATATGCGTACATACCCCTAAATAATTCTCTGTTTCCTTCATTGGAAGTGTTTGGAACATGAATATATCCAATTTTCCCGTCAGACATATCTTCAACCATCTTTCTGCGTGATTCCACCCAATCTAGGTACATCAACGATAATTCACTCTTAACCGGTCTTATAGTATAACTTCTTGCTCCATGTCCTGCAGGTTTTTCATTAACAGTAATTTCTACTCTTGTATCAGCTTTATTTTCGAGAAATTTATAAGGATTTTCATCAGTAGTTACATCCTGTCCGTCAATACTTATCAGATATTCTCCCTCATGAATATTTACGCCTTGTTCTGTAAGGGGGTTTCGCCTTTCATCATTCCAATTCTCACTTGCATAAATCTTTTCAATAATATATCTTCCAGATTCCTTGTCAGGTTTTAACTCTGCCCCAAGAAGTCCTGTTTCAACTCGGTCTACTTTTTCAAAATCACCATAATTAACATAGCAATGGCCGGTATTTGTTTCAGCAACCATCTCTCCCAAAATATAATCAACATCTGCCCTGTGGCTAACAGAAGGCAATAATTTACGGTATTTATCCCTTATAGCGTCCCAATCTACACCATGCAGGTTTTCAACGTAAAAATAATCTCTCAGTATTCTGCCGCCATCCTCAAAAATTTGCTGCCATTCTTTCTTAGGATCAAGTTTCATTGTCATCTTATCAAGATCAAGTTTCCCATCTTTGGCGTTTTGTTCAGGCTTGAGTTCAGCAATTCCATAATCCGAATTGAATTGATAGATGAATTTTTTACCATCAGCAGTAATCTGGGCACGTCTTACATTTTCCATGATCACTTCATCTTTTTCCTTTGAAATATTGAAACGCTTCAATTTTCCATCTGCAATAAAAAGAATGCCATCTTCAACGGCAATTAAATTTGAATAAGAACCTGAGGAAAGCGGGAAATCCATCACTCTTTCATGAATACCTTGTGTATCTATAATAATTTCATCTAACCCAGTGGAGTTATTATTCTTACCTTGTGGGTCTTCATCCGGGACTACTTCATCAGACTTATATTCAAATAATTTTGGACTATCTTCCCGTAAAGCCAATGCGTATATTTTTGTAGCGTCATTGTACAAATAATCAAATTCATAATCACTGAATTCCAAATTGAAATCCCGATTTGAAAGGAAAAAGACATAATTGCCATCTTTGGAAAATACGGGAGAACGATCGTTAAAAGTATCGTCAGTCACCTTGTGCTTTTCTCCTTCAGCAATATTATAAGTCCAAACAGCATCGTTCCCGTTATCAGAAGCTTTAGAATAGGTTATCCATCTTGAGTCTGGGGAAAATTCATAATCTCTTAATTCATGCATAAGAGATTTATCTACCACATCCACATTACCTGTCTGAACATCCAGCAATTTCAACTTCAGTGTACGGTCAAAGAAAAGTAGCTTTTCACTATCCGGTGACCATAAGGCCTTATATTTCCATGAAGTTGAATTGTGTGTAATTTGCTCCGGTTTTGCGCCATCCTTATTTTCTTGTAAATACAGTTCATATTCGCCAGAGGCATCTGAAATATAGGTTAAATATTTTCCGTCTGGTGACCAGTTTGGATAAATCTCTCTTATACCCTGTGTTTTGGAAACATTTCTAATTTCACCATTTTCGGCAGGAACCGTAAAAATTTCTCCACGAGCTCCAAAAATTGCTCTTTTCCCATTTGGCGAAATATCAAAACTATGAATATTTTCACTCACATTTTTATAATACGGTAGTATATTAGGATTGTCAAAATTAATATTGACAGTTACTTTCTCATATTCACCGGTATTTGCATCAAGTTTATAAAGATAGCCGCCGTTTTCATACGCAATCATACCGTTGGAACCCGATGGCCACATAACATCATATTCTGAATGCTCGGTAATCTGGTTAACTTCTTTGCTCTTCAGATCATAACTGTAAAGGTTGAATGTCGTATCTCTGTCAGATGCAAAATAGATTTTATCTTCATGCCAGACCGGTATTTGGTCTGTTCCCACAAAATCTGTAATTTGCTCAGAATGACTATCTTCAAGGTCATAAATCCATAGGTCAGAAGCTCGTCCACCTTTGTACCGTTTCCATGTTCTAAACTCTCTGCTTATTGGAGTATAACATACTTTTTCAGCATCAGGTGAAAGCACTCCAAAGCCACCTTCAGGTATCTCCAGGGGTTTCTCCATTCCTCCATCAATGCTGACCATAAAATATTTGCCGTTTCTTTCACCATAAGGTGTTCTATTTGCACGGAAAAATATATTCCGACTATCCGGTGACCAATCAAGCACAACATGATCAAATCCACCTCTTGGAGGCATAGAACCTACATCGTTATAATAGGTGAGTTGTTTAGGTGTTCCGCCTTCTGCAGGCATAACATAAACCTGTCTGCTTCCTGAATATTCCGCAGAGAAAGCAATCCATTCGCCATCCGGAGAAATTTTGGGAAACAACTCAAGGCCTTTATGGGATGTGAGCCTTTTTGCATCTCCGCCATCAGCATCAACAGTCCAAATATCGCCCGCATATACAAATGCTATCTTGCCATTGTTAATATCAGGAAATCGCAACATTCTTAAATCATCTGCTGATTTCAATTGTAAAGATGACATTAAAAAAATCAAAACAGTTGAATACAAAAATAAGGGTAGTTTTTTCATAATACTCGATTTTGTTAATAATGATTAGACCTCATAAAGTTACATTATATTCATAAAAATACATCAAAAATTTTTGAAGCATGCAAAAGAATATGGTGAAGTATAATCATTCCTGTATGATTTTGATATAGAACATTCTTGAAGCTTATTAAAAGAATACAACAAAAATTTTTTCCTATTTTTGCATTTACAAAGCTTAAAAATGGCAGAGAAAGATCTCTCACCATAATAAAATTATTAATTTAAACAAATCAAATATTACTTGTATAATAACAAATCACCCAAATCACGCATTTAGCAAATCAAAATATTAATATATGCAAAACCGGCTCATTAAACTATTCATCGTTTTCTCTCTGACCTTTGCAACGTATAGCGCATTTTCTCAGGTAATTGAAGAAAAATCCTATAAAGATGACATTAAATCCGTTCAAATCTTTAAAAACAATGAACAACTGAACTTACCCGTCATCAGCCTGGATAGAGATGAGAAAATCACACTTCGTTTTGACGAGCTGGCAGGTAATTCAAAACAATATTCATATAAGATCATTCATTGCGATGCCAACTGGGAACCATCAGATATAAATGAGCATGAATATGTCACCGGTCAACATAGAAACGAAATAAAAAAAGTACAAAGTTCTTTTAATACCATAATTCCTTATTATCATTATAAGTTAGACATCCCGAATCATGATGTTCAACCTAGGATTTCAGGAAATTATACGATTTTGGTATTTGAAAATTATGACGAGGGAGATACAGTAGTCACAGCCAGGTTCCGGGTAACAGAGGATATAGCTGATGTTTCAGCGGAAGTAGAACATTTTAACAGAATGTCGCAGGAAAAAGCCAATCAGCAAGTGAATATAAAGGTGAATACCCAATCAGAAAATATTACCCAGCCTTCTTCAGAGCAAATAAAGATTGCTGTTCAGAAAAATTATCATGGAGAGAGACTTATAGAAGATGTTAGTCCGACCGGAATTCAGGGCAACACTTTAACATATCAAAATATTAAGCAGTTGGCATTTAAGGGAGGTAATGAATTTCGTCATTTCAACACCAAATCCACGAAGCATGCTGGTGAAAATATCCAGCAAATCGACTATATAAAAAATAATTTTCACGTTTACCTAAACCCTGATGAAGACTTGTCTTATAAAGAGTATAAGGATAAGGACGATATCAACGGAAGATTCTATGTAGATAAAGAACGGGTGGATGATCCTTTTTTGGAAGCAGACTATGTTTATGTTTATTTCACATTGTTTGACGACCAGCCAAATCTTGAGGGAGGAGTTTATATTACAGGAGGATTTAACAACTGGAAAAAGAATAAGAACAATCAAATGAATTATAATGGAGAGGAAAAAGCATATGAAAAAAGGCTGCTTTTAAAACAAGGATTTTATAATTATAAATATGTTCAGAAAGATTATAACGGCTATAATCCGTATTTCTATTCGGACAATCACTATCAAACTGAAAATGAGTATCAAATCTATATCTACATCAAAGATTTCTCACAGGGCTATGACCGTCTGATTGGACATACAGTCCTCACTACTCCAAATCTATGACGGTTTTATTGAAGTTTACAAACAGTTCAAAACCCGCTTCAGCGGACATTTGGTTATGAAATACCAACTACCATGCGGTTATTTGCTGTAGCCCTGAATTTCATATAATCATGTCACCAAAGAATTCGGAAATTCATTTTACCGCCAACTAAAGATGGATATGTTACACTTTCCCTACTTGCCTTCAAAAACCAGTGCGTCCGGAGAGGCTCCCAGTTTTTCAAGTGTTTTGGTCAATTGCTCGGTCATTGCAGGTGGGCCACAGATATAGAAAGGTTTGCTAAAATCCTTCACATGTATTCGCAGAAAGTTCTCATCTATCATGTCCTGATAATAATTCCGGTTCTCCTCATCAGTTAGAGTAAACAATACATTATTATCCAACATATTTTCAAATTCATCCTCTAAAATTATATCCCCTTTTGTTTTATTCGAGAAAAAGAGAACATTACCATCTATTGCATTTTTCCTGTATAAATCTCTGAATATGGCAATAAAAGGAGTTATCCCGGCGCCTCCGGCAATAAAATATCCTGGTCCTTTATACTGTATAGCACCCCATGGGTTATTGATTATCAGTTCATCACCGACCTCCAAATTATCCAGTTCAGCCGTAACACCATTATGCTCTTTATAAATTTTAATAACAAATTCAAGGTTTTCATTATCCTTTAAAGAAGTGAAGGTAAACGGCCTTTTTTCATTTATTAAATCGAGCTTATTAATGGAAACAACTGTCGCTTGTCCTGGAATAAAAGTGTATCCTTCAGGCTTTTCAACAACAAACTCTTTTACATCGTGAGTAATTTGATTTATTTGTAATATTTTAACCTTATGTTCCATGGTTTGTTCCTTTAAAATCTTTTAGGAAAATGTTAAAAATTATTAGATATTATACAATAAAAAAAAGCTATTGTTTAATTCTGCGCGATGTCCAAAACTAAAAATAATTAAATTAATAATGGACATAAAGCTCCAAGTCAAAAATTTTCTGCTTTTCAATGCGCCAAAGAATCCTACACCGGTTATTTATCTATAATAACAAACTCTACCCTCCTGTTTAACCGGCGTCCTTTTTTTGCCTTGTTATCAGCCACAGGTATTGTTTCTCCAAAACCTTTTGTTTCTACTCTCTCCTTAGTGATACCACTATCAATCAGATAATTCTTTACCACTTCAGCGCGATCATTTGAAAGCTCCAGATTATATTCTTGTGTCCCTTTACTATCTGCATGTCCCTCCAATCGAATTTTAATCTGACCGTTCTCCTTCAAAAAATGTACAATTTGATTGAGCTCCCCATAAGACGAACTTTTCAAAGTAGCTTTGTCGAAATCAAAAAACACATTATCCAGAGTAACTTTCGCACCCTTATCAATCTCAGAAATATAAATATCTTTTTCTATTATTTTTTCGTCTATAGATGTCAAATCAACATGAAGACTTTGCAGGGCAAAATTTTCCTTTTCCGCAACTATCCGGTATTGTTTATCTGATTGTAGCCTAAAGTCAAACATACCATCCTTATCAGTTTTGAACTTATCAATAAGAGTATTATTATCCAAATCAAAACACTGAACCTCAGATAATAAAGGCAGACTATCCTTTTTATTTAAAACACGACCTTTAAATGCTATATCCGGTTCATCAGTCCCCTCACCCAGTATATTGATGCTTTCTACTATATCCATCCCATGAAAAATCAAGTTCAGATTTGCATTTAATCTACCCGTCTCTTTTGGTGTAAATACGAGCGTAAGTTCTGTCTCATCCCCCGGTTTTATCTTAGATGTAAAGTCACCGGGATCAATTTCAAAAGATTGCATTGAGGATCCGGATAAATAAATGTCAGCAATTGTCAATGGAATTTCTCCGGTATTCCTAAGCGCCGTAACAATTGTATCTTTTTCATGAAATACGGGAAGCTTCCCCATGTCAACATATCGGGCAGGAATTTCATATTCAGACGAAATCCCAATTCCTGTTAAAGATTCACTCAAAGTATCTGTAGGAGTTATTACAGCTATTTCCGCTTCTCTAGGACCTGCTTGTGATGGTGTGAAATTAAATTCCAGGTCACAGGAACTATCGGGTTCCACAGTGCCATCTGTTAATCCTGATACAATATTAAACTCATCATTATGGGTTCCCCGGATTTCAATGTTTTTAATTTGAATGGGATGTTGAGTATTATTTTGTAAAAAATCCTGCACTAAAGTATCCCTTGGTCTTTCTAATTGCTGTTTCCCCATTTCAACCTTTTCGAATTCCGGTCTGGGGGAAATTATGCGAAACGTGCTATCTGATACATCTTTCTGGAACGGAATAATTTTACTGATTAACTGTATCCTGACTTTCCCTTTATTATCAACAGTTAAAAGCCGTTGCCCTCTGTGTCCGAATTCAGCATTACGGAACCAATTCCCTTCGCCGGCAAAAATTTTATCCAGAAGCGTTCCTGTTTTTAGTTCCCAAATACAGGCCGTTCCATCCCTGCTGGTAGTCACCAGATAGTTACCATCAGGACTAAACCGCGTTGTATATACTCTTCTGTGATGATCATTATTTCTGCTTACCAGCTTTCCTTTGTCTACATCCCAAACTGCAAATGTTCCATCCTTGCTTGAAGAAGCAACATATTTCCCATCTGGAGAAAAAGCAACACTATATACCAGATCCCTATGTACTTTTAACGCCTTAAGATGAGTCTTTCTGGACAGATCCCATATCCGAACGATATTATCGTCTCCGGCAGAAGCCAGTAACTGATTATCCGGACTAATGTCTATATCCATTACCCACCCCAAATGACTTTTAACACTACCTTCCAACTCCCCCGATTCAACATTCCAGAACCTTATCACTCCATCATCGCTAGCGGTCACAATACTCTTATCTTCCTTATCAAAAATCGCTTTATTAATTCCCCAATAATTTATATTCAGAATATTTTCAAGCACACCCGTGTTAAGAGAAAAAATTCTGGCCGTACCATCTTTACTAGCTGACACCAGCAATTCTTCATCTGAATTACTTTTTGCATTATAAACCAACTCATCATGAAATTTAAATTCCTGAATAAATCTTCCTGTTTCAGCATCCCATAATTTAATGGTATAATCTTTCTCAGAAGTAATAATGAAAGTACCATCTGCACTCAATGTAGCATTATGAGCAGAATAGTTTTTATCATACAAAGATGTGAGATCAATGATATTGGCACTCCCTTCACTTTTTGTTTCCTGAGTAACTTTAACCAAATTTTTCTTTCCTACCTGCGCCGGGATTTTCCATTTGGTATTCAATCCGGTAGACTTTTCTATAAAACTCCAATCCTTCCCCTGATTTGCAGAATAATATAACTGAACGGAATCAACCTTTTCTATTCCATCCCATTGAAGTTCTGTGTCAACACCTACAGAAAACACCTCTCCTCCGTTCGGAGCGACTAAGCTAAGCGGGGTCTCAGATTCAGAGACATGGGAATCCCTTATATAAATTTTCACATCAGAGCATTTATCTGTATTTATGGTAAATTTGGTAAACCCGGGACCTTCTTCATTACTCATTTTATTTAAAGTAATATCCGTTTTTTGATTTTTCTTCAGCATAAATGGAATGTCTTTTTCAGTTATCAGAGTATATTTCTCTGTTTCATCCTGCATGCTAACATCTTCAATTTCAAAGTCTGAATTCATTGCTTGCAAACTAACCTTTTTGGAATTATCAAGAGAATCATCCTCAAAAACCATAAAATAAGAATCCGCATGCAATCTTGTTATGTATTTCTCCGGGATGTGGTAATTCAACGTATCAGATAGATTATTAGCATTAATCGTCAGATTTACTAATGATTGACAGGCGGATGGACTTTCCCATACCATTTCACCAAAAGATTCCGACTTTGCTCTGACGAAAATTTCATTATATATATCCTGAGCTTCTTGTATAGTTCGCACATTGCTATAATACTTCCCCCCTGTTTGATTAGCAATATTTTTCAAAATATCAGGGATCTCTAATTCAACTGCAACCGGAAAAACCGTAACATTTTCCTGATTAGCCAGTTGTATAATTTTATCTTCGTTTCCTTCTCCCTTCCCATCAGTCATCAGGATAACAACTTTTTTGTTCTTACCTCCTTTAGCTATTTCCATTGCACCAGCAAACGGCATAAGGAATGCAGCATTATAATTTGTCCCTCCTCGTGCTGAAATGGAATTCAATTTATCGGTAAGTTCTTTTTTATCTGTTGTAAAATCACAATTTAAATAGTTAAGGTGATCAAAACTTGTTATGGCACATTCAGACTGTTCCATATCCATCATTTCAATAAATGACCTGCCTGCTTTTTTGGCTATCTCAATGCGTTTACCAATCATAGAAGATGATACATCAAAAACCAAAACCACGGATAAGGAATTCAGTTGATCCCGCTTTGGAAGCTGAAGGGAAATAAGCTCTGCCGGTTCATCATTTTCTTTAATGTCTATACTACTTTTTGATAATGACCTTTCGTTATCTGACTTTTCATAAATAAACTTTGCAGTAACATAGGGATATTCATCAGTCTCAATATCGAATATATTCAAATATTGTCCGAAACTAAGAGCAGGAAAAAAAAACAACATACCCGACAAAAGTAATAATAGCAGGGCTTTATTACGGACAAAACAGAAGATATATAAAACAGTATTAATCATGAACAATTATCAATTATCATATTAAAATTAACAAATGGATTCAAAAAATAGCAAAAAAAGAAAACCTTTCCATATATAAAACAAAAAAATCGCCCTAAATCAGGCGATTCTCATAAAAGTGAAAAATATTTTCAACTCATCTATTATTCATTCTCTTTAGCATATTCCTCGTTTAATCCTTTAAGAACATCCTTCGTTACATTAAATTGTTTCGCTTTGTATAATATCGGGCCTCCGAAGGAATAGCTTAGCACATAATGAAAATCATTTTCTTTGGCGTATTCATCCAGATAATCCATAATATTATTCAATACCTGCCTGTTAATAACCTCTTCTTTTTCTGAAAGTTCCGATGTAACCTGGTCTCTCATCTGATAAAGCTGCTGTTCCTTCTGTCCTAACTCTTGCTGTGCAATTTGCGCCCTTGATCGTGTCATTAACCCTTTATTCACTTTTTCTTGCATTTCTTGATATTCCTCTCTTAATTGCTGTGATCTCGTCTGGAGTTTTGACATGGATTCATTTTGCTCACGTTCATATTCAGCTCTTTTATCAACATACATGTCATATTCTTCCAGTAAAGAATCCAGATTGACATAGGCAACTCTTAACTGTTCATAACTTTTAAATTCTTCTTCCGATACTTTTTCCGAATCTGTTTTCTTTGTTTCTTCAAAAGGTTTTCCGTCTCCTGCAAATTGAAAATAAAACAGTATAATCACTGCAATCAACAGAACAATATTAAAAATTGGGCTTAGCTTAGTAAGTTTATTCATTAGTATAAAGTTTAATGATTAGTTTCACAATCTGAGACTTATTGTTACAAAAATCTCCATTTTTTAATTCTGCAATCCATGAAACTCTCCTGATTTGAACATAGTATTTGGCGTACTTTGGTAAATAAGGGTTTCATTGTATTAATATTTTGTTAAACAATAGGCAAATATAAAGTAAAGGAATGCTTTTTAAAAAAAAATAAAATTTTTTCTATAAAAAATTACAGTCCCGCCGCTCCCCCTGGACAAGGATCAATTCTTCCTTTCTCTTCTGGGGTAAGATATTCTCCAAAGGAAAAAACAAAAGAAATTTCATGAGCTCCATGAGATAGTCCAGATAGCTCTGAGATAGTTACATCATAGCTATAACCTATAGAAAAATCATCTATTGAATAACCCAATAAAACAGATACTGCATCACTTGTTGAATATTCTTTAAAGAGTGGAATACCTCTGTACCAAAAACCAATCATAAAAGGTTGTTTGTTCCAATAAATCCCCAGACTAAGCTGTGAATTATTTCCCTGTTGTTTAAAATGAAAAGCAGGAAAAATGCTCTCAAAAGTTCTCCTCTTGTATTTTTTTCCTATGGGAATTCTTGAACCTCCAAATACGGAATATTTCACCGGTAAAAAAACTTCCTCACCAGATAGAGCATTATTGGGTCTAAGTAAATGGTCTGCTGTAAGACCAAGCCAATATCGGTCAGAAAGGAAGATAGCAGAAGCGGATGCATCAATATCCCAAGCATACTCCTGAGGTCTAGGTTCTGTGCGTGTAGGATTATCATCAATTAGTTCATTGCCAAATGTTAACCTGTGAAATTGAAGCTGCTGCTGTGTATAATAAAATCCAATTCCGGGCAATACCCTCCAGTTATCGTCTAATTGGATATGATAAGCATACATCAAACCAAGATTGGTTGTAGATAATTTTCCCGTGCCAGCTTGTTCACGTAACATTTGTACTCCCACACCACTATTTATTGAATGAATAAAATGATCATATGAAACGGCATAAGTCACAAATGATTTAGGTAATGATGGCCATTGATCGCGATAATTAAGACTAATCCTTTTCCCTTTTGTACTCCCTGAGAAAGAAGGAGACAAATAGAGCGGAGAAGCATAAAATTGAGTAAATTGAGGATCCTGACTAAATGAATTAAAACTCAATAATAGCAGTACTAATCCCCCTAAAAAAAATTTTGTGTACATACCTCCTTTACTTATCATAAAATAATCTTAAAGATATACGATAATGATATTAAAATTGTTATAATACATTGAAAAAATATTCTACCCCGTAACAATACAGGTAAACCCTTAATCTTTTAGTTCTTATCTCTCTACAAAGCAAGAGGTTATTGACATACCAATAAGAAATAAATCTCAGATAATGAAACTAATAAGATAACTTTATACCAATAAAAATTTTAAGATCTTATGTGTTCCAAATTTACTATTACCCCTTTCAACGAATGTTTCTAAAGCCTATTTCTGCTAATTTGACATAACTTTGCTTACAGATGCTCTCCACTTTATCGGTATGATTGTTTAATTTTTTATTTTCCATAGTATTCAACAATATTTTCATAATTTTTATATTTTTGCACGGTTGATATCTGTTTTTTTAAGTAGAAAACAGGATTGGCGAGAAATTCATAATCTTGACAATCAACACAACGGGATGTAGCTCAGCACGGTTAGAGTACTCGTCTGGGGGGCGAGGGGCCGCCAGTTCAAATCTGGCCATCCCGACAAAATGACAGTCATCAAAAAACAAAAGCCTGCAAATCTTATGATTTTCAGGCTTTTTTATTTTTCTCATATCAATTCAAAT
>JAWLEB010000009.1:0-82636 GCA_041686375.1 Bacteroidales bacterium
CATCAGGCCTTTTCAGTATGTCGGGCATAGTAATAATCTAGCAGAGTGAAAGTCTCTGTATGTGCTGAGTTGACAGGAAACATTGGTAAATGGCAAGGGAGTTGCGGATGACCGCAAATCTGCAAGAAGCCATAAACAAACTTGAAGTTTTGACGAGCAAAATTTATTTACTCTGTCATCAAATTATAATAAGTTAAAATATTAACTGAAACCACCATGTGCGATAGCATGCGTGGTGGTTTGAGAGGGCGGGAGAGTAATCCCCCTACCTACTCGATTATCAATAATTCATGTTAGATAATTTTAAAAGCTTAAATTTGAAAATCTTGTTCGTTATACAAGATTTAATTTAAAATATTTTGTTAAGAAAACTTATTATAGTAGGATGAGAAAGCTGAAAAACAGTGAATTAAACAGATTGTCAGTTGAAGAATTTAAGCATACTGAAAAGTTTCCTGTTGTTGTTGTTTTAGACAATGTAAGGAGCTTAAATAATGTTGGCTCGGTTTTTCGGAGTAGTGACGGATTTTTAGTTGAACGTATTTGTCTGTGTGGTATCACAGCCAAACCTCCTCACAGGGATATTCATAAAACTGCTCTGGGAGCTACAAATTCTGTCCACTGGGAATATTTTGATACAACTGAAAAGGCTGTTAATAAATTCAGAGAGGAAGGTTATCTTATTTGTGCTGTTGAACAAGCTGATAAGAGTATATACCTGACTGAGTTTGTACCGGAGAAGAAAAATAAATATGCATTAATATTCGGACATGAAGTAAGAGGTGTCCAGCAATCGATAGTTGAAATGAGTGACATGTGTCTTGAAATTCCTCAATCAGGTACAAAACATTCTTTTAATATTTCAGTGAGCGCCGGAATAGTTCTTTACCATTTTTACTATCATTTTAAAACCAAGTGATCAGGTGGAGGAGATAATTTAATGGTTTTTCTGATTTTCTGTTATTTATTAAGAAAAGCGCATCTCAAAATTTTTGAGATGCGCTTTTCTTAGTTTATTTAGACCGTGATTTTTTATTCAACGATTGACTGGAATGTTTCGTTTTCAAAGTACTCAACAAATTCCAAATCAGTTTTTGCAGTTTCTTTTAGAGATTCATCTTCTTCAACAGCAGTTCTGAGGTTTTCAAATACATCGCTTTCTTCATTATTACGTGCAGCAATAACAGCTTCCAGATAGTTTACCATTGCATCTGTAGCATCCAGTCCTGCAAGCATATTATTGGCTTTTGTAGATTCGCCACCCAATAGCATTGCAAGAGCCGTATTGAATGATTCAAAACCTTGCATGTGATTAATTGCTGATTCGTATTCACCTTCAATAATATAAATTATACCAAGGTTGTAATCAACTTTTTCTCCTGCATTTTTTGCATCTGAGAAATAATCTTTTGCTTCCTCCATATTGCCATTTTTCATAGCAATAACACCGAGGTTGTTAAGAACCTGAGGATTACCTCCCTTAATGCTGTTTGCTTTTTCAATTGCTTCAGTCGCTTCACCTAATTTTCCTTGTTTTATTTTTACATATCCAATATTGTTGTAAGCTCTGAAACAATTGTCTTCTTTTTCTGCTGCTAGTTCAAACGCTTGTAATTGTTTGTTAAGGTCACCTTTGAATAATTTGTATCCGGCGTATAAAGCCTCTTCCATATTCAGGGTGTCAGGATTAGAAGTTATATAATCCTTAATCTCATCATCTGAGAAACCAATTTCTTCAACGGTTACATAAAGCTCTGATCTTCTCAGTTTTGGTAGTATGTCCTCTGCCAGTACTTCCCATGTTTTTGACATGTTTTCAAGTTCTTTTTCTCTTACTTCAGGGTCAGAATGCATGGAAAGTACGCGAAGAATTAAATCTTTATCTTCAATGTCTGATTCTTCAACCAGTTTTTTAAATCCTTCCCAATCTTCGGTTGTTCTTTTTGCTTCATATAGTTTTTCTGCATCTTCAGTGCTAACAACATCATCTAAATACTGATTTGCAGATTTTTCTCGCCCTTCTGAAAGGTCTTCATTGAGATCCGTTGGCCCGTCTGGTGAGGCATATGCAGAAATTTCAAGACCTTTGTATTGTTTATTTTCTGCTTCTTCAACGTGCTGGACAAATTTTTCCAGGTTTTTAATGTCATCTTTGTCAAGCTCAGAATTTCTAACGTTTGATCTTTGAATTAGGTAATGTATATCTGCCTTTTCTTTCTTTTCTTTTACTCGCTCAAAATTATCAGCATTCATTATTGGTTTAGGATCTATCTGAACCAGGTTTGGTGTAGCTTTTACACCTTTACCAACCTTAATTTCAGGTATTTCAACTGATTCATCATCTATTGTTGCAACACCTTTTATGACAAGGTCAGAAACCCTCATGTCTTCGTTATAGTCAAAAACTCCGTCAAAAGAAACGCTTCCTCCTTCATCTTCTTCTATTACTTTGTTGTTATCTTCAACATCTTCACCCTGTAAGGTTTTAGATTCTAAAGTCTCTTCGCCACCATCATATTTCAATACTGGAGTGAATTCAACTGTAGCTTTTTTATGGAACCAGTCTGGTGGAATGGTACCATTAATACTGTACTCTACTTCTCCACCATGCATTTCTAAAACTTCTGGATCTGCAGAAAAGTCTAGTGAACCATATTCTTCTGCCATTTTATCCAGGCCTCCGCAGCTACTAAGTATTAAAGCTGCTATAAAAAAAGATGTTAAAAAATTTAATTTTTTCATAATTGCCTCTAATTATTTGTTATTATTTGGTTTTTTTAGTTATAAGCATAACTACTGCTACAAACTTAATAATGTTTTGGTTAAAATAAAAATAAATATACAAAAATTATCAATAGCAGCCATTAAAAAACGACTTGATTATACCCATGTTTATAATTTTTTTTGAAAATACATGACTTAATTAACTGATAATCAAAGTATTTATTGATAAAATCAATCTTGGTTATGTCGTACACAACAACTCGCATTCCGGTTTCCTTTTATATAAATTGAAAGTATGCATTTTGAATTTTTTGCAGATAGTTTTTATCGATATGTTTTTCGTAAGCTCTGTTTCTTTTCCTTATAGCATGAGTAAACCAAATTCTCAGTCAATTAAGTATTATTATTTTTTTGTCAGCTATACTTTCCTTTCACAGGGAATTTAGTAGGAGGGTTTCATATCCATATTATCAAATATAAACGACCATTTATCAGCTTCTTCCTGATTTTTTACACTGACTGCTTTGCCGGCTCCATGTCCAGCTTTCGTCTGAATCCTTATCATTGTAGGATTGTTTCCATCATACTTTTCTTGTAAGGTTGCAATATATTTGAAGGAATGTGCCGGAACAACCCTGTCGTCATGGTCTGCTGTCATAGCTAATATGGCCGGGTAATCGATTCCTGATTCAATATTATGCAATGGTGAATAGTTTATCAGATTCTGGAATTCAAGTGAATCTTCACTGGAGCCATACTCGTCTACCCATGCTCTGCCAATAGTGAATTTGTGAAATCTTAGCATATCCATAACTCCAACAGCGGGTATGGCTACTTCAAAAAGATCAGGTCGTTTATTTACGACTGCCCCCACGAGTAATCCTCCATTTGAACCTCCTTGAATAGCTATTTTTTCATTATTCGTGTAATTATCTTCAATAAGGTATTCTGCAGCAGCTATGAAATCATTAAACACATTCATCTTATTCAAACGCATTCCCTGCTTATGCCATCTTTCTCCATATTCACCACCTCCTCTGATGTTGGCTACCGCATATATTCCTCCGTTTTCTAGCCAAATCATATTATTTGAACTGAAGCTGGGTGTTAAACTTATATTAAACCCACCATATCCGTATAGCATTACAGGATTATTACCATCTTTTTTCATTCCTTTCTTATATGTTAGAAACATTGGTATTTTTGTGTCGTCTTTGCTTTCATAGAACACTTGCTCAGTAACGTAATCTTCTTGATCGAATTTCACTTCAGGTTTATATAAAACTTCGGTTTCTTTTGAATTTAAATTGTGTTTCCAGATTTCTCTTGGTATGGTGTATGAAGAAAAGGCATAGAAGACTTCTTTGCTGTCTTGATTGGCTGAAATAGAGTTTACGCTGCCTAATGCAGGTAAATCCAAATTATACAGATATTCTCCATCATTGGTATAGACCTTAACGTTATTTTTTGCGTCTTTTAGGTAAGAAGCAATTATTTTATCTTTACCAATCTGACATCTTTGGAGTAGATCTTCTTTTTCCGGTATTACTTCAATCCAATTACCTACGTCTCTTTTATGAACATCAATTTTTACAACCTTATATTTAGGGGCATTATAGTTTGTATGAACAATGAGCTTGTCTCCTTCATGCCCAATAATATCGTATTCGTATTTAAATCCGGTAGTCAGTTTCACGAAATCTTTGTCTGTCTGAAGGTTTTTGATGTAGACGTTATTACCATGAGTAGACCTTGTTTCGTAAATGTACAGGTATTTTTCATCTTTTGATACATCAGTTGTATAGTTTCTTTCAGGATATTTGGGGTTTTGGAATACCAGTTCATCCTTATCTGGTGATGTTCCTAATTTGTGGTAATATACTTTGTGATTTTTGTTTACTGCGGATAATTCTGAGCCTTCTTCCGGAGTTTCAAACTTGCTGTAGAAAAATCCATCTTTATACCAGGCAATGTTGGAAAATTTAACCCATTTGATATGATCGTCCAGTTTTTCATTTGTCTCTAAATTTTTGACAAAAACTTCCCTCCAGTCCGAGCCTCCTTTGGATATTGCATAGGCTATATACTGTTCGTCGTTGGATACTTTATATTGCGCCAGTGAAACCGATCCGTCTTCAGACATTTTATTGGGGTCTATTACTACTTCGGGTTCTTCGTCAAGGTCTTCTGTCATGTATAGAACAGAATGGTCTTGTAGCCCTTCATTTTTAAAAAAGAAATATTTATCACCAACTTTGTTGGGTGCACTCATTCTGGGATAGTCTCTTAATTCTTCTGTTCTGTCATAAATTTTGGAGCGAAATGGAATTTGTTCAAGATAATTGAAAGTCACCTCATTCTGTGCTTCAACCCATTCTTTCACTTCCTGGGAAGTGTCATTTTCCAGCCAACGATAAGGGTCGGGCACTTCAGTTCCGAAATAAGTATCCACAGTATCTACTTTTTTGGTCTCGGGATATTCGAAATGATGTTTTTTACATGATACAACTGTCATTACAATAAATGCAGAAAGGATCAGAAGTAAAATATTATGTTTCATAACGGGTTGTTTGTATGGTTTTAAATAATGAATGGTAAGTAAAATTAAAAAAAAATATTGAATTATGTTGAACGCGATTTTTCTTGCAATAAAACCTTACTGGTAGTTGTCTGGCATAAAAAAAGCTACCTGAATATTCATGGCAGCTTTTTTTATGTTTTTCTTATTTGTGTATACTTTATTGAAAAGCCAATCTATTCTGAGTTTGACTTATTTTTTTCGGGTTTTGGCAATAAAGCTTTTCTCGACAGTTTTAAGTTGCCTGTTTTTTTATCAATGTCCAGAAGTTTAACTTTTACTACTTGTCCAACTTTTAGTTCATCTTCTACATTATTGATTCTTCTCCAGTCAATCTCGGAAATATGCAGGAGGCCTTCTTTCCCTGGCAGAATTTCAACAAAAGCGCCGAAGCTAACAATCGATTTTATTGTTCCTTCGTATACTTCACCTACTTCCGGAACCTGTATAATTGTTCTGATTTTCTCCAGGGCTTTTTCAATTTGCTCTTTGCTTTCAGCGAATACATCTACTATTCCATAATTTTCATCCTGATCAATTGTTATGGTTGTTTCCGTTTCAGCCTGAATCTCCTGTACAATCTTTCCTCCCGGTCCAATTAATGCACCAATCATATCTCTCGGGATTTTTATCTGTTCAATTCTTGGGGTATGAGGTTTAAATTCTGTCCTTGGCTCAGATAAAGTTTCTTTCATTTTGTTAAGAATGAATAATCTGCCCTCTTTTGATTGTTCAAGGGCTTTTCCCATTATATCATAAGATAGACCGGATATTTTGATATCCATTTGACATGCTGTAATGCCGTCTTCTGTTCCGGTAACTTTAAAGTCCATATCTCCAAGGTGGTCTTCATCACCCAGAATATCAGAGAGCACTGCATATCTCCCTTCTTCGTCCGTAATTAAGCCCATTGCGATACCAGATACTGGTTTTTTAATTTGTACCCCGGCATCCATTAGTGCTAAAGTGCCTGCACATACAGTTGCCATGGATGATGAACCGTTTGATTCCAATATGTCTGATACTACTCTGACAGCATATGGGTTTTCATCTTCCGGTGGCATCATGCCTTTAAGTGCTCTATGCGCAAGATTACCATGTCCTATCTCTCTTCTGCTTACACCACGTACAGGTCTTGCGTCACCAGTCGAAAATGGTGGAAAATTATAGTGGAGCACAAATTTTTCTGTTCCTTGGACCAGCACTTCATCGATAACCTGCTCGTCCATTTTGGTTCCCAGTGTTACAGTAGTAAGAGATTGCGTCTCTCCCCTGGTAAACAATGCAGAACCATGGGCTGCCGGAAGATAATCTATTTCACATGAGATATTTCTAATTTCATCATATTTTCTTCCGTCTACACGTACTTTTTCATTGAGCATCAGTCTTCTGATTGCTTCTTTCTCAACATCATGAAAATAGGTGTCTATGAGTGAAGTATCAACCTCTTCTTCACCTTTTTCTTGTATTTGTTCTTGGATAAAAGTTTCTTTGATTTCTTCTATCGCATCAGATCTTTCGTGTTTGCTCTGATGAGTTTTTGCTGCCTCATATACCTGGTCATATGTTTTTTTATGAAGCAGTTTTTTTAAATCTTCGTCCTTTTCTTCATGCTCATATTCCCGTATTTCTATTTGCAGTTCCTCAGACATTTCTTTTTGCGCCAGGCATTGCATTTTTATTGCCTCGTGGGCAAATTTTATAGCCTCAAGCATTACTTTTTCAGAAACTTCGTTCATTTCGCCTTCTACCATCATTACGTGTTCAAGATTGGCGCCAACCATTATGTTCATGTCAGCGTTCTCTAGTTCGGGGAAAGTAGGGTTGATTTTAAAGTGTCCATCAATTCTGGCAACACGAACTTCAGAAATGGGGCCGGTAAAAGGTATGTCTGAAACTTCAAGTGCTGCTGATGCTGCCAAGCCGGCTAATGCATCAGGTTTTATGTCTGGATCTGCAGAAATGAGGTTGATCGTTACAAAGGTTTCTGCATGATAATCTTCCGGAAATAAAGGCCTTAGTGCCCTGTCAACAAGTCTGGCAATAAGTATTTCATGGTCGGATGGCCTTGCTTCTCGTTTTAGGAAGCCACCGGGAAATCTCCCGAATGATGCAAATTTTTCCCTGTATTCAACCGTCAGAGGCATAAAATCAATGTCCTCTTTAGCTTCTTTAGCAGATACTACCGTGGCAAGAAGCATGGTTCTTCCTTGTTTAACAAGCACTGAACCGTCTGCTTGTTTGGCCAGTTTACCTGTTTCAAGGGTAATTGTCCTACCTTCTCCAAGGTCTATTGTTTTTTGAAGAACTTTTGTCATATAATTTTTTTTTCTGGTATTAATTTCTGGTAAGTTTATAGTAAGCAAACTATAAATAAAAGAAAAAAGGCAATGCCTCTGATTGCCTTTTTATTTACGCAAGTTAAGCTGTTTGATTACGTTTCGGTATCGTTCTACATCATTGTTTTTTAAGTAGTTAAGAAGCCTTCTTCTTTTTCCCACAAGTTTGAGTAGTGCTCTTCTTGTACTGTGATCTTTTTTATGTTTTCTAAGGTGTTCGGTAAGATCAGTAATTCGAGTTGTAAAAAGCGCTATCTGACTTTCCGGCGAACCTGTATTGCTCTCCGAGCCTCCATATTCCTGAAAGATTTCTTTCTTTTTCTCTGTTGTTATGCTCATAATCTTTACTGTTTGAATAAATTAATCCCAATTAATAAGATGGCAAAATTATTTATTTTTTTTCTCTTTACAAGGTTATTTTTAAAAAAGTTATAATTATTTCTTATGATTGATTGCAGTTTTCTCGTTGGGATTATTTTGCTGATTATTTACCTGTAAGCTTTTGCTTGAGCATTTCTATTTGTTCATTTGTTCCTAACACGAATAATTGATCGTAGGAAGATATTTTAATATCAGGGGTAGGGTTCACAATGAAATTGTTATCTTTTGTTTTCAGGCCTATGATATTTGCACCCGTTTCTTGTCTGATAGCCCATTCTCCGATAGACTTATCTGCAAGGTCGCTAATCATTTGCTGACATGATATTTCTTCAATATACACTTCATCAGGTGTGGGTAGTATTATGTAATCCAGAAATTCTATAACGTCGGGTTGAGTAACGAGTTTTGCCATACGTTGACCGCCTATACGATCAGGCATTATGACATTGGTAGCCCCTGCGCTTTTTAGTTTTTTTACAGAGTTAGCATCTGAAGCTCTTGTTATGATCGAAAGGCCGGGATTGTGCTCCCTGGCTGTAAGCACAACAAAGAGGTTGTTAGCGTCATTGGGTAATGCAGTAATTAGTGCTTTTGCTGTTTTTATATTAGCATTTTCCAGGGTCTCGTCATTGGTAGCATCCCCATGTATATATAAAAAGTTTGGTTTGGCCCTGATTTCATCTATTATAGTTTCATCTTTATCCACAATAACCACCTCTACCTTGTGCTTTATAAGTTCTTCAGCGGATTGCCTTCCATTTCTGCCATATCCGCATACTATAATGTGGTTGGTTAGTTTTTGTATACGATTTCTGATTTTTGTATCCATAAAATAGTGTCTGAATATACCATCAACAATATATCTTGTCAATGTTGTTACTGCATATGCAAATATACCAAAACTAATTACAATCAGAAAAGCAGTAAAAATTCTTCCTGCTGTAGATAATGGCTGCACTTCCTGGAAACCAACTGTTGACATCGTAATGATTGTCATGAAAAAAGCATCGATGAAATCGTATTGTTCAATCAGAATATAGCCGATGATACCAATAATGACAATTGTAACAAGCAATATGACTGCCAGTTTAACCGACTTAAGTCCTTCTGCTTTTAATTTTTGAATATTCATTAAAAGTATGTTTCTTTTTCTTTATTAGATCTCGAATTTAAGAGAAATTTTTCAGTAACTTATGATTTTTTTCCCAATTTGACATTCCAGGCATTTTTTGTTTTTGCAATATATGTTTTTTAATTGAATTAATGCCTGACTCTGATAAGCACTTTCTGGTATGATATTAAGTTTTTTCCATTTTTTTATAATTGAATTATTCTCAGGGGGCAGTTGGTTTAAAAAGTTAAGCGCTTTATTCTTGTATCCTTGTTTATTTTTTCTTTCTCCGTAGATAAAAAGGAATGGAATGACTGTATTGATTATAACAGTGTTTATGGCTGATTTGCCCAGCTTTTTATTTTTTTTCGTTTTTGATGCTTTCTGAAATGTGTAATGTTCAGTCCAGTATCCTGATAGTTTAATGTCAAATAAATTGTGTATGTATTGAATATTTTCCGCTTCCAGTATTTTTGAAAATAATTTTTTTGAGTTGTAAATTATTTCAGCGAATTGAGCTATTCTTATTGTTGGAAAATTGGATGGGCGTAATTTGGAAAATTTCCATATGTGTTTGTTAATGGGTCTGAGGTTGAATTTTTTCTTTAGATAATTGTATTCCCTACAAAGCTTGAGATAATACTCATCATTACTCATGTTACCTTGTAAAAAGCCTGCCTGTCCGAACAGCAAGGCTTCTATTTGAAATTTATTGTCTTTATGTTTTGCCAGATATTCTATGGGTAATGATTGAGCCAGCAATTCGAAAGGTATGGAATTGACTTTGAAGCCGAAATTTTTTGCCAGCTTATGGTAGAAAGTTGTTTCCCAGTTGTTGTTATTTGTTTTTAAAGAACCGGTGATTTCGTCATATTTATTCATTAATCGTTCAATGGTGAGCTTGTCAAGCCAGAAATTTATGGTGAAATGGTCTATGTAAGATAATTCTTGTTCACAGGGGATCCAGTTCTCATTGGATAACAATTTCATGTAATTGTTGTATAATTTATCGTCAAAATTCAGTGTTAATGTAGGGATGACTGTTCCGTTTGTTCTTTTTGTCTGGCCGTTATTTTCAAGAACTACCTGCAGGATGACATTGTCATAAGCTTTGTCCAGATGATGTTTGTGATGATACCAGTCTGACGAGCGTTTGTGTATTTCAACGTTCCCTGCCCATAATGTTTCCCCGATCTTTATTTTTGCATTGAAAAAGTCGGGGCCGGAATCTTTATTATGCCAGCCATTTTCTATTATTTCAACTTTTTCTTCGCTTTCTGTAAAAAGATTTTGCTTGCAATATAGCTTATACTTCCATAAGTAATGGATAAAATCTTCCGGTATATTTTCCATTGATTTAATTTTGCCGTTAAATTTAGGTGTGATTCAAAGTTAAAAAATCTGGCCTAAAGGCAAAATTAAATTAAGTGCTTTTTTTCCAGAATTTTCCTCATCTTTTTTTGTATTTCGCAGGCTTTTGCCCGTGCAGCATCATAAAAATTTGTTGAAGCGTCACTAAAAATAATGGAACGTGATGAGTTAATTAACAGTCCGCATTCATTACTCATTCCTTTGTTAGAGACATCCTCCAGGCTGCCGCCCTGAGTACCAATACCGGGGACAAGCAAAAAATGATCCGGCACTATTTGTCTTATTTTTTCCAGTTCTTCTACTTTTGTTGCCCCAAAGACAAACATCGTGTTGTCCTTGTTTCCCCATTGGCTTGCTGTTGCAATAACTTTTTCAAACAGCCGCCTTTTTTCTTTTTCAGAATAAAAATACTGGAAATCATATGCTCCTTTATTTGAAGTTAGCCCCAGAATGATAACCCATTTATCCTTAAAGGCCAGAAAGGGATCAATAGAGTCTTTTCCCATATATGGTGCAATTGTTGCAGCATCAAAATTGAGGTATTCGAAAAATGTATATGCATACATTTTAGCTGTATTGCCTATATCTCCTCGTTTGACATCTGCAATAAGGAGTATTTCAGGATATTGTTTTTTAATATAACTGGCTGTCTTTTCTAATGTATTCCATCCTTTTGCTCCGTTGGCTTCATAAAATGCAGTGTTGATTTTATACGCTACGCAGGTATCGTATGTGTTGTCAATGATGGATTTATTAAAAGCAAATACTGGATCTTCTGAATTTTTTAAATGTTTAGGGATTTTATCAGAATCAGAATCAAGTCCTATACACAGGTAGCTTTTCTTTTGACGGATTTGTTCAAAAATATTGCTTGTTTCCATATTCTATTCTTCTAAACCTGTTTCTTTTAGTTTTTCTGCATTTTCTTCCATCTGCAGTTTGTCAATAATTTCCTGGATGTTTCCATCCATAATAGAATCTAAATTATATAGTGTTAAATTGATTCTGTGGTCTGTCACCCTTCCTTGCGGGAAGTTATAAGTTCTGATTTTTGCCGATCTGTCTCCTGTGGATACCATTGTTTTGCGTTTGGAAGACACATCATCATGCTGTTTCTGTAGCTCCAAATTATAAAGTCTTGATCTTAGTTCATTTTTGGCCTTGTTGAGGTTTTTGAGCTGTGATTTTTCATCCTGGCAAGTAACCACAATACCGGTAGGTATATGTGTTAGCCGGATAGCAGAATATGTAGTATTAACCGACTGTCCGCCGGGACCTGATGACATAAAAACGTCTTTACGTATCTCTTCATCCTTAAGCTCCACATCTACATCTTCAACTTCCGGAAGAACAGCTACACTTGCTGCAGAGGTGTGAACCCTGCCTTGCGTTTCTGTTTGTGGAACGCGTTGTACACGGTGAACTCCTGATTCATATTTTAAAGTGCCGTATACGTTATCACCACTTATTTTCATTACTACTTCTTTAAATCCGCCAACAGTACCTTCTGAAACATGTGTAACCTCGACTTTCCATCTATTCGCCTCACAATATTTTAAATACATTCTGTATAAATCTCCTGCAAAAATGCTTGCTTCGTCACCACCTGTACCCGCTCGAATCTCCAGAATAGCATTTTTTTCATCCTCAGGGTCTTTGGGGATTAGCAAAAATTTAATTTTTTGTTCAAGGGGTTCTTTTTTATTATGAAGATCTTCCATTTCTGCCTTCGCCATTTCTTTCATCTCGTCATCATCTTCGTTTTCAAATATTTCTTTGGATGTTTGTATGTTGTCCAGAAGATTTTTGTATTCTTCGTAAGCATCCACAATCGGTTGAAGGTCTTTGTATTCCTTATTAAGCTTTATATACCTGTCCATGTCATTCATTACCTCGGGGTCTGAAATCAGCTCACTAACCTCATCGAATCTCATTTTAATACCTTCTAGCTTATCCAGAATCATGTTTTTCTCACTCATAAGTTTTCCTATTATCTGTAATGTTAATTATTGTATTTACTGATGATTATTAATATTCAAACACTCCATAGGAGCTTTTTATTGTAAGTTTCTTTTTTTCAGAAGTATAACATCGTCCTACAATTTTTGCGTCTATATTGAATGATCTGGCTATATTAATCATTTCATCTGCATATTTTGGGTTTGTATATATTTCGAAACGATGTCCCATGTTAAAAACTTTGTACATTTCTTTCCATTCTGTTCCGGATTCTTGTTGGATAATTCTGAATATTTCCGGAGTGTCAAACAGATTATCTTTAACTATATGCAGATTATTAACAAAATGCAAAATTTTTGTTTGAGCGCCACCTGAACAATGCACCATTCCATGGATTTGTGAACGGTGTTTTTGGAGTATTTCTTTAATTACCGGTGCGTATGTCCTTGTTGGTGATAAAACCAGTTTTCCGGCATCAATTCCAAGGCCCCTGATTTTATCGGTAAGTTTGTATGTTCCGGAGTATACCAGCTCTTTGTCCATATCGTTGTCATAACTTTCAGGGTATTTTTGGGCCAGGTAATTTGCAAAAATGTCATGACGTGCGGAAGTTAGTCCGTTACTTCCTATTCCGCTGTTGTATTCATTTTCGTAAGATGCTGTTCCTGAGGATGACAGCCCTATTATAACATCTTCATCCTGAATTTTACTGTTGTCTATGATATCTTTTTTTTTCAAACGTGTGGTAACGGTAGAATCAATAATTATGGTTCTGACAAGGTCTCCAACATCGGCTGTTTCGCCTCCTGTTGAATATATGTTAATACCCATCGATCGTAGTTCTTCTAAGATTTCTTCTGTACCATTGATAATTTCAGAGATAATATCCCCTGGTATTTTATTTTTATTTCTTCCAATGGTTGATGAAATAAGGATGTTGTTGTATGCACCCACACAAAGCAGGTCGTCCAGATTCATGACTATAGCATCCTGGGCAATCCCTTTCCAAACGTTCATGTCACCGGTTTCTTTCCAGTAGACATAAGCGAGAGAGGATTTTGTTCCTGCACCATCGGCATGCATTATATTGCAATATTTTTTCTTTCCTGTGAGGTAATCAGGGACAATTTTGCAAAATGCATTTGGGAACAATCCCTTATCAATGTTTTTGATTGAATTGTGTACTTCTTCCTTTGAGGAGGAGACTCCTCTCTTATTGTATCTGGATTTATTCGGCATAATTTTATTTTTGCTGGTTACAAAATTAAGAATTCGTAGTTCATAACCATCTATAATCAGAAAAAAAAGGAAGACCGACGGAACGGTCTTCCTTTGGTTACTCTGGAGAGTAGTCCGTTGATATTACTTTAAATTCTGTTCTTCTGTTTATCTGATGTGCAGCTTCTTTTTGCTCTTCAGTTTTGAGGTCTTCTATGAATTCTTCAGTTAAAACATCTCCTTCCTCAAGAAAATCGTACTCTAGTGCGAGTTTGTTATCTATTTCTTTTGGTCTTGTAGCTGCATAACCTTTTGCACGAAGTCTTTCAGCATCAATTCCATTTTCTATAAGATAATTTACAACTGATTCCGCGCGTTTAGTAGATAATTCAACATTAGCCCAATGTTCACCCCGATGGTCGGTATGAGATCTAAGCTCTATAATTACCCTTGGATTATCATTTAATGTTTCCACAAGCTTATTGAGCGCTTCTTTTGATTCATCCCTCAGTTCCCATTTAGCAAAATCGTAGAATATGTTAGGTAATTCGATAGGTTCTTCAATTGATGATAATAAAATTTCAGTTTCAAAGACTTTGCTTTCTTCTAAACCCTTGGTTGATGCATTGTCTTTATTTGTTAAATATTTTTCTTTTGAAGCAACAAAAACATAGTCAGTTTCCGGCCGTAACATAAATTTAAATTTGCCCTCTTCATCAGTTTCTGCGCTCATTGTCATACCATCGCTACCTACCATTTTAATACTGGCATTTTCAATTGCTTCTTCTGATTTTTCGTCTTTTACGGTACCTTCAATACTGAATTTAAGGGGAGGCAATACAAAAGAAAATATTTTATCATTTCTGTCACGGCTTGAACTGAAAAAGCCTTTCTCTTTTTCTGCCTGAAATATAATTCCAAAATCATCCTGGGTTGAATTTATAGGGTGACGCATGTTTTCTATTTCCCATTCTCCGTCTTTTTGCGTGGCTTTGAATATGTCTAATCCGCCCATTCCGGGGTGATAGTCAGATGAAAAATAAAGGGTTCCATCAGGATGTATGAAAGGAAATATTTCATCTCCCGGGGTATTTATGGTACCACCCATATTTTGAGGTACTCCCCATTCCCCGTTTTCATTTTTTGTTACTTTCCAGATATCCATTTTTCCATGTCCCCCAGGCATATCAGAGACAAAATATAATGTATTCCCGTCTTCTGTAATTGAAGGGTGAGCAAATACCAGGCTGTCATGGCCTAATTCAAGCGAATTTGGTTTTTTCCAGTCTCCTCCATTATCTTTTTCTGAAATATAAATATTACAGCCCATTGATTCTTTTTTGTCTACCTCACATCTTGTGAAATACATTGAAGAATAGCCCTTTGTCAGAGATGGTGCTCCTTCTTCTACCTCTGTATTTACCTGTCCGGAGATAGGTTCTGGTCGGCTCCATTCTCCGGACATATCCCGTTGGGAATAAAAAATATCGGAGAAGTATTCTCCTGTTCCACCATGCTTTTCTTCGCCTGTGCATTCTTCTCTTGTTGATGTAAAATATATTTCATCGTATTCTTCTTTTGAATAAGCAGGGCTGTAATCTCTGTTGGTGGAGTTAAGAAACTTCATTTCTGTAACCTGGTAGCCGCTTGGATTTTCTATCCATTTTTGAGCCAGTTCACAAGATTTTATGCCATCCTCTCCCCGAGGGTCATCTGGTTCAAGCTTTGCGTACTCTTTATAATTTTCAATGGCTTCGTCAAATTTTTCGTTGGCTTTCAAGGCTTCGGCATGATAAAGATAAATTTTCGGATTATCATATTCTTTACGTATAGCATTGTTGTACCAAAGTTCAGCTTTATTATATTGGCCGGTAATACGGTAACATTCAGCAATTTTAAACACTATCTCATCTCTTATGTCACTATCACGAACCTTGTCATATGCTTCACGGTATAAATCAACAGCTTTATAATACTGATTTGCGTTATAAACCTCTTCAGCATCATAAAAAAACTTTTTCTGTCCATACGAGAGAGAAGTTGCCAAAACTAAAAGGATACTTATCAATAGAAATTTTTCTTTCTTCATTACCGGCTATATTTTTAATCTAAAAACAATTAAAGAATAATTAGTTTGACTGTTGTGCATGATGAGGGTAATGTCAAACTAATTAAACATCTGTAAATGTAAATAAATTTAGTTAAAATTAAAAAACAGCTTTATAAAAGAAAGTTTTATGTTCCTTTAAATCAGCGTGTAAACAGTATTTCTCTATATTTTGGGAACGGCCAAATCTCATCGTCTATTATCATTTCCAGTTTGTCCACATGGTAGCGTATTTCTTCAAAATATGAGCAAATTTTCTCATTATATGCCTGTGCTTTTATTTTGGTGTCTGAGATTTGGTTTGCTTTTTTTCTCTCATTAATCATGTTGACCACATTTTCGCGGATATTAGCAATATGAGTTGCTATTCTTTCTACGGTGTTCATTTGATGGCTGGTCATTTTTTTGAATTCATTGTCAGGGTATATCTCTTTAATTTTCTGGATATTTTCTAAAAGTATGTTTTGATATTTTATGGCTGTTGGAATGATGTGATTCATTGATAGATCGCCTAATACCCTTGCTTCAATTTGGTTTTTCTTGACATACTGTTCCAGTCTGATATCTTTCCTGGCTTTTAGTTCTTTTGCATTTAATATATTATTTTCAGAAAAAAGTTCAACAGTTTTTGGACTAATCAGCGTTTCATTCGCTTCAGGTATGGAAGAAATATTGCTCAGTCCTCTTTTTTTTGCCTCTTTTACCCACTCTTCTCCATAGCCATCTCCTTCAAACCGGATGTTTTTTGATTCTTCAATATATAATTTCAGAATTCTGAATATGGCTTCGTCTTTTTTTAAGTTTTCTTCACTAATTAGATTTTCTACATCATGTTTGAAATTATTAAGCTGGTTAGCCACTACTGTGTTTATCGTGGTTATAGGGGATGCGACATTTGCCGATGAGCCTACAGCTCTGAATTCGAATCGATTGCCCGTAAAAGCAAACGGAGAGGTTCTGTTTCTGTCTGTATTATCCAGTAGTATTTCAGGGATTTTCCCAATATTAAGTTTTAATTCTCCTTTTTCCTCCGGGGTCATTTTGGTATTGTCTACCCTTTTTTCAAGCTCGTCAAGCATCTGAGTTAATCTGTTTCCTATAAATACTGACATAATAGCAGGAGGAGCTTCATTGGCTCCAAGCCTGTGCTCATTGCCTGTAACAGCGATGCTTGCTCTCAGAAGGTCTGCGTGTTCCCATACTGCTTTAATAATGTTAACCAGAAAAGTGAGAAACTGGAAGTTTTGTTTTGGGTTTTTTCCCGGTGCAAGCAGATTTTTTCCGTTATTTGTAGCCAGCGACCAGTTACAGTGTTTTCCTGAACCGTTAATACTCCGAAAGGGTTTTTCGTGAAACAGCACCCGGAAATTATGTTTTTTAGCAATTTTCTCCATTAATGTCATTAACATTTGATTGTGGTCAGTTGACAGATTCGCTTCTTCGTAACGGGGGGCGCATTCAAATTGATTTGGAGCAACTTCATTGTGCCTTGTTTTAATAGGAATCCCCAATCGATAAGCTTCTATTTCAAAATCATGCATAAAATTTTTCACTCTGTCCGTTAAAGAACCGAAATAGTGATCGCTGAGCTGTTGGTCTTTCGCTGATGCATGTCCCAGAAGTGTTCTGCCTGTCAGGTACAGGTCAGACCTTGCGTTAAAAAACGCATCGTCAACTAAGAAGTATTCTTGTTCCCAGCCAAGATTTACACTTACTTTTTCTGTATTTTTATCAAAAAACTTGCATACTTCTGTGGCTGATTTGTCTATGAAGTTCAGAGATTTAAGCAAGGGAGTTTTGTAGTCCAGCGCTTCGCCATTATAGGATACGAAAATTGTTGGAATACATAGAGTTTTGCCATAGACAAATGCAGGGGAAGTAGGGTCCCAGGCCGTATATCCACGTGCTTCAAAAGTATTTCTTAATCCTCCGCTAGGAAAGCTGGAAGCATCTGATTCTTGTTGTACCAGTAAGCTTCCGTGGAAACTTTCAATTGCTCCACCATTTTCAGCGGGTTCAAAAAAAGCATCGTGTTTTTCTGCGGTAGCTCCGGAAAGTGGGTGGAACCAATGGGTATAGTGGGTTGCTCCCCGTTCAATAGCCCATGCTTTCATTCCTGATGCAACCTGGTTGGCATATTGTCTGTCAATTTTTACCCCTTTTTCTATTGCACTCTGAACATTTTCATATGCCTCCCTGGATAAGTATTCCTGCATTTGCTCAGGGTTAAACACATTTTCTCCAAAATACCGGGATGTCTTTACTGAAGGGATTTCTACAGGGACAGCTTTTCTTTTTAAGACTTCTTCAATTGCTTTAAATCTAATTGTTGACATAGGGGTAAATAGTTTGTGGTTTGTATGCAAAAATAATCATTTTATTTTAATACCCCTATAAAATATTAGGGTAGTAAGATAGAAAATTATAAAAAAATAATTGCTTGTTATTATAAATTAGGGGTATAAATAAAAAAACCTGCTTTTTTCAGGCAGGTTTTAATTTTTTTGATTGCAAAATTTCTTTTGCGGTAACTTATTTTTCTATTTCGGCATATTTTTCATAGAAATGAGCAATGGTTTCAATTCCTTTATAAAATTGTTCAAGAGGATAATTCTCATTAGGTGAATGGATTACGTCTGAATCCAGTCCGAAACCAATTAATATAGATTTAATGCCCAATACATTGTCGAGTTGTGAAATAATAGGTATACTACCACCACTGCGGTAAGGAATGGGTTTTTTGCCGAATGCTTTTTCCATTGCTTGACTTGCTGCTTCATATGCGGGCAGGTCTATCGGGCATACATACCCTTGTCCGCCATGAAGTGCTTTAACATTTACTTTTACTGATTTCGGGGCAATGGATTTAAAATAATCTTCAAACAGTTTGCTTATTTTTTTCCAGTCTTGGTTAGGTACAAGCCTCATTGATATTTTCGCACCTGCAGTTGAAGGTAGTACGGTTTTTGCGCCTTCTCCCTGGTAGCCACTCCACATTCCGTTCACGTCAAGTGTAGGGCGAATACCTGTTCTTTCAAGTGTGGTGTATCCTTTTTCGCCCTGAACTTCTTCAATATCTAAAGCTTTTTTATATTCTTCTAAATCAAAAGGTGCTTTGTTCATTTCTTTCCTTTCTTCCTTTGAAGCTTCCAGCACGTCATCATAGAAGCCAGGGATGGTTATCTTGTTGTTTTCGTCGGTTAATTGACCAATCATTTTGGCCAGTACATTCGCCGGATTTGCCACTGCTCCTCCAAATAAGCCAGAGTGCAGATCTTTGTTAGGGCCTGTAACTTCAACCTCCATGTATGCCAATCCTCTGAGTCCTGTTGTAATAGATGGCGCATCTTTCCCCAGCATACTTGTGTCAGATACTAAGATTGTATCTGCCTGAAGCATGTCTTTATGCTCTTCGCAGAATTTGGTCAGATTAGGAGATCCAATTTCTTCTTCACCTTCAATTATGAATTTAACATTACAATTCAATTTGCCTGTACTTGTAAGATATTCAAAGGCTTTGAGATGCATGAATGATTGTCCTTTATCATCATCAGCACCACGCGCAAATATTTTACCATCTCTTATTTCTGGTTCAAACGGCTGAGATTTCCATTTTTCAATCGGGTCTACCGGCATAACATCATAATGCCCGTAAACCAAGACAGTAGGCTTATCCTTGTCAATAATTTTTTCTCCATAAACAACCGGATTGCCATCTGTTGGCATAACTTCTGCCTGATCGGCTCCTGCTTCAAGAATTTTTTTCTTTAGCTCTTCAGCAGCTTTTATCATATCCTCTTTATGCTCTTTTTCTGAGCTTATAGAAGGAATTCGAATCAATTCAAAAAGCTCGTCTAAAAATCGCTGCTTGTTTTTTTCAATATACGTTTTAATGTTTTCCATATGAATTTTATTTTTATTGTTATTAACATTGCCCGAAGATAAGAAATCTTTATTATTTTGAATAATTTTAAATTAAATTTGAATAAGCTAATAAATGGATGATTTCATGTCATAATGTCTGCTTGATTATACGCAATGCCTTAAAATACCCGAAGAAACGGTTTAGGAAGAATCCCAATGTTCATTTTTGCGAGCTTTGAAGTTTTTATGTTATTTTTTTTCTATTTTTGTATTATTAAAATAGAAAGTAATGCAATATTTAGGTTTTTATAGAATTTGGTGGTGGCAACAGCTGGATAGGTTAAAGCAAAGCATTTAATCCGGGGATAGTTGTTTCTAAGATATATGAGCCGCGGGTTAATGCTTGCGGCTTTTTTATTGAACAAGTCTTACATTATGTATAAGCAGAAAAGACAAAGATGGTGGCGAAATATGATCTTTCTCTGGCGCACTTTGCGCCAATAGAATAATTGAGTATTGTTAGTATTTGCGTTTACAAAATGTTTAATCTATTTAAATTCAGAACAATGGGAACAAATAATATAAAAATTACAGATAAGCACAATGAAAAACAAATTAGCTACAAACAATCAGATTATAAGCCAGGTTATTTTGGAAATTATGGAGGTATGTATGTTCCGGAAGTATTGAGTGAAAAGCTTGAGCATCTTGCGGCTGTATTTGAGAAACTGAAAACAAACAGGAATTTTCTTGATGAACTGGTTTATTATCAAAAAAATTATATAGGCCGACCTTCGTCCCTTTACTATGCTGCAACTTTATCAAAGCACATTGGCTCTGGTATTTATTTAAAGCGTGAAGATTTAAATCACACGGGATCCCACAAGATAAATAATACGATTGGTCAGATTCTTATAGCTAAATATATGGGTGCGAATGAGATAATAGCAGAGACAGGCGCAGGGCAGCATGGAGTAGCCACAGCAACTGCAGCCGCTTTAATGGGAATCAGGTGCAAAATTTTTATGGGACAAAAAGATGCTGAGAGACAATCGATGAATGTTTATAGAATGAAAATTTTAGGTGCAGAAGTTATTACTACAGAAACCGGAACGGCTACATTGAAGGATGCAATCAATGTTGCATTGGAATACTATGTAAAGAATCCTGATGCCTTTTATCTTCTGGGTTCGGCAGTCGGTCCGAGGCCATATCCGGAGATTGTCCGATTTTTTCAGAATGTGATAGGCAAAGAAGCAAGAGAGCAAATTCTTGAACGTGAAAAACGCTTGCCGGATGCAATTTTTGCTTGTATTGGCGGAGGGTCAAATGCCATTGGTTTGTTTTCAGAATTTTTAGAAAATCCTGAAGTAAATATATATGCTGCTGAAGGTGGAGGAGAAGGTGAATTATTAAATAAAACCGCCTCTACACTTGTGATGGGAAAACCCACTATATTTCAGGGCACATATTCTTACTGCCTTGTTGATGAAAAAGAAAACCCAATAGATAGCTATTCAATAGCTGCGGGCCTGGATTATCCAGGTGTTGGGCCAGAGCATGCATATCTAAAAGATACAGGGAGAGCGGAATATTTTTGTGTGACTGATAAAGAAGCTATTGAAGCTTTCGGACTTTTGTCAAAAATGGAAGGAATTATACCGGCTCTTGAGTCTTCTCATGCTGTTGCTCTTGCTGCTAAAGTCATGAAAAATGCAACAGATAAAATAAGTATCATTAATCTTTCAGGTAGAGGAGATAAGGATATAGATCGTAAATTGTTATAAACTTAATAACCCTGTTGTGGTTAATTGTATAAACGGCCGGTTTTATGTTATAGAACCGGCCTTTTTATTCCTGAATTTTTCACTAATTTTGCTTCGAAAAAATTGATGATTTGAAAAATATAGAAGACAAAGATATAGTAAGAGGTAAAAAACTTCCCCTTGTTGAGCAGTTTTATTCTATACAGGGAGAAGGGTATCATGTTGGGAAACCTGCCTATTTTATCCGTATTGGAGGTTGTGACATAGGGTGTTACTGGTGTGATTCTAAATTAACATGGAATCCTGAGTTCCACCTTTTGGTAGATATTGAAGAGATTGTTCTGAAAGTGAACCAAACTCCTGCTAAATCTATTGTAGTAACAGGTGGAGAACCTTCTTTATATAATCTTGAACCCTTATGCACTGCTTTGAAAAAAAACAATGTTGAAACTTTTTTGGAAACCGCAGGGACCAACGAACTTACAGGCAAGTGGGACTGGATTTGTCTGTCCCCGAAAAAACAAAATCCCCCGCTATCCGTTTTCTATAACAAAGCTGATGAATTAAAGGTGATTATATATGAGGAAGAAGATCTTTTATGGGCAGAAGAAGCAGCTAAAAATGTGAATGGAAAATGCCTGTTGTATTTGCAACCTGAATGGAGCAGGTATAAGAGGATAATTTCCTATATTGTGGATTATGTAAAAAAATATCCCCAATGGAACGTATCCTTACAAGCGCATAAATTTATGCGTATACCTTAATAGTAATGTGCATATAGATTAATTTGAACAAATACTATGAGAATATATTTCTTGTTTTTTGTAATAATTTTAATAGGAGCTTTCCCTGTATACAGTCAACGTGATTATACAACTTCATCGAAGAAGGCTATTGAAAATTTTGAGAAAGGTTATAAGCAATATAATTTACGGGAATATGATGCTGCACTAGAGTTTCTGGATAAAGCCATCAAAAAAGATGATGAGTTTGTTGAAGCTTATATTATAAAAGGACAGGTCTTTGAGGCTCTTGAGAAACCTGGAAAAGCTCTGGAGAATTATCATATTGCTACTGGGCTGAATCCCGATTTTCATCCCTCGTTGTTTTATAGTATGGGTCTGCTTTATCAAAACCTTGGAGAATATGAAAAAGCGAAATCAAAACTTGAGGAATTTTTGGAATTTAGGGATACAGGGCCTATTTATAAAGAAAAAGCAAAGTTAAGGATTGAATCTTGTAATTTTGCTATTGAACAATTGAATAATCCGGTGGATTTTGAACCAGAGAATCTGGGATCTTCAATCAACAGTGAACATGATGATTATTGGCCGTCCATATCAGCAGATGGTAAAACACTTGTTTTTACCAGGCTTATTCCTATGGAAAACGATGAAAACAGGGAAAGAGAGATGTCGCAAATCCCCGAGGAGAGGAGAAAGTTTATAGAGGCTATGAATCCTAAGGCACAAGAAGACTTTTTTGTTAGTTATAAAACAGATACAGGATGGTCTAGAGCCCGCAATATTGGGTCTCCTTTGAACACGGATAAGAATGAGGGTGCCCAGAGTTTGTCAGCAGATGGCAGGACAATGTATTTTAGCGCCTGCAACCGGAATGACGGAAAAGGGAGCTGTGATATTTATGTTTCCTATAAGCAAGATGGTGAATGGAGTAAACCTGAGAATTTAGGTTCTCCCGTAAATACTAAAGCATGGGAGTCTCAACCATCCATTTCGCCTGATGGCAAGACATTGTATTTTACAAGTAACCGGTCAGGAGGGGAAGGGAAAAAAGATATATGGAAGAGTAATCTTAAAGATGATAGTACCTGGACTAAACCAGAAACCCTTGGTGATAGTATTAATACTCGCGAGGACGATATGGCTCCCTATATTCACAGTGACAACCAAACCCTTTATTTTTCTTCTGCCGGATGGCCAGGGATGGGAAGACTCGATCTTTTTAAGTCACAAAAAATTGATGATACAGGGTGGTCTGAACCACAAAATCTTGGTTATCCTATTAATACACACAAAGATGAAGTCGGGTTTATTGTGAACTCCCTTGGAACTACTGCCTATTATTCAAGTAGCAGAGATGAGAATTATGGAGAAGATATATTGAAGTTTAATCTTCCTGAAGAAGTCAGACCCATAGCCAGCTCTTATATGCAAGGGAAGGTTTACGATGATAACAATGGCGAACCATTGAAAGCACGTTTTGAGTTGATATCGAAGGATGAAGAACGACTTATCATGGAATCGCATTCCGATAACAAGGATGGGAAGTTCCTGGTTTCAATACCTACGAATAACGACTATGTGTTGAATGTTTCAAAAGACGGTTACCTGTTTTATTCGGATAATTTTGAAATGAAAGGAGAACACGAGATTACGGAACCATTTTCAAAAGATATCCCTTTGAAGCCTATTAAAGAAGGAGAGAAGATGGTGTTACGCAATGTGTTTTATGAACTTGATTCTTATCACCTTAAAGATGAATCGAGGGTAGAATTGAACAAGCTATTTGATCTTCTTAAAAACAATCCGGAGATGAACATTGAAATTTCAGGACATACAGATAGTTTGGGAACAAATGAATATAATATTGAACTATCAGAGAACAGAGCTAATTCTGTGTATGAGTATTTAATTGAAAAGGGAATAGAAGAAGAAAGACTTAATTATAAGGGATATGGAGAAACCCAGCCAGTTGCTCCTAATGAAACTTCCGAAGGAAGAGCCTTGAACAGGAGAACAGAAGTAAAGATAATCAATAAGCGAAAGTAATGCAATTTCGATTCTGGTTGACTTAAAATGATCTATTGGTAAGCTTATAAGGAGGCTTAGTTACTATTTTCCTTTGCGGAAGAATTTTCATTTTCCTGAATAAGCAACTTAATCCTGTCAATCTGCTTCTGTTTGTGTACTTCTCTCAAATTCATGGCAGTTTCGGTAAAATATTGATGATTTGAAATGAAGTGTAATTGAAGTTTGTTCCATTTATTCCAGTCGTCAATTTTATTTTGTGCTTTCAATTCTTTATACAGTGTATTAGAAACCGGGATAAAATCGCTTCTGCCTAAATAATCAAGGTCTGCATCACACATGATTTTTTCCAGTAAGTTTTGGGGGTCCGGTGGAATTTTGGTTGCCATTATTAAATCTTCTATTTTCTCTATCTCTTTTTGTTTATAGCCAAATTTGGGAAGATACTCGTTGGCAAGTTGACAACCATAATATTCATGATTGTTATAACCTATAATATGTCCTGCATCATGGAAGAGAGCAGCCGTTCTAAGTAGCAAAATAGCCTCATCGTCAACTCCTTCTCCGTATCCTATCAGTTCAGCCTGGTTGATTACATCAATGGTGTGTTTTACATTATGGTAATATAGATATTCAGGGAGTTCTTTTTCAAGTCTGTCGAGTATAATTTCCTGAAGATCTGTAAATTGTCTCAGGAGATACTTGGTGTGAAATAGGTTGTTTGTTTTTTTTCCAATTTTTCTATTGTCAGAATAAGCAGGTTTAATGCGTTTCAACCGTAATATTTCCATATCTCCTTTGTATTTTACAGGGATTTTGCCATTATATTCACAACTGAAATATTGCTTAATCAGTTCGTAAGTCATTATAGATATATTTACCTCTTCAAATGCACTTGCAGAGGCTATGCGGGTGGCAATATGTACTGTGTCTCCCTTCAGATCGTATGATAATTTTTTTCTGCCATGAAAATTGGCTGTAACAGGGCCGGTATGGATGCCAATACGGAAATCCCAGAATTCTTTCTGTTTCTTTTCATACTCTTTTTTTAGGTTGTTCATGTATTTTTGCATTTCTATGGCCGCCAGAACAACATCAACCGGGTTGGTTATGTTTTTTTCCGGAACTCCCCCGGCGCACATAAAGGCATCTCCAATGGTTTTTATTTTTTCTATTTTATATTTTTTTACAATACTATTAAACTCCAGTATAATATTATCCAGCTCGTCCATTATATCAGAAGAAGATTTCTCCCTTGCAATTTTTCTTATGCCTTCAACATCAGCATACAGAACGGTTACCATGTCAAAACGGAGAGCCCTTGTCTGGCTGGGGTATTTTACTCCTTCAGGCAGGTGTTCATAAGGGATTTTGGCGATTATATTCTCTAAACGTTCTTTTTCTTTTAATAATTTATTCTTTTCAGTATTAACTTCCTTGAGTTGGTTCGTTAATGATTTATTTTCTTTTATAAGCTCTGATATTCTGTATAATAACTGTTCTTCTTTATGCTTATCCATTATTTCCCTTATATTACTTTACACTCAACCTAACGTAATAATTAAAAATTGGTTTTAAAAAATCTAAAAAAAATTACATCAGTTAGGAGAATCTTGTATATTTGTTAACTGATTGACGAACATTACCTTTGATTTTGTTAATTGATAAGTATGTTTTATTATTCCATGTTAATATTAAAAATTTAAATTTATTGCTATGTGTAAAAAAATATTTAAACTTTTCAGTTTATTATTGGTTTTGGTTGCAATGATCTACGGGTGTAAAGAAAGCCCGGAAAAAAAAGATGATATGGCAGCGATTCCAATGAGTGAGATTCAAAAGAAAGCCAATGAATTTGTAGAGGTTAAATTAAAATCAGACATCTCTCATCTTAATGAAGATCAAAAAAAGATGTTATCTCATCTTTTTGAAGCTTCCGAAATTATGGATGACATATTCTGGAAGCAGGCTTTTGGTAAAAAAGATGAACTTTTGAATGCGATTGAAGACGAAGATTTAAAGGCTTTTGTGAAAATTAATTACGGGCCATGGGAAAGGCTAAATAACAATGAACCCTTCATTCAGGAATACGAAGAGAAACCGGATGGAGCCAACTTTTATCCGGAGGATATGACTAAGGAAGAATTTGAAAATTTTGATGCCGAAGATAAAGAAAGCTTGTACACACTTATTAGGAGAGATGATAATGGAGAATTAATAAGCATACCATACAGCGAAGCATACAAAGATGAACACGAAAAGGCTGCTGAATTATTGAAGAAGGCTGCTGATTTAGCTGATAATGAACGTTTTGAGAAATATCTGGATTTACGTGCTGAAGCCCTTCTGACTGATGAGTATTTTGAATCAGATATGGCATGGATGGATGTTAAAAATAATGATGTTGATTTTGTTGTTGGGCCTATAGAAAATTACGAAGATGGTTTGTTTGGATACAAAGCAGCTCATGAAGCTTTTATTTTAATTAAGGACCATGAATGGACAAAGAAGTTAGATAAGTATAGCAAACTTCTTCCTGAATTGCAGGAAAGTCTGCCGGTTGATGAAGAATATAAGAAAGAAACGCCAGGGATTGATTCAGACATGGGAGTTTATGAGGCAGTCTTTTATGCAGGTGACTGTAATGCAGGAAGCAAAACAATAGCAATTAATCTTCCTAACGATGAACGCGTACAGTCAGAAAAGGGTAGCCGTAAACTACAGCTTAAAAATTCGATGAAATATAAATTTGAGGAAATTCTTATGCCAATTAGTGATGTGTTGATTGATGAATCGCAAAGAAAATATATCAAATTTGACGCGTTTTTTGAAAATACCATGTTTCACGAAGTTGCACATGGCCTTGGTATCAAAGAGACCATTACCGGCAAAGGTACGGTTAGAAATGCGCTCAAAGAATATTACAGTCCTGTGGAAGAAAGCAAGGCGGACATAATTGGCTTGTACCTCGTTAAGCAACTCTCTGAAATGGGGGAACTGGAAAATAAAGAATTGATGGATAATTATGTTACATTCCTGGCAAGTATTTTCCGATCAATACGTTTCGGAGCTGCCAGCTCACATGGCAAAGCAAATATGATGCGTTTTAATTATTTCAGAGGTGCAGGCGCTTTTTCTCGTGATGATGAAACCGGAACTTATAAGGTTGATTTTGATAAAATGACTGAAGCAATGAATACGCTTGGCGAAGAGATTCTTACAATACAGGGCGATGGAAGTTATGAAGAAGCAGAAAAGATGGTTAAAGAGCATGCCGTTATCAAGGAAACATTACAACAAGACCTTGATAGATTGACAGAGGAAGGAATACCAAGAGATATCAGATTTAAACAAGGGAAAGATATTCTCGGAATTTAAAATTCATTTTCCAGATAATTATAAAGCCTGCCGTCATGGTAGGCTTTATTTGTATATAGAAATGCGATATTAGAATTTAGAATATAAAAGAAAAAGTTAAATTTGTAATTGTTATAGCGAAACTTAATATTTAAAAATATGTACAATGTTTAAAATAATGTGTTTTGAGGTGACCCCTGAAGCATGAATGTGAAGATTATCCATCTTTTGGGGATAACTGCGTTAGATTGTTCCTGTTAAATCATAAAAGCAAATCCCTTAAAATATGCCTTGCCCTTTGCAACAGTTTCGATTACATATAATCCCGAAGGTTTTTGCAATAATGATATTTTTTTTTATTTCAGCATCATATGTATATAGCCAGGATACTACTGTATCAGATTCTATAGAGGAACATGTCGTAGTTTCGGATTCTTTATCCAAATCCGATTCAGTTAAGTTTTTCATTGAACAGGAGGCTTTGTATGAGTCTGTTGGCTTTTATGATACTTTAAGAAACAGAGCTTCCAGAAATAAGTTTTGGCAGACTATCCATGACTTATTATTCATTCAATCTCAGCAGGAAACTTTTTTACAGGATAGTACAATCGATGAACTAGTCAATCCTTTTCATTTTTTTGCAGGGAAACAAATAGACAGCATAAAATTTCATCAATTGAATGTATTTGGTGTTTCTGTGGGTGATACTTCATTAAGTGATGTATCGTGGTATAAAGAATTCGGCAATTGGGTTCATATTTCAACCCGGAAAAGAATTCTCAGAGAGAATCTTTTATTTGAAGAAGGCGACCAGTTAGACCCATTACTTCTTGCGGACAGTGAGAGACTGCTTAGAAGGTTACAGTATCTGAAAGATGCAAAAATAATAGTTGAAGCACAAAAGGATGATAATCAAAGTGTGAATGTCATTGTAGTAACTCAGGATGTATGGTCTAAAGGTTTTAATCTATCGCTATCTGGTTTGGATGCCGGTGAAATTGCACTCTATGATAACAATATATTAGGCATTGGGCATAAATTTCAAACAGATCTCATATTCGACTATTTTAAATCTGGTAATCCGGGATTTCGTTCATTATATAAAATTGATAACCTTGCCGGTACCTTTATCAATAGCCGGTTGTACTATATGGATTCCTTTTATGAAAAACATTATGGAGCAGAAGCATCCAGAGGCTTCTATTCATATAAGACGAACTGGGTAGGAGGTTTAAAAGCCTACAAACATAAAACCAGACAAAATATAAGGAAAACAGATACTATACTTTTCGATACTCCATTAGATTATGTTGAACAAGATTTTTGGGTAGGTTATGGTTTTCCGGTATCTTCGGAAAGCAGGTTATTTCAAAATCGCAACAGAATTGTTATGTCTTTGCGTTATAAACGGAATAAGTTTTTTGAAGGGCCCGAGGTAAGGGAAAGATATAATTATAGTTTCCATGATCACCATATTTTTCTTGCGAATATAAGCTTTTCCAGACAGAATTTTTATACCAGTTCATTGATATACGGTTTTGGACGAATAGAGGATATTCCCGTGGGAGACCTATTTGGATACACCTTTGGCTGGGAAGTTGACGAATTTTTTAAACGATTCTATACAGGATTAAATTTTCGACATGGTGATTTTTTCCCAAATTTTGGTTACGTATCAAATAGTTTAGAGTTTGGTGGATATATATATGATGAAAATTTTGAGCAAGGCACATTTAATTTCAGATCGAAATATGTTAGTAAACTTTTCCATTTTAAGAGATTAAAAATCAGGCAATTTATTGATTTTAATTACAAGCGTGGGGTGGAACGATTTGATGATGAATACATTAGTTTTGATCCTTCTCTGGATATCCGTGGTTTTTCGAAACCTGATTTAACAGGAGAGAAAAAATTGGTGATGAAATTTGAAACAGTTGGTTTCACAGACCTTTTTTATTATGGTTTTCGTTTTGCTTTCTACGCATTTATGGATGTAGGGTTTATTAGTGCGGCTAACGATTTTATCTTTGACAATCCTGTACAAAACGGTTTTGGCATTGGTATGCGTGTGCGAAATGAGAACCTTGTTTTTAATACTTTACAGGTGAGGTTGGGTTATTACCCTAATTTATCTGTCAATAACAATCTTTTATTTAGAATTTCCGGAGAAAAAACATTCCGGCCCTATGAGTATACCCCATCTATGCCTGAGATGGTAGAATATTAATAAAGTGCTTTATTTATACAAGCTGTGGTGAACATATTGTGTGGAACCATTGTTTTTTTGTATCGCAATTATGTTAAACCAAAAAGTATGTTAGTATGGGAGTTTTAATAGGTAAAAAAGCACCTCATTTTGAGGCAGAAGCAGTATTAAATGGTAATCAAATTGTTGAAAATTTTTCGCTTGATCAATATCTTGGGGAAAAATATGTGATATTCTACTTCTATCCCGCTGATTGGCGCAAAGGAGATAAGGCCATAAAAGAAACTCAGGAAAGCATATCTGATTATCTGGCCAATTAGTCCTCATGGTCATTTTTTCTGGCTGGCTTGTTGTTAATATGTATGGAATGCCGGCTATGAAACCTAATATATATATGATTGATTTAATTCAGAAAGCATCTCATTAAGTTGGGATGCTTTTTTTATTTTTGTATTTATGCGTGAAACTTTCAACATAAGTATTGACAATCTAAATACTTTTAAAAGCCAACTTCTCGAATGGGGCAGGAGGCAGGATCTTTTTGTACTGCTTGACAGCCATCATTATCCCCGCAAGTCATCTGTAAGTAGTCATTATCAATATGATTTTCTGGCTGCCTGGGGTTGCGTGGATAGTGTAACGGCTGATGAAAACAACGGGTTTGAAGAGCTGGAAAAATTTGCCGAAAAGAAGAATGATTGGCTTTTTGGCTTTTTAACCTATGACCTTAAAAATGGGATAGAAAAATTACACTCAAATAATAGTGATGGTCTCAAATTTCCGTCCTTGCATTTCTTTCAGCCGGAATGTGTTGTAGTTGGGAAGAAGGATACCGTGAAAATGTATGTATTGCCTAATAAGCTGACTTCTGAATATTCCCGTAAAATAATTAATGAAATTCAAGACCTCTCTTTCCATGGTTTACCTGAATTATCAACCAGAGTAAAGATAAAAAGCAAATTTTCAAAAAATGAATACCTGGATACGGTGAATAAACTGAAAAACCATATAAAACACGGAAACATATACGAAATTAGCTTCTGTCAGGAGTTTTATGACTTTGTAACCATAGATCCATTTTATACCTACATTCGTTTATCAGAGATTTCACCGGCGCCATTTTCATGTTTTTACAAATATGATGATAAGTTTATTCTTTCTTCAAGTCCCGAGCGTTTTATAAAGAAAACGGGAAGCAGAGTTATTTCACAGCCCATAAAAGGTACAGCGAAAAGGGGAAATACTGTGGCTGAAGATGCAATGCTTAAGGACAAATTATACAATGATGAGAAAGAGAGGGCTGAAAATGTAATGATTGTTGATTTGGTACGAAATGATTTATCACGTGTTGCTCTTCAGGGGTCTGTTAAGGTAGATGAATTATATGGGATATATTCCTTTGAGCAGGTTCATCAGATGATTTCAACAATTTCATGTGAGATTGATGCAAAGGATTATTTAGAAGTTATTAAGCAATGTTTTCCTATGGGATCTATGACTGGTGCTCCAAAAGTAAGAGCAATGCAACTAATTGAAGAACATGAAAGGACAAAAAGAGGAGTGTTTTCTGGTTCTGTGGGATACATTACCCCGGAGAAAGATTTTGATTTTAATGTAATTATTCGTACTATTCTGTATAATTCTTCGGAAAATTATGTTTCTTATTCTGTAGGGGGCGCAATAACCTATTTATCTAAGACATTGGATGAATACGAGGAATGTATGATAAAATCAATTGCGATGAAACAAGTTCTTAATGGTTAGCGACTATGACTGATGAATTTTTAAATTATAGTTCAAAACATCAGCTATTTAAACCCGAAGACAATATTCTTGTGGGTGTCAGTGGAGGAGTGGATTCAATGGTGATGCTGGATTTGTTTTTAAAAACTGGTACACAAATTGGTATTGCTCACGTGAATTTTAAATTACGGGGCAAAGAAGCCGATGAAGAACAGAAATTTGTTGAGAATTATGCGAAGCAAAAGGGAATTGTATTTCATACTGTTGATTACAAGACGCATGAGTATGCTTCGGAGTATGGTTTATCGATACAGGTTGCAGCCCGAAAGCTTCGCTATCAGTGGTTTGATGATTTGATGAAAGAACATAATTATTCTTGTGTTGCCGTTGCTCATAATAAAAACGATGAGGTAGAAACTTTGTTAATTAATTTGGCCAGGGGGACAGGTATTCGGGGAATAACAGGAATTAAGTCAAAGAAAAACAATATCATTCGTCCATTACTTTTTGCTGAGCGCAAGGAAATTGAGGAATATGCTTTACAAAATAATATCCCATACCGTGAAGACTCTTCTAATTTATCTGTAAAGTACAGCAGAAACAGGATACGATATAATGTGATTCCTGAGCTTGAAGCGATTAACCCCCGGTTTATTCAGACTACTGCTGAAAACATTGAAAGATTCCAAAGTGCATGCAATATTTATGATTCGTGGATAGAGGAAATAAGAAAACGGATTGTCAATGAAGTAGATGAAAAGGTGAGTATAGATATTGATGCGCTGATGCATTATAAGGAGCAAAAAACTATTCTTTATGAAATTTTGAAAACTTATTCTTTTACCAAAGAATTAGCTGAAGAGATTCTTCAAGCTTTACAGGCAGAACCGGGGAAATGCTTTTACTCAAAATCTCATAAAGCAGTGAAAGATCGCCAATACCTAATTGTAGTGCCACTTCGATCTTTTGACACAAGAAGGTATTATATTGAGAGAGGAAAGGAGAAAATAGATTTTCCTGTCCAAATTATACTCGAAGAAATCGATGGTGTGAGTAACTATAGTGTTCCACGGGACAAAAACATAGCGAGCCTGGATTATGATAAGCTGGTTTTTCCTTTAATAATCAGAAAGTGGCAGAAAGGAGATTTTTTTAAGCCTTTAGGTTTGAATCATTATAAAAAACTAAGTGATTTTTTTATTGACCGTAAATATTCTCTTCTTGATAAAGAGCGCGTCTGGCTTCTCACTTCCGGAGAAAAAATTGTATGGGTTATCGGCGATCGTATAGACGAGCATTTCAAGGTTGCCTCAAATACCCGGAAAATATTAAAACTTACCTATTATCCTGCCGGTTAAGATTCAAATACCCTTGGTGCTTTTTGTTCCAGCAGCATGAAATCCGTCAGGGCTATAGCTGTCACAGCTTCAATAATTACAGGAATTCTCAGAGCTATGCATAAATCGTGTCTTCCCTTTACTTCAAGATTTTCCAACTCATCTGTTTGCAGATTTATGGTTATTTGTTTTTTTGGTGTACTGGCTGTAGGTTTTACGGCTACCCTGAAAAAGATATCGTTGCCATTGGTAATACCGCCGTTTATGCCTCCGGCATGATTTGTTTTTGTTTTGCCGCTTGAATTGATTATAGGGTCATTATGTTCACTGCCTTTCATTTTAGCTGCATTAAAACCAGATCCAAATTCTATCCCTTTGATAGCCGGAATAGAATATACAAAGTGGCTTATCACTGATTCTACTGAATTAAAAAAAGGTTCCCCAAGGCCAACAGGTATGTTTTTTGCCCTGCATTCAATTATACCACCAATAGTATCCTCATTTTGTATTGCTTTGTCTATTGCTTTGTCTATATCTTTCATTCCTCCGGCTTCGGCAAGTTTTGCATTAACAAAAACCGGGAAGATTATTTTTTTGGCAATAACACCGGCAGCAACTAACCCAAGGGTAACTCTGCCTGAGAAATGTCCTCCTCCCCGGAGGTCAGTAAAGCCTTTAAATTTTCTATGCGCGGTAAAATCAGCATGTCCCGGCCTGGGAAGCCGCTTAAATTCATTATAGTCATCCGACTGAATATTTTCATTGCGGAATAATATTGTGATTGGAGCACCTGTAGTATAGTTTTTATAAATACCGCTCACAAATTCCGGACGGTCATGTTCTTTTCTCGGGGTTGTGCCGATTTTACCACTTTGTCTTTTTACAAGATCTGTGTTAAATTCATTCTCACTAATTTTTATTCCGGCAGGACAGCCATCAATGGTAACACCAACATGTGAATTATGTGATTCACCAAAGATAGACATTTTGAATATTTCGCCAATTGTATTCATTTCATGATTTTTTTAGGGTGATAATGTTCAAAGTTAAAAAAAAGCAGCATCACTTTTGAATGCTGCTTTTAAATTAAGCTTTCTATTGATTATTGTTGTAGTCTATTTTGTTTCCATTGCTTCTCTTTTTTTCTTCAGATATTTTTTTTCCCAGATATCCTCTGTGAGGTCTTCTAATTTGTTGTCATAGTTTACCAGTGTTTTATAGTAATTGTCATCTTGTAACGCTTCCACTGCTTCTTTGCTTTCTCCTTTTGCATCTTCTGTTAAGATGTTTTCTCTGAAGTTTGCGTAGTGATCCCTGATAGAGCATGGCATTAACCAGTTTCCCGGGTTGTGAGGATGGTCTCTTCCATAATCATTTATCCATTGTCTGCCGTTTTTCATGAAATCTGAGAACAATGCATCAATTAACGATTTACCATTTTCATAAATATCATAAACGTTATCTACATAATAAGGCACAAACACACATGGGGTAATATTTCCATTCCAGTCTATGTAGAAGTAACCGTTTTTACTTCCATATGCAATGCATCCATTAACAAGAACACCGCTGTTCCAGAAATCTGCTACGCAGTATTTTTTCTCTGTGATTAGATATTCCCACTTTTTGTAAAGTTCAACGCGTTTCTTGGGTGGAACCATTAGTTCGAATGCATGATTACTTCGTCCTATCGGCATTAATTGAAACTGCCACATGTAGGTTGCACCCAGTTCGCTGAAATAGTAGTCATAAAATTCGTCATCCAGTAGTAGATCTGCATTTTTACTGGTTGCAGTAACTGAGATACCGAAAGGTACGCCGGCATTTCTCAGATTGTTAAATGCTTCCAATATTTTCTTATGAGTTCCTCTACCCCTGCGCTCATCAGTTTCCTGTTCAAAACCCTCTACAGAAATAGCGGGTGTTACATTTCCCATTTTTCCTAATCTGTCAGCTATTTGCTTATTGATTAATGTTCCGTTTGTATACACAAGGAAGAATATGTCATCATACTTTTCAAATATATCCAGTAGAGTTTTACCTTCGCTTTTGTACATAAATGGTTCACCACCGCTTATGGTTATGAACCGGCTATGAAATTTGTTTCTGGTATCATCCACAATCTGGTCTACAATGTGATAGGGCAAGGTTGGAGTGGTTCTCGAACTTGATGAAGCATAACATCCGGTACAATTTAAGTTGCATTTTTGTGTTGGTGATAGAACAATGAAGTTTGGCGGATAAATCCCATGCTGCTCTTTAAATTCTTCCAGCTTATCACTGTATTTTTGCCGGTATAGGAATGAATTTTCAACCAGCACATTGACAAGGTGTTTAAATACATTTTTTGAGAGGTAGCCATTTTCAACATTTCTTACCGCTGATTTTAGCATCGAGTCCATGAAATGATATTTTTTTTCCTGGACTTCTTTTAGATTCCGCTCATCGTTTTTTACGATAGAATCGTACATATATTGATTCAGCTTGTGGATAAGGTAATTTCTGGAAACCTTATTACTTACAAGCTCTTTTAATACATTAGTAAATATAAAATTTTTCATAACTTACACCCCCTTATATTTTATTAATCAAATTTATGTGTTCTTTTTATTATTGTCAAGTATTTATTATGTTAAATACGCTATCAAAAAATGTTGATGCTTTTCTTTATTTTACGGTTTACCTGCAAAAATATTATGTTAAACAGAATATTTAGAAAAGTTATAAATAAATTTTAATTGACTTAAGTGATGTTTTTTAGGCTGTTTATATGATTTTTATGAGATGTATAACTTTGGTGTTTTGATAAAATTATAATTAAATATTATTATGGTAACAGGGATTGTTTTACTTATAGTTGGGATAACCATTGGTTTTTTTATAACCAATACTAAAATGATTCATTTGGTTGGAAAATTGATTGATATCACGATATTTATTTTGCTTTTTTTTCTTGGTATTTCAGTAGGTGTTAATGATAAAATCATATCAAACTTTGATAGTATAGGTTTGCAGGCATTCCTGGTTACGTTGGCTGCTACAGTTGGTAGTATTGCCGTTTCAGTTTTAGTGTATCATTTATTTTTTAAAAATACGGATAAATGAAAGGGACGCTGATTATATTACTGTTTTTTGTTGCAGGATTATTCTCAGGAATTCTGGATATTTTCCCCGAACAGCTTTCCGGAGATGAGATGACTACCTATGTTTTATATGCTTTGTTGTTTTTTGTTGGAATAGGAGTGGGTTCCAATAAAAAAGCCTTATATATTCTTAAAACAGCAAACTGGAGGATACTTCTGATTCCTTTGTCTGTCATTGTAGGTACTTTTCTGGGAACTACGTTGTATACTCTTTTTGATCCTGCTTTAAGTTTCAGGGAGTGTTGGGCTGTTGGAGCCGGATATGGTTATTATAGTTTATCCAGCATCATAATTAAAGAAATGGCAGGCGAAACACTGGGAGTTATCGCTTTGTTATCAAACATTATCAGGGAAATTTTAACCTTGATTTTCACTCCTCTGCTGACAAAATATTTTGGTATTCTGGCACCCATCTCAGCTGGTGGGGCAACAAGCATGGATACCACCCTGCCAGTGATTACCCGTTATATCGGTATTGAATACGTTGCCTTTTCTGTATTCAGTGGATTAGTTCTTACATTATTAGTTCCGTTGATTGTTCCGATTATTTTGTCTTAATACGGATTAACTCTTAACTGGTAATGAAAATTTTGCTAAATATTTAAGAAACTATTATTAACTTTAAGGCTTATTTTTTTATATTTCATAAAAACCAGTAAATCATAGTGTTATGAATAAAAGATTGTCTGTTGATATACGTTCAGAAATTGGTGAATTGGAAGGAGTTATCCTTCATACACCAGGGAATGAAGTTGAAAACATGACTCCAGAAAATGCGGAAAGAGCCCTGTATTCAGACATACTGAATTTATCGGTAGCGCAGCGTGAGTATGCTCAGTTTTCGGGTGTGATGCAGAAGCTCACGCGGACTTTTCAGGTACATGATTTGTTGGCTGATATACTTTCTACCGACAAGGTTAAGGAAACACTATTACAGAAAATATGCAGGTTTGAAGGACGAAAAGATATTTATGATCATATGTTGGAGCTTCCTCCGGAAAAAACAGCCAAATCACTGATTCAAGGTGTTATTGAAGTAAAAGATACTTTAACCAAATACTTGAGTAAGGAGCGTTATGCTTTAAGACCTCTGCATAATTTTTTCTTTACCCGTGACGCTGCTATGTCCGTACTGGATGATGTTTTGATAGGAAGAATGGCTAATGATGTCAGAGAAAGAGAATCATTTATTATGGAGGCGATTTTTGATTACCATGATATTTTCAGAACTAAGACAGTTAATCCTCTGAATCAAAAACATATTGATTCTCAGACAACTATTGAAGGAGGCGATTTATTAGTTGCTCGGGATGATATCTTATGTATTGGTGATGGTTCGAGAACTACTTCTCATGGTATAGATTTTATTTTAGAGCAGTTGATACGACAAGGAGAGAAAGACCGCCATATTTTAGTTCAGGAATTACCTTATAAACCAGAGTCTTTTATTCACCTGGATATGGTTTTCACGTTTCTGGATAAGAATGAATGCATGATATATGAGCCGCTTATTCTGCAAACCAACAGGTACCAGACAATACATATCCACATTAAGAATGGTAAAGTTCATAAGATTAAAGAGGAAGAGAACTTGCTCAAGGCATTAACCCAACTGGGGATGGACCTAAAGCCTGTTATGTGTGGTGGAACTAAAGATGCCTGGATTCAGGAAAGGGAACAGTGGCACAGCGGTGCAAACTTTTTTGCCATAGCTCCGGGGAAAGTTATTGGTTATGAAAGAAATTCATATACGCTTGAGGAGATGAATAAGAACGGATATGAAATCATAAATGCTCAGGATGTTATAAACAATAAAACGGATGTTTGTCAGTATAAAAAATATGTGATTGCAGTAGAAGGTTCTGAATTGCCCAGAGGTGGAGGAGGAGCAAGGTGCATGAGTATGCCTGTTAGGCGAAAACAAGTAAAATTTTGATTAAACATTTATGGGTAGCATAGTGTTTAACGGATAAACGCGGATTTATTTATCAAAATTAATAATTGCCTTAAGATTCGTTTTGTAAATCATTTAAAATAAACATATGAAAAAGAATGTAGGAAAAACTGATACCATTATCCGGATTTTGTTAGCTGTTATTATTGGAGCTATCGGAGTGTATTATCAATCATGGTGGGGGCTTTTAGGTCTTATTCCACTGTTAACAGGAATATTTAAAGTTTGTCTTTTGTATTCTGTTTTTGGTATTAATACATGCCCGGTTGAATCCGGGAAGTGATCCTTGTGCAGAAATACCACCCGGTATTTCTGCACAATTTTATTTATACTGTAAGCATTTTTTCCAGTCTTCCTCAAAGTATTTCCTTATTTTGCTAAGTTCTGCATCAGGGATGAATTTTTTGTTTTTAAGAAGTTTTCCCGGTATCAGTAAAGCGATATTTAATATGATGTATCGAATGAATTTTTTATATAACCGGAGAAAAAAATTAACTCCTGATTTACTGGCTGTGTTTGGTTCCCTGAAAATTCCCCTGCTGCTTATCCATCTGCGTATGATGAGCTGTTTTGTCGAATAGGAAACATGGGTGGGTTTCAGTGTCAAATCTTTAACAGAGACTTCCGTGCCTAAAAAATCCAGCAGGCTGCTTACAAATTCACCAGCGTCGTATTCTAGCTGGTGATGAAATAAAATGAGTGGTGAATTGTGAAAATTGTTTTCTATTGTCTGTATAAAAGGATATAACAATAGATGCTTAGTTTTCCACTCTCCTTTATCATTATCGACATCCAGAAAATTATTGATGCCATGTTGATAACCCTTTTTTACAGCCCTTTTATATTGTGAGGCAATCCATTTATCTTGTCTTCGCAGTACTAAGATAACTTTCGCATCAGGAAAGCGTTTTGAAATATTTTTTATTTCTGCTTCAAGTTTGTTGTTGCTTATTTCATTGGATATTAGATATTTATTCTTGTCGGTTTCAGAAATTATCTTCTCATAATTGTCATATTCTCTCCGTTTGATGTGGTATATGTCTGGTAGATAAGGGAAAATTCTTTTCTGAAGAAATGTGGTCGCAGTTCTCTCTAAGCCAAGATGAAAGAAAATCTCTGTTTTTTTTGGCATATATTTACTGATTGTTACAGTTTAATTTGAACATTCTTGATTGGTTACTACTTTATATGTGCACTTGTTTGTTAGTGATCCTCAATTCACTTATAAAGCGTTAGCAATCTAATGTGATCAGACCAGTTGTTTTACAATATCTGCTGCTTCTTTCAGCGTTATCGCAGACTTAACTTTAAGTCCGGATTCATCTATTATTTTTTTGCCTTCTTCTGCATTTGTGCCTTGTAAGCGAACAATTACAGGAACATTGATTTCGCCTACAGATTGGTAAGCATCTACTACTCCCTGGGCAACTCTGTCGCACCTTACTATCCCTCCGAAAATATTAATAAGGATTGCCTTCACATTGGAATCTTTTAAAATAATGCGAAATCCTGCTTCTACAGTTTCTGCATTCGCTGAACCTCCTACATCGAGAAAGTTAGCAGGGTGCCCGCCGGAAAGTTTTATTATATCCATTGTTGCCATTGCAAGACCAGCGCCGTTTACCATACATCCTACATTACCATCTAATTTGATGAAATTAAGATTGTTTTCGTCCGCTTCCAGCTCTGCAGGATCTTCCTCCGTTGTATCCCTTAATTCAGGATAATTTTTGTGTCTAAAAAGAGCATTGTCATCTAGATTAACTTTTGCATCGGCTGCCATTATTTTATTGTCCGAAGTTTTGAACAGGGGATTGATTTCTACCAGGGAGGCATCTGTAGCCAAATATGCACTGTATAATTTTATTACAAGCTTTACCATATTTTTAAAGGCATCACCTGACAGTCCTAAGTTGAAGGCTATTCTTCGTGCCTGGAACGGCTGGATTCCTACTCCTGAATCTATGGTTTCTTTATGAATCAGATGGGGAGTTTTTTCAGCAACAGACTCTATATCAACACCACCCTCTGTTGAATACATAATAATATTTTTCCCTATATCCCTGTTAAGAAGTATGCTCATGTAAAATTCTTCGGGTTTTGATTCCCCTTCATAATATATTCCTTGTTCTATGAGTATTTTATAAACTTTTTTGCCTTCCTCACCGGTTTGTGGAGTGACTAAGTTCATTCCGAGGATATTTTCCGCGTGTGTTTTTACTTGGTCTAATGATTTAGCTATTTTTACTCCGCCTCCTTTTCCACGCCCACCTGCGTGGATCTGTGCTTTTACTGCCCATGTGTCTGTCCCTGTTTTTTTTTCAATAGTTTCTGCTGCTTGTACAGCATGCTCTGCAGTTTCAATCATTATTCCCTCCGGGGTTGGTACTCCATTTTCTTTGAGTAGTTCTTTGGCTTGATATTCATGGATTTTCATAACGATGGGTTTTTAAGATCAATCTTTATTTGTTTCCACAAAATAGCGGAAAACCTTGTTGGATCGTTTTGCTTTTATTATTCGATACATGTAATTTTCAAAAATATAAAATTTCTTCTGAAAAATTTATTTAGAATAATTTTAAATTAAATGTTATTTTTATAACACTGTTAAAATATTAACAATTAATTTTATATTTGCATAACAAAAAATAAAATCACAAGAAACAGTAAATAATCTAAAACCATGGCAAAAATCAAGTCGTTAGAAGACCTCAAAAAAAGGAAACAAGATCTGCAAAAGAAAGTAGATCTTAGAGAGCGTGCCGACCATTCTGAATCCTATGTTCAGATTAAGGTTGGGATGGCTACGAGTGGAATCGCTTCAGGAGCAAAAGAAATTCTGGATTTTCTTATCGATACTCTTGAAAAACGTAACATTGAAGCTATTGTCACACAGGCTGGTGACATGGGATATAGCTTTGCAGAACCTACTATTGAAGTGACAAAACCGGGTGAAGAACCTGTGGTTTTTGGTTATGTTGATCGTGAAAGAGCTGATGAAATCATTGAAAAGTATATAAAACGAGGTGAGCTGGTCGACGGAATCATCCCACAAAATTACCGAACTATTGATGACGAATAAAGACATAGGAGGAGTAATAATATGACAAAATATAAAATGCATCTGCTTGTTTGTGCTGGTACAGGTTGTCGTGCCTCAGCAAGCGACTCAATAACAGAAGCTTTAAAACAAACACTTGAAGATAAAGGCCTTCAGGATGAAGTTCAGGTGGTAATGACCGGGTGTTTTGGTTTTTGTGAAAAAGGTCCCATCGTAAAAGTATTACCTGACAATACGTTTTATACTGAAGTAAAACCTGATGATACAAGGGAGATAATAGATGAGCATATCGTTAAAGGTCGCCCTGTAGAGCGCTTGTTATATAAGGATCCTGATAAACACGAGACTATTCAGGATTCTAAAAAAATGGATTTCTATAAAAAGCAAATAAGGATTGCTCTGCGAAATTGTGGTTTCATCGATCCTGAAAATATTGATGAATATATTGCGAGAGATGGATATTTTGCCCTGGGTACGTGTTTGCATGAAAAGAGCAAAGAAGAAGTTATTAATGAGATTAAAGAGTCTGGATTAAGAGGTAGAGGAGGTGGAGGATTTCCGGCAGGCTTAAAATGGGAATTTGCTTCCAAAAACAAATCGGAACAGAAATACGTGGTTTGTAATGCTGATGAGGGTGATCCGGGTGCTTTTATGGACAGGTCTATTCTTGAGGGAGATCCTCATGCTGTATTGGAGGCAATGGCAATTTGCGGTTATGCCACAGGTGCGGATAAAGGCCTGATATATATACGTGCAGAATATCCGCTTGCTATAAAACGTCTGAAAATAGCTATTAAGCAGGCTCGTGAATATGGTATGCTGGGAAAAAATATTTTTGACAGCGATTTCAGTTTCGATATACAACTTCGCTATGGAGCCGGTGCGTTTGTGTGTGGTGAAGAGACTGCCCTGATTCACTCCATGGAAGGAGAAAGAGGAGAACCCACTTTTAAACCTCCGTTCCCGGCAGAATCCGGTTATCTGGGTAAGCCAACGAATGTTAATAATGTTGAAACATATGCTAATGTACCTGTTATAATCAATAAAGGTGCCGTATGGTTTACCAAAATTGGAACAGAAAAGTCAAAAGGCACCAAGGTATTTGCCCTTGCAGGTAAAGTGAATAATGTTGGATTGATAGAGGTACCTATGGGAACCACACTCCGTGAAGTTATCTTTGAGATTGGCGGAGGCATTAAAGATGGGAAAAAGTTTAAGGCTGTTCAAACCGGTGGCCCATCGGGAGGCTGCCTGACTGAAGAACACCTGGACACACCTATTGATTTTGATAACTTAGTAGCTGTGGGCTCTATGATGGGCTCCGGCGGTATGATTGTTATGGATGAAGATGACTGCATGGTTTCTGTGGCTAAATTCTTTCTTGAATTTACTGTTGAAGAATCCTGCGGAAAATGTTCGCCATGCAGAATAGGCAATAAACGTTTACATGAGCTATTGGGCCGGATTACTGAGGGAAAAGCCACAATGAAGGACCTGCAAAGGCTGAAAAATATGTCTAATGTTATCAAAGATACTTCTCTCTGCGGATTGGGACAGACATCCCCAAATCCGGTTTTATCTACCCTGGAGAATTTCTGGGATGAATATGTTGCTCACGTGGAGGACCAAACATGTCCGGCAGGCTCTTGTAAGGATCTGATGAAATATGAAATTATACCAGAAAATTGTGTCGGTTGTACTGCATGTGCACGGGCTTGTCCTGTGGGCGCAATTACAGGCGAAAGAAAGCAAGTTCATGAAATCAACCAGGAAACTTGTATTAAATGTGGTGCCTGCTATGATGCTTGTAAATTTGATGCTGTAACCATAAAATAATTATAGAAGATGGAAAAAGTTAAATTAACAATAGATAATAAAGAAGTTGAAGTTCCTAAGGGAACATCGATATACAAAGCCGCAAAACAGATAGGCATTGAGATTCCAGTGCTTTGTTATATGAATCTTGAGGATATTGGTGTTGAGAATAAACCAGGCGGTTGTCGTGTATGTGTGGTGGAAGTGGAAGGAAGACACAATCTGGCTCCTTCTTGTGCAACTGAAGTGACTGAAGGAATGGTTGTTAAAACACACACAATGCGTGTGATCAATGCAAGAAGGACAGTTGTTGAATTCATCCTCTCCGATCATCCTAAAGATTGTCTTACATGCAAAAAATCTGGTGATTGCGACTTGCAGGATCTTGCTATTAAACTGGGTATTCGTGATATTCCGGGACATGAGTATGCCGAAATGTCTACTTATAAAACAGATTATTCACCTTCTATTGTAAGAGAACTTGATAAATGTATCATGTGCAGAAGGTGTGAAGTAATGTGTAATGAATTCCAGACTGTTGGTGCACTAAACGCATTTAAAAGAGGGTTTGAAGCTGCAGTGGCTCCGGCTTTTGAAATGGATCTACAATATTCTCCTTGTACATATTGTGGTCAGTGTGTTATGGTTTGCCCAACAGGAGCACTTACGGAGGTTGATCATTCAAGAGATCTTATTGACGCTGTTTCTGATCCTTCAAAGACAGTTGTTGTTCAGACTGCACCTGCAGTCAGAGCAGCCCTTGGCGAAGAGTTTGAAAATGAGCCGGGGACATTGGTTACTGGTAAGATGGTCTCTGCACTGAGAAGATTGGGCTTTGATTATGTTTTTGATACTGATTTTGCGGCAGATCTGACTATCATGGAAGAAGGCGCTGAATTGCTTGACAGACTCACAAAACACCTGAATGGCGATGAGAACGTTCAATTGCCCTTGCTTACATCATGTTGTCCTGCATGGGTAAGGTTTATAGAGCATAATTTTCCCGAAATGAAAGATGTTCCTTCTTCTGCAAGATCCCCTCAGCAAATGTTTGGGGCAATTGCTAAGACATATTTCGCTGATAAAATTGGTAAAAAAAGAGATGAGGTAGTTGTTGTTTCTGTGATGCCTTGTCTCGCCAAAAAGTTTGAATCGCAAAGAGATGAATTTAAGGCTGACGATAATCCTGACGTGGACTTTTCAATTTCTACAAGGGAACTGGCCCATTTGATAAAAGAAGCAAACTTTGATCTTAATGACTTGCCGGATGAGGATTTTGACCGTCCAATGGGTGAGTCCACAGGAGCCGGAGTGATTTTTGGTACTACCGGCGGCGTTATTGAGGCGGCTACCAGAACAGCTTATGAGCTTTACACAGGAAAAGAGGCTGATAGGATTGATTTTGAAGAACTAAGAGGATTTGATGGGATACGGAAAGCTACCGTGAATTTTGAAGGTCAGGATATTAATATTGGTATTGCACATGGACTGGGGAATGCCAGACAATTGCTTGAAGAGATACAAGCCGGAAAATCAAAGTTTCATGCTATTGAAATTATGGCATGTCCCGGGGGATGCATCGGTGGTGGTGGTCAGCCATTGCACCATAATGATACCAGTATACTCAAAGCTCGGCAAAAGGCTATTTACGAAGAAGACAAAAATAAGCCGATGAGAAGATCTCATGAAAATCCTGAGGTTAAAAGACTTTATGAAGAATTCCTTGGTGAGCCAATGAGTGAAAAAGCACATAAATTGTTACATACTAAATATTTTGATCTGAGCAGACAGATTGAAATCAGTTAATTTGAATAAAAACATAGGAGGATCAAATCCATGTCCAGAATAAAAGTAAAAATAAAAGAACAGGATCTCAAAAAGATACAGGAGATCTGTGCTGAACATAGCTACCAACCTGGTGAACTCATCAATATTCTTCAGAGAGCGCAGGAACATTTTGGGTATTTACCTGCTGAAATTCAGGAAGTTGTTGCTAATGAGCTGAAAATTTCTGTAGCGAAAGTATATGGTGTCGTGACTTTTTATTCATTCTTCACAATGATACCCCAGGGAAGGTATCCGATATCAATATGCACTGGCACAGCTTGTTATGTAAGAGGTGCGGATAATGTTTTACAGGAATTTAAACGAAAGCTCAATATTGAAGTCGGACAAAGTACAGAGGATGGTAAATTTTCAATTAATTGCTTAAGATGTGTGGGTGCATGTGGATTAGCCCCCGTAGTACAGGTAGGAGATAAAACATACGGACGCGTTGCCCCGGATGATGTAGAGGGCATTATTGAAGAATATAAAGATAAAGAATAGTTTTAAATAGGTTAGTTTTAGGGTAGATATTGACAATTAACCATTTAAAAACAAAAGGCATCTGTGATGATCGCAGATGCCTTTTTTATTTCAGGATACGCTTTTTTCGGTTAAACTTATATCTGCTGAAAGTATAAAAGGAATATTTTGATATAATTTACCATAATGTCGCTTTAACGAAGTTTTTAACTTCCGCCGCAGTCAGAAATTATGACATGATGGCTAACGATTTATAAGCAGATAAACATTAGAAAATTGTATATTTGTTTATATTTTTTTCTAATTTAGTTTTAAAAATGCATCATAATAAGATAATTACAATCAAGATGAATTCCCATAGGATTTTTATATTATTGATGTTGTCATTTATTCTAATCTCTTTTAAATTAGCAGATTTAAATGCTCAAACTCCTAAAAACGAAATTATGAATAACACAAAAAAGGGCGGAATTGTATTCTTTTCAACCCTTAAGCTGGAGGAGATATCAAAATTCTATATTGAAGAAATAGGTTGTGAACTCTGGCTCGATCAGGGGGCGTGTAGAATATTGAAGCATGGGAATATGTTGCTGGGCTTTTGTCAAGGAGAAGAGCCTGATAAAGATGGTGTTATTACCTTTTTCTACCCGGAAAAAGAAGCGGTGGATACAATGTATTCAGAACTCCAAAATGTTGCAAAACATCCACCTAAAATGAACCCTAAATTCCGGATTTATCATTTCTATGCTGAAGATCCGGAAGGTCGTGCTATTGAATTTCAGTTTTTCGATCATCAATTAAACGAATATTAAACGAAAACTTTTTGTTTAGATCTTATTTTATTACTTTTCAATTTTCTAAAACGAGAAAAAATATTTCTTAAAATTATTGTCAAACCTTAAATTATAAAAAAGTGAAAAAAGTTATTTTATTATTTTTAACAATCGGTTTATTTATGGGATCTTGTACACAATCGGAGAAAGAAAATCCCTTTTTCTCCGAGTTTGAAACGCCTTTTGAGGTTCCCCCTTTTGAGGACATCAAAACAGAACATTTTAAGCCGGCTTTGGAAAAAGCCATGGAAGAACAGAATGACGCAATTGAGCGTATTGTAAATGAAGAAGAAGAGCCAACCTTTGAAAATACCATTGTTCCTTTTGTATATAGTGGGAAACTTCTTAATAAGGTTACTTCCGTATTTTATGGATTAAACAGTGCGAATACCAATGAAGAGATACAGGAATTGGCAAAAGAATTTTCTCCTGAGTTATCTGCTCACAGGGATGCTATTTCCATGAATCCTGATTTATTTAAACGAATAAAGTTTATATATGAGAATCAGGATGATTTTGATCTTAACGAGGAAGAATCTTATTTACTTGAGGATCTTTATAAAGATTTTATCAGAAGCGGAGCAAATTTGCCGGAAGAGGAGAAGGAACAATTGAAAGAAATCAACAGTAAACTTTCCTCTTTAACCCAGGAATATAGCCAGAACGTTTTAAAAGAAACAAATGATTTTGAATTGGTTATTGAAGATGAAGAGAATCTTGCGGGTTTACCGGAATCGGTTTTAGAGACTGCAGAAGAGACTGCTGAAGAGAAAGGCTATGAAGACAAGTGGGTTTTCACTACTCAGAAGCCAAGCATGATTCCTTTTCTACAAAATGCAGAAAATCGTGAATTGCGAGAAGAGTTATATAAAGCTTACCTTACTCGTGGTAATAATGATAATGAATTTGATAACAAGGAAATACTTTCTGATGTTATCAAACTTCGTGTTAAGAAAGTGCAGTTATTAGGATATGATACTTATGCAGACTATGCCCTTGAGACTCGAATGGCTAAAGAACCCGCAAATGTTATGGAATTGCTTAATAATTTATGGGATGCATCCCTTCCTGTTGCGAAAGAAGAGCGGGATGCTATGCAGAAGATGATAGATGAAGAAGGCAAAGATTTTGAACTTAAGAGCTGGGATTGGTGGTATTATGCGGAAAAAGTAAGAAAACAAAAATATGACCTTGATGATAGTGAGCTTAGGCCTTATTTTGAACTGGATAATGTAAGGGAAGGTGCTTTTAATACTGCAACAAAATTGTATGGCATTACCTTCGAAGAGGTGAAAGATATACCTAAGCCTCACCCTGATGCACGTGCATGGGAAGTGAAAGAAGAAGATGGTTCACATCTGGGGCTCTTATATATGGATTTCCATCCAAGGGAAAGTAAACGAGGTGGTGCATGGTGTGGTCGTTACCGCAGCAAATATATGAATCAGGAAGGAGAACAGGTTTCACCTCATGTTACGGTTGTCGGTAATTTTTCTAAACCCAGTGGTGATAAACCAGCATTGCTGAGCCTGGATGAAGCGGAAACTTTATTCCACGAATTTGGTCATGCCCTGGATGGGCTTTTTAATACGAATGAATATCCCAGAACCTCAATACCAAGGGATTTTGTTGAGTTGCCATCTCAAATAATGGAACATTGGATGTTACAAACTCCTGTTCTTGAAGATTACGCACGACATTATGAAACTGATGAGGTTATACCGGATGAGTTGGTTGAAAAGATTGAAAAAAGTCAGTATTTTAATCAAGGTTTTGAGACTGTAGAATATCTTGCTGCTTCAATGCTTGATATGGAATATCATACCTTAGATGAACCCAAAGACATTGATGTTATGGAATTTGAAGAAGACTACCTGGAATCTATTGGTTTGATTCCTGAAATTGAACCAAGATACCATAGTACTTATTTTACACATATTACTGGTGGCTATGCTGCCGGGTATTACAGTTATATATGGTCGGGTGTATTAGATAATGATGCATTTGAAGCATTTGAGGAAAATGGTATATTTGACCAGGAAACCGCAGCCAAATTCCGTACTTTGCTTGAAAAAGATGGTTACAGCGATCCTATGGAGCTTTATAAACAATTTAGAGGCCGTGAACCTAAAGAAGATGCGTTGTTGAGAAACCGCGGATTGAAATAGAATTATAGAACCTACATATATCTGAAAAAACGCCTCCATTTGCCGGGGGCGTTTTTTGGTATTTTTTATCCCCAATTTCTGTTTTGTGTATTGAAGTGCTTAACTTATCAATCAGCCAGAATGTTAATTCATATAAATCAGTGAATTGCCTTGATACATGGATTTTTATCTATGATAATAAATGAGGGTTTCATTATTATCACCTCATCAACGTAATTAATTTATGTTGGGAGAATTTGTTGCAGTTGTATGGAGGGCCTGAAAGTAAATTTTACCTTTCTTTCCTTCAAAGTTATATTCTTTTACTTTTTCTGTTGCCGTGGGACCGGAGATTTTCATTTTGATTGTATTCTCATCCTTTTCTAAAGATATTCTGGTATATGAGATTGAATATGGCAATGTTTGCCAATGCCTGGTGTCGGCCTTTTCTGTGAGTGTATTGGCAATATTTACGAGGGTTCCGAGGGTCTCGTCTTCTTTGTCTGCAAGAGCTTCCATCGCTTTTTTTGTAGCAATTCTCAAAATTGCATTACCTATCTCACGTAGAATTCTGTCATTAAGGGTTTTAAATGCTATTTTATTGATGTCTTGTGCTAGCTCCAGTTTATGTCTTTTCTTGTTTGTTTGAATTGTTGCATCCTTATATACTGGTTTTCGCTCTATATATTTTGGCAATCCTACTTTAAAGTACCGCAATTGTTCGAAAGCCTCCTTTTCGTTTTTACTTTTATCTCCTATGTATATGGGAAAAGATACATCCAGTTCATCATTTTTCATAGTGACATATTCATCCCTTGAGCTGGGATGTTTTGTAAAACGAAGAATCCACTCATCTTTCACAGGCCCGAAGCCATTCATCCAGAAAAAAATTACTTCCCCATTTGGCTTAGGGACGTAGTTATAATCAATTCCGAATTTTTTTTCATAATGACGTACCTCATCGGCGAAGCCTGTTAGGTAGGCTGTTCTGAGAACATCATATTTCAGTTGTTCGGGTACTTGCATCCCGAAATATTCCTTGTAATCTTCTTCGTATGCTTCTAAAGCGTTACGGTATGCGATGAACGCGTTATTATAATCTTTATCAGCTTCATAAATCATACCCATGAGATTATGGGCAAACGCATCTCGCTGATATCTGTTTTTATGGTCTTTATATTTATCATTAAGCTGCTGAAGACGTATATTTACTCTTCTGCATTCCACAAGAGCATTATCATATTCATTAAGTTTAATGTAATTGAGGCTCGTAAAATAATGCAGCATTACTGTTTCAAAATCTTCAGGTTTATAAGGCTTAACTTTGGGGTTGGTGACCAGCGAAAGAGCTTCCAGTCCGTAGTTTTTTATGTAGTCTTCTATAATATAGTCGGCTTTTTGGAATTTTTCATTACTTTCCCTGTAATTCCCAAGCATCCATGATACATAGCCGTAATTGAGGTAATGCAAAAGTTTATCCTTTCCGTTGCGTCCCCGCCTATCATTTTCGAGCCATTTGTGTGCTTTTTCGAAGTTTCCTCGTGTTACAAATTTTTGAAACTCCAGGGTTTGTTTATAATATGTAGCACATCCCGCAAGAATAAATGAAATTAAGATAATAAGAGCAGTATTCTTCCTTTTTTTCAGACTCATGGATGCGATAAATACAAATTAATGAGTTTGTTTACGCCTTTTGTCTAATTTTCAATGTATTTTCTGATTTTTTTATCTCCGATCCAGACAATTTCATTTGTTTGTAAATGAGATAGCTCCAGGTTTATCTGGTAATACACTACTTTTTCATTTCTATATGTGTCAACTATAGAATTTATACTGCCATGCACCATATAATCAGCTCCCAGTTCCAGACCCCAACTTTTTGCAGTTTCAGAGGAGGCAAAATCTTGCTGGTCTCCTCTTTCCCTTCTCAGATCATCTCTTTTACTTCCGGCTTGTACGAGCCTGACAGAACCATCATTAATAATGGCTTTTTCAATATCTTTAATAAATGTTTCAGAGTTGATGTGTTCGTGGCTTTTGTTTCTTACTAAACCCACAATGATTACGGGCCTTTCACCATCATTTTGGTCTTCATATTCTTCAAGCCAGCGGTGATTTAAAATCTGATTCACCAGTTCTCTTGATACCATCCGGGAATCACTGTCATTCCAGCGCCCTGAAAGGTCCCTGGTTTCTTCTGTGTCTATTCTTTGTACTTTACGTTTTGGGCTGCATCCCGACCATATTATTAATCCCAAAGCAAATAAAAGGGTTAGGGTTAAAACTTTTTTCATGGGTCCCGTTTTAAATAAATAAATCATTATATATTACCAATAAGTTTTTTTAAATCTTTTTCCAGCTCTTTGCTCACAGGTACTAAAGGTAATCGTAAATTATTACCAATAATTTTCTTTAAACTCAATGCACATTTTATGCCAGAAGGGTTTCCTTCAGCAAATAGTTTTTCAATAATTGCAAGTAATTTATAATGTATTTCTTTTGCTGATTGTATGTCGTTTTTTAGTGCATAGTTAACCATAGTAGAGAATTCTTTCGGAAATGCATTAGCAGCTACTGAAATTACTCCACTTACACCTATTGAAAGCAGGGGTAGTGTAATCCCGTCTTCACCCGAGACAACCTGAAAATCATCAGGTTTATCCTGAATAATGTGCATAACTTGCGTGAAATCTCCAGAGGCTTCTTTTACTGCTACTATATTTTCAAAATCACGAGCAAGCTTGACAATTGTTTCTGCGGAAATATTAACACCTGTGCGTCCGGGAACATTGTAAAGAATTACAGGAACGGGGCTTGCCTTTGATACTGCTTTGAAATGCTCATACAACCCTTTCTGTGATGGTTTGTTATAGTAAGGCGCCACAGATAATATGGCATCTACCTTGCTCAAATCTGTTTTTTCTGTTTTTTTAACTACAGCCTGTGTGTCATTGCCCCCAAGGCCTAAAACGATGGGGATCGGACCTTTATTTGTTTCAATAAAAGTGTTCAGAACTTCCTTTTTTTCATCCTCATTTAGTGTCACTGATTCGCCTGTTGTCCCCATTACAACAAAATAATCGATGCCATTTTGAAGGAGGTAGGAAATGTGTTGCTTAAGTGAAGCAAAGTCAACCGCTTTGTTTTTTGTGAACGGTGTAGTTACCGCAACACCTGTACCAATGAATTGTTGTGATTTCATATGATTATTGTTTTTTCTAAATTGATTCGATTTAAGTAATGTTTTATTTGTTCTATAAAGAAACGTAACCCCTGATGTCTTTTCAGGGATATCATCAGATCATAGTCTTTTCCTTCATTATTTTCTTTACCAGCCTTAAACCGCGCCCTGGATAAATTATTGATCACTTTAACAGGAAAATAACTTTGCATACTAATATCAATGAGTAAATCAAATTCTTTTTCTATAAAACTATGGATAATATGATTCTTAGGTTTATAGAAAAAATTAAAATCTTTTTTAAGGATGAAGTTAATCTTTTGGTACTTTTTTAATTCTTCCGGTATTTGATTACTGTGAATATAACCCAGGACAAATATTTTGATATTTTTTTCATTTAAATAACGTAAAAATTCATTGATGATCTCAAAATTGCTGTTCTCAGCGTGTGTAAATAATACACCTGCTGTGTTTGCTTTCTCCAGGTTACATACAATTTTTTTACGTTTTAATGATTTTAGCTTCCTCTTTAGAAACCAATTGCCGATTTTTTCTCTTATGTTTTTTATAATATTCACGATACAAGTTTATAAAATTTAACAATTAAGTGCAATTTTTTTGTCCTTCATAATTCCTTTTAAGTCACTAACATTTTCAAAAGTTCATCTTCAGAAATGACAGGGATATTGTTTTCCTCGGCTTGTTTTAATTTCCTTGATCCTGCATTCTCGCCAGCCAGTAAAAAATCTGTGTAAGAAGATACCGAAGAGGTGTTTTTACCTCCATGGCTTTCAATAAGGTTTTTTAGTTCTTCCCGGGAATATTGGTGGAAAGTCCCTGAAATTACTATACGTTTTCCCTGCAGGGTTTTTTTTATGTTTTTTTCTTCTTTCATAGAAAGTTGTACACCCGCATTTTTCAACTTTTCAATAATTTTTTGGTTTTTTGTGTTTTGAAAATATACCTTTACACTGGTAGCTATCCTGTGTCCGATTTCGTCAATTTGGATTAATTCCTCGTATGAGGCTTCAGATAGCTTGTCAATTGATTTAAAATGTTGTGCAAGCGTTTTGGCAACTGTTTCCCCAACAAACCTTATACCCAGCGCATACAATACCCGTGGAAAGGGCACTTGTTTGGATTGTTCGATACTGTCTATCAGGTTTTGTGCTGACTTTTCACCAAAACGATTTAGTTGTAAAATATCTTCTTTCTTTATAAAATACAGATCGCTGAAATCATTAATAAGACCTTTGTTATAAAGTGCCTCAATTGTTGCTTGCGCAGCTCCTATGTCCATTGCTTTTCTTGAGACAAAGTGCTCAATTTTGCCCTTTATTTGTGGCGGGCAGCCATTTTCATTGGGACAATAATGACGTGCTTCGATTTTTGCAAGTTCTGTTCCACACTCAGGGCACTTTTTTATAAAATTTACAGGGGAAGCGTTATCGGGTCTTTTTCCTTTATTAATACCAACAATTTTAGGGATGATTTCACCTCCTTTTTCTACATAAACTGTGTCATTGATTCTGACATCCAGAAGTTTGATCTGGTCTTCATTATGCAGGGAAGCCCTTTTGACGATAGTTCCGGCAAGCCGTACGGGCTGAAGATTGGCAACCGGCGTAATGGCACCCGTTCTGCCTACCTGAAAATCAATGCTATTCACTATAGTTTCTACTTGTTCAGCTTTGAATTTATAGGCAATTGCCCATCTTGGAGACTTTGACGTGTATCCAAGTTTTTCCTGTTGCTCAAAGGAATTGACTTTAATGACAACTCCGTCTATGTCATATTTCAGGTTTTTTCTTGCTTTTTCCCAGTAGTTTATGTAATCAAATACTTCGGTTATGGTTTTGCATTTTGTGAGGTGATCTGATATTTTGAATCCCCATTCTTTAGCTTTTTGTAAATTTTCATAATGCTCATTATAGGGTAAGTTTTCCCCTGCAATGGAATAAAAAAAACAATCCAGAGGGCGTTTAGCAACTATTGATGATTTCTGAAGTTTTAGGGTTCCGGCGGCAGCATTGCGTGGGTTAGCAAATGGCTGCTCACCTTTTTTTTCTTTGTCTTCATTAAGTTTACGAAATCCATCGTGTGGGAGTAATATTTCTCCTCTTATGACAAATTCTGCTGGATAATCATCTCCTTGCAATTTCAGCGGTATGCTTCGAATAGTTTTTATATTTTCTGTAACGTTGTCTCCCTGCTCCCCGTCGCCGCGTGTTATAGCCTGCAATAATTCTCCACTCCTGTATGTGATTGAAATGGCTACACCGTCATACTTTAATTCGCATATGTATTCTATTGAACCGTGAATGGACTTTTTTATACGGGTCTCAAAATCCGCCAACTCTTCTTTTGAGTAACTGTTGCTAAGTGAATACATGGGGTATGTATGCCTAACTTGCTCAAATTCTTTATTGATATCGCTTCCTATTCGTTGGGATGGTGAATTAGTATCTTTAAATTCAGGATATTGGTTCTCCAATTCTATTAATTCGTTCATGAGGGAATCATACTCAAAGTCGCTTATGGCAGGTTGTGCCAGTACATAGTACCTGTAGTTATGTTCGTTTAATGCTTTGCTTAATTGTTCAATGCGATCTTTTGCTTTTTTCTTCTCCATCGTCGGTATTTTCGTTTCAACTCAACAAATTTAAGAAGGCTCTTTCAACTTTAAAACAGAATGATGTTATTTTTTATTAATAATTCTTAACCTGCATTAAGCATAAATTTATTTATTTGGGTAAAGTTAGATTATTAGTTTCATTCTGTAAGATTTATTGCTACAATAAACCAATAGAAGATTACCGCCTGGAAGCCTGTAATCCAGCAAACTTCTTTTTCTTAATATTTCTTAAATTTTTATCCTATTTTTTAAATCTACCCATCAGTTCTGTTTTTTCAATACTGTGTTGTTCTACTTTTTTATCAAATGCTTCCATGCTGTTGATTTCTCCCAGTGATTCAACATCAAGGGCATAGAGTCTGAAGTAGTACCTGTGCTCACCGGAAGGCGGGCACGGACCTCCATAATCTTTTTTACCAAAATTATTTTTTCCTTAAAGATATTTCAGTGATACCTCTTTTAAAAATTTATTTTCCAGTGTTTGTGCAATTCTTTTGACTACCGTTCTTCGTATTTCAAGCTCTACAGGTAGGTTGGGATCCTGGTGTGCTTCGTTAATGCGTGTTCCGATAATAAAATGAATTTCATCACTTTCAACAAGTTGCTTGACAATTTGGTCGGCAGGCCCCTTTTTAAGTGGATAGTTGCTGTTGTATTCATTAAGCATTTCAGCTACTTTGCTAAGTGTTAATATTCCTTCAGTAACTAAATCAATATTATGCATGTAAGATACAGGAGGCAGGTCAGGATCTTCAAATTCAAAGCTATCTTCTATTTCCAGGTTGAGTTCACGGGCAATAATATCTGCAGTTGTTGCTCCCGAAATAATTTTTCTGCCTTCAAAATTTTTTACTTTTCGTGCTAGCTCTTTATCTTTTTCATTTTCAAAAGGAGGACCGCTGCACAATAAAAGTTTTCTCGGTTCTCTGAAATATATAACCCCGCAGCTACTATCATCCTTGGCAAAATAACCATCATTTTTGTATGCAACGTTAATTGCTTTATGTGCGAGTTTAGAAGCGGATAAATCAGGGTTGTTTTTGACCAGCCTTTTTACGAAATCCTGGAAGTTTTCCTGCCCCCAACCGAAAGGATATTTGTCTGTTCCTAATCCTGACTGGATTATGCCGTCTGAGGAAAAGATAATGCGATCTTCTTTTTGGGGTTTTATATGGCAGGTTTTGAGTTTTTTTCCCTTATGTCTGTCGCTTTGAAGCGTGATACTTTTCCATTCCGGGCGAAAGATTTTTTCGCCTCTTAAGATAATTGTTTGTGGATTGTCATACTCCAGAATTGTTGTATCGCCATTATAATCAACGTCTATGATTGTGAAAGTCGCATAGCTTATTCTTCTTTTATTGTCTTCCGGCAGTGTGTTCATAATGATTTCGGCAATCGTCTGAACGTCCTTGTGTTCTTTGGTAAAGTTTATGGCCATTGTGGCAGTTAAGGTAGCAAGAACGTTTGCCTTTACACCATGGCCTAAACCATCGGAAAGAACCAGTATCAACCTGTTTTCTTCCTTAATTTTCTCCGAAAGAAAAACATCACCGCAAATGCGTTCTTCTTCATGGCTTTTTTGTTTTATGCCGACTTCTATATGAAAATCCTGATTCATTTTTTCTTTTTCTTATCGGATTGATAAAATTCTATGATTGAATTGAGCATTTGTTCGGTTTCAGAAGCCCCTTCACCCAGCAGATAGCCTATTTTTTGAACCATCTCAAGATTTTTATCAATGGCTTCAGTCACCCTTTTGATAACCTGCTCTTTTCTGATTTCAGGGGAATACATATCTCTGAATACAGCACCAACAATCTTTCCTTTTCGGATTGTAAAAATTGACAGATTTAATAATTTGTCCTCAAAATGTATATCTCTATTGACAATGTTTTGGTGATTTTTTAATACATGTGAAAAGAGGTTGTAAACGTTATGTGGCAGGAGCGTTTTCAAATCTGCGCCAACCAGCCCGGGGATAACTTCATTGATTGATTCGGCTTCTTCTCCGAGATATTCTATAAAAGTCTCATTGGACTGGATGATTTTCATTTCTTTGTCGATGATAACCACAGCAGAAGGAAGTTTTTGCAGCATTGCATTGATGGTTTCCGAAGCTTCCTTGGCAGTTTGTTTCTCTTTCCTGGCCTTTTGTTCTGATTCCTTAAGTTTTGTTTGCGTTTGAGAGAGCTTCTCATTTGTTGTTCGCAGTGCTTTAATGTATTCATGACGATTGCGCAGCGTATAACTCAGGCACATCTCAGTTTTTGCAAGTCCTTTGGAAACGGCAATTGCAAAATCCCGGCACGATGGATATCCGCATGCTCTGCATCCACTATTGACATCTGAGTTTTCTTTGCCTATGGCCTTTAGAACTTCCTGTATTTTTTCTTCTGAAGGAGTCTCAATGCGTTGATCGTTTTCATGGAAATCCCGGGTAAAATCCATTTCCATGTATCTTTCTATTTCTTCTTTCCATTGATCATAATTAAAATTTTTCAGTCGCTTATTGACATAATCGATTACCCTTGAACGACGCAGGAATTTTTTTCCGCCCGGAGATGTACCCGGACCCATTATGCAGCCCTCGCAGTAGAATAGATTAAAGTGTCGCTTAATCTGCACTATGTTTTGATCAAATTGCCTGGCTGCATTTAACATGCTTTTTTTCCCTTCGGCTGTAGTAACCGTTCCTTGAAGTAAACTTTCACTAATGTCTGCTGCTTGCAGAATTCCATTGCTTATTGGGAACAGAGACCCTTTATAGCCAATGGGAGAGTCAAAGTCAGAATACTCCAGTCTGCTCTCCTGAATATTGAATTCCCTGAACAGCTCTCTGAGTTCAACAAAGGTCAGTACGGAGTCAATTTTCCGGTTACCATCATATAAGTTTGCTTCGTCCTTTGAATCCAAACACGGACCAATATATACCACATGGATATTTTCGCCATATAGTTTTCTTACCACCATTGCAGTGGCTACCATGGGAGACACCAGTGGAGCAAGATTATTAACCAGATCAGGATGGAATTTTTCTATGAAGGCAACAACAGCAGGACAATTAGAAGTGATATAATATTTGCCCCTGAAAGACTCAAAGAGTTCTTTATACTTTAAGGCTACCAGATCGGCTCCGAAAGATACTTCATTTACCTTGTCAAATCCCAGTTGCTTGATCATCTGGACGAATTTCCGGTAGTCTGTAATATCATCAAACTCACCGGAGATACTTGGAGCTACTATGGCTACTTTTTGCTTGTCCGAGCTCAGGAGTTTTTTTGTTTCTTCTTTAGAATTTTTATAAACAATGGCATTTTCCGGGCATGCACGTATGCAGCTTCCGCATGCAATGCATCGTTCCGGGATTATTCTTGCATAATCTTTGTTAACCTTAACTTCTATGGCATTAACGGGGCATTCTCTGACACAGGAATAGCTAAGGTTGCATCTTTCTTTAATGATTTGGACTAGTGACATATATCTTATTGTTAATATCTTCTTTTTTAGAGGTATTTATGGAAAATTTCGTCCAGGATATTTATAAGCCTGTCGGAATTTACTTCTGTGTATATTTTGTTTTCAAATTTAATAACGGGGCCTTCATTGCATTTATTGACGCAGTGCGTACCGCAAAAGTGCACTTTATCTTCCAACTGATGCTCTTTTATGTAATTTTTTATAACCTGGACAGCTTCCTTGTTGCCTCTGGAAAAGCAAGCGCTCCCTAAACAAATTATAAGTTCCTTTTTATGGATTTTGTTTCTCTCTGACATAGGTTGAAAATCTAAATGAATAAAATTAGGAAACTGTTTTGATTTTGTCCTGCTTTAACAAATTAGTTTTATTTATAGCCCCCTGTGGTAAAGCCTAATTATCTGTTCGATTTCTAAAAATTTGGTAAAGCAAAATTTCTAAAATAATAGTTTTTATAAAACTAAACAATAATTTATTATTTTTATTGTTATAAAATTAACAATGTTTGCAAAATAACAATATATTTTTGTAATTTTGTACGATTAATATTATTTATGAAAACAATTGCGAAAATAATAGAAAATTATCCATTTGCCCGGAGGGAAAACTTAATTCCTATACTTCAGGATATACAGGATGAATACGGATACCTGACGGAAGATGCTATTAAAGAACTTGGAAAATTCCTTGATGTTCCGACAAGTAAAATATACAGCCTGGCAACATTTTACAGTAAGTTCAGATTTCATCCGGCAGGGACATATCATTTGAAATTATGCCGCGGCATCTCATGCCATTTAAAGGGTTCTACAAATATTTTGAACGCTATAGAGCAGAAGTTGGGCATTCAAGATGGTGAATCAACACCTGATGGGCTCTTTAGTCTTGAAGTTGTTGCATGCATGGGGGCATGTGCATTTGGACCTGTTTTGAAAATTAATGAGTACTATTATACTGAAATGGATGAAGATCGCCTCGATGAAATTATTGAATATTATAAAGAATACGAAGAGTAAAAATTTATGGAAACAGTAGGTCCTTCAACATATAAAGATGTATTGATTAATGAAATCTTAGGTCAACCACAGGAAAAGATTAATCAATATCAAAATATTCTTGAAAAAATTTTACGGAACAAAATTGATAGAACCTGTATTTCATTAACTTATACATCTTCCAGTATCATTGCCGGAGCAAAGGAGTCTTTTAAGACTATTGATACCTATCTTGAAGAAAGGGACATGGATGTGGATCTTTTTAAAGTTGGTTCAACCGGTTTATGTGCATTAGAACCATTTATGGAGGTTCAGTTACCGGGTAAAGCCAAAATTCTCTTTTCCAGGGTTACCGCTGATAAAGTTAATCATATTCTGGATGCTGTTTTTAATAGCTATTTGCCAGAAGAAAATGTGTTTGGGCAATATGAAAATAAATTGCATGAACCTTGGGAAAATGTGCCGTACGTCCATGAGCATCCGTTTTTTGCAGGACAAAAACGATATATTCTTAAAAACTGCGGAATAATAAATCCTGAGTCGATTAATGAATATATTGCCGGGGGTGGTTATCAAAATTTTATGAAGACTATCCGAAATTATACGCCAGAAGAAATATGTGATTTGATAACCAATGCTGAACTAAGAGGCAGAGGAGGAGAAGGATATCCAACCGGGAAGAAATGGAAAAATACTTTGAATACATCCGGAGAACAGCGTTATCTTATTTGTAATGCCGGTGAAAGCGATCCCGGTGCATTCATGGAACGTACAATAATGGAAAGTGATCCGCATAATGTTATAGAATCGGTTGCTATTGCTTCATATGCTGTTGGTGCTCAAAAGGCAATTGTGTATCTGGAGTCGGAATATGATTTGGCCTATAAGAGATTGAGCAAAGCGATAGAACTTGCTAAATCATGTGGAATACTGGGACATGATATTTTCAATAGCGGATTTAGTTTAAATATAAGTATTTTCAGGGGAGCTGGCGCTTATGTTTGTGGTGAGGAAACGGCCTTAATTGCCAGTATGGAGGGGAAGCGGGGGATGCCAAGAACCAAACCGCCTTATCCTTCTCAAAAGGGTTTTACAGGCCAACCGACTGCATTAAATAATCTGGAAACATTATTAAATGTTCTTGTTGTTCTGAAGAATGGACCGGATAGGTACAAAGAGACAGGTACAGAAAACAGCAGGGGAACTAAAATCTTTTCATTATCAGGAAATATTGAGCGCACGGGTATGATTGAAATACCTATGGGAAAGCCGATACGTGACATTATCTATAAAATTGGTGGTGGTTTACCGGATTATAGTGAGTTGAAAGGGGTCCTTGCAGGAGGTCCGGCAGGAGGAATTATAAAATACGAACATCTTGATACCCAGATTGATTATAAGAGTATAAGAGAGCTTGGATGTTCTCTGGGTTCAGGGGGATTGGTGGTGCTGGATCAAAACAATTGCATTATTGATACAGTAAAATATTATATGAGCTACCTGGAACAGGAGAGCTGTGGTAAATGTATTCCCTGCCGGGAAGGAACAGCACGGATGCATGAGATTCTGGAAAACATTTCAAAAAAGCCACAGGATGAGAATGGTCATACTACCCTTCAGCGTTTTAAAGGCGTCATGCATCTCGAAAAGCTTGCGGAGGTTATCAGGGATACATCATTATGCGGTCTCGGGCAAAGAGCTGCAAATCCGGTTCTATCCACATTGCGCTGGTTCAGGGATGAATATGAAGAGCATATATTTGACAGAAATTGTCAAGCTGGCATTTGTCGGGATTTAAGAACATATTACATCGATGTGGATAAATGTACCGGCTGTGCTATTTGTGCCAAGAAATGCCCGACAGGGGCAATATTTGGAACATTGAAAAAGGCTCATTTCATTGTACAGGAAAAGTGTATTGGCTGTGGTGAATGTTATGAGGTATGCAAGTTTAATGCTATTATCACTCAATAAAAAAGCTGAGAATGTACATTGATATAGAAGTAAATAATAAAACAATTCATGCAAAAAAGGGAGATACCATCTTAGAGGCATTACGGGAAAACGGCATCTACGTTCCTACCCTTTGTAACTTAAGCGAATTTTCACCGACTGGGGCATGCCGGTTATGTGTTGTTGAGGTTGAGGGGAAAGAGCGACTTGTTACAGCCTGCAGTTATCCCATTGAGGAGTGGTTAAGAATTAGAACGCATTCTCCACGGGTGATAGAAGCAAGAAGAATGATTGTGGAACTATTGCTGTCTAATCATCCTGAGGATTGTCTCTATTGTGAAAGAAACAATAAGTGCGAACTGCAGAAACTTGCACAGGAATTGAATTTGCGCGAAAGACGAATTACCGGAAAGAAAAATAGGGGCAAACTTGACCTTTCCAGTCCCGGTTTGGTGTATGAGCCTGCCAAGTGTGTCCTTTGTGGCCGATGTGTCAGAGTATGTGAGGGAAAAGAACGCGTATCAACACTTGAATTTACCGGAAAGGGGAATTTTACTTCCATTTCAACTACCATGAAGAAGGATTTGAATTTTTCCAATTGCTTACATTGTGGACAATGCATACTTGTTTGTCCCACAGGAGCTTTGCAGGAAAAATCCTATTTTGAACCTATACAGGAGGCACTTTCTAAAGAAAATGTTACTGTGGTTGCCCAATATAGTCCGTCAGTTGCTGTATCTCTTGCTGATGGATTTAATATGCGCTCGGGAAAAGATATGTCTGGGTTAATAAATAGTGCATTACGAAAAATAGGATTTGATAAAATTTTTGACAATAGTTTTGGAACTGATGTTTATCTCATTGAAGAGGCTGCAGAATTAGCTAACAGAATGGATAAAGAAGAAAACTTACCTATGCTGAGCAGCTCTTGTCCTGCCTGGATAAAATACATGGAACAAGCGCATCCTGATCTTTTATCGTTCATTTCCACGGTTAAATCACCTGAGCAGTTAACCGGATCACTCATAAAGCAATATTGCCTTGATAGTGAAGATAGAGCGAATAATGATATTTTTACAGTTGCTATAGTCCCGTGTCCGGCTAAAAAATTTGAGGCGCAGCGGGAGGAAATGACAAATAAAGGAATTTCCGATATTGATGCCGTGATGACTACCCACGAATTAGCCAGATTAATACAGCTTTATGGAATTGATATTGAGAATATTGATCCGGAAGAATCGGATAAGCCTTTTAATATCAGTAGTTCTTCTGCTAAGTTACCGGCAGCAATAGGGGGAACTTCCGAAGCGCTTTTAAGAACCATCAATTATAATCTGACGAACAAAGATCTATCTTCGGCTAAAATTTCAAAGCTACGGGGGAGTAAAGAGATGAAACAAACAAAATTAATTATAGAAGATAGAACAATAAATGTGATTTCTGTCAGTCCTATTGCCAATATTGAGAAACTAGTGGACGAGATACGAAAAAATGACTCAGAGTATCAATATATTGAAGTTATGGCTTGTCCGGGTGGCTGTGTGAATGGAGGCGGACAGCCTGTTCTAAAAAACATTAAGAATCTACGCGACAGAATTAAAGCCGTGCAGAATATTGATGAGAAAAGTTCTCAGCGTTTTGCACACAGAAATACAGGTGCCTGGCGTTTTATTGAAGAAAAATTTGAAAAACCTTATAGCGAAACAGCATTAAAAATATTGCATACCCACTATTCAAAAAGGGATGTGTTATTGTGATGCAAAAAGATGTGCCAAATACAGAAAGAGAATTGGTTCATACGATAAAGAATCGTTGTAGAGTGTGTTATACATGTGTGAGGGAATGTCCGGCCAAAGCTATTAAAATCATTAATGGACAGGCTGAGATTCTTAATGAAAGATGTATAGCATGTGGAAACTGTATAAAGGTATGCAGCCAGGGTGCAAAAATGTTTATCGATACAACCTCTCACCTGGAAGGAATTTTGAGTAACGGGAATAAAAATATTGCCATTCTTGCCCCAAGTTTTCCGGCTGAATTTTCCGATATTCCGAACTACAGAGATTTAGTGTCTATGATTCGTGCCCTGGGTTTTGATGTTGTCTCTGAAGTAGCTTTTGGAGCTGATTTGGTTGCAATGGAGTACAATAAATTGATACGCAATAACAACAACAAACGGTATATTTCTTCTGATTGTCCGGCGATTGTCCAGTACATCGAAAAATATCATCCAGAAATAGTGCCTAACCTTGCTCCTGTAGCTTCTCCTATGATAGCTATGAACCGGGTTATGAGGGCAAAATATGGAACAAATACCAATGTGGTTTTTATTGGTCCATGTATTGCGAAAAAAGCTGAATGTGACGAGGTTGACGAAATGGTAACCTTTGCTGAGTTAAGAGAAATTTTTGAACAAAAAGATATCGTTCCCGGGCAACAGGAACCTTCAGATTTTGATCCGCCTAAAAGTGGAAGAGGCGCTATATTTCCTGTGAGCAGAGGGTTGTTGCAAACAACGGGAATAAAGGATGATGTCTTTGACGGGAATATTATTGTTGCTGAAGGACGCAATGATTTTCAGGAGGCGATTAAGGAGTTTGAAACCGGACATATTAAATCAAGACACCTTGAGTTGTTATGCTGCGAAGGATGTATTGTTGGGCCCGGAACCACAAAAGGTGGAAGACCCTATGGACGAAGAATTCTTGTGCATAATTATGTTCAGGAAAAGATAGATAACTTTGATAAAGATGAATGGAAAAAGTATGTTGCAGAATGTAAAGATTTAGATCTTAGTGTTGGTTTTACGGAAAATGATAAGCGTATCTCATATCCAACAGAGCAAGAGATTGAGAAAGTTCTGAGATCAATGGGTAAAAAAGAAGCTAAAGATCATCTCAATTGTGGCGCTTGTGGTTATGATACCTGTGAGGAGCATGCTATTGCTATTGTAAAAGGTTTGGCGGAAAATGAAATGTGTTTGCCTTATACCATTGAAAAATTACATAATTCTGTAAATGAACTTGCTGTTTCTAATGAGAAGTTAATGTCTATGCAGCAGGCATTACGTCAGTCTGAAAAAATGGCAAGTATGGGGCAATTATCGGCAGGCATAGCTCATGAATTAAATAATCCACTGGGAGTTGTGATTATGTATGCCAACATCCTGCTTGAAGAAGTACCGGAAGATTCAGAGTTATATAATGACTTGAAGCTTATAGTTGAACAGACCCATCGATGCAAAAAGATTGTGGGAGGACTGTTGAATTTTGCACGTAAAAATCAGGTTTCAAGAACTGAAGTAGATACTGTGCAACTCATTGAAAATAGCTGTGATGCGGTTATTGTTCCGGATAATGTAAAAATGGTTGTGAAAACAGATAATTTGAATGGTCGGAAAGCATATCTCGATCAGGAGCAGATGACGCAAATTTTAACCAATTTGATAAAGAATGCTATTGATGCTATGCCTGACGGTGGTAAGCTTACCATTGAACTGGCAGATGATGAGCATTACACCATTTTCCGGGTACATGACACGGGCAAAGGAATCAAACCCGCGGATAAGGAGAAAATATTCGAACCTTTTTATACCACAAAAGGTATAGGGGAGGGAACAGGTCTGGGGTTAGCTACAGCTTATGGGATTGTGAAAATGCATAAAGGAAAAATTACCGTGGATTCAAATGATAATAAGGAGAATGGCCCTACAGGTACTACTTTTACAGTAAAGTTACCCAAGTTTCAGGAGAATTAAGCATAAAATGTATAATAATAAACTAGATCAAAATCAAAATAAGAGGTGATAATTTTATTATACAGAGTTTTTCAGGAAAATATTACCTTAATCGATAAGAATCATGGAAAACCGATCCATAAAAAACCAAACATATGACGGAAGAAAAGACGATATTAGTTGTTGATGACGATATTGATTACCTTTTTCAGATGGAGTTAATGCTCAAGAATATGGGGTATAATGTTCTTAAAGCAGAAAGCCAGAAAGAGGGTGAGCAAATTCTGGAATCGAACCGGCCGGATTTGGCTATTTTTGACTTGATGATGGAGACTGAAGACAGTGGTTTTGTTTTGAGTTATAAGGCAAAAAAGAAATATCCGGATATGCCTGTAATCATAGCTACTGCTGTGGCTTCTGAGAGAGGTATTTCTTTTGGACTCAACAGTGTAGAAGAAAAAACATGGATCAAGGCCGATGCATATCTTGAAAAGGGAGTACGAAAAGAACAATTACAAAACGTCATTGAAAAGTTATTGGATAAATGAAGAAATTAAAAGTTCTTGTGGTAGATGATGAACCTGGTATTTGTGCGGGTGTAAAGCGTATTTTGAATAAATTCACTGTAAGTTATCCATTTATGGATGAGGATCACGGGTTTGAAGTTTATGAATCATATACGGGGGAGGAGGCTATTGAATACATTATAAAAGACCCACCGGATATTCTGCTTTTGGATAACAAATTGCCCGGTATTCAGGGAACAGAAGTGCTTGAATATGTGAATAATAATAATCGTAATATTGTTGTAATGATTATAACTTCTTATGCATCTCTTGAACTGGCTGTAAAGGCAACGAATGAGGGAGCGTATGATTTTATACCGAAGCCTTTTACGCCCCAGGAATTGAAATCTTCTATGGAAAATGTTACCAAACATCTTTTCCTTCGTTCAATGACGCAAAAATTGAATAAAGAAGGCAAGGAAGTGAGGTTTCAGTTTCTCTCGGTTCTCTCTCATGAGTTAAAATCTCCCCTGAATGCCCTGGAGGGTTATCTGAATATTATGAAGGAAAGGCAGGCAGGAGAAGAAATTTCTAATTACGATCAGGTTATTGATCGCTCCTTGCAAAGGATGAAAGGAATGCGTAACTTAATTATGGATTTACTGGATCTTACCAAAATAGAATTTGAAAAGAAGGAGGATAAGTTTGAATCGGTTAATCTTAACCAGCTTGCTCAAAGCGCTGTAGAGTCTATGAAACCCTACGCTATACAGAAAGATGTTACAGTGGAAATCCATGGGGGAGATAACATATACCTGGATGCAGACCCCGGAGATATTGAAATTGTAATGAATAATCTGGTATCCAATGCCGTGAAGTATAATAAGGAACGTGGAAAAGTTGATGTTCACATCAAACAAAAAGATAACGATATAATTGAGATTCGGGTGGATGATACAGGTATTGGAATGAATAAGGAAGAAATTCAAAAATTATTCAATGAATTTTACAGGGCAAAAAATGAGAAAACCCGCCAAATTACGGGAAGTGGATTAGGATTGCCTATAGTTAAAAAGGTAGTTGATTTATACCATGGAGAAATAAAAGTTAACTCTAAACCGGATATGGGAAGTACATTTATTGTTTATTTGCCAGCAAAGTCTAATATGTAAATAATTTAATATATTGCCCTGTCAAATCTGTATATTTAAAATTGAATATTATGAAAACACTTCCGGAAAAGACAATAGAAAGACTGAGTGTCTACAGAAGAAGCTTATTGAATTGCTATTCCGATGGTAAAGAATATATCTATTCGCATGAGCTTGCAAATTTGCATAATATAACTTCAGTGCAGGTTAGGAGAGATTTAATGTTGATAGGCTATTCTTCAACACTAAAAAAAGGATATGATGTGAAAGCCTTGATTGATCTTATAGGTCAGATTCTGGATTCACCAAATGGGTTGAATGTTGCTGTGGTAGGTGTAGGAAACTTAGGACGTGCGATTACTACTTATTTTAGAGGCAAAAGATCAAAACTGCAAATTGTAGCTTCGTTTGACACGGATCCGGAGAAAATCAATAGTGTGATTTCAGGTGTAAAATGTTACTCCATGAAAGAGCTGGAAACAATCATCAGGGAAAAAAATATTTCGGTTGCAATTTTAACTGTGCCTCCTGAATATGCCAATAGTGTTGCAGAACTGCTTGCGCAAAGTGGGATAAAAGGTTTATTAAATTATACTTCTGTCCCTGTTAAGGTTTCGACTGACATTGTTTTGGATGATTATGATATGACAATGTCTCTGGAGAAAGTTGCATATTTTGTAAAACAAAAGGCTGATGAAGAGAGTTTGAATGAGTTGAAATAATATCGCGTTTAGCGAATATTGAAAGCAAAATGATCCCTGATTCATATGGATTGTATAAAAGACGATCAATAAAGCCATACCTGTCGGCAGACCATACAGAGGGTTTCATTTAACCATTAATTGATAAAAGACAAACGAATGCAAATATATCGAACTTTTGATATAAAGGGTAAGATAAAAAATCCGGTTGTTACAACAGGCTCGTTTGATGGAGTCCATATCGGACACAAGGCTATCCTCCAGCGCCTTAGAAATATTGCAAATGAAATAGACGGGGAGACCGTCTTAATTACGTTCTATCCTCATCCGAGAAAAGTACTCTATCCTGAAACGCACGGGAAAAATCTGAAGCTTATAAACACACAGAAGGAAAAAATATATTTACTGGAACAAACTGGTCTTGATCATCTCATTATCATCAATTTTACCAGAGAATTTGCAAAAACTACATCTTATCAGTTTGTAGAAGACATACTTGTTGATAAGCTTAACGCAAAGCGTATAATTGTTGGCTTTAACCATCATTTTGGCCATAACAGAGAGGGAGATTATGATTATCTGTATGAACTGGCTAAACATCATGATTTTGAAGTAGAAGAGATTCCGGAGCAGGATGTGGAAAATGAAACGGTGAGTTCAACAACTATCCGGAAATCACTGGCGGAAGGTAAAATTCAAAGGGCCAATGCTTACCTTGATCATTTCTATATCATTATCGGTAAGTTAAAGGACGGACATCCAAAATACAGGGAAATTGGTTTCCCAACTTATGAGGTTGAAATTGAAGAAGAGGAAAAGCTTATTCCCAGCGAGGGAGTCTATGCTGTCAGTATGAGGCATGATAAAGGACGACATAAAGGGATGCTTTATATAAAGCAATATCCGGAAAGAAAAAAACTGACTGCAGAAGTTCATCTTTTCGGATTAGACCACGAATTTGATTTTAGAGGACAGATAGTGAATATAAGGTTTCATAAAAAAATACGAGATGAGCTAAACTTTAGCAATACGGAAGATCTTCATAAGCAGTTGAATATGGATATGCAGAATATTAAAAAATTAATTTTTTAATTCATATTGCAATACATAGCCAAACATAATATATTATTAAGAAGCTGTTGTTTTATTTGTTGTTTTTGGCGTAATTTTTAATTTTCCTATTTTTATCCCATATAAATTATTGAATCGAAGAAAACTTATCATGTTAAGTTCTCTGCCTTTGGCAATAAATTGCTTTTGGCGGGAAAACATTTGATAAATAGTGCATTACAATAATCAAATGAAATAAAACTGCTTTGAAAAAATATCCTGACCTTAAAATCATACAAGGCATCCGCCAACAGGACTCCAGAGTACTTCAATATTTGTATGATGAATATTTCACCATGATACGGTCGATGGTTATTGAAAATTATGGGAATGAGGATGATGCAGAGGATGTTTTTCAGGAATCAATAATTTTGATATACAGAAAAATTACAAATGAATCATTTGAGTTGACTTCTACGTTTAAAACCTATATGTTTGCTGTTTGCTGGAATATGTGGAAGAAGGAGTTGAGGTATAGATCTCGGCATAAGAATATAAAGGAAGGGTACCAATATCTTGCACAGAACCCGGAAAATCTGAATGTAGAATATGAATTGCACAGAAGATATAAACTTTACCAGGAGCATTTTAAAAAATTGGGTAAGGATTGCCAGAAAATATTAAAAATGGTATTGAAAGGAGACTCTTATCAAAAAATTGCAAAAAAAATGAGACTTAAAAGTGCTCAATACGTAAAAAAGAGAAAATATATCTGTAAGGAGGAATTAATTGAAGCAATAAGAAACGATAAAAGATATAATGATTTTTATGAATCAGACTGATAATTTAATATTCAGATATCTGGATAATGAAATGAATGAAAAGGAGCGCAGACGTTTTGAACAACGCCTTGAAAAAGAACCGGCACTCCGAAAGGAAGTGGAATTTCAGCTCGGCGTAAGAAATGCCCTTATCGAAGAGGATATAGTAGAGCTAAGGGATAAACTACAAGGGATTACTTCTGGAAGATCTTCACCTTCGCAACATAAAGATAAGCGTAAAATTTATTTATCTGTTGCTGCAATTATTATAGCCCTCATATCAGTGGGTTCATGGTTTTATTTTATGGTTGTTTCACAGGAACCTGCTGAATTATATCAAAAGTACTATACCCCGTATGAAAATGTTTATTCTGTCAGGTCGGCAGAGGAGGAACGTGAGGATAATGCTTTACTGGAAAAAGCTTTTACTGCATATGATGAAGAGAGCTGGCAGGAAGCGGATCGTTATTTCAAATTATTTTTAGAGAACAATAGTAACCATGCCGCAGCGAATTTCTATGGTGGGATTGTGAAACTTGAACGGGGTAACCATATGGAAGCAATGGAACTTTTGCAAAGAGTTGTCGACGAAAATAATAACCTATTTACAGAACAGTCTTATTGGTATTTAGCGCTGACGTCCCTGCGTATTGGAGATACAGAAGAAGCTAAGTCTCATTTAACAAGGATTGTTGATAATGAAATGTTCCACAGTACAGATGCCCGTGAAATTCTAAAATCGTTGCGTTATCGTAGCATTTTGGATAAGTAATTCGCTTCATAATTTTTTCTGATTTTTACGGACTGAAACCCTCATCCACTACCGTGGACAAAAGTCTGTGTATGAAGCATAAGGGTTCCATGGGATGCAGAGTGAACTTACGTTGACTTTTGTAGCAATAAGTCTCATAGTATGAAACTAATAACCTGACTTTATTTAAATGAAAAATACCTCTTTTTTCGGTTCATGTAATACCTTCTTCCTATCAAACCGGCCACAACTATTATCAATATACCCCCTATAAGGTAGTCCCGGTTTTTATTATAGATAGCTTCTTTATCACCGATAAGAATGTAACCAGACCAAAAATAGGGGTGTGCATGAAGCATGTCTGCATTATTTAAAAATTTTATTTTTGCTTCTCTTAACGCTTCTTCCTTACTTTTTCCCTTGATAATTTCTTCATAGAAATATTCCATTAATTGAATACTTGCATTATCTTCCACAGGCCAGAGAGTCATGACAATAGAGGGGCATCCGGCATATTTGAATCCACGTGCCAGACTCATTACTCCTTCACCGCGACTTAACTTGCCTATACCCGTATTGCATGAGCTTAAAATAGTCATACGACTGCTTAAATTCAGATTATAGATTTCGTAAGTATTCAGAAATCCATCCTCTTCCTGCTCATTAGTTTGGGTAAATGCCATTTTAGAAAACATAGGATCATCATCACTGACAATTGTATGCATTGCCAGATGAAGCATATCATATTTGGATGAATGCTTTTTGAAATTCTTTTCGGTGGCATCCTCATCGATGAATTTATCTCCATTAATGATTTGGGTGATTTTTGAAACTTCTTTTTTAATCCCTTTTAGCGGGTACAGGCGCTCCCTGTATTTTTGGCGTGTGGCTATTTTTACTTCATCCGGATTTTCAAGATTTTCATAGGAAGGAGCAAAACCTGCAAACCTTTTTTTAGACTTTTTTTTAACAACAGGTTCTGTGAACAGGACTTTTGCAGAGTAGTCATAACTGATATTATAATCATGGATTAAGTATCGCAGTGAACTGTAATCAGGCAGGTCTGATAATACAGGTTTGGTTACAAGAATTTCAAAGGGTATATAGGCAAGCTGGTCATCCGGAATGATTATCAGTTTTTTATTTTGTGGCAGGTTGAGTGGTTTGATGAGTTTTGAATAAATGTAATGGGCGGTTTGTGCAAAATCCTTCATATCTTCTTTTCCATGATTTGCAAAATTTCTTTTTGAGATTGAATTCTTTAAATTGTTGATTTCCTGAGGTAAGGAATCATTAATAGGTGTTAAATGCATACGAAGATCATTTTTTTCCAGCATAAAAGTATATAGTTTTTCCTCAAATATGGCATACTCTACAATGATATCCTCATTGCTCATTTTCTCTTGTATAACTTCCGGTTTTATGGCTTTTAGATTGTATTTTAACTCATAAAAATCAGGATAATCCTTTTCAAATGTTTGCATTAATGTTTCGTATGATCTATTTAGTTGAAATAGTTGATCTTCCAATTGTTGTATTTTATCTGAATTGGGGGTTTCATCCTGGTTTGCTTCAAAAATGAGCTCTTCAACATTGTGAATGCGTTTTTTTATTAGGTTTTCTTTTTGTTTTAAACTATCGGGTATGTTTCCAATTGTTAAAGCTTGGTTAGATTGTATAGATTCATACAATACAGTAGCTTTACTTCCTTCTGCATATGCAAATGCTTTGTCCAGATATTTTTTGTTCTGCGTATTTTGATATAACTGAATAGCTATCTCCATGGCCTCCATATAAGTATCCCTTTCTTCGGCAGTGAGAAGAAGTTTACTATCGTCATTTATATAACCTTTCCTTATTTCCCGTGTAGTTCTTATAGCAAGATCATAAGTTTTTAGAGCTTCTTCATAGTACCTTGGATTTTTTTCTCCCCATTCTTCTAATTTTCTCGCTTTTCTTTTAGAAAGCTCCAACAATTCATTCTTTGAAAATACATTCTCTGCTCTTGGATTAGCAAACAGGGAGGTATCATTGAACTCTTCCGATATTGCTATTAAACCCTTTTGATAACTCTCTAAAGCTTTTCTTAATTCTCCCTGTTGATAATACAGGTCTCCCAGGTTGGAAAAAACTTTCGAAGTCTCCGGATGATTATCCCCTAAAGATGAGTGGTATATTTTTAAAGAATTGTTAAATAACTCCTTTGCTTCAGTAAAAGATTTTTGTTTCAATTTTAATACTCCATAATTCATGTAAATTTTGGCCAGATTGTAATTATTTTCCCCGTAGCTTTTTTTTGCCTCAGGTATTATTTCTTTATAGTATTGTTCAGCAATCTTATTGCTATCTGATTTATGGTATGCATTAGCGATGTTGACCATAGTATTTAAAATTCCCTCTGAGTCAGACTTATCTTTTATTTTAAGACTGATTTTATAATTATCAACGGCTTTCTGATACGAGCCCAGATTATTGTATAATGCTCCGAGATTGTTATAGATCCATGATAACTGCTCAAGATTTTCTAAGGAGTCTTTTTTTAATAAACTAATAGCTTTATGATAATATAATTCTGCTTTTTCTTTATCTTTTTGTAAAGAAAAAATATTAGCCATGTTCAAATAATTCGACCCTAATTTCCTGTTGCTTATAGTATCCTGCTTCTCATATATTCTTTCTGCTTTCAGATAATATTCCATGGATTTATCATAATAGCCTTGTTTTTTGTAAATTACCCCAATATTAACATAGGTGTCCGCTATTGTCTTGTGATTATCATCCTGGAGTTTTTCTTTTTTGTATTTTAAGATATCCATGAATATATCCCGGGACTGTTGAAATTTTTCACGTGCTGCCATCTCTAAAGCCCTTTTTTTCAATGAGTCCAGTGAATTAAACTGGTTATCAGTTGAAGTTGTGGTTAAGTTACAATAGGATTTTATTGAAAATAGCAATATAGTGGTAATTAAGGTTATTTTTCGGAGTTTTTGAGACATCCTGTATTGTTTATAATAATATTATGAACAAAAATAAAAAAAAGTTGGTAAAAATTTAAATTTTTTTATTCTGTATATCAGTTGATTATAAGATTTCTTTGAAAAAATTTTAAAAATCTGGGTTACCTTTTGATGGTTGAGGGAATAAAGGGGTGAAGGCCTTCATAATTGTTAAACTAAAATTTGAATACCATGAAAACTAAAAATTTTATTACCCCGGAACAAAACCCTGAGACTTTTTTTACAAGCAATTTAGAAAGCAGTGTACTTTGTCAGAATCAAATGTTTGCCATAAGAGGTGGCAATGAAGACGCATCGGACGAGGACGAGGACGAGGAAGAGGAAGAGGATACAAGCGATCAAGACAATGGGCGAACTTCTGATATTCAGGAGGATGCTTTTGTTTAGCACTTCCAGCTGCAGTCAGAAGAACTAAAGTTAAATTTTCTAAACGCTAATATTAATAGTATGATTAATATCTATGAAGACATAGAACGTTATATTGAGGGTGATTTACAAGGACATGCCCTGGCTGATATGGAAACGGCTATTGAAGAAAATGTCAACTTAAAACAGGAGTATTTTTTCAGAAAAGAAGTTGATTCAGCCATTCAAGAAGAAAATGTTATGAATTTAAGGAGTCAGCTTCAGCAAATTTCCACGTCACAGAGTCCTAAGTCCACAGCAACAGGAAGAGAAAAAAGAATTCAGAGAAGAAAATCTTACGTTGCTGCTGCCTCATTGACTTTATTATTAGGAATTGGTGGTATTGGCTATTTTCACATGAATTCACCAAAAAATCCTGAAGAAGTTTTTGAAGAACATTATGAACCCTATCAAGCTACCATATCTTTCCGGTCTGGAAATGAGGAGATAAATTCATTGTTAGTTAGGGCTTATCAGTATTACCAGGAAGAAAAATATACAACAGCCCTGACGTTATTTGATCAAATTCTGGAGCAGGAGCAAGATATGGGTGTATTGTTATACTCCGGAATCTCTTTGATGGAGATAGACAGATACTATGAAGCTGAGCAATCATTTGCAATGGTTGTTAAAAATGATAACAATCTTTTTATAGAACAAGCCAAATGGTATTTGGCGATGTGTTATATTAAGACGAATGAAAAAACAGAAGCCGAAAAACTGCTTGCGGACCTGGCACAGAATAGTCAGTTTTATGATGAACAGGCAGAAAAAGTTATGCGTGATCTGGCTAAACTAGAGGAGGATTGATTAACTCAATAACCCGGATATTGTACCTCATGAAATAATATCCGGGTTATTAAAAACTTACTATCATGTTAAAAACAGAAAAAAGGTTTTTGATAACACAACCGAATACAGTCTCAGAAAAAAAATTCTTGTCTTATGTTTCCCATAGAATAAGAACTCCATTGAATTCAGTAATTGGATTTTCAAAGTTGCTTCTCAATAAAGATTGCTCTGATGAAAAAGTTGAAGATTTCGCAGATAAAATTTTAAGTAGTGGGTATGAAATATTGCATTACTTTCAAAATATTATGGATCTTTCCGAAATGGAGACAGATATTGTCAATGTAAATCCTGTGAAACTTGATGCTAAAGATCTTATCCTGAGACTTGTTAGGGAGTATCGGGATCGATTTCAACCAGAACATAATATTGAAATTAAATGTACAGATATCAGAAATTTCAGGAGTATACCGATTCAATCTGATGATTATATTTTCAGTCGTATACTTGGAAATATAATTGAACTAACCAGAATGATGATTCATGAAGGAGAGATAATCCTTAGCTGTATTATTAGCCATGATGGATATATACATTTTAGGGTTACTGGAAAATTTAATTCAGTACTTCATGCGGCGGATGAATCACTTATACTGCAAAAAGGAGAGGATAATGACAGTATAGAGTATTTGACCTATAAGGTAATACGTAATTTTTCAGAATTGCTGGGAGGCACTTTTTCTGCGGCGATAATCGCAGATAATGAGATTCTTTTCAATTTCATACTTCCTTACCATAGCGCCATAGAGTGAAATGTTATTCAAATGAAACCCTCATCCACTAACTTAGACAAATGCCTGTGCATAAACCATGAGGGTTCCATGGGATGCAGAATCAACTTACGTTGACTTTAGTAGCACTGGGTCTCAGAGTAAGAAACTAATAACCTAACTTGGTTCAAATGAAAAATTAAATAATATGGATAGTAAAACCAATAACAAAACGCAAGATACCATCATAATTTCTTCTCAATATGGACGTAAAGAGATTGGTAAGCAAAAAATTATTTATTGCAGAAGTTTTTCAGTAGGGACTTTAGTGTACCTTAAGGATGGCTCTCATCTATTGCTTAAGGAGAGTATTCATGTGCTCAAATCTTATTTACAAGAGTCTGAGTTTTTTCTTGTTGATGAATATCATTTAATTAATATCAGATATATCGATGCTATCTTTTCGAATAGGATCTTGCTTGTGAATGGGGGTAAATGCAATATTGAAGCGAAAAGAAGAAAGGAATTGTTTACCCGGATTGAACATTTTTATGCGATGCAATATTAATATGGAATACTTAGAAACTGTTTTGATTTTGTCCATAAACCAGGAGGCGCATTTGAATCCCCGCCCTAAAAAGGACGGGACTCTGCAAAATATCATCTTCAAAATTTGGTAAAGCAAAATTTCTAAAAGAAATCAAAACAGTTTCTTATAAATTTGCAAATCAGTATAAAAAGTTCATTCCAATGTACAGTCCGCTTGAGCCATCACGTCTGTCAAGCGCTCTTCCATAATCTACAGCCACAACAAAATTGTAGTTGAGTGCAAAATGTAAGCCGATTCCAGCGCTTGAATGTAATTTATCCTTATCATCGCTGAAAAAATGTTCCTGGTTTATATGATCTGGTATGTTTGATTTGTCTATTTCAATGGGGTCAATAACTGTTCCCGCATCCCCAAAAGTGCTTAAAGCAATATAGATGTGCTGGTTAAATATTTCTTTTCTTAAAAACTTCCAACGCAATTCCAGATTCCCATAAACAATATCATCGCCAATAATTCTGTTCCGGTTTATACCTCTTAAAGATTTGCTTCCTCCCAGCCCTTCTACATTAACTGATTGTGTGAATGACGACAACAAATAGGATTGCATATAAAAGGGAGATTTACCGGCTATTGTTCCCTGGTAACCCAGCCTTACTGCAAGATTCAACTCTTTTGGTAAAAGCGTGAAATACTGCCTGTGAATTGCCGACATTTTAAGGTAGGTGTTTTTTTTATTGCTAAGAATTGATGGTGCTCCGGCAAGCAAGACTTCACTCCACACCCCTTGCATGGGATTGGCTTCCTGGTCCCTGGAATCATAAATTATTCCGCTTTTCAGATAGTTTACACGGCCACCGTCTTTATCCTTTTCGGGAATTAAACCCCATTGATCATATAGCTCGTAAAGCGTTGTCGTATCTTCAAGCTGATCTTCCGAATCTGTTCCTTCATTATACTGTTCAAAATCAAAAGGATTCAGCTTGTGATCAAAGTGTTCTACCCCTAACAGCCATTTAAAATCAGAATCACTAATATAATCCTGCATATGGAGAGAGAAATGAAATAATTCCCGCTCATACCTGTAGAACATTCTTGAAATATAATCATCATTCTTTTCTTCTGTGAATGCTCTTTTATACCTTGAGTTATACCCATTAAAACCATAGAAATCAAGAGATCTTTCAGTGAAGTAACTCAGATCAACGGTAAAGCGGACAGGATGATTGGGAAGAATATGTTGCGAATCAAACAAAAGTTGATTAATCCCGCTTCTTTTGGTGGTTCTGGAGATCTCCATGTAGATAGAATGCTTGTAATCCGGGAATGTGCTTCCATCTCCATAGTTGTAAAAGTTCACAAGTCCTCCGTATTTAAATCCACGGTCAGTATCATAAGCAACTACAGGAAGCGCTCCGAATGTCCATCCTTCTTTTGTGTCCTGGCGGGTGGTATCAGGGGGAGTGCTGAATAACTGCAAACTTATGAAAACCAGTAGAACAGTTATTCCTGCTTTTTGAAAGAAATTTTCCATGTATTTTTTATTAGCGGTTTTATGTTTTGGATTTATCCATTGGCTGAACAACTTGTTAGCTACTGTATGTTTAATATTTTTATTCGCAAACCTGGTTTATAAGTTATAGCTATTAGGTATTCAAACTGCTTAGTCGTTTGTTACTTCTGTTTAAAAGCAATTCTTAACTTTTATGTGTTAAATGTATGAATTTTGTATTTTCGCAACAAGTCCGTAGAGATTTTTAAATATTTTGTTTTGTGTAATATAAAATAATAGAGATGAATTTTACCCTGATACAATAATCATTAATATCACAACCGGGGATGGTTACTTTATCAGGGAAGTTCTCTCTCTTTGGCAGAACTACTGCCTCGGGAGGACAAACATTTGGTAAATAACTAAATAAATAATGTACATATGATGTTATTAATAAAGAATATCAAAACCCTGGTCAATGTTGATGATAAACTCAACAAGTGGGTGGCCGGAGCTAATATGCAAAATCTTAGCACAATAGATGATGCTTTTTTATTGATTGAAGATGACAAAATAAGTGATTATGGGAAAATGCAAGATTTATCCCACATTCATAGTTTTGATCGCATTATTGACGCAGATGGAAAAATGGTTTTCCCTTCTTTTTGTGATTCACATACGCACCTGGTATATGCAGGGAGTCGTGAAATTGAATACAGTGATAAAATCCGTGGACTTTCATATGCGGAAATTGCTAAGAGAGGAGGTGGAATTTTAAATTCTGCAAAATTATTACATAATACATCAGAGGAGGAATTATACCGGCAATCGCTTGAAAGGATTAATGAGATTATAGCTTTAGGAACAGGTGCTGTGGAGATAAAAAGCGGGTATGGTCTGACCGTTGAAGATGAGCTGAAAATGCTAAGAGTTATCAAAAGATTGAAGGATACTACTCCTGTTACGATCCAGTCAACATTTTTGGGTGCTCATTCTGTCCCTGATGAATATAAAGGCAATCCGGATAAATATGTAGACATTGTTGTTGATGAGATGCTGCCCGAGGTGAAGAAAGAAGATCTTGCCGACTTTGTTGATGTATTTTGCGACCGCGGTTTTTTCACAGTTTCGCAAACTGAAAGAATACTGGAAGCATCTTCACGGTATGGGTTGAAACCTAAGATTCACGCCAATGAACTTGACTTTTCCGGTGGAATCCAGACAGGGATTAAATATGATGCCTTATCAGTTGATCATCTGGAATATACAGGAGATGATGAAATTAAGGCGCTGTTAGATTCAGAAACCATGCCAACACTCCTTCCGGGGGCATCTTTTTTCCTGGGTTTGATAAATCCACCGGCACGTGACATGATTAAAGCAGGATTGCCTGTGGCATTAGCTTCGGATTATAATCCAGGCTCTTCACCGTCAGGCAATATGAAATTCATTATGTCTCTTGGCACAATTAAACTGAAAATGTTGCCGGAAGAGGTCATTCATGCCGCAACAATTAATGGTGCTTATGCTATGGGGCTTAGCCAAACCCATGGAAGTATAAGCCGGGGGAAAAAAGCCAATGTATTTATTACAAAGGAAATTCCAACCTATGCTTTCATGCCCTATGCATACGGTAGTTACCTGATTGATGAGGTTATTTTGAATGGACAGCCGCAAGCCTATAATATTTAAAATTGTATTGTTTCCCATATTATATATAATGTAGAAACTAAAACCAGATAAATTATGGAAGAAGCCAGATTATTAGAATGTGTCCCTAACTTCAGCGAAGGGAACGATATGAGTATTATAAACCAGATTACGAATGAAATAGAAGCTATAGAAAATATAAGCTTGCTGGATGTTGACCCGGGTAAGGCAACCAACAGAACCGTCGTGACTTTTGTGGGTTCTCCTGATGCCGTTATAGAAGCTGCTTTCAATGCAGTTAAAAAAGCTTCTGATTTGATAGATATGAGCAAGCATAAGGGTGCCCATCCGCGTTTTGGCGCAACAGATGTATGTCCTTTGGTGCCTGTGTCAGGTATTACTATGGAAGAAACGGTTGAATATGCCAGAAAATTGGCTAAGAGAATTGGAGAGGAACTGAATATTCCGATATATTGCTATGAATATGCTGCGTTTGAAGAAAAACGGAAAAACCTTGCCAATTGCCGTTCCGGAGAATATGAAGGCTTAAAGGATAAACTGGCCGATCCACAGTGGAAACCTGATTTCGGACCTGCTGAATTTAATGCCAAAGCGGGGGCTACTGCTGTTGGAGCACGCGATTTTCTGGTTGCATACAATATAAACCTGAACACCACTTCCACAAGAAGAGCCAATTCAGTGGCTTTTGATATCAGGGAAAAGGGAAGGGTGAAACGTGAAGGGGATAAACTTACCGGTAGACCAATTTTAGATGAGAATGGGAATAAAGTTTGGAAACCCGGAGCCTTAAAATGTGTAAAAGGTATTGGGTGGTATATTGAAGAATATGGCATCGCACAGGTATCAGTGAATCTTACCAATATTTCCGTGACGCCTGTTCATGTTGCTTTTGACGAAGCGTGTAAGAGTGCTGAACGAAGAGGTTTGCGCGTTACGGGATCTGAATTAGTGGGCTTGATTCCACTGAAAGCCATGCTTGATGCAGGAAAATATTTCCTGAAAAAACAGCGCAGATCAACAGGGGTATCTGAAAAAGAACTCATTAAAATTGCCGTTAAGTCACTTGGGCTGGATGATTTATATAAATTTAAACCTGAAGATAAGATAATAGAATATAAACTTCAGAATACAACTGAGCAGAAACTTGTCGATATGTCCGTTAGTGATTTTTCTGATGAAACTGCCTCAGAATCACCTGCGCCCGGAGGGGGTTCTGTTTCAGCATATATGGGTTCACTTGGCGCTGCCTTAGGGACTATGGTGGCTAATTTATCCTCACATAAAAGAGGATGGGATGATCGTTGGGAAGAATTTTCCAACTGGGCTGATAAGGGAATTGCTTTACAGGCTGAACTAACAAAATTAGTAGATGAAGATACGGAGGCTTTCAATAAAATAATGGATGCGTTCAAATTACCCAAACAAACAGAAGAAGAGAAAAAAGAAAGACAGAAAGCCATCCAGGAAGCAACAAAAAACGCTATTCTTGTACCTTTTAAAATAATGGAAACCGCCTATAAGTCACTGGAGGTTATCAAAAAAATGGTTGAAATTGGTAATCCCAACTCCGTCACTGATGCCGGCGTAGGAGCTTTGGCAGTCAGATCGGCTGTGAAAGGTGCTTTTATGAATGTACGGATAAACTCCAAAGATCTTGATGACAAATCTTTTGTTGATGATATTGTCAAGAAGGGAAAAGAAATAGAAAAAAAGACTGAAGAACAGGAAAAAGAAATTATAAAATTGGTTGAAAAAAAGATGTAACTGATATTTTAATTTTTGAAGATAAAGTTTGGTGTCTCCAGATTAGTTTAAACATCTAATTTAAGTCAGAGCAGATGTTACGTAAAGTTTTTTAATATCACTTTTTGGGACTGAAGTAAATAAATTTTAACTTTATCCAAATGAAACCCTCATCCACTATCGTAGACAAAAGAAAATGAATAGAACGCAGATGACACGGATTGAGCGGATAAGCGCGGATTTATTTATCAACATTAATAATTGCCTTAAGATTCGTTTCGTAAATCATTTAAAATAAGCGTAATACCTGCAATTTATTCAAATGAGGTAATAACTTTAAAAAAAAACGATATTCAAATGAAAAAGCTCTACTTATTATTTGTCGGTTTGTTTTTAATTTGTAATTCATTTGCCCAACCAGTAAATCTTTCAGAGGCTAAAAAAGTAGGCGTTAATTTCATGAAAGGGATAACCTCAGGAAAATATCAGGACTATAAAGCCAAATCCATTTTTACGGAAGAGATTGACGATGAATCTACCCTATACCTTATGAATTTTAAAGAGGATGGATTTGTTATTGTGTCTGCCAATAAAAAGGCAAAGCCTGTTATAGGTTATTCCAAAGAGGGTCAGATTCCGGATAATTATAAACAAATGGCCAATTTTAATCAGTGGATTAAATCTTACAGCCGTAATATTTCTGACATATCAGAAAATTCCGACCTTAAGTCGTTGGAAAATAAATGGGAAAGTATTGAAACAAAATCTGCACAGGCACCGGCGAATGAAATTGCTCCCCTTGTCTCATCCACCTGGGGGCAGTCAAACGGTTATAATGCTTATGCACCTGATGACGTACCTATTGGATGTGTTGCTACAGCTATGTCACAAGTGATGAATTATTTTGAATATCCAATCATTGGAGCATCATGGCATCACTATGAGCATCCTGAATATGGAGTGCAGGATGCCTATTTTGATACCACACATTATGACTGGGGAAACATGCCTGATAATGAATCTAATGACGCCATTGCCGAACTCATGTATCATTCTGCGGTTTCTGTTGATATGAATTTTGACCCTGATGGAAGTGGAGCTTCGGACCGTGATGTGCCACTTGCATTGGCTAACTATTTTAAATATAAGCAGACAATGGATTTTGTCTTAAAGGATGAATATTCTGATAATGAATGGTTGCTTTTGTTGAAAGATGAGTTAGATGCATCAAGGCCTGTAATTTATTCAGGTTCGGGAGATGGAGGAGGTCATGCTTTCGTATGTGACGGCTATAACTCAGAGGATCTATTTCATTTTAATTGGGGATGGAATGGTTTTGCTGATGGTTACTATGAAATAGGAGATCTGAACCCAGGTTCTAACAGTTATAATGATAATAATTCCGCGACCATTGGCATAGAACCTGCTAATGGAGAGGAAGCGTTTTACTTTGTAAAGAAATTTTCTGGTTTTCCTTATGCCTCTGCATATCCAAATTACATTGATGGAGTATCTGAAGAGGTAGCATGGGTCGTGGGTGATGATGGAAGTGGTGAGGGAAATGACCTGAAAATCTTTTCCCGGACTGAAGATGGGGGTTCAAACTGGACAGGGGGTGAAGTAGACTGCAGTGCTACTGATTTTTCTATGATAAGTGGATTAAATAGAGATACAGCTTATATTGCTGCCTATGGAAGTGGCTCCGATAATTCAATCTTAAAAACAATCGATGGAGGAGAAAATTGGGAAGTAATTCTTAATGGGGCAGGAAGCAATAGCTTCTTTAATGTTGTTCATTTTTTTGATGAAAACAATGGTTTTGTACAAGGAGACCCCGAAGGAGGGGACTTTGAACTCTATACAACCACTGATGGCGGGGATAACTGGGATAGGGTTGATGCAGTAAATATTCCTGATCCTCAAACATCCGATGAATATGGAATTGTAGGTAATTATACTGCTGTAGAGGATACAATTTGGTTTACAACAAATGCCGGGAGAGTTTATAAATCTGATAATAAGGGGAATAACTGGAATGTTTATGAAATATATTCCGGTGAATATAATACATATATTGATATAGCTTTTGATGATGGTGGCCAAAACGGAATTGCTCATATATCGCTTACTGATGGAGCAAGCAGCCAGGGAGATCTTCTTTTTAAGACTCATGATGGTGGGGAAACATGGACGGAAATTACATCTGCCCAAGGCAATTTTTACACAAGTGGTATAACTTCTGTTCCCGGGAAATCTAATTCATTTGTTAGTGTAGGAGCTGATTATGAAATCCCTGCGATGGGTGTATCCTATACTGAAGATGGCGGAGAAACCTGGACCGATTTTTCGAAATATTACAAAAATCACCAGTTCACATCTGTGGATTTTGTATCACCCGAACGAGGATATGCTGGTGGATTTCGGGATGATTTCAAAGGCGGGATGTATGTGTTTGGTGAGCCTTTTGCTAAATTAACGGCTCAATTTGTTGTTGAAGATGATGAGGGACAGGATACTGCTTTTTGTACAACGGATGAGTTAACTTTCAGAGACCAATCGCAGGGGTATATTGACTCTTATAACTGGAATTTTGGTGAAGGTGCTGAACCGGCATATGCAAATGGATTAGGTCCGCACACAGTTTCTTATACCACAAAAGGCATAAAGGAAATTACGCTTACTGTGGAGGATTCAGCCCGCAGTGAGACATTTACTCAAACACTCCGTATGGATTCCTTGTCACCTTCTGACATAGATACAGTTACAGGTTCCAGACTTATTGATTTAACACACGACGATGAAATTACAGAAACTTATGAGGCTCCTGTTATGGAAAATGTTACTTATAACTGGGATGTGCCAAATTCAAATATTTGGCAGGGAGATAGTGATATAAATAGGATAGACATTACATTCTCAGGGGCACCAACAACAGGGACTTTTTATGTTGAAGCCTTAAACGGTTGTGGAGTGGAAGAGTATAGCTTTGAAGTTGAAACAATTGATGATACCTATGGCATTGAAAACAATGATGAAAATGATATTCAAGTATATCCTGTCCCTGCAGATGATTATTTTAATATAGAAAATGCACAAAACAGTATAATACATATATACGATATTGAAGGAAGAATTTTGAATACATATGAAATAACA
>JAWLEB010000009.1:82736-83985 GCA_041686375.1 Bacteroidales bacterium
GACTGCAGCATTAGCCCTTCTCTTGTGAGAAAGGGGTTTGGGGTGAATATATTCCCCTGAAGGAAAGAACACCTGGAATTTTAACTGATTAAATCAGCAACACTTGCTCAATCACTGTTATAAGTGGCACGGCGTAATTCATTTACAGGATGATATTTTTTGTATTTTTACACAGTCTCTTTTGCTTGACGTAAGGCCATTATAAATGAGCTTAGAAACTGTTTTGATTTTGTCCTACTTTAACAAATTAGTTTTATTTATAGCCCTGTCCTTTAGGGCGGGGTCTGTGGTAAAGCCTAATTATCTGTTCGATTTCTAAAAATTTTAACATTTATTGGGGGTGTATATATTTTTTTCGTAACTTGCCAATGTCAATATTAACCCTAAAATTTATGTTTATGAAAAAACTAACCTTTTTAATTACTTTGTTGCTGTTTTTTGCTTTTCAGGCGGCAGCGCAAACGGAGATTTCCGGGACGGTTACTGATGCCGAGACAGGTGAACCGATACCTGGAGTGTCTGTGGTTGTGAAAGAACAGGAATCTGTTGGTACAACCACTAACATGGATGGTGAATACAACCTGACAGGCATTCCCTCAGATGCCGAAACTTTGATTTTTAGTTTTGTTGGGATGCAAACACAGGAAGTACCTATAGAAGGAAGATCAACCATTAATGTTGAGATGCAATCTGCTGTTCAGGAAATGGAAGAAGTGGTTGTAACTGCCTTGGGTATTTCCCGGGAAAAGAAAGCTTTGGGATATTCTGTACAGGATATGGCCGGTGATGACATTAATGAAGCGAAAGAAACAAACTTTATTAGTTCTTTGTCCGGTAGAACTTCTGGTGTTAATATTAAACAACCTAATACGATGGGAGGTTCTGCTAATATTGTTATTAGGGGGCGATCCTCATTATTAGGAAATAACCAGGCTCTTTTTGTTGTAGATGGTGTTATTGTCGATAATTCCATTACTAATGACAATACAGGTGGTTGGGGTGGATATGATTATGGAAATGCTGCATCTGACATTAACCCGGATAACATTGAATCAATATCTGTGCTGAAAAGTGCAGCCGCAACAGCTTTGTATGGTTCAAGAGCATCAAATGGTGCGATTGTTATTGAAACAAAAAGTGGTGAAAAACGCGAGAAATTGGGAATTACAGTAAACTCAAGTTACCAGATGACCGAATTTGACCCCGCAACAATGCCAAAATGGCAAGATAAGTATGGGGCAGGTTATGG
>JAWLEB010000010.1:0-81414 GCA_041686375.1 Bacteroidales bacterium
TTGTCGGGGTGGCAAGATTCGAACTTGCGACCCCCTGCTCCCAAAGCAGGTGCGCTAACCGGACTGCGCTACACCCCGTGTCATTACATTTCTCAATGAGCTCTGCAAAGAAAAACATTGTTTTCTTATTTTCCAAACGTTTTTTGTAAAAAATTTTTTGCTTGACATTGGGCATTCATTATAACAATCAAAATCATCTTCTTTTATATAACGAGATCACCCCACTAATTTTCATACAGTCTGGTTTGTGATTGTCAAAAGATTGCAATAAATTATCCATTCATTATTAACCAATCCTAAATATCTATGAAAAAACAAAGTACACTTATTGCCCTGGTTCTCTCCATAACGTTACTGGTGGCAACACCAGGAGTCCTTTTTGGAGATGAGACAAATCCATTATTGCGTTTTCCGGATATTCATAAAGACAAGGTTGTTTTTGTGTCTGCAGGGGATATATGGCTGGTTCCTGCATCCGGAGGGAATGCAAAACGGCTTACCATTCATGACGGGGAAGAAAAATTCCCGAAATTTTCACCGGATGGTGAGCTTATTGCTTTTACCGGCGAATATGATGGCAATGCCGATGTTTATGTAATGAATACAGATGGTGGCAACATAACTCGTTTAACCTTTCATCCTGGTCATGACGAAGTCCTGGGGTGGCACCCCACAAAGAATAAGATACTATTCCAAACGAGTCGTTCGCCCGGAACCGGTATTCCTACGAGCAGAATTTATACCATCTCACCGGAAGGAGGAATGCCTGAGCCGCTTATTCTTATTGAAGCAGCAAGGGGCAGTTTTTCACACGACGGAAACCAAATTGCTTTTAACAAAACCGCCCGGGCTGATCGTACATGGAAAAGATACCAGGGTGGAAGAGCCCAGGATGTCTATGTTTACAACCTGGAAAATGACAAGGAACACAAATTAACCGATTTTGAAGGAACAGACAGGTACCCGATGTGGATAAACGATGCAGTATATTTTTCCTCCGACCGCGACGGACATCTGAACCTTTATTCTATCAAACCTGACAAGGAAGGGCTGACCCAGCTAACACACCATGACACCTACGACGTACGGCGGCCAAGTGCAGGTGAAAACAACATTGTATATGAGTATGGAGGAGATATCTGGATTATGGACATTAACGGAGAGGAACCGGTAAAGATAGATATAACGATTGGAGCCGATGCTTTAGGTGCCAGACCGAGAAGAATTGATGTTAAGGAATTCATAACCGGTATTGGTATTTCTCCCAATGGCAACAGAGCCCTGGTTGAAACAAGGGGTGAGATATTTACAGTCCCGCGGAACCATGGCCCCATCTATAACTTAACCAAATCTTCCGGTGCACGGGATAAAGATCCTGCCTGGTCTCCGAATGGAGAGAAAGTGGCATACATTTCGGATCAGGATGGTGAGTATGAGATACATGTCATCGATGCTAAAGGGAAGAAGGAAGCAATAAAGTTAACCGAACATGAAGAAGGTTATCGTCATACGTTGAGATGGTCACCGGATGGCAATAAAATTGCTTTCACGGATCAAAATTTAACCCTCTATTACCTGGATGTTGATTCCAAAGAGATTGCGAAAGTAGATAAAGCACACTATGAATCAGTCGATGTACCAATCGATGAGAAACCAATCTACGATTTCAGGTGGTCACCGGACAGCAGGTATTTAGCTTATTCTAAAATGACTGAAAAACAGGTTTTCCAAATCTTTATTTACGCCCTGGAAAACGAAAAGGTACACAACGTGAGCCAAAATTTATTCAATGATTTCCATCCGGTATTCACGAAAGATGGCAAACACCTGCTGTTTGTCTCTAATCGCAGCTTCGACCCTACCTTTGACGACTTTGAATGGGAGATGGTCTATAAAGATGTAGCCGGAATTTATGCTTTAACACTTGAAAAGGACGAAAAGCCATTGTTACCATTCCAGAATGATGAAGCCACCCAGGAAAATAATGAGAAAAATTCCGGTAATCAACAACTGAATATTGATTTTGAAGGAATTTCCGACCGGGTGGAGAAATTGCCGCTACCGAAAGGGAATTATCGTTACTTATCGGTAAATGACCAGTCGCTCTTTTACCTGAACAAAGACGAGGGTGATTTTAACCGTTTCGAATTCAGGGGTGTTGAAACAATGGATTTATATGCATTCGATTTTGAATCCAGGAAAGAACGTAAAGTGATTGGTGATATAGAAGAATATCAGCTTTCTGAGGATGGGCAGAGCATTGCTTACCTAAAAGACGAAGATGTGGGCATCATAAATTCTTCTGAAACCGAAAGCAAAGGTCATAAATTAGACCTGGCAAACCTTGAAATGCAACTTCATCCGCGTAAAGAATGGAAACAGATATACAATGAAGCCTGGCGAATGGAAAGGGATTATTACTACGAACCCAATATGCATGGGGTAGATTGGGAGCTTATGAAAAATAAATACGAAAAATTACTGGATCGTGCCGCTTCACGTGAGGATGTACGTTACATTATCGGCGAACTGATTGGAGAATTGAATACTTCACATACGTATGTATCTGGTGGTGATAAAAAACGTGAAGCGGAATCAACAGATATAGGAATGCTTGGAGCCGATTACGAAATCGATGCGCAAGCCAATCGATATCGTTTTAAAAAGATTCTGCGCAATGCTTCCTGGTCAAGGTCTGCAGTTCCTCCCCTGGATCTTCCTGGCATGAATGTAAAAGAAGGCGATTATTTGCTTGAAGTGAATGGAGAAAAGGTAACTGCAGATAAGAATATTCACAGCTATTTCCAGGGTCTTGCAGGCGAACAGGTTCACCTTACCATTAATAATCGGACTGAAAGTGAAGGTGCACGTGAAATAACAGTGAAACCGCTAAATAGTGAACGTACTTTACGTTATATCAATTGGGTTGAACGAAACAGAAAGAAGGTAGATGAACTGACGGACGGGAAGGTTGGATATATTCATTTCCCGGATACCTATATGGGTTCAGCCACCTATTTCCCCCGCTATTTTTATTCCCAATTGAGAAAAGAGGCTCTGGTTATAGACGGCAGGTTTAACGGCGGGGGACTGGATCCCTATATCTTTTTACGCAGACTGAATACAAAACCAATGGCCTACTGGACACGCAGGTATTCACATGACCAAACCATTCCGCCAACAACTACGATGGCACATATGGTATGTCTGACCAATAAATATGCCGGTTCCGGTGGAGATATGCTGCCTTTCGAGTTCCGTGAAATGGGCATGGGTGAAATCGTAGGAACGACAACCTGGGGTGGACTTGTAGGTGTATCTCAGTTTATTCCCCTAATTGACGGAGGCATGATAACCGCTCCGGATTACCGGATATATAATACAGAAGGCGAATGGATCATTGAGAATGAAGGCGTTACACCAGACAGGGTCATTGAACTTGATTCTAAAGAGATGTCCAACGATATCGATGCTCAACTCCGTGAAGGAATTGAAATACTGATGGAAAAAATAGAAAAGGAACCAAAAAAGTGGCCAAAGCATAAGCCATATCCCGTGGATAAGCAATGAAAAAAATAACTGCTGATTCACATAAAAAATAAAAGCCCGCTTTTATTAAAATAAAGCATAAGTCCAGGCTGCCATGGCACAGTCTGGACTTATTTTTCATGGTTTAATTACCTCAATAATTCCTACTGCTGCCCGTAGGTTCGAACTCCCCATCGCTCTTTCGTTCCGCCGTACTATCCAGTCTTTCTTTCTTATCTTTTCTAATTATTTTCCTAATGCAGCATATCAAATTAAAAACAGTCATTTTACTATAAAGCATATTAATAACTAAAACCTTACTTATATGTTTTTCAATAACCTTAAAATCGCTTTTCGAAAACTGCGCAGAGAAAAACTATACAGCTTTATAAACATCAGCGGACTTTCGATTGGACTAGCCTGTTGTATCCTGATTTTGCTTTTTGTCCAGGATGAAATCAAACATGACAAATTCCATAACAACAGTGAACGCATCTACAGATTATTAAACCGTAATGCAGAACAAAGCGAATTGTCTGCGTCTCACCCAGGCTCATTGTTACCCGCTATAGATGAAAAGCTCCCGGAAATTGAAAAGTCCATCCGGATGATTCTTTTTTACGATGACAAAATTGTCAGGCATGAGGATAAACAATACCTTTCAGACCTTCTATATACAGACTCGTCTTTTTTCGAAATATTCAGCTTTGAATTAACACAGGGAAATCCGGAAGAAGCATTGAAAGCTCCCATGTCTGCAGTTCTAACAAAAAGTACTGCCAGAAAGTATTTTGGAGATGAAAACCCAATTGGCAAAGAACTGAACTTGTCCAACAAATATGATCTCACTGTTACCGGTGTAATGGAAGACTTCCCGGAACAATCACACCTTCAGTCGGATCTCGTAATTTCTTTCAGGAGCCTGGAGGACGTCAACCCTTACGCAGTTTCTAACTGGGGTATGACGGCATCAAATATTTACATGCGTTTAAAACGCAACACAGAAGTTGAATCGCTTGAAAAGAAAATTAAAGAAACGCATATGTCTGTCAAACCGGATGGTATCCCGGAACAAGAGTTTGTTCTACAACCACTAAATAAAATATACCTGCATTCATCGGATGTAAGATGGGATTATATAAAAAAAGGAGATTTTAAAGTAGTCACCAGCCTTTCTGTTGTTGCAGTGTTGATTTTAATCATTGCCTGCTTCAATTACATGAATATGTCAACTGCCAATTATACAAAAGAAGCAAGTCATATAGGCATAGCCAAAACACTGGGTGCAAAAAGACGGAATCTTATCGGAAAATATTTCTCGGAGACAATCTTAACCTCACTGATAGCCATTGCTATCGCTCTAATAATCTCAAATATATTGTTGCCATCATTCAATAATTTTACAGGGAAATCGGTTAGCCTTAATATTATTCACAATCCTTTTCTGGTTTATTCATTAATCACCATATTCATTATAACAGTCCTGATTGGTGGTAGTTACCCCGCATTTTTCCTTTCCAGTTTTAAACCGCTCAGGGTAATGAAGACTCACAATTCTTTTTTGCCCTCAATCAAAGGAAGTCATGATTTCTGGCGTAAAAGCTTTATAGTTGTCCAATATGCAATAGCCATTGTTTTGATTATTTCTACTTTTATAATATACAAGCAAATACAGCTTATTACCAGGGAAAAAACAGGATTTGAAAAAGACCAGGTCCTTGCAGTCAAAAATCCATGGGGAGAAAAAATGAACAAAAGATATAACCTCTATTTTGAACAAATAAAAAACAATCCCGAAATAATCAATGCCGGTGGCAGTTTTAATATTCCCGGTGAGAATATTAATAACTACACTGCATTTTACACCTCCGATGAAAACAAGTTTAATGCAGGCTATAATACTGTATCACCTGAATACTTTTCAGTGCTGGAAAGTAAATTTGTTGCCGGAAGAAACTTCAACAAAGAGTTACGCACAGATAGTACGGCTATTATCATCAACGAAAAGTTAGCACAAGAATTAAAATTCGACGACCCAATAGGCAAAGAAGTCCGTACAGGAATGAAAGAGCAGCCTGTGAAAATAATAGGCATTATTGAAAATATTCAGTATTCCTCACTACATGAAGAAAACACACCGGTATTTTACGCATTGCATAATGGCCAAAAGCTAAATATCATCACAAAAATACAGAAAGGAAAAACATCCGAAACACTAAGCTACCTCAAGAAAGAATGGGAAAACCTGAATCCTGAGTGGCCCTTCCGTTATGAATTTTTGGATGAAAAAATTGACAATGTCTATAAAACCGAATTAAAAACCATTGCACTGATAAGAATTTTCACGTTTCTTTCTATATTCCTCTCATGCATGGGCATATTCGGATTTGCAGGATTTAACATAAAGCAACGAACCAAAGAAATAGGAATTCGAAAAGTGAATGGGGCGACTGTGAGCAATATCCTGGCTCTTCTCAACAAAGACTTTGTAAAATGGGTGCTCATCTCTTTTGCTCTGGCTGTACCGGTGGCTTACTACATCATGAATAAATGGCTTCAAAGCTTTGCATACAAAACAGCATTAAGCTGGTGGATTTTCGCAGTATCCGGACTGCTAACCATAATCATAGCAACACTGACAGTTAGCTGGCAAAGCTGGCGGGCAGCAAGAAAAAACCCGGTAGATAGTCTGAGGTATGAATGATTGGTTATAAAGAATTGTTAATTGGTTAAATTGTTTTCTATAGACATTGCACTGCTACGCAGCTATAAGGGTTCATGCTGAATATATTCCAAATCATAAAAGAAGAGTCTTCGACAACATATAATGCCGAACCTACGGTTCACTTTTGCAGCTTATACTACATTTTTCTACCACAATTCAGTACCTAATGGCACTCCAACAATACTGCAGGGCAATCGAATAACAATATCGATGACCACTGAATGAAAACCGAAGTGACCTGGAACGTGAAACATGAAACCATCAAAAACCCATTGTATAAAAACAATAGCAAAAAGCACACTTTTAGGGGGACTCCTTTATACATCGGCAACCTTGTATCCAAAGCAATTCAAATAATTTTGCTACTCTGTAAAATATTTATAAATTTATCCGCATTCCTTATATATTAAAAGCAAAATGAACAAAAAACTTAAGATTGATAACACAGATCGTAAGATTCTATCTTGCCTGATACAGGATGCACGCAAGCCTTTCCTGGAAATAGCACGTGAATGCGGTATTTCCGGAGCAGCTATTCATCAGCGTATTCGTAAGCTAGAGGAGAAGGGTGTCATTGAAGGGTCCAAGTTCAAAATAAGACCTCAAAGTGTGGGATATGACTTATGTGTATTTGTAGGAGTATACCTAGATCAGGCTCATATGTATAAAAATGTAGTGAATGATTTTAAAAACATCCCGGAAATTGTCGAATGTCATTATACCACAGGAGAATATGCGTTACTACTGAAGATGTACTGTGAAAGTAACGAACACCTGATGGATATCCTCGTCAATACCATTCAAAACATCAACGGTGTAGCCCGGACCGAAACATTCATTTCCCTGGAGCAGACTATAAACAGGGATTTTGAGTTATAACAACATCATATTAAATATTTTAGCAAAAAATTTCCATCCGGACTGGATCGGAAAAATGTACAAGGAAACATTGATTATCTTGCATTTATGAGAAACAAACACAACAAACCCGAACTTTTACTACCCGCAAGTAATCCTGAAACATTCTTTGCTGCTGTTGAAGGTGGAGCCAATGCGGTTTATAGCGGCCTGAAAAAATTTAATGCAAGAGCGAGAGCTGATAATTTCACCTTTTCCCAACTGCAGTCTTTATTGAAAGAGGCAAAAAAGAACAATATTAAGGTCTTCCTGACTTTGAACACAGTCATAAAAAACGAAGAGCTAGTAGAAATTGCAGATACCTTGCACATGCTGGCACAGACTGATATTTCCGCTTTAATCATACAGGACTGGGGCGTTTACCATCTCATTAAAAATTTCTTCCAATCTTTGAAAGTCCATGCCAGCACACAAATGGGTAATCATAATTCGCTGGGAGGCATATATGCAGACAAAAAGCAATTTGAAAGGGTGATTTTCGCAAGAGAATTAACACCAAAGGAAATCCACTCTATACAAGACAAATCAAACATTGAAATCGAACTATTTGCCCATGGAGCATTATGTTATTCATTTTCAGGGATGTGCCTTTTTAGTAGTTTTCTGGGAGGCATGAGCGCAAACAGGGGACAGTGCATGCAGCCATGCCGCAGATTATATGAATCCGGAGATGACAAAAAGTATCTGTTCAGCTTAAAAGACAATGAGCTGATAGATTTCATTCCCACTATAATGGAGCTAGGTGTTTCTTCAATTAAAATAGAAGGAAGACTAAAACCCGCTGAATATATGTATAATGTCGGCCAAGCCTATAGAATGGCAATTGACGATCCCTCTAGAATTCCGGAAGCCAAAGCACTATTAAAATATGATATGGGAAGGGAGAAAAGCTCCTATTTTTTTGGAGGCAATGTCAAAGAATCGGTTACGGACAATCCCACCACCGGCATATTTCTTGGTGCTGTTAAAGATGCAGGAAGCGATTTTTTCACCTTTCCTACCCGTGAACTCCTGAAAGAAGGAAACCGATTATGGATTCGGACACGAAAAGGTAAAAACAGGCAAGCCATAAAACTGAAGGATTTCAAGCAAAAAGGCGATATGATACGCGTAACAATAAGCAACCATAAAGTAAACAAAGGCGATCAGGTTTACCTTGCCAACTTACGGGATAAAAAATTCCCTTCCCGGTTTAAAGAAAAAGGCGACAATGTCCCTGTTGGAATACCGGATAATGAACGAAAAAAAATCCTGCAAACGCTCTCAAAAAGTAAAAGCCTGGAAAAGGAACAGCGCTTTCTAAGGATTGACAGTATACAATGGTTAAAAAAAGTACCCTTCCAGGAAATCGAAGGCCTTATCATAAATCTCATTGAAAAAGAGTGGCGTAAATTAGATACGAGCGCATTTCTAATGAAAAAAAATATGCACAAAATCTTTTTTGAATTGCCTAAATTTATCCCGGAATACAAAATTCCCTTCTATGAATCCTTGCTTCAGCAATACAGAAAGCAAGGATACCGAAATTACATGATTAGTCACCTCTCTCAACAGCTTATCATTCCGAAAAATTCAAATATCGCCACCAATGAAAATGTATACATTTTTAATGACGCAGCTATTCAGCATCTGACGGATGAAAACATTAAACTCTTCTGCTATCCGCTGGAAAACGACCTTGATAATTTAAAATCCATTCATAACAAAAAGGGAATTGTTCCGGTATATTTTTATCCTGAACTGTTTTACTCGAGAATGCCTGTGAAATCTACCCGAACGATAATCAATGACGAACACACCAGATTCAGCAAAGTAATCAAAAACGGAAATACCATTATAATTCCCGAGAGTCCCGTTTCATTCACACAATATAAAGATAAACTCAGCGCGATGGGCTACGGAAGATTCCTGATAGACGTAAGCCATGAAAAACCATCAGATAAGCGACTGCATACGATAATAAACAGACTGAATCATTCAGAGCAGATACAGCCCTCAAGCAATTTTAATATGAAAACAAATCTTACATAAAATTTGTTTATAAAATAGTCGAAACGGAATAAACTGTTCCCTATCATAACTTTTCGGAAACTTAATATTATGGAATCATTAAAAAACATTACCCCAAAGAAAGCCAAAGAACAGCAAAGAGAACTTGCCGGAAAGGTTAAAATATCCGGCATGCCTGATAAGATAGAAATAATTGCCGGAATAGACGTAGCCTATCATAAAAAGCCCCTGACAGGATTCTGTGCCGTATCCCTCTTTAAATATCCTGAAATAGAACATATAAAAACCTATACCGAACTGGATATTATCGGATATCCGTATATTCCCGGGCTCCTGAGTTACCGTGAAGGTCCTCTGATAATGGACACCTTAGCAAAGGTAGAAGAGAAGATTGATGTCTTGCTTTTTGACGGACAGGGAATTGCACATCCACGGGGATTAGGAATAGCAGCGCACATCGGGGTATTAACAAACAAACCCTCAGTTGGTTGTGCCAAGAAAAATCTTTTTGGTGAATATAAAGAGCCAGGTACTTCCAAAGGGGCAAAAAGTAATCTTGTAAATCCTGACAGGAAAGTTATCGGCACCGTTTTACGCACCCGCGAGAATACCAAACCCGTATTTGTATCCCCAGGACATAAAATTGGGATTAAAGAAGCCAGTGAATTGGTCATGAACTGTACGACAAAATACCGTCTTCCTGAACCGACAAGGATAGCCGACCAGAAAGCAGAAAAGTATAAAAACGAAGGAGATATTTAAGGGGTTATACCGCGTCTCTTAAAATAATGCTTCGGATCACCGCGCTCACCGTATGCTATTTCATCGCCTGTAAGAGCTATACGAACTTCCAGACAACTGGTGCAATCAGAAGCCTCTTCATCCGTGCAGGGTTTATTTTCGTATAGTTTATAGCTGTTTCTGTACATTCCCGGTGTCACATTAGGCATAATAACATTGGCACCCACTTTAACAGCTTTCTCACGCCCTAAAGGATCGATAGCCTGCAAAGCAGTAGCTGAAGCAATATTAATATCTTTCATCAGTATCCGGAGAACAGCAGTCATTTTCAATGTAAGCTGAAAACGCTCGGTTTCAGAAAGCAACAGATCTTTGTATTGATATAAAGGCGTATTGTGATGTTCAATATAAGGCCCCATTCCCACCATATCTATATCCAGTTCTTTCATAAAAATCAAATCATCAGCCAAATCCTCGTAAGTCTGAAACGGCAAACCAATCATTACTCCTGTACCCGTCTGGTATCCAATATCCTGCAAAGTTTTAAGACATTCCAGGCGATGGTTGTAATCATGTTTCTCATCATTGGGATGAATTTTATAATATAAGGAACGATTGGAAGCCTCAATGCGCAACAGGTAACGATCTGCACCATTCTCATACCACTCTTCATATACCTCTCTTGGTTGTTCTCCAAGAGATATTGTAACGCCCAGCTTATTGTCAGAAAGCGTTTTTATTTGCCTTAACAAATTGGTAATTCGCCTGGTGAACTCCGGAGAAGACACTTCACCCGATTGTAAGACAATTGAACCATAGTTATTCTCATAAGCAAAACGCACAGCATCCAGAATCTCATCATCCTTCAGCTTATACCTATTAATCATTCCATTGCTGTGCCTTATACCGCAATAATAACAATTCTTGCTGCATATATTAGAGAACTCAACCAAACCACGATAATAGACTTTTCGCCCTACATATTCAGTCTTAACTTCATTACTCTTTCTGAACAGTTTTTCCTTTTGTTCTCCTTCTGTCTGAAGCAAATAAACTATATCTGCTTTAGTGATTTCTTTCTTGTTTAAAATTTTATCGATATCAGTCATAAATAATTCAGACTATCAAAGCATTCTCAATAATTTTTCCTGATCATTTTGGAAGTACAAAATTAAAAGTAAAAATCAATAAACCATAAGAAAACAGGCAAATAAGTATAACAATGCAAGATTACAGACTATTCCTCCAACTCCCGCAGGCATTGTTTCAAGGAGAGAATATGCCTTTTATATAATTTGTTCACATACATCTTCGCCAGGGGCCGTACCACAATAAAGAACAATAACAATCCAAGAGCTGCACCAATAGCGACAATAAACAAAACTTTGGTATTATCGTCCGGAAGGTCAAAAGACAATCCCACTATCAGAGCAATAAAATAAGCGACATATAAAAACTTGTAATAATACCGGGTGAACGATTCCAGTCTATCTATTTGTTGTTCAAGTTTTTCCTTTAGAGACAAATTATAATTTTCATACTTGTAAATTTTTCTGTAAGACCCATAGAGATACGATAAAAAGACTAGGAGAATCAGAAAAATAATAGCAGTAAAAACAACATTCAAAGTTCCTTCCAAAAGCCCGCTTTTAACGAAAACCAATAGAATAATCGGTATCAGCAAAATATTCAACCCAGCTTCTATGAAAAAGTTTCTTTTCAACAATCTTAAAGATTGCTGGCTTTTTTTCTCTAAAATCTCATCAAGGTCGTCCGCGTTTTTGAAATGGCGGGACTGAAATTCAGATGTGTACTTCTTCCATGAACCTTTCAACTTTTCAATATCCATTTTCCATCTTTTTATACAGTTTTTTAAGCTTTTTCTTAATTCTTGATATTTTCACGCCCACGTTTGTCTTTGTCATACCCATTATATCAGCGATATCATCATAAGTTTTTTCTTCCATATAAAGCATAATAATTGCCTTTTCAATGTCAGACAAATGTTTTATGGCTTTATATAAAACGCTGATTTCCTCAGAAAGATCCTGCTCCTCTTTATTGATAATATTTTCAGGAATATTGATATCCGTTTGATGATGGTAAACTCTGTTGGTAGCTTTTCTTAGATTTGTGAGTACCGTATTAAGCGCAACACGGTATATCCATGTACTTATTTTCGATCGGCCTTCAAAAGTAGGATATGCCTTCCAGAGGCTGACCAGTATTTCCTGGAAGGCATCCTCCTGATCTTCCGGATTTTTATAATAAATAGCAGCAACTTTCTTTATCAGATGTTGATGTCTGGATATTAAACCAAGAAATTCCTCCCTTTTTGCGTTTTTATCCAAAACAAATGTCTTTTAGAGATAAGTATAATTTTTTTCCTGAATATTACAAGATGCAAGATTTTTTTGAAACATCAACCCAATCCCCGGAAAAGTTTACAAACCGCATTGACCATTTGACATCAAAAATATTTGCCCGGAATGTACAATATTTACAAACCGGGCAAAAATAAATTAATATTTTTGTTTATTCAATTATGCATCAATATTAGCATACTTGGCATGCTGTTGTATGAATTCCCTTCTGGGCAGAACATCATCCCCCATTAGCATCGAAAAGATTCTGTCAGCCTCAGCAGCACTTTCAATAGTCACCTGGCGCAGCTTTCTAAATTCAGGGTCCATTGTTGTTTCCCAGAGTTGTTGAGAACTCATTTCTCCCAATCCTTTATATCGCTGAATAGTAACATTAGCTTCTTTTCCTTTTCCGAGTTCTTCCACAACCTGCTTCCTTTCCTCTTCATTCCAGCAGTAACGCGCCTCTTTCCCTCTTCTGATCTGATACAGAGGAGGCGTAGCAATATAAATATAACCACGTCTAATCAATTCAGTCATATAGCGAAAAAAGAAAGTCATAATCAATGTTTCGATATGGCTTCCATCCACATCAGCATCACACATAATGATGATTTTATGATAGCGGAGTTTTTCTATATTAAGTTCTTTGCTATCCTCCTCCGTACCAATATACACACCCAAAGCAGTGAAGATATTTTTAATTTCATCATTTTCAAAAATCTTTGCTCTCAAGGCTTTTTCAACATTCAGGATTTTCCCTTTAAGCGGAAGTATAGCCTGAAAACGTCTGTCTCTGCCCTGCTTAGCAGTACCTCCGGCAGAATCACCCTCAACAAGAAATATTTCAGATTTTGTAGCATCCTTGTCAGCACAATCAGCTAATTTCCCCGGTAGTCCTGATCCGTTCATTGCATTTTTGCGCTGAACCAGTTCTCTGGCTTTTCTCGCAGCATGGCGAGCCTGAGCCGCAGTAATAACCTTAGAAACAATTGTCTTAGCATCTTTAGGGTTCTCTTCCAGATAATTGGCCAATAACTCACTCGTAGCCTGATCCACAGCTCCAGTGACATCGGTATTTCCTAGTTTAGTCTTTGTCTGTCCTTCAAACTGGGGTTCCTGTAATTTAATAGAAATAATTGCAGTTAATCCTTCCCTAAAATCATCGCCACTAATTGTAAATTTTGCCTTAGACAACATCCCTGACTTATCCGCATAATTCTTTAAAGTTCTGGTCAATCCCCTACGAAAACCGGCCAAATGGGTTCCTCCCTCTATCGTATTGATATTGTTAACATAAGAGTGGACATTTTCCGCAAAGGAATTATTGTATTGCATTGCAATCTCCACAGGAATGCCATTCTTGACGGTTTCAACATGAATGGTATTCTCAATAATTTTATCCCGTGTGGCATCCAAAAATCCCACGAATTCTTTCAGTCCTTCTTCCGAATAAAAGCTATCATGTCTATAGCCATTACCTTTACTAATGCCATCATTATCCTTATCCAGCTCAGTGCCATTTCCATTATCCTCGAATTCACGCTTATCTATAATACTAAGCCGAATACCTTTATTCAGAAATGACAGTTCCCTTAAGCGGGAAGCGAGGGTGTCAAATTTAAATTCGGTTACACTAAAAATTTCATCATCAGGCTTGAAATGTATAATTGTACCGCTCTTATCTGTTTCTCCAGCAACCTTTATTTCTCCCAAAGCCTTACCTCGTTGGAACTCTTGAATATATACTTTATTATCCCTGTGAATTTCAGCCTTAAGGTATGAAGCCAGGGCATTCACACAAGATACACCCACACCATGCAACCCACCGGAAACTTTATAACTGTCTTTATTAAACTTACCGCCAGCGTGCAAAACAGTCATAACGACCTCAAGGGCAGATTTCCCTTCCTTTTCGTGGTAATCCACCGGAATTCCGCGACCGTCATCGACCACTGTGATTGAATTGTCCTCATTAATTGTCACATCAATATTTTTCGCATATCCCGCAAGTGCCTCATCTATAGAATTATCCAAAACTTCATAAACCAAGTGATGCAAACCTCTGTCACTTACATCCCCGATATACATCGAAGGTCTTTTCCGCACTGCTTCCAGACCTTCCAACACTTGAATACTACCAGCTGAGTAATCTTTCATTCCAGCATCTTTTCTGATTTTTTCTTGCTCTTCTTTAGTCATTGATATATTTTTTTAATCTTTATTAAATAGCTAATTATCAGTATCTTCTTTTTTACAAAATACCTGTAAATTTAATAAAATTTATCCGGATTATCGCTATAAAATCCCCGTTAAACAAGGTTTTTTTTAATATTTTATAATAAGACAAAAACCTCAACAGAAGGGAGTTTAAATTTGACACAAAATCAACAAATAAAACCCTAATCCACCAGCGTAAACAAAAGCCTATGCATAAAACATGAGGATTCCAAGGGATGCAGAATTAAATTACCTTGACTTTTGCAGCAATAAGTCTCAGATTATGAAACTAATAATCTAAATTTCTCCAAATGAAAAGTCGGAAGGTCAATGACAAATATCATTAAAAGGCATAAGTTATCCCGAGATAAATCTGTAGCCCATAGACAGGATACTGATGCCAAATGCTGTAGTTATCGGCAAGAAGATTTTTAAATTGCAAATACGCTGATAAAACCTTCGTATATCTATACTCCATTTTGAAATTTAAATCAGTAAATTCGCCCATTTCTATTTCTTCGCCATCAAGACCATTCTTAGCCCACCTATTACCATACAAATAAGCTTCAGCATCGAAAATTATTTTATTTCTTATATCATATTTTGCAGATAAAGATAAATCGTATAAAGGTTTATGCCAGGGATGAGGTTCATTATATAATGCATACTGGTAATAATTTCCTGTGGCTTTTAAATTTAGACTTTCAGAGAAATCAAAAGCAAGTTCTCCGTATATATTCATACATTCGCCGTTATCGTACAAAACACCAAATTGATTTCCTGCGTCATTGGTACCTTCCATATCATTATAAAAAAACGGCATATTGTCAAAGAAGTTATATTTCACGCCCGTATTATAATACGTTGAAGATGTCAGATTACCTTTAATTCCTGCATAAAATATCATTTTGTTATTGGTATTCTCTACCCTCAGACCCGGAATAATGAACGGATTTTCGAGCGTTGATCGGTAATAACTATTAAAATCAATATTGCCATCTATTCCTCCATAGGGAATAATATACTGGTTTACAATATCATACTCCATTTCAGCAACCGGATATAGCCGTAATTTTGTATTTTCATTCACTGCATCTGCCACAAAATTAATCCCTCCTTTTAATTTCCAGTTATCATCAAATTTAGCTATCGTCGGTTTAAAATGAAATAAAGTATTGGTCCCGGTATCCAGCGGTGATTCATACATAAGGTAATCAAAACCCGTACTAAGTGCTACAATGTTATTATCAATAAATTTATCGAGGTCAACATTAATACCCACAATGTCTTCATTCGTATCAAATTTATCGTCAACATGGTCGTAGGTAAAATTAAAATCATAGTTTAAATGAGCAGAATCAGTGTAAGTAGAGTTAAACCCTATATCAGCATTCAACCGAAGATAATTTTGCTTAATATCACTTTTATTCAATGCAGTATCAGCAGAAACGTCATATCCATAAAAGTATCGTGTGTTGTTTTTTAGTCCAAGGTCACCCTCCAGAACTGAATTGTTGAAAAATCGTTTCCCGAATAATTTTATCTGATTATCGCTATATCCGGCAAAAGTCTCATTACCTTGTGGTAACAGAACATTTCCGTCCGAGGAATTATGCTTGAAATAAGCGCCCAGCATCCTATCCTCGGATCTTTTAGTACCAATATGAAATTCAACAACGGGAGAAAATTTACTTCCCATTCCCACTTTAACATAGTTCGGGTAAAGCTGGGTCAATGGTTCCCCGACCATAGAAGCCGCCGGGACCGGAGCAAGCTCAAATTCAGTCTTTGCCCTCTTAGGTAACAAGTCATAGTCAAAAGAAATCTCTGTTACAGTCGTATCGGTAATTTCAGGCAGTTCACTTATTTTATTTACTCTCTCAACCTTTGGCTTATAGGCTTTTACTACTTGTACCTGTTTGGAAATATCTTCTTGCCCATAAAGAAAATGGATTGAAAAAATCAACACAACGACAAGTATTATAACATTCCTAATTTTCATAGTTTGATGTGATTTAATATCATTATTTTTTTTCTTATATCTCCCATTCAATCAGCATTATTCATAAATAAATAAAGTGGGTCAAATGCTGAATATCAATTGCTGCTATCCGAATCTCCTGTATCACCTTCATCAGGGAACTGAATTTCCACATTTTCAATACTGTCACTATCCATCTCAAATTTTTCCTGCTCTATAATCTCATTATATTTTTCCTTTGCAAGCTCAATAATATCATCGTCATCATCAACAGGCTCATAATTTTCCACTATACTCTTCAATGTATGCTTCGCCTGAAAACTATCCTCCATAGCCAAATACACATCAGCCAAAAGTATAAAGCTCCTTGCTTTCCAATATTCCTGTGATGAATTTTGCTCTATGAAATCTAATATCTCATTTTCAGCAACTTCCCATTCTTCTTGTTTAAAATATATTTCAGCGATAAGATATCTGGCCTCTGCCCCCTCTTTGCTATTAACTTCCTCTGCAATTCTTTGTAATTCTTTTCGTGCCCGTTGATACTCTTCCAGCTCAAATAGGGACTTCCCCTTAATATACAACGCTTCCCGCTGTAATCTGTCGCTTATTTTGTCAGTATGTAAGACTTTATCAGCGGCATCCACTGCTTTATCGTAATCTCCAAAGTCGTACAGTATTCTCATCTGCCCAGTTCTTGCATCCATGATATTGGCACTTTCTTCAGCTTCTTTTTCTAATCGTTCGTAAAGCTCAAGCGCCTCCTCATAGTTATCGTTATCATAATATATTCCCGCTGCAGCTGCCAAGGACTGCTCTGTATACTCATTACGGCTTCTATCAATTACATATTCGTAATGTTCCAGTGCCTTATCAAACTCATCATTTCGATGGTAACAGTCAGCCATATAAAAATGAGCATTTACTGTAAAGGCCCCATTTCTAAAATTGCGCAGATACTTTTGAAAAGACTGAATTGCCTTATCACATCCCTGCTCCATATAAGTTCTTTCAGCCGAGGTATAAGTTAGTGAATCCTGTTCCCCTGAACTAACTTCAGCAAAATCATCATCCAGGCCGTCAACGTATGTAACATAATCATCTACGCGGTCCATGTCTACGTATACATTCTTTAAGCCATTTAAAGCATTTTTAGCTTCTGCTGTACCTGGGTATTCAGCAATAACTCGCTTAAGATACTCAATAGCCTCTTCATTTTCATTTTGTGCATAATGAATAAGTCCCAACTGTACCAAAGCACGTTTCACATATTGACTGGATGAATATTCATCGACTAACTTTTCAAAATATTCAATAGCCCTCTCGGGATTATCAATATCCATATAGCTTCTTCCAATCTCAAAATGGGCATCGTCTGAATAATTTGACTGGGGGTACTTATCAATTAATGTTTGGAGGCTACTAATTTGTTGATCGTGTTGTCCTTGCAATCCCATTGCAATTGAACTCTGAAACATAGCATAATCCTGGTCCCATACATTCACTTCAAGCGCCTGGTTATAATTCGCCACAGCCAGAGAAAAACTTCTTCTCAGGAAGTAGCAATCTCCCAGACGAATGTATGTATCCGCAAGATATTTGGGTTCTTTCGATCTGCTCAGATTAATGAATTTACGGAACCATTCAATCGCCTCCGGGTATTTTTTTTGCTGAAAATAGGCATATCCCAGATTATAATGTGCCTTGTCATACACTGGTGTTGAAAAAGCCCCTGGCAACATCAGAAAAGAATTATAACTAGCCGCAGCATCTTCGTATTTCTCTAATTGGTAATATGATTCAGCTCTCCAATATTGTGTCAGAGCCGCAATATTTTTGTCATATTGCTCATACTGCAATGATTTGTTAAAAACCAGAATGGCTTCGTCATAATGTCTATTATTATATAATTCCAATGCCCTGAAATAAGCAACTTTTTGGTATGCCTTTTCCAGTGAAACATCCATATCATCAACCTGTTCCAGTGATTTTAACGCATCTTGATAATTATTTGAATTTAAATAGGCCTGTACAAGATAGTTATATGCTTCATCAATATTATCCGAGTCCGGGTATTTTTCTATATAATCCTTGAAAGCATTAATTGCGGCATTAAAAGGTGTATTTCTGAGCTGGAAAGTAATTTTTGCATAATTAAACAATGCATTCTCCTTAATTTCAGGATCATGATCCAATTTTGAAGCGAATTCAAAAGCCAGTTTCGCTTTATTTTCATTATTGGTATTCAAATAACAATCGGCCAAATGATAATAAGCGCTCTGTGCCAGTTCATCATCTTCATCAGTAACTTCTTCAAAATTTTCTATTGCGTTATCGTACTCTTCTAGCTTATAAGCCGTATAGCCTATCTGATAATAATCCTGGCGACTAAGTTTTTCTGATTTCTCTTTATGTAACTCCAGGTAAGTTAATGCACTGTCATAATTATTCAGGTTAACATATGAATCTCCTATAATTTTTGCAATTTCCGGCATACGCTTCGTAGTTGCCGACTTAACATACTGGGGAGCATAATCAATTACCTCCTCAAATTTTTCCTGAAAATAGTATATCTGAGTGATATAATAAGGCATTATCGGGGCAAAAGTTTTATTATCCATTAACTGTTTAAATCCTTCCAGAGCAGTTTGATAATTCCCGTTTTCATAGGCAATATGGGAATAATAATATAAAGCCGGGGATGAATATTTGGTGTTTTTATCTTTAATTTCGTAAAGTTCATCACTGGCATTGTTGGAACTGCCGATTTTATAATAACTATATCCCAGCTTAAAACGATATTCAGACAACACTCTATCATCTAACCGATTTGTATTAACCTTTTCAAGCCAGCGAACAACATTTTGATATTGCTCCTGCCTATATTGAAATTTACCCATATTAAAGTATGCCTGATTAACCTTTGAGCTCTCCGGATACTTTGAAATAAATTGAGAGATGAGATATTCAGCATCTTCATTGAATAATTCAATCGCGCATATAGCAATATAATACTCTGCATTAATTCTATATTCACTACTTTCAGAAAAAGCATCCAGCACATCCTTAAATTGCTCCTGTGCTACTGCATATTTCTCTTTATCAAACAATTCCCTGGCTTCCTTATATTCATTCAGCGCTTCAGTATAGCCTTTATTTGCCTGACCGGCCAAAAAGGTAGGTATTGCCACAATACACAGTACGAGTAAAAATATTTTTGCTTTTATCATTTGAAATATTTTTTTTAAAACCAACTAATTGATGTTTTATTATACAAATAATACTATTATCAGTCTACTATAAAACAAATTCACTATCATCCGTAATGATCAAACAAAATTACATCATCCTAACTTGAATTTGGTTAAAATTAAGATAAATCTTAAAAAGAACATGAAATGAACGAATAAATTTAATATTCAAGTATTTTTTCATCAACCAGATAAAAACAAAAATGCCTGTCTGACTATAACCGCCCTGATCTTTTAAAACTTAATTACAAATGGATATCATGATACAAAAATCAAACCATATTTCTCCGGTAAAAAGTCTCCCTTAGGAAGGGCATGTTGGTTGACAACCATAATTAACAATTCCCGTATAGAAATTTCTATCCTTATTACAGTTATTTTTCTCTACATTTGTAATAACAAGAATACAAATAAATACTACAAACCGTTTTTTAATACAAAAATGATACTTTTATGGTATCATTTTTTACAACAAAACAATGATTTTATGAAACCTGTTATAAAATTTGAAAATGCCAACATTTACCAAAACGAAAACCTTATTCTCAGCAATGTCGATTTAAAAATAAACCAAAATGAGTTTGTTTACTTCATAGGAAGAGTTGGCAGCGGGAAAACTTCCCTTATTAAAGTAATCAATGCTGAAATTCCATTAAAAGAAGGAGAAGGATTTGTGCTCAACTATAACTTAAAAAAATTAAAAAGAAAACATATCCCCTCTCTGAGAAGAAGATTAGGCATTGTTTTTCAGGATTTTCAGCTCCTCACAGACAGAACGGTATACGAAAATCTGCATTTTGTTTTACGGGCAACTGGCTGGAAAAATAAAGTAGAAATCAAGCAAAAGATTGATGAAGTCCTTGAAAAAGTGGAGCTAACTTATAAGGGCTACAAAATGCCTCATCAATTATCTGGGGGAGAACAGCAACGCGTGGTGATTGCCCGCGCTTTGCTGAATGACCCTGATATTATCCTGGCAGATGAACCAACAGGAAATCTGGATCCAGAAACCTCTGAAGACTTATTAAAGATACTCAAAGAAATTAATGCAAGCGGCAGAACCATCATAATGGCCACTCATGACTATGAGCTTGTTAAAAAATTTGAAACCCGTACAATCAAATTTGAAAAGGGAAAATTACACGAAACAGATAACACCCAGGAAATTGACTTCGAAGCGCTAAAAATGTAAGATTCTGCTGTTCATTAAAAACGAACATAAAAAACCAGCCCTCGATTATGAAAATCTATGGGCTGGATGTGATAGGTTATTTAAACTTAACCTGAAAGAAATTCTCAGGGCTATATACTGCTGACAATTAACATATCTCAGTATACAGCATCAACATTTACTATTAAAAACAGTATTTATTTTCTTCAATCACTTTATCAGCAATTCTTCTTCTAGTCTCTTTTACATTAAATCCAGAAACACGGGTAAGATTTTCAACGGCCTTCAATAGTTTCTCTGATAATTCATCATTTTCTATGGCATATACAGCATTCTCAGAGTGTTTCCGTATCTGGGCTGCTGCATCAAACACACATAGATCCAGGATATCGCGATACAATTTCGTCATATCGCCCGATTTACCCATAGTTTCTATCTTCTTCACCCTTAGGAAAGCCGATTCAGCAACGTAAGTCAAGGTAATGATATCAGACAACCACATTGATATTTCCTGTTCCATGGCAAGTTTACGATCAAACTTATCTTTTGCCACTTTGAGTATCATTAAAGCCACCTTCTTGAAATTTTGAATATAATGAGCTTTATCTTCAAAATAACCCACAGGTGAATATTTCTCTGTGGCTAAATTATCAAGATCGTTAAGATACTCCTCCGCCTTAGCAAAGACTTCAATTATTCCTTTTTTGCCTCGTTTAAATATTGTGTCTGTATTCCACAGTCTGTTAATCTCATTGGTACCTTCAAAAATTCTGTTTATCCTGGAGTCTCTATACGCTCTGTCAGCAGGCATTTCGGATGAAAAACCCATACCCCCCATTATCTGCACTTCTTCATCTACAATATAATCCAGGGATTCAGAGCTATATACTTTCATCATAGCTGCCTCAGCCTCATACTGAATAAAGCCTTCTACATTGGCTTTACCGTAATCCATTCCTTCAGAAAGATATTTTTCAATAGCTTCATCAATATTCTTTGATGCTCTATAAGCAGCAGCTTCAGTAGTGAAAGTTTTAACAACCTGTTCTGCAAGTTTGTATTTTATGGTACCAAAATTGGATATCAGTTTGTTGAACTGCTTACGTTCATTAGCATAATTTACAGAATTATTGACTGCCAGCTTTGCAGCGCCAATAACATTTCCAGCAAGTTTTATTCTACCCATATGCAGTATATTCAGGGCAATCCGAAATCCTTCACCTCTTTTACCTAACATATTCTCCACTGGCACCTTCACATCATTATAAAAAATTTGCACTGTTGAAGAACCTTTGATTCCCATCTTCTCTTCTTCCGGATTAATGACTATACCATTCCAGTCTTTCTCCACAATAAACGCACTAAGAATCCGGTCATTTTCAATTTTTGCAAAAACGACCTGAACATCAGCGAAACCTCCGTTCGTAATCCACATCTTTTGTCCGTTCAAAATAAAATGCTTACCATCTTCAGAAAGCTCCGCTTTCGTTTTTCCCGCATTGGCATCAGAACCGGCGCCCGGCTCAGTCAGACAAAATGCGGCAGTATATTCTCCGGAAGCCAATTTTGGAAGGTACTTCTGTTTCTGCTCCTCGCTCCCATAATAGACAATCGGCAAAGAACCAATGCCTGTATGTGCCGAATAAGCAACGGAAAAAGAATATCCTGCTCCAAGCACTTCAGCAACCAGCATTGAGGTTAAAAAAGATTGTCCGAACCCTTCATACTCCTCTGGAATAGAAATTCCAAGAAGTCCAAGTTCACCGGACTTTTTCAGAGTGCTTTCCATTAAACCTTCTTCTTTCTTGTCAATCCGATCAACATTTGGCATAACTTCAGAATCCAGAAAATCCTGACAGGTTTGGCCAATCATTTGCTGCTCTTCATCAAATTCTTCGGGTATAAAAATTTCGCTGTCATTGGTTTCTTTTACCAAAAACTCTCCGCCTTTTATCTTCAATTCAGATTTTTCCATAAAAGTATATTTTATTAATTTGTTAGAGATTTAAGGATTGCTCTATAATTTCGGCAATATCATAATTTTTGATTTCTTCTTCCTTGTTTTTGTATTTTAGTCCATCCGTAAACATAACCATACAATACGGGCATGCAGTAACTATAACCTCGGCACCTGTTCTCAGTGCCTCTTCTGTTCGTTCAATAAACACCTCTTTATCTCCCTTTTCAGCCTCTTTAAACATTTGCCCGCCACCTGCGCCACAACAAAGTGCAAAGCTCCTGTTTCTTGGCATTTCAAGCTTTTTGGCAGAAACAGCTTCCAAAACCTGTCTGGGCGTATCATAAACATCATTGGCGCGTCCCAGATAACAAGGATCATGATAGGTGATTTTTTTTCCAGAAAACAAGTCAGGATCAATTTTCAACTTCCCTTCTTGAATCAATTTATATAAAAATTGTGTGTGGTGCCAAACTTTATAATTACCCCCAAAATCAGGATATTCATTCAGAAATGTATTATAGGCATGAGGATCACAAGTGATAATTTTTTCTACACCATATCCAGTCAGTAGTTCTACATTTGTAAATGCCTGCATTTGAAACAGCATTTCATTGCCACTCCTTCTAGCAACATCACCACTTGATGATTCTTCAGTACCCAGAACGGCATAATCAATATTCAGAAATGTTAATATTTTTATAAAAGCACGAGTTACTTTTTTATATCGATCATCGAAAGCGCCGGGACTTCCAACCCAAACAAGATACTCCGGTTTCTTACCCTGGGCAGCCAAATCTGCCATAACTGGTACTTCAACTTTACGTTTTTCTTCTGCCATAATGAAAATTATTTATTAAACAGCTATTGGTTTATATATAATTCTTTAGCCCATAACATCCGGTCTTCCTGGGAATATTGCCAAGGGGCTCCATTGTTTTCAATATTGTTAAAAATCGCATTAAGCTCACCAGGAGCATTTGCTTCCTCCATAACCAGGTATCTTCGCATCTCGACAATTAATGTAGGTTGATTAATATTAATAGGACACTCCTGGGCACATGCATTACAGGTTGTACAGGCCCATAATTCAGCTTCAGAGATATAATCTTTAATCAAGGATTTCCCATCATCAAAATTCTTGCCCTTTTTCAACATTTCCGGGCCTTTCTCCGCCATCCTGGCTCTCAAATCCATAATTAACTTCCGGGGTGAAAGATCTTTGCCTGTAATATTTGCCGGGCAAACTGAGGTACATCGTCCACATTGAGTACAGGACAATGAATCAAGATAATTTTTCCAGGTTACATCTTCAACATCTTTGAGACCAAAACGCTGAACATCCTCTTCTGTATGCTCTTCATCATTCTCAACACCAAGCATCATTTTTACCTCTTTTTTGATATCTTCCATCGTATCTAGTTTTCCTAATGGTTCCAAACGACTAAGGAATACATTAGGCGCCGACATGAATACGTGAAAATGCTTTGAATAAGGAAGGTAGTTAACAAAAAAGAATATCAGTAAAATATGTACCCACCAATTTGCTTCATGCCATATATATAACTGTTGTTCAGTAAGATGAGAAAACAGGCCTGCAAAATGCTCACTTACAGGGAATATTCCATGTACAACCTCGCCTGTTGCAGATGCATGCTGCACATAAAAAGTATTCATCCCTAATAAGCTAATCATAAGAAGCAGTATAAGCGACAATGCAAAATTTGCATCCACATGGCTTTTACGTTTCATCTCACTACCCTGAAAACGCTGAACATGCAGGAATATACGGCGTATTAAAAACGCAATTATGGCAACGGCTATAATCAAAGCAAAAACATCCCCGGCACCTATAATGATATCATATACTACCCCAAGAATATGGAAGACTCTTTCAGTATCCGTAATACCATCTACAACCATTTCAATGCTTCCTATCAGGATAATACAAAAACCCCAGAAAACCAGTGCATGTAGAAAACCAATCAATGGAAAACGAAATATTTTTGTCTGCCCAAAAACAACCTCCATGGTAATCTTAAGGCGCTTACCAAAATTTTTTACTGGGAAAGCTGGCTTCGTAAGTTTAAAAAGGGCTATTAAACGATAGACTGTATAGGCAAATACTGCCAGCGTTATTAATAAAACAGCTATAAATATAATTTGTTTCATTTAGATAAAGTTAGATTATTAGTTTAATACTCTGAGACTTCATGCTACAAATGTCAACGTAAGTTCATTCTTCATCCCATGGAACCCTCATGCTTTGTCTACCGACAGGTACGGGTTTATACTTAGGCTTTTGTCTATGTTAGTAGATGAGGGTTTCATATGTCTGATTTTTTATGTCAAATTCATTGTCAACTATTGGCTGTTTATTAAAAAAATGGCAACAGAAATAAATCTGCTGCCATTCGTATATTTTTTTATTATGTATTAGAAAACGCATCTACCAACTTTGGTACAACTTCAAAAGCATCTCCTACGATACCATAATCCGCAACTTCAAAGATTGGCGCATCTTTATCATTATTGATAGCTACTATATACTTTGAGCGGCTCACACCTGCTATGTGCTGTATAGCACCAGATATACCCACAGCAATATATAAATTAGGCGCAATAATTTTGCCTGTTTGACCTGTGTGTTCTTCATGCGGTCTCCATCCCTCATCAGATACAGGTCTGGAACATGCTGTTGCTCCACCCAGGACATCAGCTAATTCCTCAATAGATCCCCAATTTTCAGATGCTTTCATACCCCTGCCTCCAGAAACAACAATCTCGGCATCGGTAAGCAAGAGTTGCTCTCTATATTTTTCAACATCAACTACCTTCGTTTTTACAAGATCATCACCAATTTCTGGTTCAAATTTCTCTATTTGTGACTCTTTAGGGTTTTCGATAACCTCGAATGAATTCTGAGCTAAAGTGAGTATCTTCTTATCTGATTTAATAGCCATATTAGCAAATGCCTTGCCTGAGAATACCTTTTTATTAACAGTAAAAGGATCCAACTTTGAAGGTAATTGGTTAACTTCCGAACCAATACCCGCTTTTAACCTGGCTGACAACCTGGGAGCAATTGCTTTGCCAGTGTTATTATGTGCAATAACAACAACATTAGCGTCCTCTTTTTCCGTAACTTTTGCAAGAGCCGAAGTATATGCCTGATTATCTAAATAATCAAGTTTGTCATGGTTAATAGAAATAATTTTATCTGCCGAGTAATGGGCTAATTTTTTTAATTCATTTTCCTCTACTTTCCCAATAGAAACTGCTACAGTTTTTGTGTTTAGCATTTCCGCAAGTTTACTTGCGTAAGATACCAATTCAAAAGAATATTTCTTGAATTTGCCATCCCAATTTTCGGTAAAAACTAATACTGCCATATGTAATATTTTATTATATTCAGTTTAAATTTTATAACAACTATTAAATAACTTTTGCCTCATTTTTAAGGAGATCAACCAGTTCTTCAACATTATCAGGATCGATCATTCTGCATGCCGGCTTAGGTTCCGGTAGCTCATAATTTTCAATCTCAGTAAGTGGTTCCATCTCTAAAGACTCTACTACATTCAATGGTTTCTTCCGTGCCATCATAATACCTCTCATAGCTGCAATACGCGGTTCAATAGCAATACCTTTCTGAACAATTGCCACAACCGGTAATTGCGTTGTAACTTTTTCTTTTCCGCCGTCAATTTCACGAATAATAGAAACCTCGTCATTCTCCAGTTCAAAAGAAGAAACGGCAGATACAGAAGGAATTCCAATGAATTCAGATAACATTCCCCCTACTAAAGCACCATTATAATCACTGGATTCAATACCTGTAAAAATAATATCAAAATTTTCATTTTTAATAACCTCAGCCAATTGAGAAGCTACAAAATAAGCATCCTTTGGGTCAGCATCAACACGTATTGCATCGTCTGCCCCTATAGCCAAGGCCTTACGAATTGTGGGTTCAGCAGTTTTTGTGCCCACATGTATAACTGTAACCTTATCTACAGAATTATTACTGTCTTCTTTAATCTGCAAAGCTCTTGTCAATGCAAGTTCATCCCATGGATTTATAATCCACTGAACTCCCGTGGTGTCAAACTCAGTATTGTCATTGGTAAACTTAACTTTCGTTGTTGTATCCGGGACATTACTGAGACATACAAGTATTTTCATTGACTATCAAATTTAAGTTATTAATTTATTTCCTATTTGCTGTTTGTCGGGAAAAACCAACAAAATGATTTTGAGTTAGCAAATATATAAATAAGAATAGAAAATTAAAATATTTAACAATATTCAAATTCATCCTTAATTCTTTACATTTGCGCTATTAAGAAAATTATCCAATATTTTCAAAATAAGGAATTATGATAACTTTTCTTTCTTCCATAGGTATTTTAGTATTGGGTTACTTCATATATGGTAAATTTATAGCACGCTTTTTCGGTGCAGATGATAAAATAAAAACTCCTGCCAAGCGTATAAATGATGGTGTAGATTATATGGTTTTGCCAACCTGGAAAATCTTTGTAATCCAATTTTTAAATATTGCAGGTCTCGGTCCAATTTTCGGCGCAATCTTAGGTGCTATGTACGGTCCTATGGCTTATCTCTGGATTGTATTCGGATGTATTTTTATGGGTGCCGTTCACGATTATTTTTCAGGAATGTTATCCATGCGGAACAATGGAGAAAGTTTGCCGGGGCTTGTAGGAAAATATTTAGGATCCGGTTTTCAGAATTTTTTGCGCTTTTTCACTATTTTACTGCTGGTTTTTGTTGGGGTTTCTTTTGCTACAGGGCCTGCAGGACTTCTGCAGAGTCTAACCGGCGGAAGTAAAACAATATGGCTCTATGTTATTTTTGCCTATTACCTAATTGCTACCCTTCTTCCAATAAATAAAATTATTGGAAGAATATATCCGTTTTTTGGCATTTCCCTCCTTATTATGGCTATTGGAATTGCAGGTGTGATAATACTTAAAGGCACATTGGGGACAATAGTCCTCAATGAACTTCATTTCAGTGATTTCAGCAATATGCACCAGGACCCTTCACAAAATATTCTTTACCCCATGATGTTCATAGTCATCTCATGCGGGGCAATTTCAGGCTTTCATTCAACTCAGTCTCCTCTTATGGCGAGGTGTCTAAAAAAAGAAAGTCATGGAAGAAAAGCATTTTATGGTGCAATGATAGCAGAAGGCATTGTAGCTATCATATGGGCAACCGCAGCTATGAATTTTTTCGGTGATGTTCATGGTTTGTCAGAAGCCATGGAACCAGAATCACATAATCCGGCATGGGTTGTTAATACAATAAGCCAAACCTGGATGGGTAAAGTAGGCGGAGTTCTTGCTATACTAGGAGTTATTGCTTGTCCAATAACTACGGGAGACACAGCTTTCCGCAGCGCCCGTCTTACAATTGCCGATATATTTAAATACAAACAAAGAAAACTCTCAAACAGACTAATGGTAAGCATTCCTTTGTTTATTGGCGGGTTCATCTTATCACAGCTTGAATTCTCTACCATCTGGAAGTACCTTGGTTTATCCAATCAGATTCTGGCCGTAGTGGTTTTATGGACAGCAGCAATGTACTTAACCATTCATAAAAAGAATCATTTTGTTATCTCAATCCCAGCCACATTTTTAACAGCTATTTGTGTTACCTATTTATTGGTAGCCCCCTTAAAAAACGGAGGACTAGCCTTGTCAACAGAACTTGGTTATCCTGGAGGAATCATTTCGGCTATTTTGGCTCTGTTATGGTTTATTTGGAGTGCAAAAAAACAAAAAGAAGCTACCCTTGAAAAAGGATAGCTTCAATATTAGATTATATAAGGTTTTTTACTATGCCTGAGCTGTAGGACCTCCAAAATTCAATGGCATGGAGGAACCACCACCGCCTCTGTTAGCATCTATTTCACCATGCAGTTTTTCAAATTTATTGATATTTTCCTGCAGAGCCTTTAACAGGCGTTTAGCATGTTCAGGCGTCAGAATAACGCGTGACTTTACCTCAGCTTTCGGCATGCCTGGCATCATTCGGATAAAATCCAGAACAAATTCCGTACTTGAATGATTTATAACAGCAAGATTGGAATAGATGCCCTGTGCTACCTCTTCACTGAGATTGATATTAACCTGATTTTTTTTCTTCTTATTATTGTTATTATTCTGTTGATCACTCATAAATATTGTGATTTTTATTTAGAATCAGCTTTCTCCTTTTTCCCTTTTTTGATCATCTTTTCATAATCTTCGATTGAACCGACGATAATATCTTCATAGTCACGATTACCTGTTCCTGCAGGTATCTTATGTCCAACAATCACATTTTCTTTCAATCCCATCAATGGATCCTTTTTGCCTCTTATAGCTGCTTCATTAAGAACTCTTGTAGTCTCCTGGAATGAGGCAGCAGATAAGAAACTCTTCGTTTGAAGGGCAGCACGTGTAATACCTTGTAGTTTCTGACTAGAAGTAGCAGGTACTGCATCCCTTGCGTCAACAGGCTTAAGGTCTTTACGTTTTAAGACTGAATTCTCATCTCTCAATTTTCTTGTGGTAACAATTTGTCCCGAATGTAAATTGTTCGAATCACCAGCATCCGTTACCACTTTTTTATCATAGATCCAGTCATTTTCTTCCTGGAATTCTACTTTATCAGCAATCTGGTTTTCCAGAAATTTGGTATCACCAGGATCCTCGATGACAACTTTCCTCATCATCTGCCGTACGATAATCTCAAAATGTTTATCATTGATCTTCACACCCTGCAGACGATATACTTCCTGAACTTCATTTACGATATACTCCTGAACTTTTGTAGGACCTTTAATAGAAAGAATATCTGAAGGAGTAATTGCACCGTCTGAGAGTGGAGTTCCAGCCTTCACATAGTCATTTTCCTGCACAAGTATCTGCTTAGCAAGAGAAACAAGATATTTCTTTACTTCACCTGTTTTGGATTTAATTAATATCTCACGGTTACCCCGTTTAATCTTACCAAAAGCAACCTCACCATCAATTTCGGAAACGACAGCAGGATTAGAAGGATTCCTTGCTTCAAAGAGTTCAGTTACCCTTGGTAAACCTCCTGTAATATCACCAGATTTACCAACTGTACGTGGTATTTTAACAAGAATATCCCCGGTGTTAACTTTATCTTCTTCCTCAGCAACTACATGAGCTCCAACAGGCAAGTTGTAGGTTTTCAGCACTTCATCCTTCTCACCAACAATCTGTATTTCAGGATTTTTCTTCTTATCTTTTGTCTCTGTAATCACTTTTTCCCTGAAACCGGTTTGTTCATCTGATTCCTCCTTATAAGTAATTCCTGAAATAACATTTTTAAACTTGACCCTACCAGGACTTTCTGAAATAATTACTGCATTATAAGGATCCCATTCACATAAGAGCTGATCTTGCTTAACCTCATCACCACTCTTCACATACAATCTCGAACCATAAGGAATATTATTGGTAGATAATACAATATTCGTATTTTTATCAATAATTCTCAGCTCAGCTAATCGCCCGATAACAATATCAACCTTCTTTGTTTTACCTTCCTCATCGATTTCCTTTTTTTCGACAGTCCTCAGCTCATCAATTTCGACATAACCATCGTATTTAGAAACAATGGTTGAACTGGCTGCAATATTAGAAGCAGTACCTCCGACGTGGAAAGTTCTCAGTGTCAACTGAGTACCAGGTTCACCAATAGATTGGGCAGCGATAACCCCAACTGATTCACCTTTATCAGCCATCTTGCCTGTTGCAAGATTACGACCGTAGCATGTCGAGCAAACACCATCTTTTGTTTCACAAGTAAGAACTGAACGAATTTCAATTTGCTCAAGCGGAGATTCTTCGATTCGCTGACCTATTTCCTCAGTTATTTCTTCTCCAGATGAAACAATCAATTCACCTGTAAATGGGTGATAAATCTCGTGAACGGCAATACGCCCAAGAATACGTTCATATAAAGTTTCTATAACTTCTTCATTCTTCTTGATTGGCCCGACAACCAATCCTCTGAGTGTTCCGCAGTCTTCCTCTCGTATAATAACATCCTGGGAAACATCAACAAGACGACGAGTCAAATATCCAGCATCGGCTGTTTTAAGAGCGGTATCAGCAAGACCTTTACGTGCACCGTGAGTTGATATAAAATACTCAAGTACAGACAATCCCTCTTTAAAATTAGAAAGAATTGGGTTCTCAATAATCTCAGAACCTGTAGTGCCTGATTTTTGGGGTTTAGCCATCAATCCACGCATACCTGATAACTGCCTAATCTGTTCTTTAGATCCTCTCGCACCTGAATCAAGCATCATATAAACTGAATTGAACCCCTGATTATCGGTACTCAGTTTTTCCATTAAAATCTGCGTCAGATTAGCATTGGTATGTGTCCAAATATCAATAATTTGATTATAACGTTCCTTGAAAGTTATAAAACCCATATTATAGTTATTCATCACTTCATCAACCTGCTCATAACCAGATGGAACAAGTTCTTCCTTCTCTTTAGGTATAATAATGTCATCCAGGTTAAAGGATAAACCTCCTCTGAATGCCGTGTTGAAACCCAATGATTTTATATCATCAAGGAATTTTGCAATTTTAGGAGCATCAGTACGTTTCAACACTTCCCCGATAATATCCCTCAAAGACTTTTTCGTTAATAACTTATTAATATATCCAATTCCTTTGGGAACATATTGATTAAAAATTATTCTTCCAATCGTAGTCTCGATTATATTTTTACCCCCTTCGGTATTTTCATCATTATCTATACGCACTTTCACTTTGGTGTGAAGATCAACTGCATTCTCATTATATGCAATGATAGCCTCTTCAGTTGAATAGAATGAAAGTCCTTCACCTTTAGCGTCTTTTCTTTCTTTAGTAAGATAATATAAACCAAGTACCATATCCTGTGAAGGGACGGTAATTGGAGCGCCATTTGCAGGATTCAATACATTATGGGTTGAAAGCATAAGCAATTGTGCTTCAAGAATAGAAGCATTTCCTAAAGGGAGATGTACTGCCATTTGGTCACCATCAAAGTCAGCATTAAAAGGAGTACACACCAAAGGATGTAGCTGAATAGCCTTTCCCTCAATTAATTTAGGCTGGAAAGCCTGTATACCCAATCTGTGCAATGTAGGAGCACGGTTTAACAATACCGGATGTCCTTTCATTACATTTTCAAGAATATCCCAAACAACCGGGTCTTTTCGGTCTACAATTTTTTTGGCAGACTTAACAGTTTTCACAATACCTCTTTCAATCAGCTTTCTGATTACAAAAGGCTTGTATATTTCAGCCGCCATATCTTTTGGGATACCGCATTCGTGCATTTTTAATTCAGGGCCAACACTAATAACAGAGCGGGCAGAGTAATCTACGCGCTTACCGAGCAAATTCTGACGGAAACGTCCTTGTTTACCTTTAAGGCTATCGCTAAGTGATTTTAATGCTCTATTTGAATCCGTTTTAACGGCATTTGATTTTCTGGAATTATCAAATAAAGAATCTACAGCTTCCTGCAGCATTCTCTTTTCATTTCTCAAGATTACCTCAGGAGCTTTAATCTCAATTAGTCTTTTTAATCGATTATTTCTGATAATTACCCTTCTGTACAGGTCGTTAAGGTCTGAAGTAGCAAACCGTCCACCATCTAAAGGCACTAGAGGTCTTAGTTCAGGTGGAATAACGGGTACTACTTTAGTAATCATCCATTCAGGACGATTACGGTCTTTAGAAGCTCTGAATGCTTCTACCACCTGTAACCTCTTCAATGCTTCTTTTTTCCTCTGCTGAGAAGTTTCGTTGTCAGCCTTATATCTTAAACTATAGGACAATTCATCCAGATCAATCTGAGACAGCAATTTATAGAGTGCTTCAGCGCCCATATCAGCAACAAACTTATTCGGGTCGTTATCCTCGAGTTGCTGATTTCCTTTTGGCAAAGATTCCAAAATATCAAGATACTCTTCCTCTGTTAAGAAATCCAAATACTTAACACCATCCTGAGCTTTAACACCAGGACTAATCACAACATATCTTTCATAATAAATTATAGAATCCAGTTTTTTAGTGGGTAACCCCAATAACAAACCAATTTTATTTGGCAATGAACGGAAATACCAAATATGGGCTACCGGGACAACTAAAGAGATGTGTCCCATTCGTTCCCTTCTAACCTTTTTCTCTGTAACTTCCACTCCACATCTGTCACACACTATACCTTTATACCTAATTCTTTTATATTTGCCGCAATGACACTCGTAATCTTTTACGGGTCCGAATATTCTTTCGCAAAATAACCCATCTCTTTCGGGCTTGTAGGTTCTATAGTTAATAGTTTCAGGTTTGAGCACCTCACCATGAGATTGTTCTAAAATCTCTTCAGGAGAAGCCAATCCGACGGACACTTTATTAAAGTCACTTGAAATTTTATTATCCCTTCTGAATGACATAGATCAAAAATTAAATTAATACCAAAAATCAATAAACATGCAAGATGGAACAGAAATCTATAAACAAATTATTCCTTTTCCATTTTAATACTCAATCCGAGTCCACGTAGTTCGTGCAACAATACGTTAAAAGACTCTGGGATACCAGGTACTGGTAGTGGATCTCCTTTTACAATTGTTTCGTATGCACGCGCTCTACCATTAACATCATCGGATTTTACGGTCAGCATTTCCTGCAGGATACTAGAAGCACCAAAAGCTTCAAGTGCCCACACTTCCATCTCACCGAAACGCTGCCCTCCAAATTGAGCCTTACCTCCAAGAGGTTGTTGTGTAATTAGCGAATATGGCCCAATAGAACGGGCATGAATTTTATCATCGACCATGTGGCCCAGTTTCAACATATAAATGACACCTACAGTAGCTGGTTGGTCGAATTTTTTACCTGTTCCTCCATCATACAGATGCGTCTTACCGTATGCAGGTAAGCCTGCTTTCTCTGTATATTCATTTATTTGTTCAAGCGTTGCGCCATCAAAAATTGGAGTTGAAAATTTCATACCTAATTTTTCTCCGGCCCAACCAAGAACAGATTCATATATCTGTCCAAGATTCATCCTTGAAGGTACACCTAACGGGTTTAATACAATATCTACAGGTGTTCCGTCTTCAAGGAAAGGCATGTCTTCGACACGAACAACTTTGGAAATAATACCCTTATTACCATGTCGTCCTGCCAATTTATCGCCCACTTTGATCTTTCGCTTCTTAGCTATATAAACTTTTGCCATTTGGACGATACCAGTGGGTAGTTCATCCCCTATTGAGATATTATATTTTTCTCTTCTAAGTTGTGCCTCTATCCCTCTTCTTTGAATATTATAATTATGCAGTAAAGTTTTTATAACTTCATTCTTGCTTTTATCAGTCGTCCATTTTTTAGGGCTAACATTAGTATAATCAATCTCCTGTAGTATTTTTTGTGTAAACTTTTTCCCTTTTGGTACTACTACAGCGTTATAATAATCCTTAACCCCTTGTGATGTTTTTCCGTTAACCAACACAAAAAGTTTATCAATAAGTTGGTTTGTCAGATTATCAATTTGCTGACCATACTCTTTATCTAGCTCCTCTAATTTATCTTTATCTGAGTTTTTAGACTTTTTATCTTTTACAGCTCTGGTGAATAGCTTCTTATCTACTATAACACCCATCAAAGATGGAGAAGCTTTTAGAGAAGCATCTTTCACATCACCGGCTTTATCACCGAAAATTGCCCTAAGCAATTTTTCTTCCGGCGAGGGGTCAGATTCACCTTTGGGGGTAATCTTACCAATGAGGATATCTCCAGGTTTAACGTGAGCACCAATTCTAATAATACCATTCTCATCAAGGTCTTTGGTGGCCTCTTCACTAACATTAGGTATATCAGAAGTCAATTCTTCCAGTCCTCGTTTTGTATCACGTACTTCCATCACATGTTCTTCAATGTGAACCGAAGTAAAGACATCTTCCCTTACAACATTTTCAGAAATAACGATTGCATCCTCAAAATTATAACCTTTCCATGGCATAAAGGCTACTTTCAGGTTTTTACCCAATGCAAGCTCTCCTTCCTGGGTTCCATATCCCTCAGTAAGCACCTGTCCTTTTTTTACTTTTTCACCTTTCTTCACAATAGGCTTTAAAGTAACACTTGTGTTTTGATTGGTTTTATGATATTTAAGAAGTTTATAGCGTTTTACTTCACTTTCAAAACTAACAAATTGTTCTTTTTCTGTTTTCTCGTATCTAATAACAATCTCATTAGCATCAACATATTCAATAGTTCCATCTCTTTCGGCTAAAATTTGTAATCTGGAATCTCTCACCACTTCGCCTTCAAGACCTGTTCCCACCACTGGTGAGTCGGGTTTCATAAGAGGCACAGCTTGCCGCATCATGTTTGAACCCATCAGAGCACGGTTTGCGTCATTATGTTCAAGAAATGGAATCAAAGAAGCAGCAATTGATGCTATTTGATTTGGCGCCACGTCCATTAAATTAACAGACGATGACTCTGTATATGGGAAATCTCCATCATGGCGTGCTTTAACCTTATTTGTTTTGAAAGCGCCATCATCACCAATCTTAGCATTTGCCTGGGCTATCATTTTTGCCTCTTCTTCTTCAGCACTTAAATAGATTGCCCCGTTTTTAGTAAGATCAACTTTTCCAGCTTCCACTTTTCTATATGGAGTCTCAATAAATCCCAGTTCATTAATCTTGGCATATACACATAATGACGATATCAGTCCAATATTCGGGCCTTCAGGTGTTTCAATAGGACACAATCTTCCGTAATGTGTATAATGAACGTCTCTTACCTCAAAACCAGCTCTTTCACGTGAAAGGCCTCCAGGGCCAAGAGCAGATAATCTTCTTTTATGAGTTACCTCAGCCAGTGGATTCGTTTGATCCATAAACTGAGACAATTGGTTGGTGCCAAAAAAAGAATTAATAACGGAAGATAATGTTTTTGAATTAATAAGGTCTATCGGAGTAAAGACCTCATTATCTCTAACGTTCATTCTCTCTCGTATAGTTCTGGCCATTCGGGCCAGACCAACGCCAAACTGATTATATAACTGTTCACCAACGGTTCTTACTCTTCTGTTACTAAGATGGTCGATATCATCAACATTAGTCTTAGAATTAATAAGTTTTATTAAATATTTAATTATTTCGATGATATCATCGTTCGTCAGTGTTTTAGTATCGATTGGAGTATCCAGGTTAAGTTTTCTATTCAGCCTGTATCTTCCAACTTCCCCTAAATCATATCTTGTATCCGAAAAGAATAATTTATCTATGACATCTCGCGCGGTGGTCTCATCAGGTGGTTCGGCATTTCGTAATTGCCGGTAAATTTGCATCACAGCTTCTTTTTCGGAATTACATGGATCCTTTTGAAGGGTATTGTAAATAATAGCATAATCGATTTGCGAATGATCTTCACGATGTAATAAAATAGTATCCGCACCGGAATCTATAATCTGATCGATATGCTTTTCTTCTATAACTGTGTCACGATCAATAACAACTTCATTTCTTTCTATAGAAACTACTTCGCCTGTATCTTCATCAACAAAATCCTCAACCCATGATCGCAGTACCCGTGCTGCTAAAGTACGACCAATAACCTTTGAAAGGTTCGGTTTTGATACTTTAACTTCATCTGCCAAATTAAATATTTCGAGCACATCTTTATCGCTTTCATAACCTATAGCACGCAGCAAGGTTGTAACGGGTAATTTCTTCTTCCTGTCAATATATGCATACATCACATTATTGACATCGGTTGCAAACTCAATCCAGGAACCCCTGAAAGGGATAATACGGGCGGAATAAAGTTTCGTCCCATTTGCATGGATACTTTGACCGAAAAATACGCCTGGTGATCTATGGAGCTGGGAAACAATAACCCGCTCAGCGCCATTAATCACAAAAGAGCCCTTATCCGTCATATAGGGTACAGTTCCAAGATAGACATCCTGAATAACTGTATCAAAATCTTCATGCTCGGGGTCTGTACAGTATAACTTTAATTTAGCTTTAAGCGGTACACTATAGGTTAAGCCTCGTTCAATACATTCTTCAATAGTATACCTAGGTGGATCAACAGTATAATCTATAAATTCCAGCACAAAATTATTTCTTGTATCCGTTATAGGATAATTCTCCTGAAAGACTTGATATAAGCCTTCTTCTTTACGTTGTTCAGGAGTAGTGTCTAGCTGAAAAAAGTCTCTGAAAGATTTGAGCTGGATTTCTAAAAAATCGGGGTATGGTAACTGATTTTTTGTAGATGCGAAGCTGATCCTTTGATTATTTCTTTGTAATATCATTCTACCAGGGAATTAAATGAACCTACCACAATATATAAATAGGAAAAAAAGGTAAAGAATCCTAGGGTATAGGATTCTAAACCTATAAAATATTAGACTTTAACCGAATTCTATTTAAGTTCAACTTCTGCGCCGGCGTCTTCAAGTTTGGATTTAAGTGATTCTGCGTCATCTTTAGAAACACCTTCCTGCACAGCCTTAGGCACAGAGTCTACTAGTTCTTTAGCTTCTTTAAGTCCAAGTCCGGTCAGTTCTTTAACTAACTTTACAATTTGTAGTTTAGCACCACCGGCCGATTTGAGGACTACATCAAATTCGGTCTGTTCTTTTGCACCTTCGCCTTCGTCTCCTCCAGCAGGACCTGCAGCTACTACAGGTGCAGAGGCTGGTTCAATGCCGTATTCGTCTTTCAATATGTCTGCTAGTTCGTTAACTTCTTTAACACTTAAGTTAACCAATTCTTCTGCAAGCGCTTTTAAATCTGCCATTGTTCTCTAAATTTTAATGAATTTAAATTTTGATTTTTTTTATTCTTCTTTTTCAGATAAAGTTTCTAAAACTCCAGCTAGGATGTGGCTACTCGATTTCAATCCTGAAATCACATCATTCATAGGTGATTGTAATTGATATATAAGGTCACCAATAAGCTCTTCTTTAGATTTAATTTCGGATAATGCTTCTAATTTATCATCTCCGATATAAATAGATTCCTCAACATAAGCACCTTTAAGGACAGGTTTCTCATGCTTCTTACGAAATTCTTTAATAATCTTTGCAGGAGCATTTCCTTTTTCGGTTAAAATTACAGAAATAGGTCCTTTTATTATATCATACAACTCGTCAACTTCTACATCAACTTTATCTAATGCTCTTTTTAGCAAAGTATTTTTCACCACTTTCATTTTCAAGTCATTTTCAAAACATTTTCTTCGAAGGCTTACAGTCTCCTCTGCATTTAAGCCAGAAGTATCTGCAAGATAAAAGTGGGTAGAATTTTGTATATCTTCAACAAGTGAATTGACTACTTGTTCTTTTTCGTCACGTTTCATAAAGCTATTGTTTCTTTAAAAGTTAAAATGCTAAACCGCTTTTCTAAAATCACTGGGGTCTATTTTTATTCCCGGACTCATAGTGCTGGATAAGGTCACACTTTTAATATAAGTACCTTTAGCAGCAGAAGGCTTAAGTTTTCTTATTGTATTTAAGAATTCCCTTGCATTCTCATAAATTTTCCTTGATTCAAAAGATACTTTTCCGAGTGAAGTATGTATAATTCCGTACTTATCCACTTTAAAATCAATTTTACCCTTTTTAATTTCCTCAACTGCTTGTCCTATATTATCTGTCACAGTTCCACTTTTAGGGTTTGGCATCAGGCCCCTGGGTCCAAGAATTTTCCCCAAAGGTCCTACTTTAGGCATAACAGATGGTGTTGTTATAACTACATCCATATCTGTCCAGCCTTCTTTTATTTTATTGATATATTCATCCAACCCAACATAATCGGCTCCCGCAGTTTTTGCTTCATCTTCTTTATCTGCGGTACATAAAACAAGCACTTTTTTAGTTTTTCCCGTGCCATGCGGCAAAGTAACGATACCCCGAACCATTTGATTTGGTTTTCTGGGGTCTACTCCCAGTCGCACATCGATATCAACAGAGGCATCAAAATTCGTTTTCGTTATTTCTTTAATCAGGGTGGAAGCTTCTTCCAACCTGTATAACTGATTTTTATCGAATTTTTCTAAAACCTCTTTTTTCTTTTTAGTTAATTTCGCCATTGTTATTTGGATTATTTTTATTCGTTGACGGGAAATTTCCCTTTTACAGTAATACCCATGCTCCGTGCAGTCCCTGCAACCATTTTCATAGCTGATTCAATGGTAAAAGCATTCAAATCTTCCATTTTATCTTCAGCAATTTCCTTAACTTGTTTCCAGGTTATAGCCCCAACTTTTTCTTTATTGGGTTCGGAAGATCCACCCTTCAGTTTTGCTTTTTCCAAAAGTTGTACCGGAGCAGGAGGAGTCTTCGTAACAAATTCAAATGACTTATCCGAGTAAACGGTTATTATAGCAGGTATAACTTTCCCTGCTCTATCCTGAGTTTTAGCATTAAACTGCTTACAAAACTCCATGATATTAACACCTTTAGCACCTAAAGCCGGTCCAACAGGCGGAGATGGATTTGCTTGACCACCTCGTATTTGTAACTTAATAACTCCTTCAACTTTTTTCGCCATAACTTTTTTTACTTAAAATTATTCTTTTTCAACTTGCATAAAACTAAGTTCCAGCGGAGTCTTTCTACCAAAGATTTTAACCATTACTTTAAGCTTTTTCTTTTCTTCATTAACCTCTTCGATAACTCCGTTAAAATTATTAAATGGTCCGTCAATGACTTTCACTGTTTCACCCACATAAAAAGGCACGTTAAGTTCTTCATCGCTATCAGCTAACTCATCAACTTTTCCAAGGATTCTATTCACTTCCGATTTTCGCAGAGGTGTTGGTTCTTTTCCTTCAGCCCGCAGAAAACCTATCACATTTGGCAAATTTTCCAAATAATGTTGAATATCATTAACCAATGCAGCTTCAACTAAAACATAACCAGGAAAGAAATTTCTTTCTTTACTGATTTTTTTGCCGTTACGTATCTGATAAACTTTCTCCGTAGGAATAAGAACCTGAGAAACGTAATCCTCAAGTTTACCTTTAGCAATTTCCGTTTCGAGATACTGTTTTACTTGCTTTTCTTTCCCTCCTATAGCTCTCAATACGTACCATTTCTTTTCTTGCTCACTCATTTTCCGAACCTGCTTACGTTAATAAAACATACTATAAACAAAATCCATTACATTTCTAAAAGAGAAATCCATAATGAATACAATCAAAGCAATAATTAAGGAAGCAACCATTACGACAACTGCACTTCTTTGCAGTTCACTCCATGTTGGCCAGGAGACTTTATGTACCAGCTCATTATAGGAATCTTGTAAATATGTTTTAATTTTCATTTTTAATAATATTTAGCACGGGTGGTAAGACTCGAACTCACGACCGGCGGTTTTGGAGACCGCTGCTCTACCAACTGAGCTACACCCGTGTATAAGAATATTTTTGGGATACCTCGTTATGAACGAAAAATCCCAAAATTTTATTATACTATTCAACAATCTCAGTTACCTGTCCTGCACCTACAGTTCTTCCACCTTCACGTATAGCGAAACGTAATCCAATATTCAATGCAACCGGATAGATTAATTCAACAGTCATTGTTACATTGTCACCAGGCATTACCATTTCAGTACCTTCAGGCAACTGGACAGTGCCAGTAACGTCCATTGTACGGATGTAAAACTGAGGTCTGTATTCATTATGAAATGGAGTATGTCGACCACCTTCTTCTTTTTTCAGAACATAAACCTCTCCTTTAAACTTAGTATGAGGTGTAATTGAGCCAGGTCGTGCAATGACCATACCTCGCTTAACATCATCTTTATTAACACCCCTTAGTAACAGGCCTACGTTATCACCGGCTTCACCTTCGTCAAGGATTTTCCTGAACATTTCTACACCAGTAACAACGGTTTTTTTCTTTTCAGCGCCAAGACCGATCATCTCAACTTCCTCCCCCGTTTTAACGACACCAGTTTCTATTCTACCGGTAGCTACAGTACCACGTCCCGTAATAGAAAATACGTCTTCTACGGGCATTAAGAAAGCTTTTTCTTTATCTCTCATGGGTACAGGTATGTAGTCATCAACTGCATTCATAAGTTCCATTACCTTCTCAACCCATTTTTCTTCACCATTTAAAGCACCGAGAGCTGATCCGTGGATAACGGGAGCATTTTCACCATCGAATTCATAAAAATCCAATAATTCACGAACTTCCATATCAACCAGTTCAAGCAGCTCTGGGTCATCTACCAAATCAACTTTATTAAGGAAAGTAACAATTTTTGGTACGTTCACCTGACGTGCGAGCAGGATATGTTCTCTGGTTTGTGGCATTGGTCCGTCTGTACCAGCCACAACAAGTATAGCACCATCCATTTGAGCTGCACCAGTAACCATATTCTTAACATAGTCAGAGTGACCAGGGCAGTCAACGTGTGCGTAGTGACGTTTTTCCGTTTGATATTCAACGTGCGCTGAATTAATAGTAACACCTCTTTCTTTTTCTTCAGGTGCATTATCGATAGAATCGAAGGATCTAACTTCAGAAAGACCTTTTTCAGCTAAAATTTTAGTAATAGCTGCGGTCAGGGTAGTTTTTCCGTGATCAACGTGACCTATCGTACCGATATTTACGTGTTCTTTCGATCGCTCAAATTTTTCTTTTGCCATAGCTTCAAATATTAAATTTACGATTTGGTTTAATTTTTTCTAAATTAGTTGTTATATATATGAAAAATATAGCCAAAGGTTCGAGCCAATGACGGGATTTGAACCCGTGACCTCTTCCTTACCAAGGAAGCGCTCTACCCCTGAGCTACATCGGCAAAAATAGAGCGGGAGACGGAACTCGAATCCGCGACCCTCAGCTTGGAAGGCTGATGCTCTACCAACTGAGCTACTCCCGCTTGTAGCCTGTGGGGAGGGCAGGATTCGAACCTACGAAGGCATACGCCAGCAGATTTACAGTCTGCCCCAGTTGGCCACTTTGGTACCTCCCCTAAAAGGAGCCGATGGAGGGATTCGAACCCACGGCCTGCTGATTACAAATCAGCTGCTCTAGACCAACTGAGCTACATCGGCATTTTTATAAATAAATATAACAAAGAACTTTTCAAAATCAGAAAATCGGTTCGCAAAGGTATATATTTTATTTATCTTACAAAATATATTCTCTGATTTTTTTATAAATTTATTTCCCTCTTTGTTTATCCTTCCGTTTTTTAAGCTGTTTTTCTAAAGCCGTGACGGAGGCATCTGTAGATTCTTCAAAGCTATCACCCTGCTTCTTAGCAAATAAATCACTACCCGGTATTTGCAGTTTTATCTCCGAAATTTTGTTTTCCGGACTCTGGGTTTTCTCCACTTTAAGAAAAACTTCGGCGCTAATGATATTGTCATAGAACTGATCTAGTTTACTCACTTTATTTTCAATAAAGTCTTCGAGCTTCTTATCAGCGTCAAAATGAACAGAATGAATTTTAATATCCATATTTTAATCCTCCGTATTTTAATGTCTTGGATGAGCTTGTTTATAAACTTTTTTTAACTTTTCAAATGTAGTATGTGTATAAATTTGGGTAGCTGACAAATTTGCATGTCCCAGAATCTCCTTGATTGCATTAAGGTCTGCTCCATGGTTTAACATATGTGTTGCAAAAGTGTGTCGCAAAACGTGAGGGCTTCTTTTCTCCATCGTTGTGATCATACTTAAATACTTCTTCACTACTCTATAAACAAATTTATCATATAATTTTTTACCTTTATCGGTTAGGAGGAGATATTTTTCCTCTAAAGCAGGAAAGGTCAAATCTCTTATTTGTTTATATCTTCTTATCAATTTTGTCAATTCGCTGGCAATAGGAACGAACCTTTCTTTCCTTCGCTTACCAACTATCTTAATCTGATGTTGTTCAAAGTCTATATCCAAAGATTTTATATTTATCAGTTCAGACAATCGTATCCCTGTTTGATATAAAAGCTCAATAATGAGTTTATCCCGAAGGCCTGAAAAATCGTTGCCAAAGTGATTTGTATCCAAGAGCAGATTCATATGATCCTCATCTACAAAATGAGGTAATTTTCGGGAAATTTTTGGCAGATATATCTTAGATACTGGATTCCCCTTTATCTCCCCCTGCATGCTCAAATACTTAAAATATGCTTTTAAGGCAGAAAATTTTCTGTTAATGGTACGATCGGAGCGTTGCTCCTCAAGCAATTTTATTAACCATTTCCGGATTAAACTTTCAACTGCCTTACTATCAAGAACTTGATTTGAATATCCTTGATCTTTCAGGTAATTAAAAAATTGATTCAAATCATTGACATAAGCACGAATCGTATGATCAGAATATCGCCGTTCATACCTAAGATATTTAACAAAATCGTCCCTGAACATAAGGATAATATTGAAGTATAAATACTCTAACAGTAGAAAATAAAAGTACAGAAATTTCTTATGATTCGTCGTCTTCCTGTAACTTCTGTCTGTAAATAGCTTTCTTTTTCTCTTCCCTTCTTTGCATAGAAGGCTTTGTATAGGCCTGTCTTTCGCGCAATTCTTTAATCACTCCTGTTTTTTCAAATTTTCTTTTAAATTTTTTTAGTGCTCTTTCAATGTTTTCACCATCTTTTACTTGAACTACTATCATATTTACCTCCAATTTTTTATGAGCCGCAAATCTATTAAATTAATCTGATTTTTCGACAACTATCTTCATGAAAATTAAGACGAAAAATATATTTTATTATTATTGCCTATAAAACAAAATCTTACAAGCCAATCATTTTTAAATTTACAAAAAAAATTTTCGTACTTCAAGATTGAATATCAATCACAATTTAAATAACCTGCTACTTTTAAATACGTTTTCCTGGGCAAAATATTATTTTCCAACAACTCTTCAACGTCTGATATTTTTTTATCTTTTATATCCCTGTATTTCAAGATAGATTTAGTATGATACTCATTTAAATAGGGATGTCTGATCAGTTCGCTAAAATCTGCATTGTTCAGGTTAATAGACTCACATAGTGTAGTATCTATTACAAAATTATCCTTTATGTATGAATAAACAGAGTCATTAATGCCGTAGACTTCTTTCAATTGTTCGATTTTTCTAAATCCCCCCAATAAATCCCGATATTTTGAGATTCTCTCTGCATATGTCCTTCCAATACCATTGACGAGCATAAACTGTGTTGTATCAGCTGAATTTAGGTCTACTACGTCCACGGTTGGCTCCTCATTCTTATCTTCCTTTTCTTTGACGTTCTGTGTAAAATTATTTTTCTCCTCCTCTATTTTTTCTATACGAATATAATCTTTGAGCTTATCATACATTTGTTCATCTATACCATAAATTTTCTGAAAATCTTCAGGTTCATAAAACTGTCCGCCTTTTTCAAGGTATTTTGTAATATTATCAATCTGATAATCACTTAATCCTAAAGTTTTCCATTGCTCTCTGTTTGTATTATTAGGATCAAAACGGAACAATTTCCCTTTATTAACATCTGCAGTATTTTCAGCTTGGTAATTTGGTAAAACTGTCTCCGGTCTTCTATTTTTTTCTTCTCTGTTATCTTTGACAAATCGTTCAAATGATTCAATTTCGTTTCTAAAACTGGCATAATCAAACTTCTCATTGTTTATGTTAACAGGCAGTACAAACACATCAAGTCCAAGCAATAATACAATAAGGATAACTAAAATGATTATTCCGTTTCTTTCCCGCTTTGTAAATGAATAAAAATGCCTGAAATGATTGCTCATTAGTTTTCTCTAAAACTTAAGGATTTTTTATCTAAAATTTAAGAATCCCAATTCCATGCAGAAATACCAATGCAATAGCAATCGGTGCAATAAATTTAAGAATCAGAACAAACAAAGAAGCTAGTGGCGTTTTATACAATCCATTACTTGAAATTTCTTTTACTATAGCATCTTTACCAAGGTACCACCCCAGGAAAACTACAATCAGTAATCCACCCAGCGGAAGGAATACACTTGAAGCTGTAAAATCAAAAAACTCAAAAACATTGAACCTGCCAATATTAACACCTTCAAGAGTTCCCCAGGACATAGTGCATAAAACACCCACAACAGTGATAGCACTTGCGGCCAGGATTGTAGCTTTTTTCCTCACAAGTCCTAACTCTTCAACAAAATACGCTACTACAACTTCAAGAACTGATATTGATGAAGTCAATGCAGCAATGGCCAATAGCACAAAAAACAATATAGAGAAGAAGAATCCACCTGGTATTTTCTGAAATATGTTAGGTAGTGTTCTAAATATAAGGTCAGGGCCAGCATTAGGTTCAATGCCAAATGCAAAAACAGCAGGAAATATAGCCACACCGGCTAAAATAGCTATCAATGTATCAGCCGCTGTAACATTAATAGCTGTATTGGTTAGATTTTCCCTCTTATTAATATACGACCCATAAGTAATTAACGTACCCATTCCAATACTAAGAGAAAAGAATGCCTGTCCAAGAGCTTCCAGGATGCTATTTGTACTTAGTTTAGAAAATTCAGGCTTAAATAAAAATTCCAGACCTTCTTTTGCTCCGGGTAAAGTTACCGAGCGAACACCAAGTACAATAATCAAAGCAAGCAACAATGGCATTAACATTTTAGCATATTTTTCTATTCCCCTTTTAATACCAGCTATTACAATCCATGCAGTCAAAACCATAAACACCAATTGCCAGATAACAGGCTGTAAAGTGCTTGCTTTAAACCCCTCAAATAAGGACTTGAGTTCTTCCGGAGAGCTACCAGAGAATCCGTTTGTTATGGATAAATATACATATTCTAAAGTCCATCCAGCTACGGTACTATAAAAAGCTAAAATCATAAAAGCAGCCACAACCCCCATAAGTCCGATTAAGTACCAATAAGTATTTGGGGCCAGTTTTTTAAAAGAACCGAAAGCATTGCGTTGTGCACTTCGTCCTATGGTAAATTCGGATAGCATAACAGGAATTCCAATTGCCATGATAAAAACAAGGTAAATGATTATAAATGCACCACCACCATTTTCACCAGCAATATAAGGGAATCTCCAAATATTCCCCAAGCCCACTGCGGAGCCCGCTGCTGCGGCAATAACTCCAAATTTACTACCAAAACTATCTCTTTGTGAGGGGTCAAAGTTAGCCATGATTAAAAATTTTAGGGTTAAAAAGGTTGGAACAATATTAAAAAAAAAGAAAATAAAAACAAATAGAAAAAGGACGCCAAAATAACTTAGCGTCCCTTTTTCAATAATTTAAAATCATAACTAAGCTATATCAATTTCTTTAGCAAGATATACATCTTGTATAGCATTAAGTAGTTCTGCACCATCTTTCATGGGCTTTTGAAAAGCTTTTCGTCCGCTAATAAGGCCCATTCCCCCAGCACGTTTATTAACAATAGCTGTTGTAAGGGCTTCTTCCAGATCAGAATCACCTTTAGAAGCTCCTCCTGAATTAATTAATCCAACCCGTCCCATATAATTATTCACTACCTGGTAGCGGGTCAAGTCTATTGGATGGTCAGTGGTTAATTCATTATACACTTTGTCATGCGTTTTCCCGAATTTAATATCCTTATACCCCGCATTGGTCTTCGGCATTTTCTGTTTAATTATATCAGCCTGAACAGTAACCCCAAGGTGATTTGCCTGCCCTGTAAGATCTGCAGCAAGATGGTAATCCTGATCTCCTTTTTTAAATTCATTATTTCTAAGATAACACCATAAAACCGTTGCCATTCCCAGTTCATGTGCCCTTTCAAAAGCTTCAGCAACCTCAATAATTTGTCTGTTTGATTCCGGGCTTCCAAAGTAGATTGTTGCTCCCACTGCTGCTGCACCAAGATTCCAGGCTTCTTCAACAGAACCATACATTATTTGATCATAAGTATTAGGATATGTTAAAAGCTCATTATGATTAAGTTTTACAATAAAAGGAATACGATGAGCATATTTTCTGGATGTAGCAGCGAGCACTCCGAAGGTGGAAGCGACTCCATTAGCTCCTCCTTCAATAGCAAGCTTTACAATATTCTCCGGATCGAAATAAACCGGATTTGGGGCAAAAGATGCCCCTGCTGAATGTTCAATACCCTGATCAACAGGCAATATTGACAGATATCCTGTTCCCCCTAATCTACCATGGTCAAAAATTCTTTGGAGATTTACGAGAACTTTTGGATTTCTGTTTGTGTCAAACATTATCCTTTCAATATAATCAGGACCCGGCAGATGCAGTTGTTCTTTAGGGACAGTTTTGCACTTATGCTGTAGTAAATCATCTGCCTTATTTCCTAAAGTTTCAATTATTTTATTATACGACATAATTCACCCTCATTTAAAGTTAACACTTAGTTACAAAGTTATAAAATAATTTAAAATCGTGGAACGATTATACAAAATAACAAATGAGTATTGAATTAAATGTGTCCCAGCCTTAAAATGGGTACCCAATGGCAATATTCCATGAAAGCGTTTTATTAGAAATTTTCCTATTTCCAGGGAGCCATCTGTTATGTTTTTCAAAGCTTGGGTCTCTCATTTTCGCTCCAATATCGAAACGAACTACAGCGAATGACAAATCGAATCTCAGGCCTATTCCTGTTCCAACCGCCAAATCTTCATAAAATTTATCCCATCTGAACATAGCACCTTGAATATTAGCGTGTTTCTGAATTGTCCAGATATTTCCAACGTCAAGAAAGAGTGCTCCTTCAAGTATCCAGAACATATCAAAGCGATATTCCATGTTTGCTTCAATTTTCATATCACCTGTCTGGTTTGGATATCTGCTTTGCTCCTCAGACGAAAAAGAGCCTGGTCCTAATGAACGTACATCCCATGCTCTGATACTGTTAGCTCCTCCTGAAAAATATTGCTTGACAAAAGGTAAAGCGGAAGAATTTCCATAAGGCAGACCACCCCCGGCAAAAAATCTGTATACCATTCGCTTATCAGAGTTTAGAACTCTATAATATCTCATGTCCAAATCAAGCTTTACAAATTGTGCGTAACGAATTCCGAAAAGCTCATAATGGTCTTTTCCTCCTGTAGTCCTTGTTAATGCATTAATTCCTGTCAGAATATTTCCGCCAAATTCTGTATTTACCCTAAAATACTGGAAATCCCTTGTTTTTTTTACATCCTGATTATTGTAAATAAAGTTATAACTAGATAATGACAAGAAATGGTTTTCATAACTATTCCTTAAATAAGTAGTTTCAATTGTTTCCTGAAACTCCTCAGATCGAAAAGGTAATCTTAGTATATTTAGCTCCACTGGATTAACAAAATGATTAAAATTTCCATCTTCCCACTTATATCCAAATGACATATTAGCCAGAGTACGGGAGTAATCAGGACGCTCCTGATAATTATATTGAGCTGAAAATGAAGTTTTCGGATGATACTTTTTCACAAACTGTTCGCTTTCCAGAAATGGTAACATAAATTTAGGGAAAGCAATATTAACTTCTCCCCCGATTTTAACAATATTATCTATCCTGCTAACTCTTTCCGGGTCGAGTATCTCAAAAGCTCCAGTTAATTTTGTCTCAAAATTCTCAGCCCCTCCAAACAAATTTTTATGATTGTATAGAAAATTGCCTGCACCACCCAAATTACCGGATGAATTGGTACCTTCCAGTTCAATAGTATAAGACTGTGATTTAAATTTTTTCAGATAAATATGAGCATTTAAATATTGAGTTCCATCCACTCCGGTACTGTCCACCTCCCTAAATCTTATATTTATCAATTTAAAAAGTCTGTATGAATTAAGATGATCATATGTACTATTCACATCATCCCTATTATACCATTCTCCAGGCTGTAAATAATTAGCCTGCTTAATAAGATTGAAATTAAACTCTGGGGCATCACGATAAACAAAATGAAACTCGTCAAACTCTGTACTATCGGAATTACTTAAATATTGCTCTTCACTAGCTATAGCTTCTTTAGGATCATAATTTGGATATACATAAATTTTATTCAATTTAAATCTGCTATGTGGTACCCTTTTATAAGAATCATCCTCATCGCGTGTTAAAAATTGATTAATCTGCACATTTAAATCGACCCATCTATTCCCGCTTGTGCTTATGCTTGTATCCGCTATATAATTAATAAAATCCTTAGAAAACCGATAATATCCCTTGCTTTTTAAATACCGATTTATACGCTCCCTCTCTTCTTGAAGTAATTCAACGTCAAAAATATCACCTTTGCTTAACAAAGTATTTGATGTATCCTGGTAAATAAACTTTTCTAAAGAGGTATCCCGAACTTCAAAATCTACATTCCTTATCCGGTATGGTTCTTTGGGGTCAACGTAGTACTTTACTTTCGCTTTATTATTTTTCAGAATAGCAGTATCTTTTACTTTTGCATTATAATAACCTTTATTTTCAAGATAGTATAACATCTGTTCTTTAGTATCATGCATTAGAAATTCATCCCAAACAACCGGTTCTTCACCTTTATCTCTTAAGAATTGATGAATTCCTTTTTCTTTATCTGGATTTGACAGACTATAAACATACATAGGTAATTTAATGCCCAGAAAAGTTCTATTAGGCGTTTGTCGTATAAATTGTTCCAACTCTCTTTCTTTTATTTTTTTTGAACTGCTTTCTACTTTATTCTTTTTCAGCAAATACTTATCTTTGGGGATATATTTTGACGGACTGCAAGCAAACAAAAACAACAAAAGTATAGAAAGGATATATACAGGCCTAATAATAAAAATTGTATGTGACTTAAACATTTATTAATTCATTCTTATCTATAATACAACGAGATGCTAAGCAAAAATAAGATTAAATTTATTAACAGACTAAAAAAAAAGAAAGAGAGAAATGAGAAAAAACTCTTTCTTGCAGAAGGAGAGAAAATAGTAAACGAAATGATACATTCAAGCCTGGAAACAGCAACACTGGTTGCGGAGGAAAAATTTATTAATACATTGACAAAACATGAGCTAAACAAAATTGATGAAATAATTCCGGTAAAGTCAAACGAACTTCAGCATATCAGTAGTCTGAAAACCCCCAATAAAGCTTTAGCAGTTATAAAACAACCTTTATTTAGTATCAACACATCGGAAATAAGAAATTCACTTACTCTAGGCATAGACGCAATAAACGACCCAGGAAACTTAGGAACAATAGTCAGGATTGCTGACTGGTTTGGTATATACAACATCTTCTGTTCCGAGGACACAGTAGATGTATATAATCCAAAATCAGTACAAGCCACCATGGGAGCAATAAGCCGGGTAAAAATACATTATATAAACCTCCAGAAAATAATAGAGCAATTGAGAGAGGATAAAAATTTTAATATTTACGGGTGTTTTCTTGAGGGGAGCAATATCTACAAAGAAAATTTAAGTCCATATGGACTCATCATTTTAGGAAGTGAATCTCATGGTGTCTCAGAACCTGTATCAAAACTTGTTTATAACAAGTTGTATATACCAAATTTCTCAACAAACAAGCACATAAGTTCAGAATCCTTAAATGTTTCCATAGCAACAGGCATTGTTTGTTCAGAATTCAGGAGAAGAAATTTAGAGGATTAAACTTGAGCAAGATCAACAAGTCTGGCTTATTCAAAATAGAAAGACAAACTAAACACTCTGGATTGAAGTTTATCTATAGACTCAACATATGCAGGGTATCTGTCATGTTTATCCGGGGAAAGAACATTGTGGATGCCAGCGGAATATCTTAATTCCACAGATAGTTTAAAATAAGGTAAGTAAAAATCAACACCAAAACCTCCTTCCAGGTATATATCAAATGGCCGAAGTTTCACGAATATGTCTTCGTCCGCATTAAAATCCTTATTTCTTGCCATATCCCAGCGAAAATTCACACCTGAAATTAAATAAGGACGATAATTATAGACTCTTTCTGCCTGGTAACGAATTATGAATGGCAAATTTATAAATGTTGACCCTAAACTCATGCTGGTGTGAGATTCCCAACTTGAATCGGTTCGCTCATAAAATTTTAAATTTCTTTCACCTAATGAAATACCAGGTAAAAAGCGGAAATCCCAACGATTAGACAATCGTAAATTGCTGACTATTGCGATATCAATGCCCGGAGCCAGCTCATTGAGCTCGGGTAATGTATCATTTTTAGGGGCGCTTTCACTTGGGTATATTGCAAAGCTCATCGTATTAAAACCAATGGTATATCCAAAATGGAATGGCTTTAGATCAATTTCCTGGTAATTAAGCACTTTTTCCTGCTGCGAGAAAATACTTAAGGGAATCACTAACAATACTATGAATATCTGTATTCGTCTCAAGTGATAGTATATTTAAATTGAAAAAACGTAATAACGGTATAAATAGTATAATTTTTCTTTCTAAAGTTCCAAAACATCGGTCAATTTGTGAGTGTATCTCTGATATATCTAAATGTAAATTTCCAGATAATACTGCATAAGTTAAAATGTTCCGCTAATCTATTCCCAAAAAATCAAACATGATTATACAAATATGCAAGGCGTAAACAAGTCAACTGAAAACTTTATTTCAGGCTTAGTATGCTTTTAAATCAATTTACAAATTTGTATAAATTGTATAGCTATTCATCTTCAGCAATCTCTGCTAAAGCATTATCGTATACTTTTTTAATATCATGGATAAATCCGAAGGAATCATCATCAATACGAATTTCAGACTTTGTAACGTGCCCTAAGGTAGAAAAAGGCACATGCTGTTCTATCATAAAATCGATAAATTTTGATTCAGCATTAGGTGTGACACTCACGACAACTCTGCTCTGGGATTCACCAAACAGGAAGGCATCTCTTCGGACATCAGCGATTGTAGTAATATCAAACCCCAAACTTTTAACCATTGCTGATTCAAGAAGAGTAATAAATACACCTCCATCAGATACATCATGAGCAGATTTAATCAGGCCTTGTTTTATAAGATTTTTTATAACCTGCTGTACTTTATATTCAAATTCTATATCAAATTGTGGTGCGGGAGATTCTTTAATGCTATGGTAAGCGTATAAATATTCCGAAGAAGCCAAATCATCACTTGAACGACCGATAAGGAAAATCATATCCCCTTTTTCTTTAAAAGCAATGGTCGTATGGCGTCTTGTATTATTTAATATGCCTATCATTCCAATTACCGGCGTTGGAAATACAGGTTCTTCTTTACCATTGGTTGTTGTTTGATTGTAAAAACTAACATTACCACCGGTAACAGGTGTATTAAATTTTCTGCATGCATCCCCCATTCCTTTAACAGCCTCAACAAACTGCCAATACGCTTCAGGGTTATACGGATTGCCAAAATTCAGGCAATTGGATATTGCAACAGGCTCTCCACCAGAACAAACGATATTTCTGGCCGCTTCAGCGACAGCAATTTGAGTACCTACATATGGATCTGCATGGACATATCTTGCATTGCAATCAACAGTCATAGCCAATGCCTTATCTTTATCCTTGAGGTTAAAAACCCCTGCATCAGAAGGGAAATTAGTCCCCATATTAGCAGTACCAACCATAGTATCGTATTGTTCTGCAACCCAACGTTTTGATGCTATATTAGGATTTCTTATCATAGCATCTATCACACTTCTTAATTCTGTTGGTTCCGGAACATTTTTCTCAGAAAATTGTTTAGATCTTTCTATATATGCAGGTTTTTTATATTCCCTGTCATAAACGGGAGCGCCTCCACCAAGGACAAGATCGAAAGCTGGTACATCAGCTACCAGTTCATTATTAAAATAAAAATACAACCGGTTCTCTTCTATCACTTCCCCGATAATTTCACGATTCAAATCCCATTTATCAAAAATTTGCTCTACCACTTCTTCTTTACCTTTTTCCACAACCACCAGCATTCGCTCCTGCGATTCAGAGAGCAAAATTTCAAATGGGGCCATATTTTTTTGTCGCAGAGGTACTTTATCCAAATTGATGCGCATACCTTGTTCACCTTTAGCAGCCATTTCGGATGTAGAGCAAATAATTCCGGCTGCACCCATATCCTGCATCCCAACGACAACACCTGATTTATTGAGTTCCAGTGTAGCTTCGAGTAACAATTTTTCCATGAAAGGATCACCCACTTGAACCGATGGTAAATCTTCCGAAGATTTTTCCGTAAGATTAGCAGAAGCAAATGTAGTGCCATGTATCCCATCTTTCCCAGTAGATGAGCCAACTATATATACTGGATTCCCTGTGCCTTTTGCAATAGCAGATATTACCCGGTCTTTTTTTACAAGACCAACAGACATGGCGTTCACAAGAGGGTTGGTATTATAACATTTATCAAAGAATACTTCACCAGCAAGGACAGGAACTCCAAAAGAATTTCCATAATCGCCTATTCCTTTCACCACACCCCTCATGTGCCATTTGGTTCTTTCAAGCTGCGGATCTCCAAATCTCAATGAGTTAAGTTGTGCTACGGGTCTTGCACCCATTGTAAAAATATCTCTGTTAATTCCTCCGACACCAGTTGCAGCTCCTTGATATGGTTCAATAGCTGACGGATGGTTATGGGATTCAATTTTAAATGCACAGGCCAAATCATCTCCAAGATCCACAAGCCCTGCATTTTCTTCTCCCGCTTCAGCCATCAATTGGTCACCTTCTCTGGGCAAAGTTTTAATCCATTTTATTGAATTCTTATATGAAGCATGCTCCGACCACATTACTGAAAAAATGCTCAACTCAGTAAAGTTAGGATTTCTACCCAGAATTGCTTTGATTTTTTCATATTCTTCCTGTAGCAAACCCAGTTCCTTTGCAGTATCAAGTGTAACTTCCATTGTATTCGTTTTTGTATAAATTTTAACCAAACAAATATACAGAACAAATCATATAAAACATGGAAAAGTATGATATTTTAACCGGTTTCTTGCAAAAGGAGCAACAAATCTTCAAAGAATTATAATAAAACAAACTGCTATCCACACGAATTTTACATCTATTTCAAAACACATTTTCAGTCTATTAAGCCAAGCCTTTTTGCCCTTCTTTCCCATATTTTCATAGCTTGTTTTTGCATGTCTTCAACATTATCCAGTTCATCCACTATTTCCGTCCCTAACAATGTTTCTATAACATCCTCCATTGTGACAATTCCTACCATTTCTCCATATTCACCAACCACCATAGCGATATGTTCTTTTTCTTCAATCAACCTGTAAAACAGTTTTACAATTGGCATTTTCTCATTTACCACCATTAAATCTCTACTTAGACTTCTCAATTTCTTGTTCCATTTCTTCTCTATCATATTCTCCATAAGGTCATCTTTAAGGACATAACCGGTAATACCATCAATATCAGTATAATAGATTGGAATCCTTGAAACACGAATTTTCTCATGCTGCTCAAAAAACTGTTTTATAGTAAGCTCCTGTGGTGATGCAACCACCACGGTTCTGGGTGTCATGATGCTTTTAACAACAATATTATTAAATTTCATCAAGTTCAATAAAATTTTTGATTCTTCTTCCTGAAAAATTCCTTCCTTAATTCCAATTTCTGTCATTGCCTGAAACTCAGATCTACTGAGAACTGTTCCAGTTTTTTTCTTATTTAAAATCCTTGTAACGTATTTACTTAATATAACAAATGGAAATAATGGAGAATATATTAAGATTTTCAATGTAGTTGCTGTAAAAGGAGCTAATCCTTTCCAAAAGTTAGCCCCTATAGTCTTCGGAATAATTTCAGAAAAAATTAATATCAAAAGTGTTAACACCCCCGAGATAACAGATAAATATTCATTGCCCCATATCGCTTGTGCCTGAGCTCCAGCGCCAGCAGCTCCTATAGTATGAGCGAAAGTATTAAGTGTAAGAATAGCTGCTAATGGAGTATCTATTTCCTCTTTGAATTTTTTTAAAGTTTTTCCGTACTTTTTTTTCTCGTTGATTTTAGCTGCAACAAATGAAGGAGTAATGCTCAACAATGCAGCTTCAAGCAAAGAACATAAAAATGAGAAAAACAGAGCAATAAATAAATACAGAAGTAATAATCCCATAACAAATTATAGTATTAAGTTTAAAGTAAACATCTACTCTTTATATAAATGTCTTTTTTGAATATAATCATATACATTATATGGCAAAAAATATCTCACATTCTTACCCTTTTTAATTGACTCTCTTATAAAACTGGAAGATATTTCGATTCTAGGAGCATTAAAAAATTTCATTGGATATTTTTTTCTGAATTCCTCAGGAGATGTATCTATTCTTGGATATACAAACAATTCATATTGATTTATCAAATCTTCATAATCCTTCCATCTATGCAAATTTCTCAGGTTATCCGAGCCCATTATCATCACAAACTCTTTTCGGGGATATTTCTCACTCAGATAATTGAAAGTAGAAACAGTGTATGAAGGCTTTGGTAGGTCAAACTCCACTTTAGAAGGAATTATGCGGTCATTACTTTTCAGTGCCAATTTTACCATCTGGTAACGGTCATGTTCTGATATTAACTTATCCTCGTCTTTAAAAGGATTTTGAGGAGAGATAATTAGCCAAATTTGCTGAAGATCAGAAAACTCAGAAAAGTAGTTAGCAATAGCCAAATGTCCGATATGTACGGGGTTAAATGATCCAAAGAACAAACCAACCTTCATACTTTTATTTTTTAATCAGCTTTAAGTACATCTGTAGAATTTAACTTTGAGATGAATTCAAAAATTCAAGAATGGCGTTTTCAGCTTCATTCACGGATTGATTCACATCAAAGTTATATATAATTTTATCAAAATGCGAAGCATATTGAATTTCTGATTCAGCCTTATAAATACGAATTTTAATTTTCTCTGATTCTTCTGAAGAACGATTAATTAATCTCTGCTCAAGTTCATCTAATGATGGAGGCATTATAAATATCGCCAATGCCTCTTTTCCATAGATCTTCTTTAAATTTAATCCTCCGAATACATCTACATCAAAGATAAGATTACTGCCTTTATTACGAATCCGTTCTACTTCACTTTTTAAAGTGCCATAAAAATGATTAGGGTAAACTTCCTCCCATTCAACAAATTCATTATTTCGAATTTTCTTTTTAAACTCTTCTACTGTAAAAAAATAATAATCTATGCCATTGATTTCTGAATTTCGTTTTTCCCTGCTGCAGGCTGAAATTGAAAATTCAAGATTCAAATTTCTTTGTAATAAACTTCTTACAATAGTAGTTTTACCAGCCCCTGAAGGGGCAGAAAATATTATGAGTTTACCTTTCATTAGAATATTGTTAATATTTTTTATTAGCCATATCCTTCAAGCTTGATTCATTGGCAATAATAAATTTGCAATATTTCCCCACAGAATTTATGTTTTATTCTCCATTCTTAAAAAATTGAACACAGTCCAATAAACTTAACATAAAAAATTCTACAACACATTCATTAATTGTTCTTTAATTTTTTCCAGCTCATCCTTCATTTTCACAACAATTTTTTGTATTCCGGCATCATTCGCTTTGGACCCTATGGTATTAATTTCTCTGCCAATTTCCTGCGCAACAAAATTCAGTTTCTTACCTTCTGAATTGTGTTCGTCCATAATTTCCATGAAATAATCAAAATGATTTTTAAGTCTCACCTTCTCTTCTGCGATATCAAACTTCTCCAGGTAATATACCAATTCCTCTTCAAATCTTTTCTGATCAATTTCATAATCATGTTTTATTTCATTAAAACGATTGTGCAAACGCTCTTTAACTCGATCAAAACGTCCATTATCAAGTTTTTCAATTTTCTCTATATAAGAAGATAAGATAGCTATTCGTTCTTTAAAATCTTTTTCAATAGCTCTCCCTTCCTGTTGCCGAAAGTCCGATAATTTTGACAATGCCTTATCCATAACCTGGATAACCTTTTGCCATTCTTCATCAGTTAATTCCTCTTCCTCCCTTGTAAAAGCTTCGGGCATTTGGAGAGCTGTACGGAGCAAATCTCCACTGAGCGGTATATTCATTTCTTCGCTAAGCTCACTAATCTGATGCATATAGTTTCTTACTACTGTTTTATTTATGTCCGCAGCATTTTCCTCTGCCTTATACTGTGGCTCAATCACACAATTTATCTTACCACGCTGTAATTCCTGGCTGATTTTTTTCCTTAACTCCAGCTCTTTTTCCCTGAGATAAGAAGGTAACTTCATACTTATATCACAATATTTGCTGTTAAGAGCTTTTATTTCAACAGATATAGTTTTATCAGCATATTCTGCATCTGCTTTTCCATATCCGGTCATCGAAAGTAACATACAAGTAATTATTAATTTTATTTCTGCAAAGGTACAATAATAGAATTAATCCTGAATTATTCCCAATAAGTTTCAAAAATGTTTTTTCTTTTTTACGACAACCTTCTTCTTCCAGTTTCCCGTAAGATAATAAGCATAGGCCATAAGGAAGCCCAGCACCCAGCCAATAGGTATAGACCACCAAATACCCACAGCTCCAAGTCTCTCTGAAAGCAAATAGGCTCCCGGAATACGAATGCCCCAGAGCGAAAATATGGTTGTAATCATTGGCACAACTGTAGCTCCAGCTCCCCTCAACACCCCTGAAGTAACAAACATCATAGAAAAAACAAGGTAGAACGATCCCACAATTGTCAGATATTCCACGCCAACTTCAATCACTGAACTATCCTGCGTGAACAGTCCCATTATGAAAGTTCCAAAGAGTAAAACGACAACAGTAACGAGCAATGAAATTACTGACGACATCTTCAGCGTTTCAATATATCCCTTTTTCACTCTTTCCTCTTTGTTCGCTCCGAGATTTTGACCCACGAAAGTCGAAAGTGCTGTGGCAAAATTCATTGCCGGCAAAGTTGCAAGGGAATTCACCCGTGCTGCAACAGAATAAGCGGCAATAACACTTGTTCCAAATTGATTTACGATCCCAATCAGGGCCGTCATTCCCACAGCCACAACTGTTTGTTGGATACCAGTAGGAAGCCCGATACGCATACTTTTACGAAACAAATCTTTATCAAAATAAAGATTTTTTAATGAAAAACGGATAACATTATGTGTTCGGTTCAGATAAATTACAGCCATAATAAACGCTCCTCCCTGTGCGAATATTGAAGCAAAGGCAACCCCTTGTATACCCCATTCAAATACAATTACAAATAATAGATCAAGTGAAATATTCAACACAGTTGAAATAATTAAAAAGTAGAGGGGGGTTTTTGAATCTCCTAATCCACGCAAAGAAGCGCTTATTCCAAAAAAACCAAAAAAGACAAAAACCCCTCCAAAAAATATTTTAAGGTAAACCTGTGCAAGTGGAATCACTTCCTCCGGAAGTCTTAATAACAAAAATATTTCCCTGCTGAATAAGATACCCATTGAGCCTACTACAATTGCTCCAAAAAATAAAAAAATAAATAGGGTGTCAATGGTTCTTTTCACTTTATCCATTTCACCTGCCCCAAAATATTGGGCTATAACTACCGTACTTCCGGAAGCTATTCCAATAACCAATGCAAAAAACACAAAGATTACCGGAAAAGAAGCTCCAACTGCTGCCAAAGCCTCTTTTCCAATAAAATTACCAACTACCACACTATCCACTATGTTATATAGCTGATGAAATACATTCCCCAAAAGCATTGGCAGGGCAAAACGTAGAATCAGTCCTCTTTCTTTTCCACTTGTCAGGTCCTTCATTATGACTTAGTTGGTTACCTTTATTCTGAAAAATAAACAACAAATATACAACAGACAGTACTACATAAACACTTATAATGTTCAATTCATACTATCTGTTGTACACTTTTCGAAAAGTATGGTGTCCCCTTGTCTTAATCTCATTATTCATAAAAAATAAACAAGTTTTGTTTCAACATAATACTGTTGGACAAGGAAACAACTAATAAATAAAACTAATGGCGGATAGTTGAAATTTGTAACCCCATTAGACCCTTTCCATTTCGACAGTAAAATGCCTCATAATAGGAGCTTCATTAACAACCTTAAGTCCCTTCGTAATTGAGTCCCTTCTGTCAAATACATTCTTTAAACCCGCCGCAACCACATCCATATGATTATTTGTATATACTCTTCGTGGAATTGTCAGTCTAACCAATTCAAGTTCAGGGTATCGGTTTTTCCTTGTAACAGGATCTCTGTCTGCCAATAAAGTTCCTATTTCTACGCCGCGGACTCCAGATTCAATATAAAGTTCTACTGCGAGGGTTTGGGCTCTCAACTGTTCTTTAGGTAAATCTGGCAAAAAAGCATTGGCATCTACAAAAATTGCATGCCCGCCAAAAGGATGTTGGACAGGAATATTAAAATCAGCCAACTTTTGGCCGAGATAAGCTACTTGTTGAATTCTTGTTTCCAGATAATCAAATTCTGTTCCTTCATACAATCCGATGGATAATGCATTCATATCACGCCCGGACATTCCTCCATAAGTGATAAACCCTTCAAACATAATATTGTAAACACTTGCCTGTTTAAATATTTCTTCTTCTTTACAAGCAATAAAACCACCCATATTTACAATCGCATCCTTTTTGCTGCTCATAGTCATGAAATCAGCAAATTGAAACATCTCTCTCACGATTTCCCTAATAGATTTATTTTCATAACCCGCCTCCCTGGTCTTTATGAAATAAGCATTTTCAGCAAAACGGGCTGAATCGAAAAGCACCTTTACATTGTGCTTATCAGCCAACTGCTTAACTTCTTTCAGGTTTTGCATTGAAACAGGCTGGCCCCCTGAAGAATTACAGGTTAGTGTCAAAACCACAAAAGGAATGTTTTCACTGGAATTTTCTTCCAGTACTTTATCCAGTTTATTGATATCAATATTGCCTTTGAACGGATGTTCAATTTGTGTGTCAAAAGCTTCATCAATAGTGCAGTCAACAGCAGTCGCCTTTCTAAACTCAATATGTCCTTTTGTGGTATCAAAATGAGAGTTTCCGGGAATAATATTCCCTTCTTTCACCAAAACGGAAAACAAAACATTCTCAGCAGCTCTGCCCTGATGCGTTGGTAAAAAATAATTAAACCCGAAAATATCTTTAATGGTATTTTTTAATTTATAATAAGAAGAAGCACCGGCATAACTCTCATCACCAGTCATTAATCCAGCCCATTGTTTATCACTCATTGCTCCCGTGCCGGAATCGGTTAATAAATCAATAAATACTTGTTCACTTTTCAGATTGAATAAATTATAACGGGCTTCCTTAATCCATTTTTCTCTCTCAGTCTGGGTACTTTTTTCAATGGCTTCAACCATTTTAATTTTGTATGATTCAGCAAATGGTAATTCCATAACTAATATATTTTATTAATTTTACATCAATAACTAAAAATCATTAATTGTTGAAGGTAAGCGCTGTTAATGTCAGGTCAAAATCCAGTAAAATTTAAACGTAACTATATAGCAGCGGTCAATATAAGTAAGGAGTACTTATCCCGTCTTTTGATGTTAAGGTAACGGTATCGCGGTTTATATTCCTTTATGAATGCTTCGGCCATCTTCTGAAATTTTTTACAAAATTATTATTTTAATCAAAAAAGAAATAAATTACGCCCAAAAATTTTGTACTAAACCATGAGCATACAAACACATATTTCCCTTATAATCTTTATTTTGCATCCCAATTTACTATGTGCCGCCCTATTGTTACTAAATCCTGTCAGCAGAGAAAACATTAACACTCAAGCCCCTACGGTAATTGACACCACTATTAATGAAGGATCAAATAACGATTCGATTCCTGATACCTCGAGAATATCCATCCCGGATACATTTCAGGAACAGATAAAATTCTCCGGAGTTACTATTTATCTACCTTTTCAGGATACAGCAACTGCGAAAGATACAATACTTGAAAAGCAAAAAGACCAAACCGCCGAACAGGATCGCAAAGATACTGTTGCCACGGAGCAGGACACTGTCAAAATGGCTGAAAAAGACAGCCTTATCATGCAAGATGAAAAAGAAAAACTAGTTACTAAACTAGATTCTGCTTTTTACTACATGAACAAATATACACAGAAAGATACACTAAGAATAATAGATGACACGCTGCAAACACATATTGACAAGCTCATCCATTTCCTTAAAAGCCAGCCAATAGATTCATCCATTAACTATTTGAATGAATGGCTACAAAAAGATACGCTTAAAGAAGAATTTTCAGATACCACAAACATTGAACAAACCGATTCCCTGATTAATTATCTCAACTACATGTTAGAGTATGCAGAAGAAGATTCAGTAGAGTTTTATATTATTACAAAAAACAATGATACCGTCCCTCTTTGGCTTTCCAAAGAAGAAAAAAAAGATTCCTCACGCCTGGTATTATACGATGATCTTGATAATCCGGCAGGATTGTGGGTAACCCCTTTAAATAAAAATGCAATTAAATTACAGTTTGATGAAAATACGGTAATTGAAAAAAACGGATTTAGAAAACGAAGAGAAGAAGATTTACCCATTATAATAGATTTAGAAAAACTAAAGAAACACAAACCCATTGATATGGTATTCCCTCAGTGGAGGACTGGTGGAACGGCTAATCTAGACTTCAATCAGGGTTACGTCAAAAATTGGGTAAAAGGTGGAGAAAGCACATTAAGTTCATTGTTGCATATAAAATTTAATGTTGGCTATAAAAAAGGGGAAACAGCCTGGGATAATGATATAGAATATAAAGCAGGAATATTGCAAAGTGGAGAAAGAGGATTAAGAAAAAACGAAGATGTTTTTGAAATCAATTCAAAATTTGGCAATAATGCAAGTAAAGACTGGTATTATAGTGCTCTTGTCAACTTCACTACCCAATTATTTCGGGGATACGATTATCCGAATGACTCTGTAGCCGTATCAGGATTATTATCACCAGCATATTTGGTTTTTTCGGTTGGTATGGACTATAAACCATCAAATGATCTGACGATATTACTCTCGCCAATATCATCAAAATATTCAATGATGCGGGATACATCAAGGTTTGATCAAACAAAATTTGGTATCAGTAAAGACGAGAAAGTCAAAAAAGAGTTGGGTGCATATGTGAAATCTATATATGAATTTAATGTTCATGAAGATATTCATATCGAGAATAAAGTAAAGCTCTTCACAAATTATTTAAATAAACCACAAAACATAGATATAGACTGGGAAGTAATAGTTAATATGCAGATTACTGACTACATTAAAGCTTCTGTAAATAGTCACCTCGTATATGAGGATGACATTGATTTCCCCGTTTATGAAATTATTGATGGAGAAGAAACACAAGTGGGTACGACAAAAAAGATACAGTTCAAAGAAGTAATAAGCGTAGGAATTACATATAGATTTTAACCATGAAAAAAATTATTCACCTGATAAAAAAACAAAAAAGTCAGAAACAAAATGCTTCTGACTTTCTTGATACCCATTTACTAACCCTAAAACTAAATGAAAAAACTAAAACCCTTTAAAATATCACAGATTTTCGGGATAAAAATGTTATTTAATTAAACGTTTTTTTTTAAAAATTGTTGCAAAATTATGTATTTTTTATTCTTTTAATAAACTAACTTTAAATAACTTATTATAAAAAATATAGATTAAATTATATAAAGTTTTAATTCAATGATAAAAATCATTGCTTCCAGACATATGAATTAATCATATTTACGGAATCAAAAAAATAATATGTTATAAAAACATCTTCCGTCATAAAACTTTTATATGATTTTTTCGTCATAAAGATTTATAAATGCCAAATAAAGATTAACAAATCTATGCAAAGAGAAATAAAATTTAGTCTGGTGTACAGAGACATGTGGCAATCCAGCGGAAAATACGTTCCACGGGTTGATCAATTAAAGAAAATAGCTCCTGAGATTATTAATATGGGATGTTTTTCCCGCATTGAAACGAATGGTGGAGCTTTTGAACAGGTAAATCTTCTTTACGGTGAGAATCCCAATAAAGCAGTAAGAGAGTGGACAAAACCGTTCAATGAGGCGGGTATTCAAACACACATGCTGGAAAGAGCCCTCAATGGAATAAGAATGTTCCCTGTTCCGGCAGATATAAGAAGATTAATGTTTCATGTAAAAAAAGCTCAGGGAGTCGATATAGCCAGATCTTTTTGTGGACTAAATGATCACAGGAATCTGGAATTGTCCATCAAATACGCCAAGGAAGCTGATATGATATCTCAGGTAGCCTTAAGCATCACACACTCTAAGATTCACACCAATGAATATTATTTAGGTGTAGTTGACAAAGCTGTGGAATACGGAGCAGATGAGATATGCCTAAAAGACATGGCAGGAGTTGGGCGTCCGGTTAATTTAGGAAATCTGGTACGAATGATTAAGGAAAAATATCCCGACATTGTTGTTCAATATCATGGGCACTCGGGACCGGGTTTCTCTGTTGCTTCAACGCTGGAAGCTGCAAAAGGAGGAGCCGATTATATCGATGTGGCTATGGAACCACTATCATGGGGCATGGTGCATGCTGATGTAATCACAATACAAGCAATGCTCAAAGATGCTGGATTTAAAGTACCTGAAATCAACATGGATGCATATATGAAGGTAAGAGCTCTCAACAAGGAATTTATCAATGATTTCCTCGGTTACTTTATTAATCCACGGAATAGATACATGTCATCCTTGTTGGTAAAAGCAGGTCTGCCGGGAGGTATGATGGGAAGTATGATGGCGGATTTAAAAAATGTGCAGGATGGCCTAAATCAAACTTTAGAAGCTAATGGCAAACAACCACTAAATGAAGATGAATTACTCACAAAGCTTTTCGACGAAGTTGTAGATATATGGCCAAAATTGGGCAATCCTCCACTTGTAACGCCTTTCAGCCAATATGTAAAAAATATCGCCCTGCTTAATGTAATGGCAGAGATACAAGGAAAATCAAAATTCCAAATGATTGACAATAATGCATGGGATATGATTCTTGGCAAATCAGGTAAATTACCAGGAAAACTTGACCCGCAGATAGTCGAACTAGCAAAACAACAAGGTAAAGAATTCTATGAAGGCGTCCCCCAGGATAATTATCCTGATGCCCTTGATAAATATAAAGAGGAGATGAAAGAAAAAGGATGGGATCTTGGTCAGGATAATGAAGAATTATTTGAGTTTGCAATGCATGAAAGGCAATACCGTGATTATAAAGCAGGTGTAGCAAAAGAAAGGTTCCAAGAAGAAATTGAAAAATTAAAATCAGAGAAAAAAGAGCCTTCTGGTAAACAAACAAAAAGTTCTTCAGACAAAGACATTATTGCACCAACAATCGGTAGGGTATATTTCAACCTTAATTACTTCATTGAAGAAAAAACAATAGAAGTTGGAACAAAAATCAAAAAAGGAGAACGAATCTGTTATATAGAATCAAATAATACACTGGAGGAAATTACCTCAGGCTATGAGGGAGAGGTTGAAGACATATTTATCAATCAAGGGGATATAGTAAGGACAAATGAATTAATATTAAGACTTAAATAAAAAGAAGCTGAACAAAAACTTTTAAAGCTGTTTTGCTGAAAATCAGTCGCTGCCCGTTATTTGGCAACTATCGGAAAACCTGATTTTCAGCAACTTTTTTATACCTTATCAAATTTTAATATTTATATTTTTTAATAATCTCCTCAGGATTCATAAGTATATCTACATATTGAGCTCTCTTATATACAAATGGATTAGAAACATTCTTCCTGGATAATTTCCCCTGAAATTCTTTTATAGAAGCATAAGAACTGTTATCCATCCACTTTTCTATTTCTTCCAACATCTTAGGAATGTGACTGATGCTATTTTTGTATAATGTACTGACTATCTGAACACAATCAGCGCCCGCCAAAATCATCTTAAGGACATCTTCTCCGGAAAAAATGCCCGTATTGGCACATATTGCTGCATTAATATTGTCATAGAGCAATCCTGAATACCGCAATGAAATTTTGTGGTCTCCTTTCTCCGATAAATTAAACGGAAATAGATGCTCCTCCTTGTAAATATTAATTTCTGGTTCAAATAGCCTGTTAAATAAAACAAAGCCATCAACACCCTCTTCGTCCATATTTTGAACCATATTCAAGATATTAGAATAAAATGGACTAATCTTTACACTTACAGGAATAGAAATTTGCTTTCTGATATCTTTTAGGATTGAGACTTGTTCTTCTTCGATAGCGACACCCTCTTCGTCAATAGCAAAGGGAATATGGAAAAAATTCAGTTCCAGGGCATCCACTCCTGTATCTTCTATTTTTTTTGCATAATCAATCCATGTATTGCTATAAACTGCATTCAAACTGGCAATAACAGGAATCCCAAGAGTTGCTTTTGCCTTCCGAAGTTCAAGAAGATGTTCTTCTGCTCCGGCATGTTGAATGTTCGGATGAGTAGAAATCATCTCTGGATGCCTGTCATCAAATTCGGTTAGTTCTTCATCCAATTGGGCACGCTCTAGTTGTATCTGTTCTTCAAATAATGATTTATAAACAACTGCAGCAGCACCTACTTCCTCCATCTCGCGGAGGTTACTTATTTCTTCTGAAAGATCAGATGCGCCAACGATTATGGGATTCTTTAACTGAAGTCCCAGGTATTTTGTGGTTAAATCCGCCATAATAAAAAAAATTTAAAATTACACTATTACACATAATAGAACAAGATACAAAAAAAATCGTTCACTATAATCATGGACTAATATATGAACGGGAGACTTATTTCAACTCTTGTGCCTCTTGGAGTGCCTGTTTCGTCATAAAGGTCCACATAATTGATTTTAATTTCATCACTATACAGAGAATTCAATACCTTAATTCTGTCTTCTGTTATTTTAGAACCAAGGGATTTTTTCAAGGGCCCTTTGCTCATTTTTATTTCTTCAGCACGTTTTCTGCCAATGCCGTTATCTTCAATTATACAAAACAAAAAATTGTTACTTAGCTTTATTTCTATTTTAATAAATCCTTTATCTTTCTTATGAAGCAATCCGTGGCGAATTGAATTTTCAACATATGGCTGTAATAGTAAAGCGGGAACTTTATATTCGTAGGTATTTAATGAATCGTCAATTTTAATTTCATAATTAAAAGATTCTTCGAATCTTAAGGCTTCGAGCTCCATATACAAATCCAACCCTCTAATTTCATCTTCAATAGGGACAAAAGTATGTTGAGAATTATCCAGTACAATTCTCATTAACTTGGCAAACTTCGTCAGATAAGTCAAGGAAGAAGTTGTATCTTCATCGAGCAGAAAATATTGAATCGAATTTAGCGTATTAAAAATAAAATGGGGATTCATCTGTTGTCTCAAAATCTTTTGTTTATATTCATTAATATCATTCATCAGAGAATTTCGTTTTCTCATCATCTTCACCCTGTAATAGAATATACCAAAACCAATTCCTGTTATAAACAGCACACCCAAGACAAGGAACCACCAAGATCTCCAGAAAGGCCTTTGAATTTGAAACACAACAATTGCAGGCTTTTCACTCCATATCCCATCTTCGGTTTGCGCTTTAACTTCGAATGTATATAAACCAGGTGACAAGGAAGGATATGTTATAGAGTTTTTGGTTGAATAACTCCAACTGGTATCTAAACCCTTTAATCTGTATTTATATCTAACATTACCCCTACTTCTGTATGAAAAGCTTATAAAATCTACTGAAATATAATTCTCATTATATTTTAAATCATAACGTCGTTCAACAATTGTGTCCACTCCTTTCACAGAGACCAAATTAATATAAATTTTAGGCGGTGTTGGATTTTCTTTGAAACTTTGCTTTGAAAAAAAAGTCAGGCCTCTTGGAGTAGCTACATATACCAAACTGTCATTTATTTCTATATCATTAACCTGAGAATATGGCAAACCGCTTAATGTGGTTAAATTTACTATGTCAAATTTATTCTCCTCCACGTCGGTAATGAGTATTTTTGAAACTCCATTATTCGTAGCAGCCCATAAAACCGAGTCTTCAATTTCAAGATTTCTGATTGAATTGCTTACTAATCCGTTATCCTGAGTGAGTTTAAAATAATCTGTATCCGACATAAAAATCAGACCTTCACCTCTTGTGGATAGCACGATATAATTCTTAAATCGGTTAATATCAGTTATCCTTACGTATAAATCAGGGTAACGTTTACCCATATGATTATAATCCCCCTTTTCATATTTCCACAAGCCATCTATCCCACCTAAATACAATACACTATCCGAATCATAGTAAATACTGGTTATTCGCATACAAAAAGAATCCTGACTACAAGCACTGTATACAGGTTCACCTCGAATATATTTATCAAAACTCTCGGAGAATCCACACCACAAAGTATCCGTCCCAAGAATAAGGAAATCCAATGGAGAACGGTTCATTACTTGCCTGGAAGTACCAGTTTCTAAGTCATAAGCAAAAAGACCTTCATGCATGGCCATTAGCAACCTATCATTATACGGATCGTATTTAAGTTTATGCAAACCAGTTTTTTCGACACCTGAGAAATGAATATTCTCAACATTACCGTCGCTATAGCGACTAATATACGGATAATTATACCCCAGCCAAATGTGCTCAGATGAATCTATTGTAATAGCTTCAACTCTATCGGAATGGAGTCCTCTCTCCCCATTTATATGGAGCATATTAATATTGGGTGTATAGAACACACCATTACTGAGACTTGTAAACCAATGCCCACCTTCATGATCTTTTAGCACGGAAGATATAGCTTTATTCTTCAAATAAGTTGCTGTAATCTCCATATTATCAGGATCTAACACATGCACACCTGAGTTAGTTCCCACCCATAATTCCCCGGGATCATCCTGAGAGAGCCAGATAACTTCCTCTCCTAACTCTTTTATTTCAATGAGTTCATCTTTATTGAATTTAAATAATTTATATTCATGAGATAATATAAACCCCTCATCCAATTCCTTGATAAAAACATTATTTTGATTACTTCCAGTGATATTTTGATTGGTATAAGGTATTGTGCAAACACTATCTGTGGTATGTATTTTAATTTGGGAAAATTCCCCCCCTCCATGAGCAGTCAAATATTCATCTTCAATTTGAAAAATGTCCATCGAATTATCCCCAGCATCATTTAACTGGCTAATATTACCCACACTATCTATTTTTAAAATGCCATAATTGCGGATTCCATAATAGATATTATCATTTTGGTCAACATGAAATGCTGATTTGTTTTGCAGGCGATTCCTGTAAAAACTATTGATTAATTTATCATTATACTTATAGGAATGGATTTCTCCCTCGAAGTAATAACATAATTTCAGAGAAAAAGAAATGAACCAGATCCTGCCTTTATAGTCTTCATAAATATCAAAAATAGTATTATCAATTAAACCATCATTGAGATTAAAATTTTCAAATTGCTTCCCATCAAACCTGCTTACACCATATTCTGTAGCAAACCATATATAATCATTTGAATCTTGAAACACGTAATATACCTCATCAGAAGGTAAGCCATCCTCAATATTATAGTGCTCATATAATGGCTCCTGCGGGGTTGCAAAAGAAATAAAAAAGAGAGAAAAAATGAATTGGAGAAAAATGAATTTAAAATCCAGCATAAACTTTTTATTAATTTAAATAGTAAATATACCAAAAAAAGAAGCAGGCCAAAAAGACCTGCTTCCTAATTTTTAGTAAGTTAATATTACTTATTTGGAGTCTGCTAATTTTTTATACTTATTATATCTCCATTTTGAATCTTCCTCTACTTGTTTAAACAGCGTTTCCGCTTCCTGTGGGAATGATTTCTTAAGTGAAGTATAACGAACCTCACCCTTAAGGAAATCCTGGAACTTACTCCAATCCGGTTCTTTTGAATCAAGAAGGAATGGATTTTTGCCCTCTTTTTCTAATTCAGGATTATACCTGTAATTGTGCCAGAATCCTGCAATAACAGCCTTTTTCATTTCAGCCTGGGCTTTACCCATTCCACCTTTAATACCGTGATTAATACATGGAGAATAAGCTATAATTACAGACGGGCCGGGATATGCCTCAGCTTCTTTGATGGCTTTAAAGAACTGGTTTTGGCTAGCTCCCATAGCTACCTGAGCAACGTAAACATTGCCATAATTTATAGCCATCATTCCAAGATCTTTTTTACGGATTTTCATACCTGACGCAGCAAATTTTGCCACGGCACCCGCAGGAGTTGCCTTGGAAGCCTGTCCACCTGTATTGGAATATACTTCGGTATCAAGGACCAGCAGATTAACATCTTCACCAGATGCAATTACATGATCAAGTCCGCCATATCCGATATCATAAGCCCAACCGTCTCCACCTATTATCCAAACAGATTTCTTAATGAGATAATCTTTTAGTTGAAGGATATCCTTAGCCAATTGATTATTTTCATTTTTCAGTGCTTCAACAACTTTATCCGCGATTTCTTTGGAATTTTCTGCTTTTTCTTTATTATCAATCCACTCTTTAAGAACAGCTTTTGTATCTGAAGAAACACTATCATCAAGAAGCATGCTCATTTTTTGGGCAATTCTGTTTCTAAGCTTGTTAACACCCAATGCCATACCATATCCATATTCGGCGTTGTCCTCAAATAAGGAGTTAGCCCAGGCAGGACCCCTTCCGTCTTTCCCTGCCTTGTATGGTGTTGAAGGTGCAGAACCACCGTAAATTGAAGAACATCCCGTAGCATTGGCAATCATCATTCGATCACCGAATAACTGGGTTATAACCTTTATATAAGGTGTTTCACCACAGCCCGGACAAGCACCATGAAATTCAAATAACGGTTCAGCAAACTGACTGTTCTTTAGTGTTTTCTCCTTAGGCACAACAGTCTCTTTATAACCCACTTTTTCTTCCATATAATTCCACTTTTCAACCTGTTCCATTTGAGACTCCAATGATTTCATCTCAAGAGCATTATTTGGAGCAGGGCATACATCAACACAATTACTACAACCTGTACAATCAAGGGGGCTAATCTGAATTCTGAAATGATACTCTTTTATTCCACCTTTACCTTTTATGGTAGCCGTATCTTTTGGTGCATTTTCAAGTTCTTCGTCTGTCAATAAGAATGGACGAATAACTGCATGAGGACATACATATGCGCATTGATTACACTGAATACAATTTTCAGGGATCCATTCAGGAACATGAACAGCAATACCTCGTTTCTCATATTTGGTTGTTCCTGCAGGGAATGTACCATCTTCTCTTCCAACAAAAGCACTAACCGGTAAATCATCACCTTTTTGGAGATTGATTGGGTTAGCAACTTTTTTGATGAATTCAGGCAGATCTCGAGCATCTTCTTCCTGCTCGCTTGCTAATTTAATATTCTTCCATTCTTCAGGAATATCAATTTTTTCTACTTCAGCACCACGATCTACCGCTTTATGGTTCATATTAACAATATCCTCTCCTTTTTTGCCGAAAGTCTTAACAATTGCATCCTTCATCTCTTTAACCGCCTTGTCATAAGGAATGACATTTGCGACTTTAAAGAATGCCGATTGCATAATTGTATTTGTTCGACCGGCTAATCCTACATCTTCAGCAATTTTAGTAGCATTGATAATATAAAAGTTTATATTTTTCTCCGCAAGTTGCTTCTTGAATTTATCAGGCAGTTTTTCTTTTGTTTCCTCTTTATCCCAAATACTGTTCAGCAAGAATACCCCACCTTTTTTAATTCCATTCAACATGTCATATTTCTGAAGATAAGCAGGAACATGGCAAGCAACGAAATCAGGTGTTCCTACAAGATATGAAGAACGTATTGGGTAATCTCCAAATCGAAGGTGTGAAACAGTAAAACCTCCTGACTTTTTCGAGTCATAAGAGAAATACCCCTGAGCAAATTTCTCAGTACTCTCACCAATTATTTTAATAGAATTCTTATTGGCACCAACAGTACCATCACCACCAATACCATAGAATTTTCCTTCAAATGTACCTTCCGGAACAACACTCATTGGAGGTTGAACGGGCAATGAAGTATAAGTAACATCATCTACGATGCTGATTGTAAATTGATCCTTTGGCTCCTTTTGTTTGAGATTCTCAAAGACAGCCAGAATATCCTCTGGTTTTGTGTCTTTTGAGCTCAGGCCATATTTTCCACCAACGATGATAGGAGCATTTTCTTTTCTATAGAATAAATTTTTAACATCAAGATAAAGAGGTTCTCCCATTGCTCCGGGTTCTTTAGTTCTGTCCAATACGGCTATTCGCTTAACAGAATCCGGCAATACTTTAAGGAAATATTTTTCAGAGAATGGTCTGTAAAGATGAACTGCAATTGCTCCAACCTTTTCTCCCTGATTATTAAGCTTGTCTACAACCTCTCTAACAGTTTCAGTAACAGAACCCATAGCTATTATAATATTTTCGGCGTCGTCAGCTCCATGATATGTGAATGGGTGATACTCTCTTCCTGTAAGTTTTGTAATTTCCTGCATATATTCTTCTACCATATCAGGAATGGGTTGATAAAATTTATTGCTAGCCTCCCGTGCCTGGAAGAAGATATCAGGATTCTGCGCAGTACCTCTTGTAACAGGATGTTCGGGGCTAAGAGCATTATCTCTAAATTTTTGTAGCGCATCATAATCGATAAGATCCTTAAGATCATCATTCTCAAAATATTCTACTTTTTGTATTTCATGAGAATTGCGAAATCCATCGAAAAAGTGAACGAATGGGATTCTTGACCTTATAGAAGTTAAATGCGCGACAGCAGCTATATCCATAATTTCCTGAATACTACCACTAGCCAGCAAAGCGAACCCCGTTTGGCGAGTAGCCATCACATCACTGTGATCGCCAAAAATGGATAAAGCATGTGTTGCTACACTTCGTGCGCTAACATGAAAAACTCCGGGTAATAATTCACCGGAAATTTTATACATATTAGGAATCATCAGTAATAATCCTTGAGAAGCCGTAAAAGTTGATGTAAGCGAGCCGCCTTGTAAAGAGCCATGAACGGCGCCTGCAGCACCGGCTTCGGATTGCATTTCGGTGACAGTTACTTCATCACCAAAAATGTTTTTTCTACCGTGAGCTGCCCATTCATCAACATACTCCGCCATTGTGGACGAAGGAGTAATTGGATAAATGGCGGCCACCTCACTAAACATATATGCAACATGTGCTGCTGCATAATTCCCATCACAAGTTATAATTTTCTTCTTTTGTACCATGTTTTTCTCCTTAATTTGTAGAACAACTATTGTAATCCTACAAAAATATAACAAAAATTTCTTCTATATGCATAAGTTGACGAAAATCAACGTTCACATGATTAATTCAAAAAATTAAAAATAATATCAGGAAAGGTAGATAATAAAAAAAATGCAGGTTGATATCAACCTGCATACTTATTTCAAAAAATGCTATAAAACATATTTATTCACTATTCATGGAAATCAAAAACTCCTCATTTGTTTCAGTTTTAGCAATTTTGTCACGAAGGAATTCCATAGCCTCCACAGAAGTCATATCAGTCAGGTAATTCCTCAAGATCCATACTTTGTTCAATACATCTTTATCAAGTAACAACTCTTCTCGGCGGGTACTGGACATTGTAATATCAATAGATGGGAAAATTCTCTTGTTAGAAAGTTTTCTGTCCAGTTGAAGCTCCATATTTCCAGTACCTTTAAACTCTTCAAATATTACATCATCCATTTTAGAACCTGTTTCTGTAAGTGCTGTTGCTAAGATGGTTAATGAACCTCCTTCTTCGATATTTCTTGCAGCTCCAAAAAACCGTTTCGGTTTATGCAGAGCATTAGCATCCACACCACCAGAAAGAATTTTACCGGAGGCCGGTGATATTGTATTGAAAGCTCTTGCAAGACGTGTTATAGAGTCAAGTAAAATTACGACATCGTGTCCGCATTCAACCATTTTCTTAGCCTTCTCAAGAACTATATTTGCAACTTTAACATGCCTTTCAGCAGGCTCATCAAATGTAGATGAAATTACTTCTCCTTTTACGCTTCTGGCCATATCCGTAACCTCTTCCGGCCGCTCATCAATAAGTAATACTATCATATATACTTCAGGATGATTATAAGCCACTGCATTGGCAATATCCTTGAGAAGTATAGTCTTTCCGGTTTTAGGTTGCGCGACAATTAACCCTCTTTGTCCTTTACCAATTGGTGCAAACATATCAACCATTCTGCAAGACAATTTATCTTGACCTGAATGGGTAGTCAAATAAAACTTTTGTTCAGGAAAAAGCGGTGTTAAGTAATCAAAAGGCACTCTATCGCGGATAAAATCAGGATCTCTACCATTAATCCTTTGAACCTTTATTAATGGAAAATATTTTTCGCCCTCTTTAGGTGGTCGGATAGTTCCTTCAACAGTATCACCTGTTTTTAAACCGAACAACTTTATCTGAGATTGCGAAACATATATATCATCGGGACTATTAAGATAATTATATTCAGCAGAACGCAAAAAGCCATATCCATCAGGCATAATCTCTAAAACGCCCGAATTGGATATAATCCCCTCAAACTCATACTGACTTCTGTCTTGCGTTCTTTTACGTTGATTGGCCTGACCAGATGAATTTTTCTTCTCTTGAACCTGTTCTGCTTGTTTTTGTGTAACAGCTCTTTCTTCTGATTTTCTGGGTTGTGCAGGTTGTGTAAGTTGTGCAGATGATTTCGTTGATTTTTCTGCTTTGACGTTTTTTGTTTGGGTGTCTGCCTGAATATTGGTATCCGGTGAGGATTCTTTTGTGTCGGATGAAAGTTTCTCTTTTTGGTTATTGTCCTGTCTACGGGGTCTGGCAGACTTTTTTGTTGATTTCTTCTCTTTTTTTTGGTCTCCGCTTGCGTTGATTGCCTGCTGATCCAATATCCTGTAGATTAAGTCCTGTTTTCTCAAGGAATCAGCTTTTTTTACATCTAGATCTTTCGCAATCTGCCTTAATTCTGAAACCAACTTTTTGTTTAATTCAAGAATGTCGTACATAATATTTAATTAATGGTAACTAAGATTAATAATTGTTAAATTATATTTTGTATTTGTTATAAGAAATGGGGAAAAAGAATGATTTACCGAAAAGGAAATCCTGATGCAATAATAAAGATTTCATTGTAATTACCAAAATAAAACTAAAAATATTTCAAAAAATTGTATTATTAAAGATATTTTTTTTTAAAAATTCATGCAAATGATTAATTTCACACAATAAATATAACTATTTTTTATTGATGTTCGTAACACTACGAGCTCAAGAATATATACTCGATGAGACAACTAAAAATCATTAAACAGGTCACAAACAGAGAAGCTCTTTCTGTTGATAAGTATCTGCATGAAATCAGTAAAGAAGATTTATTAACTGCTGAACAGGAGGTAGAATTAGCAAGAAAAATAAAAAAGGGAGACGAGCAGGCTTTAGGAAAGTTAATTCGTTCCAATCTCCGGTTTGTAGTATCTGTTGCTAAACAATACCAAAATCAAGGACTAAGCCTGCCTGATTTAATTAACGAAGGAAACTTAGGTTTAATAAAAGCAGCCAGACGTTTTGATGAAACACGGGGGTTTAAGTTTATCTCCTATGCTGTGTGGTGGATCCGTCAATCGATCCTTCAAGCTCTTGCTGAACAGGCAAGAATCGTCAGATTGCCTTTAAACAAAATTGGTTCCATAAATAAAATTAATCGCGCCCTGGCCGAGCTGGAACAACGGCATGAGCGGGAACCTTCAATACAGGAAATATCCAAAACCCTTGAGATTGCCCCCGAGGAAATAAAAGAAGCACTCCGGAATTCCAACAAGCCGCTTTCAATGGATGCCCCGGTTAATGAAGAAGATCAGGATGATATGTATGATCTCATTGAGAGCGAAGAAAATCCTCCACCGGATGAAAACCTGATAAACGAGTCACTTTACAGGGAAATTGAACGTGCACTGTCATCCCTGACAGAAAGAGAGGGTAAAATTATCCGGCTTTACTATGGACTCGGAAATAAACATCCATATACCCTGGAAGAAATTGGTGAAAAAATCAGTCTAACAAGGGAAAGGGTTAGACAAATTAAAGAGAAAGCCATAAAAAAACTGAAACATACAACAAGAAATAAAATTCTTAAATCTTATCTGGGTTAATATACATCTGTTGACACAACACCTTTTTCTATCAATCTAGTGAACAAACAAAGAATGAACTATAAGAATTCAGAGTTGCCTTATATTACCAAAGACTTAGAAGGAATTGGAGGCAAGATAAAAACCTCTTATGAAAATTTTATAGTCAATGAAATCCCCGCATATCAACCTTCCTGTGAAGGAGAACATTTATTCATTCATATAACCAAAAAGGGCATTACAACAAAAGAAGTACAAAAAGCCCTGGCAAAAATCTATAATGCAAATTCTCAAGATGTTGAATTTGCAGGGATAAAAGACAAGTATGCTGTGACTTCTCAATTCTTTAGTGTCTGGCTCCATAAAGGACAAGAAAAAGATCTTGTATACCAGTTGGAAAAGGTGATGCCCGTTACAATAAATTCAATAGCATTCCATAACAGAAAGCTAAAAATGGGGCATCTCAAAGGGAATGCTTTTAAAATAAAAATCACAGATATTAAAATATCATTATATGAAGCATATCAAAGGGCATCCAGAATCGCTAATATTATCCATGAAAATGGATTACCCAACTTCTATGGACAGCAGCGCTTTGGGATCGATGGAGATAATGCGGAGAGGGGATTCAATATCTTAAAAGGCAAAGAAAAAAACCACAATAAATGGCTGAAGCGATTTTTGCTATCCAGCCTCCAAAGCCATCTTTTTAATTACTATCTTACCAGAAGAATTGAACACAACTTATTTAACCGAATTTTAAAAGGAGACATTGCTAAAAAGCAAGATACCGGAGGACTTTTTGTTGTAGAAGAAATGGAACAAGAGCAAAAACGACTGCAAAATAAAGAAATATGTTTCACTGGTCCTATGTATGGAAAAAAAATGAAACAGGCCGGAGATGAAGCAGGAGAATTTGAAAAAACAATATTGGATGAAAACGATATTACACCGGAAGAACTGAAAGAAGCAAAGATAACTGGTACCAGAAGAGCTGGAATTATTCTGCCTGAAATCACTATGAACCAAGAAGAAGACGGCTTAATACTGAAATTCACTTTGCCAAAGGGTGCCTTTGCTACCATAGTCCTCAGGGAAATTATGAAAAATGAGGTAAATACCGATTAGTTTACTAATTTTACAGCAAAAAAATATGAATCATCTCGTTGCTCCCTCAATGCTAGCGGCAGATTTTGCCAACTTACAGAAAGATGTTGAAATGGTCAATAAAAGTGAGGCAGACTGGTTCCATCTGGATGTGATGGACGGAATGTTTGTGCCCAATATATCCTTTGGAATTCCGGTCATCGAAGCGATTAATAAACATGCAAGAAAACCACTGGATGTCCATCTGATGATTGAAGACCCCGACAGATACATAGCCCTTTTCAAAAATGCCGGAGCTGATATACTCACCGTGCACATGGAAGCGAGCAAACATCTGCACCGTACCATTCAGCTGATTCATTCCCATGGTATACAAGCCGGAGTTTCCTTAAACCCTCACACTCCTGTTAATACCCTTGAAGATATTATTACGGACGTTGATATGGTACTTATCATGTCAGTGAATCCTGGGTTTGGCGGGCAAAAGTTCATCTCACAATCTATCGATAAAATCAAAAAGCTTAAAAAACTCATTCAAGAGACAGGTTCAGCAGTCAAAATAGAAGTTGATGGTGGTGTCACATCCGCCAACGCAAAAGCACTCACAGAAGCAGGAGCTGACGTCCTTGTTGCAGGTAGTTTTGTATTTAAAGCCGAGGACCCTTTGCAAACAATAAAAGGATTGAAAGATTTAGCGTAAGAAATGAAATAAAGGGGACATTTTGTATGACTCCGCATTTATCATGCTAACAAAACCAGACAACATAACGTTGCTGCCTGGTTTATTGTTAAGTTATTTACCTTCTGCATAATCTTTTAAATACTCAAACCTTTTGGTTAATTTACCATTCCTGGTGATGGTTCCTCTTTCAATAATTCCTTTATCATCATTACCAAGCAAATAAGGAAAAACCTCATCAATGAGCTTTTCTCCAAATTCATGAGAAGCATCGCGCGGTAACTCTCCGGGTAGATTGTCAACTGCCATTACCGTTATATTTTTTCCATCGCTGAAAGGTGGTTCCTCTTTTTCAGTAAAAGGATTATAATCATAGAATGGGTCTGCAATGGTTGAAGCCCTTAATGTTGAAGCAATAGGACCACCTACATCACAACTGACATCAGCAATAACAGAAATACGGAAATCCGGCTCTTTCATATCTTCCTTAGTAATAAAATAGGGCGATTTTGGATCCCAATAATGGCATGCAATATATAAGTCAGTCACTTTTTGATAGGGCTTAAACGTAGATTCATATTCTTCCGGATGCTCAAAAAAATGTTGCAAGTCGAATTTTAATCCGCGTTTATGTTTTACGTAATGTTCAGGGTCTAACCTGCATACCACCGTTTCCTCATAATTATTCTCCAGGAATTGTTCCGGCGTTACTTCTTTGATATCAAGAGCGCGTAGAGTTTCCAGGGCGCCCATCGCTACTCTTCCTCCCCCGGTAAGGAGTATCCTTTTTGGTTTTAACTTAACCATTTTCAGTCCGGCAAACATCTCTTCCATATCGTGACACTGATGCGCAGGTTTCAGCTCAAAAGAATTTTTCCTGATACCCCGTGCTCTTAAACCATTATATGCTCCCACCATTCCAGCCCAACGACCGAAAGCAATAATTCTCCTTTCTTTATAATCAGTTAAATATTCATAATCAATGAGGGTTATTCTCTTTTCTACAATCTCTTGCATCAACTTTTGATTATGAGGCTGCATTTTGCCGACGTGTGCAAAGAACAGATACGTCCTATCCGAAATTAAGGTAGTATAGTCTACCTCTTTTATTCCAAGCAATATAGCACAATTACTAAGGTCTTCCTGCATATTCAAATTCAGGTAACGATACTCCTCGTCTGTAAATCCTCTTATATCACTAGGTTGAATATAAAGCTCAGCATCGGAAAAACGTTCTGTAAAAGTAATGCATTGAGCAGGTGTTAATGGAACCCGCCTGTCGGGAGGATTTTTTGTCTCCCGCAAAAGTCCAACTTTAATTTTATCTCTCATAAGAAAAGTTTTAGGGTTTGGTAGGCATAAATTTAACTTTTTTGGGTGAAAAAAGGAATAAGAATAATAGAATTTACCCTTTTGCGTTACATACGTAGACTTAATGCGAAATAAGAATACGAATAAAGACGCTCATTTTTCGTTATCTTTGATTACTTTTGACGAAGAAATTGTTCTTTACATAAAAATATGGGGCTGATCTGGATTCGACGGCAGGATGAATCGGGATGTAAGCATGTCGAGCGTTGTGAATGTAGCTCGTAAATCTCAATTCACACGTCATTATTTAAATGGCAACGAAGACTACGCACTCGCTGCGTAATCACGCTAGGCGGATTACGCTAATCCTGTGACTAGGGTCATGGGACGAGTCGCCTCTCCGGCGGCGCTGACCAGCCGCGGCCGGGCTAAGAGGTGAAACCGTAAAGTTGGTATAGCCTGAGTGTAGCCTCGGCACTCAGGTGAAGCTTTAAGAGGCTGGGAAGCAATTAAGGTACGTTCCCGACTATATTGCTTCCGAGATAGAAACAGGGAACTAAGCATGTAGAAAGCATGTCGGTTTCCTGTCCGGACGCGGGTTCGACTCCCGCCAGCTCCACCTTCGCCCTACGTAGCTTTAGCGTAGGTAAAATTCGCTATTCACGGAAAGCTCTTTGATCAATTGTTCTTTATAAATCGGTGAGTGCCTACTACGTAGCTTCAGTGTAGTAGAAGCTACGGTGGACGCTATCCACTTAATAAAGATCTTATTTTGATTATTTTTCTCCTGTTGGGTATAACTCAGCAGGAGATTTTATATACATATATATCACTTAATCTTTAAACTATGTGGTACGTATACATCCTCAAATGTTCGGATAACACTTATTATACCGGTTGCACTTCAAATCTGAAAAATCGTTTAACAAGCCATTGCAAAGGACAAGTCCATTACACAAAAAATAAACTCCCTTTAGAATTAATTACCTATACTGCTTTCCGTGATAAATACAAAGCCTTTGCTTTTGAAAAATATTTGAAGTCCGGTTCCGGGACGGCTTTTCGGAATAAGAGGTTGGTGTAAATCTTCTACCCTCTCAAATACCGCTCCATCATCCTGTGAAACATTTTATTGTGTGTGGGGTAACGTAGGTGGAGTAATTCGTGAACAATGATTTTATTTCGCTTTTGGGGTGACAAATCTAACACTTCAATATCAAAGGTTAGGTGACCTCTGTTGGAACAGTTGGCCCATTTATCATCATCTTTCGTATTCTTTTTTGACAGAGTATTTCCAGTGTTTAATTTCAGAAAAGTCTCCTATTTTCTTTAAGTACCAATCCTCTGGTATTTGACCTATTTCCATTTTCTTAAAATTCATCTTCAGATTTATTCTAATATATTATTTTCATACCACCCTTTCGTACCACCATTCATACCACCTAAATCACTTATATTTCATCATTCTCACATTTTTTCACGCTTTTTCACATTTTATCCCACAGTTCTTTCATATTGACATTATCTTTTACTTGTTGGTAGACAAGCATTTATCATTTTTATTCCACAATTTTTACCACAGTTTATTCCACAGTAAGCATTAGTTTTTTATTTCCCAGTAACCACCTCTCTTTGAACCTTTTCGTCCAATGATACCCTCTTCTTTTAATTTGTCTATATTCCACTCTATTCCTTTTTCACTTATACCTATTTCTTTGGCCATTTCTTGCATTGTGATTTTCGAATATTCCCTAATCAGGGTTAATATTTTTTCCCTAATTTTCCCTGGTTTTTTCTTCATCTTGCCCGAAGGCTATCTCTTTCGCTCTTTTGAATATACACCGGAACCACCGAATGAACTTCCTCCATAATCTACTCTGCTATCTCCCTGTCTCAATATTTTTCGGCCTGACAATTGCAGAATATTTTTAGAAATTTAAAAATTTTAACGGTTTTTTTACCGTTAATTGATAAATATCAGTATATTTGCCGATAAATGATTTAAACATGAATTACGCTACAATATCTGCCGATGTGATTTCTTACACAGCTCTAAAAGAGACAGAGAAAAGAAAGGTTGAGACTTACATTAAGCAACTAATTAACGATTTATCAGAGAGGTATAAAAAACAAAAATTTTACGGAAGATTAGTCCAGGGAGACTATATTGAATGTGCCATGGATAATCCTCAATATGCACTTCGAATCGCTCTTCTACTGAAGACATATATTAAATCGATTGATCTTGAGGTACCAAAAAACGAGAAATCAAGAATTAAATATTTTTCCGAACATGGTATCAGGCTGGCAGTTGCAGTAGCTCCGTTAGATAAATTAGACCCTGAGGAGGGAATTATTGACGGTGAAGCTATTTATCTGTCTGGTAGAGCTATAAAAAGCTACTCAACTTCAGATAAACAAAAAATTGTAATTAAGAATACTATGTTTTTTTTCAGTGCGAATAACAACTATCAACAACAATTTGACGTTCTGTTTTCTTTACTTGACACAATCCTGTCAAAGTGTTCATCAAAACAAAGTGAGGTTGTATATTATAAATTACTCGATTTAAATGAAAAAGAAATTGCTGAAAAGTTAGGTAAATATCAATCGACAATCAGTCAACATTCAACCTCTGCTGGCTGGTTATCAATAGAAAAAGCTGTAAACTACTTTGAAAACATATTTAAATGATGGAAATTAAATTAATCCTTCTGCTCATAATTGCACACCTTTTATCTGATTTCATTTTTCAACCTCAGAAAATGAGTAATAAAAAAGAAAGGAAAATATTCTCTTTTCCTCACATTTATCATGTAATAATCGTGGGCCTAATGAGTTATATATTGTCTTTTGATATTGGTTTTTGGAAAGCAGCAATTCCATTGACAATTATTCATCTCTTGATTGATATGCTTAAAAGTTGGCTAATCATAAATAATGAAATAAAAAAGCATGCTTTATTTTTTCTGGACCAATTACTTCATTTGATTTTTATCGGCCTGATAGTACTAACGTATTCTTCTTTGTATAGTATCAATTTTCTTTTTGATATTGAAACAAGAACTATTATTATCATCACCGGATTTATATTTTGTGCTAAACCTTCCAATATTTTTATAAACCATCTATTTGAAGCTTTTGCT
>JAWLEB010000011.1:0-37344 GCA_041686375.1 Bacteroidales bacterium
GAAACATATAGTGTCTATTTTAATGAACTTCAAAACCGGGAAAAGGAGCACATAAAATTAAAAGTAAGTAAAGGCCTTGATCATAAAAGTTCTTATATACGCGGTGATCCAAACCGATTAAAGCAGGTCATGGACAATTTACTCAGCAATGCCATAAAATTCACCCATGAAGGTAACATCGAGTTTGGTTATGAATTGCAATCCGGGAATATGTTGCTTTTTTATGTCAAAGATACTGGTGTTGGGGTTCCGGCTGGTCAACAAGAGCATATATTTGAACGTTTCAGGCAGACGGATGATTTAACCAGTAAAACAGAGAAGGGTACTGGCCTGGGATTGACCATTTCCAAAAACCTGGTGGAATTATTGGGTGGAAGGATGTGGATGAATTCAGAAAACGGAAAAGGTTCAGTATTTTATTTCACCCTTCCTTATGAAAAGGAGAAACCAAATAAAGAAAACGAAGAAAGAAAAGAAGCAGAACAGGATAAGCATATTAAAGGAAACAAAACTTTACTGCTTATAGAAGATGACCCGACCAGCTATGAATATATCCGGGAACTTCTCGAGCCGAATGGGTACAATCTTATCATTTGTGAAACCGGAAGCGAAGGTTATGAAGCTTTTATAAACAATCCCGAGATTGATCTTATCCTCATGGACATTAAACTTCCGGATACAAATGGATTGGAGCTGACCCGAAAAATACGCGCTTCATCTACAAATAAGAAAGTTCCCATTATTGCACAAACTGCTTATGCGATGAATGAAGATATACAAAAGAGTATGGATGCGGGGTGTAATGATTATATCAGCAAACCTGTTGATAGTAAGGAGTTGCTGGAGAAGATAAGGAAATTTGTCTAAGTGAAATATAAAGCCAAAGAAATGTTATGTGAATAGTTAAAATTAAAAATTGAAATAATTTGAAAAGTTTATATTTTCAATATATCTTTCATAAGAGTTTGTAAAATGATATATGAGTCTGGTCTAAAAAGGATCTTATATGATTTTCAGCTGCTTTTTGTCACAGTCTGGAACTGCCGGGTGAAATAGCTTAAAATCAGCCACCCTTTAGGGACGGGGCAAAGCTGATTTTAAACGTTTGGTAACTTAAATCCCTTTTTAGACCGGAGACTAATATCTTTTATCATTAAGACAAGGAATAAAGTGCATATTCTAAGCCAAATTAAACGCCTATGAATCAAGATTATACTTCCAAACTAGAGGAGCGAATAAGAGAACTGGAACAACAGAATGAACAATTACAAAAATCCCTGCAGGAAAGCGAGGAAAGAAGCAGAATCACCTTGAATTCAATAGGAGATGCGGTGATTTCAACCGATAAAGAGGGTAACGTTGTTCAGATGAATTCTGTAGCCCAAAAACTGACAGGCTGGGATTCAGAGAATGCTAGAGGCAAGGCTTTTGATGAGGTATTCAATATTTTTGATGCACTTACAGGCGAAAAAGCAGTTAATCCTATAAGCAAGGTATTAGAAAAGGGAACTGTTGAGGGGCTTGCAAATCACACCAAACTCATATCGAAAAATGGTGATGAATATCAGATTTCAGATTCTGCTGCCCCCATAAAAGATGATCAGGGTGATATTTATGGTGTTATTGCTGTGTTCAGGGATGTAACAGAAGAATATAAGAAGAACCAACAGATCAAAGAAAATAAGGATTTTTTAGAAACCACCTTTCAAAGCATTCAGGATGGAATCAGTGTGCTGAATACAGATTTGTCCATCAGTTATGTGAATCATGTTATGGAAAACTGGTACACTGAAAACATGCCACTTGTTGGCAAGAAATGTTACAAGGCCTATCACGATTCTTCTGTTCCGTGTGACCCCTGCCCTGCAGTGCGCTGTATGAAGACTAAAAAAACCGAATCCGAGATAGTACCTGGTTCTCCTGATCCCAATTCTCCCGTGAAATGGGTTGAACTTTACAGTTATCCCATTATAGATTCTGAGTCCGGCGAAGTAAAGGGTGTGGTTGAATTTGTAAGGGATATTACTCAGAAGGAAGAAGCAGAAAGAGAGTTAAAAAGGCATAAAAACCTTCTGGCGAAATCACAGGAAATTGCCCATATCGGAAGCTGGGAACTAGACTTGGCAGAAAACAAGCTCATTTGGTCTGATGAAGTTTACAGAATATTTGGTTTGGAACCCCAGGAATTTGCAGCCACCTATGAAGCCTTTTTAAATATGGTGCATCCGGATGACAGGAATGCAGTGGCTGAAGCTTATGAGGGTTCAATAAAAGATGGGCGTGATCACTATGAGATTGAACACCGAATCGTTCGAAAAAAGAATGGAGAAATAAGGTATGTACATGAGCGATGTGATCATATAAAGGATAAATCAGGACAAGTTATCAAATCGATAGGGATGATTCAGGATATTACTGAACAAAGGCAATCTGAAGAAAATTTCAGGAAACTTTTTGAAAATGCCCCCATAGGTGTTTTTCGTACAGATTCCAAAGGCAATCCCCTGATGGCAAATAAAACAATGGCTCATACATTAGGATTTGAAACACCGGAGGAAGTCATTGAATATTATGACGACCTGGCTGCACAGCTTTATGTTGACCCTCAAAGAAGACAAGAGTTCCTCCAGATAATGAAAGATCAGGGTTGGGTTAAGAATTTTGAATATAAGGCAAAAAGAAAAGACGGCAAACATATCTGGCTTTCCATGACAGCTAAGTTTTCCAAAGAGAAAGGTGACAATGGTTTTATCATTGATGGATTCACCTCTGATGTTACCGAGCGTAAAGAAACCGAGAGGCAACTGGAAAAAAGGGAAAATTTTATCTCTGCCCTGCTTGATAATCTTAATGTTGGAGTTGTGGCCTGCGACGCAGAAGGAATATTGACCTATTTCAACAATAAAACCCGGGAGTTTCATGGCCTTCCCCTGGAAAATATTCCTCCGGAAGAGTGGGCTGATTATTATGATTTATATACGGAGGATGGCGAAACAAAGTTGAACACTGAGGATGTCCCGCTTTACAGGGCTTTAAAAGGAGAGTATTTCCACGAATTAGAAACGGCCATCCAACCCAGAGAAGGAAACAAGTTATCTATTTTGAATTCAGGCCAGCCGCTTAAAGATAATAAGGGTAATATAACGGGGGCTGTGGTAGCCATGCATGACATTACCGAACGCAAACAGGCTGAATATGAACTCCAGAGAAAGTATGAAGAATTAGAAACTACCGAAGAGGAGCTAAGGGCATCCAATGAGGAACTACATGAGGCAAATCAAAAACTTGAAGATCAAAAGGATGAATTGTTGCAATACAAAAGGGCAGTTGAAGGAGTTGACGATATGATTGTAGCCTTGGATACTGACTATAAATACTTATTTGTGAACAGCTCATTTTTGAAATATCACCAGCTAAGTGAAGAAGACGTTGTCGGACACAAAATAAGTGATATTTCAGGTAAGAAGGATTTTCAGGAAACGATTAAGCCTAACATTGATAAGTGCTTAAAAGGAGAGAATGTTCAGTTTGATATGATAAGAAAATACCCGGGGTTTGGAAAGGTTGATATAGATGTCCACTACTACCCACTGGAAAAAGATAAAAGAATTGATGGTGTTGTTGCTGTTATTAGAGATATCACCGAAAGAAAAGAATACGAAAAAGAACTTTTTAACGCAAGGAAAAGAGCCGAGGAAAGTGAAGCACTGACCAGGCAGAACTTGTATAATATTGAATTTTTAGCCGACTGTGCAATAAATTTTGTAGATAACAGATATGAAGATGATATATACAATTATATTGCAAAAAGGATCAGAGAATTAAATCCCGAAGCTTCTTTTGTTATTGTAAATGAAGTTGATAATGATAATTCTGTTATCGAGACGAAAGCCTTTAAGGATTCGAATGGTTCTATTGGTAAATTTATTAACAATCTGGGAATTCAGATATTGGGCCAGCAATATCCATTAGATGATAGAATAAAAGGATTGGCAGATGGAAAAATAAAAACAATTGACGGGGGTATTTATGAATTATCATTTGAATTAATCCCAAAAGATGTTGCCGCTAAAATTGAGGGCGAACTTGAAGTCGAAAGCATTTATGGCATCGCATTTATATTAAACAATAAAATTTATGCTAATGCATTTTTGGTGTTTCCTAAAGGCAAGGAGATTCAAAATAAAGAAACAACTGAAGCTTTTGTGGGACAAGCTTCCCTTGCACTCAAACGCAGGGAATCGGAAGAGAAGCTAATTGAAGCCCGAAATCAAGCTGAAGCAACCGCTAATAAGTTTTATTCCCTGGTAGAGCAATCTTCTGAGATGCTTTTTCTCCATGATCTAAACGGTCAAATTATAGAGGTAAACCAAGCTGGGGAAAACAGTACAGGTTATAGCAGAGAAGAGCTGTATACAATGAATGTAATGGATGTGGACCCCGATTCCAGGAACCGGGGTGATATGCAAAAATACTGGAAGGCCCTTTCAGTAAACGATTCACCCAAGGCTTTTGAGGCAAGACATAAAAGAAAGGATGGGACTATTTATCCGGTGGAAGTAGTGGTTTCCAAAATTGTGCTTGAAAAGAAAAAGTACATTCTGGCAATTGCCCGCGATATTACCGAGCGAAAACAGGCAGAAGAACAATTAATAAGAGCTAAAGAAAAAGCAGAAGAAAGTGACCGTTTAAAATCAGCTTTTCTGGCTAACATGAGCCATGAAATACGAACGCCCATGAACGGCATAATTGGGTTTTCCCAGATTTTGCAGGAAAAAGACTACCCGAAAGATCAGCAAAAGAAATTTATTGATATCATTCATTCCAGGACTCAGCATTTGCTACATATCATCAATGACCTTGTAGATGTATCTAAAATAGAAGCCAATCAATTAACACTGAATGTTCAACATTTCAATTTAAATGATGTGATGCAGGAACTTGACACTGTCTTTTCAAATGAACTGGAAAGCAGAGAAAAAGATCATATTCAATTGAAGCTGCATTTGGGTTTAAATTATGAGGAAAGCTCTATTGAATCGGACTTTAACCGGTTCAGGCAAATCATGGATAATCTACTTAAAAATGCCGTTAAATTCACCGAAGAGGGCACGATCGAATTTGGTTATGAATCTCAATATGAAGGCAGCCTGCTTTTCTATGTTAAAGATAGCGGAGTTGGCATTCCAAATGAACAACAGAAACATATTTTTGAGCGTTTCAGGCAAGTTGATGATTCAACTGCAAGAACCCAGGAAGGTACCGGCCTGGGCCTGACCATCTCCAAAAACCTGGTGGAATTATTAGGCGGAGAGATGTGGCTGAAATCTAAAGAAGAGGAAGGCTCCGTGTTTTATTTCACTCTTCCTTATGAAGGAAAACCAAGTAAACAAAGCGGGAAAGAAAAAAAGGCAGAGCAAGGTATATCCAATAAGGAAGAAAAAACTCTACTCCTTATAGAAGATGACCCGACAAGCCGTGAATATATGAAGGCGCTTCTCGAGCCCAGTGGATTAAATCTTATCAGTTGTGAAACGGGGGAGGAAGGGTATGAGGCATTTATAAACCATCCCGAAATTGAACTTATACTGATGGACATAAAACTTCCGGATACAAACGGACTGGAAGTGGCCCGAAAGATACGCGCTTCATCTGATAAAAACAGAGAAGTCCCCATTATCGCACAAACTGCTTATGCCATGAGCGGAGATGATAAGAAAAGCATGGAAGCGGGTTGTAATGATTACATCAGCAAACCTGTTGATAGTAAGGAGTTGTTTGAGAAAATCGGGAAATGGCTGTAAAAACGATATTCAAAAATTAATATCAAAGCAACATTAGTACCGTAGGTACGATATTATGGTAGAAATATGAATATATTGAATTAAAGAGCCGTAGGCCCGGCATTATAAAAGTAACACTGCTTATATGAATTCTTTTTTTAAGTCCCTTTTGTCATATAAAATAGATCCGCTGGAAGATTATGAGTCTGTGTTAAGGCAGGTTTTAAAGTGGATTTTGATGGTTTTACTGATTGTTGGCCTGCCAACTGTGGCTATGGGAGTAACAGAAGCAATAAAGCTTGGCCAAACAGGTGTTGCCTTTATTTACGTTCTGTTATACACTGTTTTAGTTCTTGTAGCAGTATTTCAGCGGAGATTAAAATTTAAATTGAGTACCGCTTTTGTTTTATTGTGTATTTATCTGTTTGCCGTTCATAATCTTGTGATTTATGGATTTAGCGGTGCATCAATACCAATTTTTCTCGTTTTTTTTCTTTTAATAACGGTATTCTTTGGTTTGAAAGCAGGGTTGTGGTCTCTCCTTGCCGCAATAATACCAATGGCTGTTGTAGGGTACTTAATGGTGCAAGGTGTTATTTCTGTGAAAATTAATTTATTAGAGATATCTAAGTTGCCTGTTTCATGGTTAACTGCTGCTTCTGTTGCATTTTTGCTTGGTAGCCTGGTGGTTATAGTCTTTAGTTTTATTCAGAATAATCTTTTCCATAGTGTGCGTATAGCGAATAATCAAGCAGATGAGCTTAGAAAGGTGAATGAATCTTTAAAGCAGGAAATTCAAAAAAAGGAGGCAATTCAGAAAAATCTTGAAGCGGCCAAAGAAAAAGCCGAAGAAAGCGGCCGTTTGAAATCAGCTTTTCTGGCTAATATGAGCCATGAAATACGAACGCCAATGAACGGAATAATTGGGTTTTCCCAGATTTTACAGGAAAATGATTATCCGAGAGATCAGCAAAATGAGTATCTTGATATAATTCATTCAAGAACCCAGCATTTGCTGCATATCATCAATGACCTTGTAGATGTGTCAAAGATCGAAGCCAATCAATTAACGCTGAATGTTCAACATTTCTATTTAAATGATCTGATGCAGGAACTCTACAGTGTTTTTTCCAATGAATTGACAAACCGGGGAAAAGATCATATCCAATTGAAGCTGCATTTGGGGTTAAATGATGAGGAAAGCTATTTTGAATCGGACTTTAACCGGTTCAGGCAAGTCATGGACAATTTACTTAAAAATGCCGTTAAATTCACCGAAGAGGGCACGGTCGAATTTGGTTATGAATCTCAGTATGAAGGCAGCCTGCTTTTCTATGTCAAAGATAGCGGAGTTGGCATTCCAAATGAACAACAGAAACATATTTTTGAGCGTTTCAGGCAAGTTGGTGATTCAACCGCGAGGACACAGGAAGGCACAGGCCTGGGCCTGGCCATCTCTAAAAACCTGGTTGAATTATTGGGCGGAGAGATGTGGCTGAAATCTAAAGAAGGGGAAGGCTCCGTGTTTTATTTCACTCTTCCTTATGAAGGAAAACCAAGTAAACAAAGCGGGAAAGAAAAAGATTCAGAGGGAGATATATCCAATAAGGAAGAAAAAACTCTACTCCTTATAGAAGATGACCCGACAAGCCGTGATTATATGAAGGCGCTTCTCGAGCCACATGGATTGAATCTTATCACCTGTGAGACAGGGGAAGAGGGCTATGAAGCATTTATAAACCATCCCGAAATTGAACTTGTCCTGATGGACATAAAACTCCCGGATACAAACGGACTGGAAGTGGCCCGAAAGATACGCGCTTCATCTGATAAAAACAGAGAAGTCCCCATTATCGCACAAACTGCTTATGCCATGAGCGGCGATGATAAGAAAAGCATGGAGGCGGGTTGTAATGATTACATCAGCAAACCTGTTGATAAAGATGAGTTGCTGGAAAAGATAGGGAAGTTTTTCTGAAAGGGTTACCATAAGAAGTAAATACTGATTATATGGAGGATGAAAATTATTCAAGGGTTACAATAAGAGAGGCCAATGAAAAAAAGCAAGTCAGAATTGCCTCTGATTTAAAGCCAGAGCCCGGTGATGAAATCACTGAAAAGTGGCAGTCTCTATTAGACTTGACAGCTAAAATGATGGATGTGCCTTCTGCTTTAATTATGAAGCTAAATAAAGAGACCATTGAAGTGTTTCTGAAAAGCCAGACAGAGGGTAATCCCTATAAGGTTGGAGGCAAAGAGGAGCTTGTGTACGGATTGTATTGTGAGACTGTAATTGGGAAACAAAAGAAATTATTAGTTTCCGATGCAACAAAGAGCCCTGTATGGAAAGACAACAATCCCGATATTGACTTAAACATGATTTCCTATTTGGGATTCCCTTTAAATTATCCTGATGGCGAAGTGTTTGGAACTGTTTGCGTATTAGATAATGAAGAGAATCATTACAGCAGTTTATATGAAGATTTGTTGGATAAAGTAAAACAGCATATTGAGACAGATTTAAAATTGCTTGTCACGAATAAGGAATTGAAGGAGAAAACAGAACAACTGGAACGTTCCAACGAGCTAAAATCGAACTTTCTGTCGCTTATTTCTCATGATATAAGAGGATCAGTTTCATCACTGGATGAGTTCATAAAATTTTTGATCTCCAGTTTCCAAAAATACAAAAGGGATGAATTGCAAGATAAATTAAAAATCATAAGAATTACCACCAATTCTTTATATCAAACCCTCCAAAATTTATTGAACTGGTCTAAAAATGATTTGCTTCAATTGGAGGCGCAGAAGGAGCAGGTTGATTTGATTTCTATTATAGGGGAAATACTGGATTTTTTGAAGCCCAGAATTGAATTCAAAGAGTTGGAAGTATATACGGAATTTGCCTACAAGACAAAATTTGTACTGGCTGATCCAAATATGCTGGCAACAAGTCTGCGAAACATTATTTCAAATGCTATTAAATTTACTGATCCAAAAGGAAAGATTTTTATTCGGGTTTTTGAAAAAGATGAACAAACAGTCATTGAAATTGAAGACACAGGAATAGGAATGGATAAGGAAAGCGTCAATAAACTGTTTACTTATATCCAATCTAAACAGGATGAAGACAATAACCAAGGAGGATCGGGTTTGGGTCTATTGTTAAGCAAAGAATTTCTTGACAAAAATAATGCAACTGTTTATGTATTTAGTGAGAAAGGGCAAGGGACGAAATTTATAATAAGGATTTAATTTATCTTAGGATTATAAATTAATCCAAGTGTACTTTAAAGATAATAGAGATGCTGCTTATCCCTAACGTTGATTTTTGTGGCAATAAGTCTCAGAGTAAGAAATGAAAATCTAACTTTATCCTAATAATTTTTGTGAAGGAAATCAATCCATAATAAGGTAAAATTTGTATTTTGCGATACTATAAATTAATTTATGAAAGCTCTTGTTTACAAATTTAAATTTTTACCGGTTTTATTCCTTTTATTTCCCTTGCAATTATCTGCACAGTCAGGAAGTCTTTACTTAACCCATTTTACAGACCAGGAATGGCAGCAGGGCCGAAACTGGTCTGTTGTTCAGGACAACCTAAACAATATGATATTTGCAAATCGGAGGGGGATTATTGTATATTCCGCGGATGAGCGTCATCGTGTTCAAAGCCCTTCCATGCCCTATACGCTGGAAAAAGATGAAAAAACGAACAAAATCTACGTAGGCAGCAAAAACCAATTTGGATACCTTCAACGAAGTCCAACAGGAGTCTATCAATATGAGAATCTTGTAAGCGACTCAACCGGCGGTAATTTCACTCAAATTATCGTAGCAGACAGTACTGTTTATTTTATGGGCAACAGGAAGATCTATCGAATACACCGAACAGATCAACAAATTTCAAAGGAATGGGCGACAGATGATAATCAACCTTTCACTGGACTATTTCAAAATTCAGAAAATACTTTTATCAATGTTTGGAACAAAGGACTCTACAGACTGGAAAGTGATACCCTTTTTCCTGTAGTTAGCGGCTTTTGGACTAAAAACGATCAGATCATTTTTAGTATAAAATATGATGAAGACAATCTTTTAATTGGCACAGATAATAATGAACTATATCTTTTTGACGGTATTAAGTTTTACAGATATCAGCCTGAAAATCATGAATACCTGAAGGAAAGCACAGTAATTGAAGCCGTAAATATTCCCGGGAATCGTATGGCAATAGGCACTATGGCAGGAGGGGCAGTAATTATTGATAAAGAAAATGATGAGATCGTCCATACGATTAATTATGCTAGCGGGCTTCCTGTAAATGAGGTTCATGCGCTTGCAACAGATAAAAGTAATGGATTGTGGATTAGTCATGATCAGGGATTAACCAGGGCCGCACTGAATTTGCCAGTTAAAAATTTTTCAGCATACCCTGGACTGGAAGGACGTCCACTTAAAACAACTCAAATAGATACTACGCTTTTTGTAGCTACTACCAGCTCTGTTTATTACCTGGCCAAAGAGGAGAGCTACCAGCGAGAAACTGTTACTGTAAAAGAAGAGATTTCGGATACGGAAAGGAAAAAACAGCAGGAGGAACAAGAGGAAAAAGAAGAACCGGATAACTTTTTTAAACGTATAGCTGATAAATTATTTGACAGAGAAGAGGAAGAAGAGGAAGAAACAGAAACAACAGAAGAGGAAGAAAAACAATACCGGTATAAGACGAAAGATATTACTTCGCTGGAAGCAATCAATTACGAATTTAAAGAAATTGATAACATTATTGGAAAATACAACCAACTGCTCCCATTCAAAAAAGGTCTCTGTGTTGCAACAAATAATGGCTTATTTTATATCAACGATCAAAAAGAAAGTTCTCCCATCCTTGAAGAATACCGAGTCTACCATATTACGAAGCACTCGGATTCAAACAGGCTCATTGCAGCAACCGATAAAGGCATCCGGGAATTTGAATACCATGATCAATCATGGGACAATCACAATCCTGTCCCTTCCTTAACCAGTCAAATATTTTCTGTTGCCATTGAAGATTCGATTACCATATGGGCAGGAGGGGAGGATGTCATATACAGGATAACTGAAGTAGATGATACAAGTCAATTTTACAAATACCAAATTCACACAAGATATCCTGAAAAGTATCATGTTGGGATAGAGGATGATAGTGTTTATCTTTTACTTAATGAGGGAATATATAAATATCATGAAAAGAATGATTCATTTCGACCAGTAAATAAGTACAATAACGAGGATGATGAATACCAAAACTTAACTTACGATATTTCTCAACCCGGACAAATTTGGGTGAATAATAAAGAAAGTTGGAGCAATTTGGCGACAAGAAATTTAGAACACCCAAATATCAAACCTTATCTTAATTTGTTTGAATCCATTGAAGATATCTTTTACAAGAATAATCATTTATGGATTACTACCAGGGAAAACATTTACAGGATTAACCTGGATGAAGAAATTCCAGGAAATAAAAATTTTAAAGCCTATTTTTCGGCCATACGTGAAGATGGGGAAAGTAGATTGCAGATTGAGGATTTCAGTTTTAATGAGGAAAATTCAGCTCTTGAATTTAAAGTTGCTGCTCCCAACTATATAGGGCATAACAAGACAAAATACCAGTTTTATATCGAAGGAATGATGGAAGATTGGTCGGACTGGAGGACCAGTCCCAGCATTCAGGTATTTACAAAAAAAGGCTCATATGCTGTTAAAGCAAGGGCTGAAAATATTTGGGGGGAGGTTCAGGAAACCCAAACTGTTCATTTTAATATTCCTCCGCCTTTTACGGAAACCATTTGGTTTTATGGTATAATAGCCCTTGCAGGAATCCTGATGATTTATGCCTTTATAAAAATCCGTGAAAGAAAATTACAGCGTGATAAGAAAATATTAGAGCAAAAAGTAAAAGAAAGGACTAAAACGATTGAAGACCAAAAGGAAGAGATAAAAATTCAAAGAGATGAAATTGGGGAGAAAAAAAATAACCTGGAGTTAAAAAATAAAGAAATTACTGATAGCATTGAATATGCTTCACGTATACAGGGAGCTCTTTTACCACCGGTCAGGTATTTCCACGATTTTTTTTCCGATTATTTTATTCTGTTTAAACCCCGTGACATAGTGAGTGGAGATTTTTACTGGATAACCAGGAAACATCAAAAGGTTTACATAACAGCTGCAGATTGCACAGGTCATGGAGTCCCAGGGGCATTTATGAGCATGTTAGGCATTTCTTTTCTGAACGAAATTGTCGGTAACATCAATAAGAAAAATGATACTACAGCTGCGGATATTCTGAATAAGCTCAGACATATGGTTAAAGAGTCTTTACATCAGACAAGCAACAAGAGTAGATTAAAAGATGGAATGGATATGGCATTGTGCATCATCGATTATGAAAACAACAAACTTCACTTTGCCGGAGCCAATAATCCACTGTTTATTTTCAAAAACAATGGGGAATTCGAGGAAATTAAAGCAGACCGGATGCCTATTGGTGTGTTTCTGCACAAAGAGGAAACCCCATTTACTAATCATATAATCGATATCCATTCAGAAGATTCGTTTTATATGTTTTCTGACGGGTACCCCGATCAATTCGGTGGCCCAAAAAATAAAAAATTCAAGAAAAGGCACCTGAAGGAACTGCTTGCTGATGTATATGATCGGCCTATGGAAGAGCAATATCGCCTCATGGATCACAATTTTAAAGAGTGGAAAGGTGATAACATGCAAACAGACGATGTGATTCTTATCGGTTTCAGAATTTAACTGGCTATTTCAGGGATTTAAACTCCAGTAAATACCCCAAAATCACGACAGCCGATTAAACTAAATTCCGACCCCTCTTTTTGGGAATTAGCATTAAAGCTAAAATCGTAAGTACTGATGAGTTCAGCTCATCCGGCTTTTTAAATTATCTTTCTATGATCAGATTATATTTACCACTTTTTGGATCGCTCATAATATCGCTTACCACTATAATCCCGTAGTCCAAATTTAACATCTCTTTATTCTTCAGGATTTCATGCAATCTTTTATCAATCTTTTTTATTACCAAATCTTCACTAAATTGTTGTGAAATAACAGCTTTAAAGGTAAAAGAGGTATTTCCTGTTTTGATAAGCTGATATTTATCCAGTCCCTTGACATAAAACTCCACAATAACTATCGGATGAATAAAATCAAAATTTCCCTTTTGATTTATAAACCAGAGTAATTCTTCCTGGCGTCCGATAACATTTTTAATTTTAGTAAACGGCCAGATGCCTTCTTCTTCCAGAGGGACTAAAATATCATTCATCCGGTAGCGAATCAAAGGTTGGGTGTAGTTGTATAAATTTGTCAAAAGAATATGATCATCCCTGAATTCAATGTAATTTACATCATCAAACAGGTAAAATCCTTCTAAGTCTGTGCGCTCCACGCCTAATATCAGTGATTCCGAGGCAGCATAATAATTTATAAGTTTACATTTCCATACTTCATGTATTAGTTCTCTTTTTTCAGGGGTAATAGGTTCTCCGCCACAAACGACTGCCTGAGGGCTGACAGATAGTTTACCACATTTTTGTAATTCTGCCAGCATACCAACACCAGTGGAATAGCCCGTAATAACATCCGGATTGAAGCGGTTTAATGTGTCAATATATTGCTTAAGAGGATAATTGATATCTATAACAAGATAATCACGATAAAAAAACTCTTCAGTAGAATTAACCGGACTCAGGAACAGACAAACCCCGGCAAAATGGCCATCCACCGCACCGATAAATACATATGATTTCGGTTTTAAGCCGAAATGCGGTAAAATCCGCAAGGAAATTGCTTTTATAAAATCCCATTCACGTTGATTATAAAGATAATACCCAATTTCTCCGGTAGTGCCTGACGTATGTAATGCCCTGTATTTGTTAAATAAGATTTTATGAGGTTCCGGAGAGGATTCAAAAAAATCTTCCACCCGTTCTTTTGTTAATTCATCAGGAATAACTAAATCATCATAATTATCCATCATGATTTTTTTGTCAATTACAGGTAAATCTTTGATATCAATATTTTCCGGATTATCGGTGTTTATATCATGATCCGCATAAAACTTCCGGTAAAAATCAGAATGACGGACGGCATATTTCAGTAGCTTGCGAAGTTTTGTTTCCCGTAGCTGTAAGATAGAGTGCCTGTCCCTGTGTAAGTTATGATTAAGTTTAAAATTATAATACAAAATCCGCGATAAAGCCATATAAAAAGCCTTTTTGAATAAAACTATCTACCCTGGGTTTATATTTTACTGCATAGAATTTCAGATAAAATTATAGTTCAGCTTTAACAGGATTTTGATCAAGCGCGAAACCACTGTCTATCTATTTTCTCTCTATCGGATCAGTTACTATGAAAGAGTAGATATTAGTAGTAGCCCCAATTAAATTCTGTTTAAAATTTTTTAAACTAAATAAAATTTATTAAACTTGCATCGTCAATAATAATTTTACTATGAATACAGAAGAACGGATACGAAAACAGCGGGAATTGGTAGAAACCATAGGGAGGTATTATGAGAACGAAGGCCTTCAGCCCACCGCCGCAAGAATATTAGCTTTGTTAATGGTGATGGATAAGGAGCGATTTACATTTGAGGAGATCATTGAAGAACTGCAAATCAGCAAAAGTTCAGCGAGCATTGCATTACGTATTTTACAAACCCGGGGCGATGTAGACTATATTACAATGCCGGGGGATAAGAAAAGATATTTTGAAATTAAAAAGAAAGAACCGCTCTCTCTTATAGATGATTTTGAGCAAAAGATGAAAGAAATTAAAGAACTTCTGGAGCGCATCATTGCTTTAAAAGCCAATAGTGACTCTCCAAATGGTAAGTTCTTTAAGGATTTAATCAAAATGCTGAATTTTTTCTTTGAGCGTATTGAATTTTTCAAGCAGGAATTTCGTAAAAATCAATGATTTTTTTGTCTAATTAGTTCGATTAATTATAAACTGAATAAACGATGATGAATAGAGTAGTATTTCTTATAATTTTATTTCTTGTAGCATCAATTAATTGTTCCTTTGCCCAGAAAGATACATTGTCGATTAATCTTTCGAATGCTCAGCAGTATGCATTAGAAAACAACAAAGAGCTGTTAAATGCCAAAGAAGACATAGCTTTGTCAGAAGCTGAATACAAAGATGCAAGAGCTCAGGGCTTACCCCAGGTTGATGGTACAATGGATTATACAACCAATTTCAATTATGAGTTTGAATTTTCTGCCAGATCATCTGAAGATTTTTCAATGCCGGATATTGATTATAGCCTTTTAGATGAGGGAGATAAGGAAATTCTAACTGCATTGGGAGAAATTATGGCTCCTTCTGAACCTTCGACTATTGTGATGGAAGATCAGATGAATGCCAGGGTGCAAGTTTCCCAGTTAATCTTCAGCGGTCAGTACTGGGTTGGTCTGAAAACCGCCAAAATAGCTAAAGATTTAGCCCGAAAACAGGTTGATAAAACTGAGCTTGAGGTAAAAGAGCAAATAACCAATACGTATTACCTGATTCTTGTTTCGGAGCAATCACTTGACATTCTGAATGAGAATTTATCCAATTTGAGAGATGTGCTTGAACATACGAAAAATCAGTACGAATCCGGACTCTTAGAAAAGTCTGATGTGGATCAGATTCGGATGAATGTTTCAAAGTTGGAGAATAGTCGTGAATCGACAAAAAGAAATATACGGGTGAATTATAAAATGTTAAAGCTTCAGATGGGTTTTGACAGAGACAAAACACTAGTTTTAGAGGATAGTCTTGAAAGTGTGCTGAGAAAGACAGAAGATCACCTACTGGTAGAAGAACTGAATCCGGAGGATAACCCTTCATTTCAGCTTATCGATGAACAGGAAGAAATGAAAGAAAAACAGGTTGATTTACAAAAATGGTCTTACGCACCTCGTTTAAGTGGATTTTACAGTTATACAGAAAAAATCATGACCACAGGCTTTGATTTAAGCCCTAATAATGCCGCTGGTTTTACACTGTCTATACCTATATTTTCCAGCGGTTCAAGGAAAGCACAGATAAGTAAAGCTAAGATTGAGCTGGATAAGACAAGACGAGATAAGGAACTTCTGAAAGATCAGTTAAGGCTGCAGGAAGAGCAGTTGAAGTATGAGGTGAAAAGCGCTATGGAGAATTACCAGACACAAAAGGAGAATGTAGAAGTGGCTGAAAGTGTTTATAATAGTATTTATAACAAATACAAGCAAGGTGTTGTGTCAAGTCTGGATTTGACCCAGGCCAACAACAATTACCTTGAGGCAAAAAGCAACTACATAACCTCGGTTTTAGAACTCCTGCAGGCTAAGCTTGATCTGGAAAAATTACATGGCATGCTTTAGTCTGCTAAATTTTTAAGATAAGACAATGATTGTGTTTAATAAATTACAGACCAAAATGGAACTTACTTTAAACAAATACTCTGATTATGGTAAGTTCCATTTGTCAAAATAGTAAAAAAATGAACAAATGGAAAATTTAAGAGTGAAACCTATTGTTTTAACAGGAATATTGTTAGTCACTGTCTTTGCTTGTGGTAAAAAGGAGACGGAAGATACCCAAAGTGACACTCAGGAAGTATATCCGGTAAAAGTTCAGAAAATTCAAAAAGAGGATATAGTTCGAACGTTAGAATACACAGCAGATTTAACTGCTTTCGAAGAAGTGTATTTAGCTCCTTCTTCACCTGGCAGAATTGACAGAATACATGTAGATGTTGGAGACCGGGTATCGAAAGGGCAGACTTTGCTTGAAATGGATCGATCAAATCTGATACAGGCAAAGACTCAGTTGCAAAATGCAAGATCGAATTTTCGGCGTTTGGATACGCTTGCGCAATTGGGTAGCATTTCAGAACAGCAATATGAACAGGCAAAAACGGAATATGAAGTGGCTAAAGAACAAGTAGAATCTTTGCAGGAAAATACAACTATGCAATCTCCAATTAATGGTATAGTTACAGGCAGGTACTATGAGCCCAAAGAGATCTATTCAGGACAACCCAATACCGAGGAAGGTAAAGCGGCTGTGGTTACTATAATGCAGATTAATCCTTTGAAGGCATTTATCCATGTATCTTCACGTCACTTCTCTGATGTTCAGAAAGGTATGAATACCAGAATTAAGGTGGATAAATATCCGGACTTGACGCTCGATGGAGAAGTGTCCAGAGTACATCCCACAGTGAATCGTGGAACACGAACTTTCCAGGTAGAGGTTTTAGTTGATAATCCTGAAGAAAAACTACGTCCGGGTATGTTTGCCAGTCTCACAATTGAGCTGGAAGAGGCAGAAGTATTGGTTGCTCCGGCCATAGGCGTAATGAAAGAGGAAGGTACCAATAATCGGTACATTTTTGTTAATGATGATGGAGAGGCTAAAAAAATTCCTGTTCGCATCGGCAAACGTTTTGATGACAAACTGGAAATTATTTCAGAAAAACTTAATGAAGGTATGGAACTGATTGTAGCCGGACAAGGAAGGTTGCTAGACGGAGCGGATGTAAAAATTACAGAATAGAAACCAGGATAAATTTTATTTAAGCAAAAAAAGATATTATTATTTGATTAAAGTTTTTTAATTATTCACCAAATGAAACTTACCTTGATAAATAAGCATTTTCTTTTATGATTTTAACGATTAATTTATCATGGACGTTTCACTGGAATTTAAATATAAATAAATATGAGTATATATGGTAACGCTGTAAGAAAGCCTATTACAACACTGATGATTTTTATTGCCATACTGGTATTGGGAAGCTATTCATTATATAACTTACCGGTTAATTTGTATCCGGACATTGAATATCCTGCAATATCTGTTTTAACAACTTACAGAGGAGCAAACCCGCAGGAGATTGAATCTAATGTCACGGATCCCCTTGAAAGATCCTTGAATTCAGTGAGCGAACTGAAAGATATGACTTCTGTTTCACGGGATAATACCTCGGTAGTTACACTTGAATTTGAATTTGATACCGACTTAAATGAAGCGGCAAATGAGATACGAGATGCTGTAGGGCTGGCTGAAGATCAATTGCCGGAGGATGTGGATGATCCTGTTATCTTCAAATTTGATGCAAGCATGATGCCTATTTTAATGTTTGCAGTTACAGCTGACCAAAGCTATGAAGGAATTGAGAAACTTCTGGATGATCGCGTGGTTAACCCTCTGAAACGGGTTGAAGGAGTTGGATCAGTGAATTTGAGCGGAACACCTAACAGAGAAATTGAAGTTGAAGTGAATCCCCGAAAATTGGAAGCTCATAGTCTGACTGTTGAGCAACTGGGAAATATATTGCGATCCGAAAATCTCAATTTGTCTGCAGGAAATATTAAGATGGGTCAAATGGATTATCCGATAAGAACAGAGGGGGAGTTTGAAGAAACCTATCAGATCAAAAACATTCCTATTGGCAGCTTTAGAGGACAGACAATGTATTTAGAAGATGTGGCTGCAGTCAATGACTCCATTGGAGAAATGACTGTTGATGAGAAAATAAATGGCAAGAGTGGCGTTCGTATGATGGTAAGGAAGCAGTCGGAAGCAAATACTGTGAATGTTGCAGATGGAGTTAATGAAAGGTTGGAAGAATTAAAAAAGAATCTTCCGGAAGATGTTGAGATTCAAACGATTTTCGATTCAAGCGAATTTATTAATGATTCCATAAATAATTTGTCACAGACTGTACTATATGCCTTTATCTTTGTAATACTGGTTGTTTTATTTTTCCTTGGCCGGTGGAGGGCGACTTTTATCATTGCTCTGACTATACCGATTGCTCTTATTGTTTCTTTTATCTACCTTTATTTAACAGACAATACCATTAATCTTATATCCTTGTCTGCCCTTGCAGTAGCTATAGGTATGGTGGTTGATGATGCCATTGTGGTGCTTGAGAATATTACCAGGCATATTGAACGAGGTAGTAGCCCCCGTGAAGCAGCTACTTATGCCACAAATGAAGTATGGCTGGCTGTCATTGTCACGACCTTGACAGTAGTGGTTATATTTCTACCTATGACCTTAATTGGTGGTTTAACCGGAGTGTTGTTCAGACAATTGGGATGGATTGTTACAATAACTGTTGTAACTTCAACAGTTGCTGCTATTTCTCTGACTCCTATGTTAAGTTCTAAGTTATTACACCTGAAAAAAAGAGAAGGCAAACCAGGGCAATTTAGTTACGACAATAGTATCAGGCCCATGTTGACCCGGCTTGATAATTGGTATGGTCGGGTATTACACTGGAGTTTGCATAATAAATGGATGGTGATCGGAGTTTCGTTTGGTATCTTTTTGGCATCTATTTTATTGATGAATAGAGTCGGTACAGAATTTATACCAGAAGCCGATGAGGACAGATTGTCTATGACAGTTGAATTGATTCCGGGAACGAGGTTAGAGAAAAGTGTTGAAGTAGCCCGCAAAATAGATACCATTATTTACACCTCATTTCCTGAAATAGATGTATTGTCAACTTCCACAGGCTCACCGGATGATGGCGGTATGGCTGCTATATTTCAATCCGGCGGGTCTAATACGATAAATTATCAAATGCATCTCTTACCTGCAGAGCAAAGAGATCGTTCTGTATGGCAGGTTGCAGAAGATATCAGGCAAGAGTTAAGAAACATAGCGGAAGTAAGGAGTTTTAATGTTTCTACAGGGGGAGGCGGAATGCAAGAAACAAATAATGTAAATGTAGAAATTTATGGCTTTGACCTGGATGAAACTACTTTCCTGGCTAATGAGTTGTCTGATAAAATTGAAGCTCTTCCCGGTGCCCGGGATGTCGATATTAGCAGAGAACAAGCAAAGCCTGAATTGAAATTTGATCCCGATAGAGACAAAATGTCAAAACTTGGTTTAAATACTGCCACCGTTGCAACTGCATTGAATAACCGTATTAATGGCATGACTGCTACACGTTTCAGGGAGGCAGGAGAAGAATATGATATAATTATCAGATATCAAGAAGAATACAGAAATTCTATCTCGGATATTGAGGATATTCGATTACAAAATTCTGAGGGGAAAAACATTCTGGTAAGCGACATTGGTGAGGTGAGAGAGTTTTATTCACCTCCGAATATTGAACATAAAAACCGGGAGCGAGTGGTAACAATATCGTCAAAACCTTACAATACTTCTTTGGGTGAATTGGCAAATGATATTCAAAGTATCATTGATGATAGTGATATCCCGGAGGATGTTATGATAGAAGTCGGTGGTGGTTATGAAGACCAGCAGGAAGCATTCCAAACTCTTGCTTTGCTTGTTATTGTGGGACTTATTCTTGTTTATATCGTCATGGCATCTCAATTTGAATCGTTCAAAATGCCTTTTATTATTATGTTTTCTCTTCCTTTTGCTTTTACCGGTGTGATACTCGCTCTTTATATAACCGATACCACGCTTAGCGTTATAGCAGGAGTAGGGGCAGTTATGCTTATCGGAATTGTTGTGAAAAATGCCATTGTGTTGGTAGATTATATTAATCTTATGCGTGACAGAGGATATGAGCTGGATGAAGCCATTATAATATCAGGTAAAACTCGTCTCAGGCCTGTGTTAATGACTGCTTTTACAACCGCATTGGCTCTCTTACCAATGGCTTTAGGAATTGGAGAAGGTTCTGAAATATGGATGCCAATGGGTGTTTCTGTTATCGGAGGACTGGTCTTTTCTACCATTGTAACGATGGTTCTTGTTCCTATCATTTACAGAATTTTTGCCGTTAGAGCGGAACGGGCTAAAAAAGAAAAAGTACGAAGCCAGTTTACCTTTATGGATATGTAATAGTCACACATAAAGATAGAGATGATGTATCAAAACTTTAGAAATAAAATGAATCAATTACTATGAAAGCAGTATTTATTGTATATAATCAGGCCCATACGGAAAAAGTTGAATATATGCTCGATCGGTTGGAAATACGGGGTTTTACTCAGTGGACAGAAATCTATGGAAGGGGGTCGGTGGATGGCGATCCCCACATGGACACCCATACATGGCCTGAGAGTAATTCTGCTACACTGACAGTTGTGGATGACGATAAGGTAGATGTAATACTGGAAAGTGTCGAGAAACTGGATTCTGTCAATAAAGAGATAGGCATACGAGCTTTTGTCTGGGATATTTTGAAATCGGTGTGATAAAGTTGGTAATCTCTTAGATCCAACTGTGTTTGTCGACTTATAAGTGCAGGGAGTTGACCTTTTTGATATCTAACGGGCTTTTTTTATGGTAACTCTTGCCCTTTTCCTTTCTTTATACACCTTATAAATTGATTAACCCGAAGTTTTTTGGTAGATGAATTGGCTATACTTACCAACACTTAACATTAGATAAGGCAACCGAACAATGAAACACTGCTTTCCAGCCGGTATTAATTAGAAACGCTATGAATAGCGTCTAGTAGCCATCACCGGAAAAGCCTTAGCCAACAATTCCCGTAGCCAACAACGAAAAGGCTATGAGTCTCCCATCAGTAATTCTCCTGGTGGCAGATCTGGTTTGATTTTTTTGATCCCCAATAGATTTTTATTGTCTAAACATAGATGTTGTTAATTATCTTTTTTCTGTAAAAAAAAATAACATAACTGTAGTATATTAGTATCCGTTTTAACGTTATAAATAAAAGGAAAGATCATGCTAAAAAGAGTTATACCTATTCTGCTATTGTTTATATTTATTGTCCAATATGCATATCCTTGTACAGCAGTTATTATTTCCGGTAAGCATACCCCCGATGGGCGTCCCCTTATGTGGAAACATCGAGATACTAAGGTGTTTGATAATAAACTGGTATACGTTGATAATGACAACAATGATGGTAAATACAGTGCAATTGGTTTGGTGGATTCCGGAGAAGCTCATTCTGGTGAGATATGGATCGGCTTTAACAATGTGGGTTTTGCCATAATGAATACCATGTCCTATAATATTGAGGGCAATGGCGCTCAAAATGCTTATTTTATGAGAGAAGCCCTTATGGAGTGTGCATCAGTGGATGAATTTGAAGAATTTATAAAAAGTAGAGAACGTCCCAGAAATGTGCGTTCGAATTTTGGTGTGATAGATGCTGAAGGAGGTGCTGCATTTTTTGAAACCGGAGATGAGCAAATCACACGTTTTAATGTTGACGATACAAAAGTGGCACCCCATGGATACATAATACGCACCAATTATTCTGTCGATGGTTATGAAATTGATGGAACAGGACAGGAAGGAGTAGGATACATACGTTTTGAAACGGCAGAGAAGAAATTTTACAGGGCTATGGGAGAAAACGATCTTTCCGTTTCCTTTTTACTGGAAGAGATGATGACATCCCTTGAAAATCCCTTGTCAGAAGAAAATGCAGAGAAGGATATGAAGCCCGCTGATGAAGATGATTTTTTTTATTTTCAGGATTGCATTAACCGGTATACCTCTTCTTCGTCAATTATAATACAGGGCGTAAAAGAAAATGAGTCGCCATTACTTACAACTATGTGGTCTAAAATAGGCTTCCCGCTTAGTTCAGTTGTTGTACCGGTATGGATTACACCAGAAGGTAGCCTTCCTGAAGTTATCAGTGCTCCCGAAAATGAAACAGCTGAACTGTGTGATTTCGCGCTAGAGCTGAAAAAGATTATGATACCTTCAACGCGTGGTTCCAGACAGAATTATATTAACTCAACAAAGGTATATAATGCTGACGGAACTGGAATAGTGCAATTATTGAAGCCTCTGAACAGGAAAATATATGAAAAAACCATGGAGAAGAAGAAAGAATGGAACGACGAGTTGCCCCCTGAGGACGAGGTGAAACAGCTTTACCATTGGTATGATAAGAAGATCCGTGAAACTTATGAGGAAGAATTCGGACTGAACAAAAATTCTGGAGAGGAAGGTGTTAATAATTCCAACAATGCTCCGGTATATTAACGCCGACTAAATTGGTAAACTTATTTATGATTTGTTCGGGCTAAATTTTCGTTTTACTGCTACATTGATTAGTTTGTTAAAAGCTCGTATTCTTTTCTATACATAGGGTTTTTGACTCTCCTGCCTGAACTTTGGTCCTGTTATTCGATAATTTTTTTGTTTTCGTAGTCATAAGTCTCATATTATGAAGCTAATAATCATGATTTATCCCAAGGTCACTTTTTTTTTATCTGTTCATTAATCCTTTTATCATAGTGTGTAGTCATATAAAGTATATTTTGGTGTTTAAACTCAGATAGTTGAAGCTATCTTACTTATAAACAAATTGTTAACAAATATGGATTTTGCGGGATGTTATTTATACCTTTGAACTACCAATTAAATATAAATAAAATATGTCACAGAAAGAGTTGTTGAAAAAGCAAAAATTCCAGTTAATTCATTTAATATCAGAATTTTGTGAAAAAAAACTGGATGAGGAACACAAAGATTTGGCTTCAAAAGTGATATACAAATTATACAAGAAAAACGCTCTTCCATTGAAAGAAGAAGATTTAAACGAGTGGGCAGCCGGAATTATTCACGCCATTGGTTCGGTTAATCTGCTGTTCGACAAGTCTTTTGAACCGTATATATCGGAGAAGGAACTTTTCGATTATTATAAAGCAGACCAGGAAAATACATTTTCCAATTCGGAGTATATTAAAAATATGCTGAAGCTTAATGTATTTGACCCTGAATACTCAACACACATTAGCGATCATGACAATCCGTTAAAGGATATGGTTTCCATTGACGGTATCTATATTTCCCTTGATCTTTTGCCTTCTTACCTTAGTGAAAAACTGAGAGAAGTAAGATCAGAAGGCTATATGGTTGACTTTCGCTCAGATGAGATTTAAAGATCAATATTTATTATTTTGGTTCATTTAACTTACTGCTTGTTATATCAATAGTTTGCATTTCTTCATTTGTTAATTTCAGATGAATGGCTTTTGCATTACTTTTAGCTTGATTAACATTTGATGCGCCGGGAATAGCAAAAACCTGTTCGTTATGGAAATTCACAAGCCAGTTGAGGGCTACTTGAGCCGGGGTAGCATTATGCTTTTCTGCAATGTCTTTTAATATTTCAACTACGGGGTTTGTTTTCTCAAGGTTGCTTCTTCTAAACGCGCTCATGCGTTTTCTGAAGCCCTTCTTGGTTTTAATCTGATCCGGATTGTCATGGTATTTTCCTGTGAGTATCCCCTGGGCTAGGGGCGAATAAGCAATAATAGCAATTCCCAGTTCTTTTGCAGTTTCGAGTATTTTGTTTCTTTCTATTTTTCGGTTTAATAGATTGTATTGCACTTGGTTGGATGCCAGTGAATAACCATAACGTGCCAGTTCATGGTACGCCTTGCGCATCTGTTCTGCTGAAAAGTTGCTTACCCCCACGTATTTTATTTTTCCCTGGTCTGATAGCTTTGCCATTGCTGCCATTTCTTTACTGATTGAAGAAAACGACATGGGGTTGTGAACCTGGTGAAGGGAAATGGTGTATCCATTGAGCGCACCCTGTCTCTTATCTATAGTTTTTATAATAGAATCAGCAAACCTGAAAAATGGCGACCACTTGGTGGCAACGATAACGTCATCATCTGTAATGCCTGCTTTTTTAAGAGCTCGTGACAGGGTTTTTTCCGATTCGCCATTACCATATAGTTCTGCAGTATCAAACCAGTTGATACCACTTTCGTAGCTGGCTTTGATGATTTGGTAGCTTTCTTCGTCTGTTAATGCAGACCAGAATTTCCCCGCTAAATTTTTTCTTTTGCTAAATTGCCAGGTACCTAGTCCGATTGGGGAAACCATTAACTCAGTACTGCCCAGTTTACGTAACATTGTGTTTGTTTTCATAATAAGGTAAGAATATTTAATATGTGACTATATCAGAATACAAATTGAAGTGGTATATTGTTTCATTTGTTATGTTCTCAACGGCTAATACGAAAGAATCTATTCCGGCACGGGACAAGGATGAAGAAAAACAAAATGAAACCAAAGATGACACCACAGGTAGTGCAGAACATGAGGCATTAAATTCTGAAGAAAAAAGTAGAATATTAAGAAACCTTTAATTGTGTTTTAGGTTAATTGCCTGGATGAATATCAGAATAAATATTAGTTCAATTGAGAATAAAAATGTTAAATTTGTTCTGATAATCGATTTTTTAATTTAATATAAGTACAATGATCATCAGACAACGATTACACACATTTTTAACCTTTCTGTTGTTGGTAATTTTACTGTCAACAGGGTGTAAACAAGAAACCAGTATGAAACCTATTGGCATGCAGCTCCCAGATGCTGAAAAAAATCCTAAAGAACTTACAATCCATGAAGATACACGGATTGATAATTATTACTGGATGAATGACAGGAATAATCCGGATGTCATAGATTATTTGGAGGCAGAGAACGAATATACGGAAGCAGCTTTAAAGCCAACGAAAAAACTTCAGGAGGACTTGTTTGAAGAAATGAAAGGGAGAATCAAAGAGGATGATGAAAGCGTTCCTTATAAAAAGAATGGGTATTATTATTATACTCGCTATGAAGAGGGAAAAGAATATCCTCTGTATTGCCGTAAAAAAGGTTCCCTTGAAGCAGAGGAAGAAATTATGCTGGATGTAAATGAAATGGCAGAAGACTATGATTTCTACCAGGTAACAGGTTTGAGCGTGAGTCCGGATAATAATCTCCTCGCTTTTGGTGTGGATACAGTCAGTCGGCGGAAGTATACTATTCATGTTAAGAATCTTGAAACCGGTGAAATATATGAAGACAAGCTGCCTGTGACAACCGGCAGAGCTGTATGGGCTGATGACAATCAAACGCTTTTCTATACGAAAAAGCATCCTGAAACATTGAGAGCCTTTAAGATTTATAAGCATAAGCTGGGGATGAATGCGTCTCAGGATAAAGAAATTTTTCATGAATCGGATGCGACCTTTACTACTTATGTGAACAAAACTAAATCTGGTGATTATATCTTCATCTCTTCTCACAGTACAATGGCTGATGAATATAGATATATAGATGCTTCCAGCCCTGATGGAGATTTTTCTGTTATACAACCCAGAGAAAGAGGTCTTGAGTATTCTGTATCGCATTATGACGACCATTTCTTCATTGTTACAAACTGGGATGCGAAAAACTTTCGCCTTATGAAGACAATCGTTGGAAAAGGCCAGAAGGAAAATTGGGAAGAAGTAATTCCTCACAGAGAGAATGTTTTTCTTGACGAAATAGAGATATTTAGTGATTACATGGCGGTAGAAGAGAGAAAAGATGGACTGACTCAAATTTATATTCGTAACTGGAATAACGACGAAGAGCATTATATTGATTTTGACGAGGAAGTTTATGCGGCAGGTATTTCAACTAATCATGAATTTGACACTAAGAAACTTCGTTATAGTTATAGTTCTATGACTACACCGCGTACAACTTATGATTATGATATGGAGAATCGTGAGCAAGAATTGAAAAAACAAGAAGAAGTGTTGGGCGATTTCGATCCGGATAACTATGAAGCAAAAAGATTATGGGCGGAAGCAGATGACGGAAAAGAAATACCCATTTCACTGGTATATCGAAAAGGGATCGACTTAGATGGGGAAAATCCTACTTTACTGTATGGCTATGGTTCTTATGGATCAACCATAGACCCGCGTTTTAGTACAAACCGGTTAAGTCTGCTTGATCGTGGATTTGTTTTTGCTATTGCTCATATTCGTGGAAGTCAGTATCTCGGTCGCGAATGGTATGAAGAGGGGAAATTGTTGAATAAGAAAAATACCTTTACCGATTTTAATGATTGTGCAGAGCATCTAATTGAAGAAAACTATACGAATTCGGAGAATCTGTACGCTATGGGTGGTAGCGCAGGTGGGTTACTTATGGGCGCTGTTGTGAATATGCAACCAGAGCTTTATAATGGAGTTGTCGCTGCGGTACCGTTTGTGGACGTGGTTACTACGATGCTGGATGAAGATATTCCGCTTACAACTGGTGAGTTTGATGAGTGGGGAGATCCCAAAGAAGAAAAATATTATGAATACATGTTGTCGTATTCGCCTTATGACAATGTTCAGGAACAGGAATATCCTAATATGCTGGTAACTACCGGACTGCACGATTCCCAGGTACAATACTGGGAACCTGCTAAATGGGTAGCCAAATTGAGAGATAAGAAAACAGACGACAATATTCTTTTACTCCGCACAAATATGGAAGCAGGTCATGGAGGTTCTTCGGGAAGATACGAAGCTTTGCGCGAAACAGCGAGAGAATATGCTTTTATTCTTTATTTAGCTGGAATTAAAAAGTAAAATTCAAAATAATTTGCAATATTAAATTTTAAAAACGAGAACTGGCATGTACAAGCTGGTTCTCGTTTTTTTAAAACCTGTGTAGATATCAGGGTGTCAATAAATCCTACTCTTACCGCTTTATTAATTCTCAGAGATTGTTGTGAACTTATTTTCCCTTTAATGTTGGCTATGAATGAGGAGAACATCTTTTTCTATAAATATTGCGTGCAGCAAATCTTTTCGAGAGATAGTCTCATATTACCGTGCCTCCATCCCTATTTGGAAGCTTCGGAAGAAAGGAAAATATGGTAGCAGACACTACTCATATACCTCCATAAATGTAAACGGGATCTCCACGGATTCTGAAAATGATTTTCCCACATCTTTGATATCATCATCATCTTCCATGTATTTCCATTCAATGTTTAACTCATGTCCATCTTCCTTAATTTTCGTAAATTGCTTTATAATGGTCAGAATGAGTTGAGTTGATGACGAGTCAAGATATTCAAGAAAAAATGAAAGGTTAGTTTTTTTTGCCGGATTGTTTGTATACTCTTCAATTTTCCTTATGAGAGGATAGTAAAAATTTTTAGCATTACTTGGATAGGAGCGACCTTCAAAGAAAAATTCACCCGCCTCTAAGTCCATGTTGACTTTTGGGGTAGTTGTTGTAGCCGGGATCAAACATGAATTTCCTTCCAGGAGATTTTTATTTAAGTATGTAATAACGGTTTTTTCATCCATCTTTTTGATTGTTGATAGTAAAGTATAAAAATATTGGTTTTAGGAGTATGGTGCTTTACTAATTTATTTACCGTTGTAATATTCAAATTAAAGTAGGGTTTTATTTTATTAACGTGTAAATTATTTCTTTTCGTACCTGTTATTATTCTGAAATTATGCAATTTGTTTATAATCAGCAATAATTTTGTGGAAAATTTTCGGAACTTTTAGCCTGTAATAAATTAATCCTAGTTAGATATAAATCCTGTCGTTAATAAAAGCTTCAGCTCATTGCATTATTATTTGGCTATTGTTTGTAATCCATTGATTATCAATTCTGTAAAAATGAACGTTAATTGTATGAATAATTGCGTTAATTGCTATTTTGACACGTTAAATAAATAAGTTGTTTTTATTATGAAATTGTTTTTAATTTTATTCATCAAAGATTTAATTACATTCCTTTGTAATGAAGCCAATTAACAGTATTAAAAGTGACTACTTCTTGTGGGAGCACTTTAAAGATGGGGATAAAAGTGCGCTTGATGAAATATATAAATTTCATTATGCTTCTTTGTTTGACTATGGTTTTAGAATAATTAAAGATACAGATTTTATTCGTGAGTGTATACAGGAATTGTTTTACGAGCTTATATCCAACCGAAAAACTTTAGGCGCTACGCATAATATAAGATTTTATCTGCTGGCTTCTATTCGACGTAAAATATTTAGTAAAATCCGCAACAGATCCCATTTTCAACCAGATTATGATTTTTCCTATAGGTTCGATTTGGAATTGTCCCCTGAAGACAATTTTATAAAAGTTGAAGGTAAAAAGAAAAGGCGTGAGGATCTCAAAAAAATCGTTAATAAATTACCATGCAGAGAGAAGGAGGTTATATACCTAAAATTTTATAAGGATTTAAATTATGAGGAGATCACAAGAGTTATGGGGATAAATTATGATTCAGCCAGGAAACTACTTCACCGGGCTATAAAGAATTTACGAAAATTGATGAGTGTAGAACTCAATCATTATTAACCTATTTTTAATTACCGACTATGAGATCCTCCATTTTGAGTATAATAGTGTTTGTTTTTTTGTTTTGTTTACTACCTCCGGTTCAGTCGGCTGCTCAGTCTTTAGCTCCTTTGCATTATCAATTTATCGTACGTAATGGTGATGGAGAATTGATTACAAATCAGAAGGTAAATGTTGAATTGTCTATTTTTTCCGGGGAGTTAAATAATGCTTCTAAATTATTTTCGGAACAACACCGGATAACTACATCAGCGAATGGCCTTGTTAAACTTAAAATCGGAACGGGAAGAAGCGACCAGAACTATCCAAGTATAGTATGGAATATTCAGGATAGTTATTTTGTAAGAGCGACGATTGATAATTTAGATGATTCAGATTATACCTACGAGCATACCAGTCCCATTATTATGGTGTATCCTGTACAATATACAGGTACTATGGAAGACGCAGCAGATCCTGTAATTGCATTTGGGAAACGTGAAGTGCTTGAACCTTTAAACCTTGAGGATGGTAATCTTTATTTGAGTAATGGTAGTGTCGTTAAATTGCCAAAATATTTAACCAAACGTAATGATTTACAGATACAGGTGGAAAAAAACGATGTTTCTTGTTATGGGGAAAAAGACGGAGGAATTGATGTTACGGTAAAGGGCGGTACTCCTCCTTATGATTATTTTTGGTCTAACGGGCAAACTACAGAAGATCTGAACAATCTGAAGGCAGGAGAGTATGATTTGTACATTGCTGATCAAAATGGTTTTACTGCAATTCGTAAAGTTAGAATTGAACAGCCGGGGCCACTGGATATAAATGCGGAGATTTCTGATGTTTCTGGTGTTGGAATGAGGGATGGGAAGATACAACTGGATGTTACGGGGGGAATACCTCCTTATTCCTATCATTGGTCTCATGGATCAAAGCAAAGAGATCAGGCAAACTTGTCCCCCGGGTATTATAAAGTTGCAGTATCTTCTAAAACAAATTGCTCTGTAGAAAAAAAATTCATAATAAGGGAACCTGTGAAGTTAAAGTTTGATAAAACCAATGTAAAGTGTTATGGCGAGAGCAGTGGAAGTGTATATTTAAGTATCAGGGGAGGTCTGCCTCCTTACGAAATTAGTTGGTCGAATAAACAAACAGGCTATCACTTACAAAACCTTTCTGCCGGAAAATACTATGTGTTTGTTAAGGACAGTTGGGGCTATCAAAAGCTTGATAGTGTTTCAATTCTGCAACCTTATCCGCTAAGGGTTAAACCTGATATTACGCATATTGAAGATGATAACGAATTTGGGAAAATTGACCTTAAAGTTAGTGGGGGAATTCCTCCTTATGAATATGGTTGGTCGACAATGGATACATCCAGAAATATTGGAGAAATAACAGATGGCGTTTATTCTGTCAGAGTAATTGATAGCAAGGGTTGTGAAATGGTTAAAAATAACATCTTTTTGTATAAGATGTATACTGATATGCGGGATACTACAAAATATAAGGTTATAACTATTGGTACACAGGTATGGATGGCTGAAAATCTGAATTATGGGAGGCAAATAAGCTCTGATAAGGAAGCAAAGAAAAATGGGATAGTTGAAAAATATTGTTATGAAAATAATATAGAGCATTGTTATAACTTTGGGGGATTATACACATGGGGTGAAATGATGCGTTATGCTAAATCTGATGATAATATTCGTGGCAGGACGCAGGGCGTTTGTCCTGACGGGTGGCATGTGCCGACTATTGATGAGTGGAATATTCTGGCTGATTACCTGGGAGGAGAGATGATAGCTGCAAACAGAATGAAAGACTATGATTATTGGGACTTGCCACATGGTGTGGATGAAATTCAGTTGAATTTAAGTGGTTTCTCAGCTTATCCTTCCGGGAGAATGGATATGGCAGGTGCAAGTTATTACATGGGAAAAAGCACAAGCTTTTGGAGTTCCACAAAGGATAGTTTCAATAATGCTTGGCATCGAACGGTAACAAATAGGGGCGAAGGACTATACCGGAATTCCGGGAATATGGGTTATCGTTTTTCTGTCCGTTGTGTCAAAGATTATTAAAAACATTGCATTCCAACGTTGAGTCTTTTTGATTATGAATATCAGTATATCTTAAGAGATAAGGGGACTTAAATGTCGATTATGTAATAAAAAAAATCAATTCCAAAAAGGTAACTCTGCATTTTCAACCAATTGCTCCCTGTTTGATCCGTCAATGTCCATTGTCCATATTTCTTTTGGTTTTGAATTGTTGTTAACAACATTGGTAAAGATAATTTTATTCCCTGTTGGTGAATATCTTGGTGTTAAATCATTTGTGCCACCGGGTTTATTCTCAGAAAGAGAGGTGGTTTCTCCAGTCTCCAAATCCATTTTGAATATCTGGTTGTTAAGCATCCTTCCGTCAAGAGATTCATTTTCTGATACATCGTGGGTGAATAGTATAGATTTCCCATCTATTGAAAATGTAGGCGCTTCGATTACTCCTTTTAGGTTTTCTACTAGTACTTCTTGGTTGCTGCCATCTCTGTCCATCAAGTATATTTCTGATTCATATATCTTTTCGCCAATTGTTAAAACGACGATTTTTGAATAATCAGGAGATAGATCAACCTCTCTGAAATGACGATCTGATGGGGCAGTTGTAATAGTCTGTAAACCTGTTCCATCAGACTTTATGCTATATAAATGTTGATAATGGCTGAAGATAAGCCTGCCTTCATCTTCAGCCCAAGCAAAAGCGTTTCCTTCATTATGGTACCCATCTACTGCAACCCTGGTTACCCTGCTGCTTTGGCCTCCGTTTTTGTCCATAATGAAAAGGTATGGTTTCACAAGTGAATCACTTACAAAAGCAATTTCTCCATTACGTTTGTTAATTTTAGGCGCCCAATCACGGTGATTATTATAAGTTAGCTGATTAACCATTGAGCTGTCTAAATCATAGGCCATGAGTTCATAATTCCCTCCAATTTTTTTAACAAAAAAAAAGGAATTATCCGGGATGCTTTTAGTTTTGAAATTAAGTAATTTACTGAGGGTTGTGTCACCATCTTCATTTTTTGCTATTACCTGCCAGTAATAAACTTGATTATATCTTAAATTCTGAACCTTCAAGGATGTATCTTTTATGTCTTCAGCTATCACTTGTTCTTGTATTGAAGTACTTGGATATAATAAAACATCGTAAGCTATTGAGTGATCCTCTGATTCAGCATATGCGCTCCATTTTAAAGTCAGTCTCGTAGTTAAATTGTTTGAGCCTTTTGATGGCGTATATTTTTTTGAAAAAGTAATTTCACTGCTCTCACTAGTTTGATCCTTTTTTTTTAGTAGAAAATTAACCGTGGAAGTGTGATTTTCTTTCACTTGTATTCCAAGAGATTTTAAGTTATAATCTGATTTGTCTGCTGTAATATTGTATCTTCCCGTATCGATCATAGATATTTTATAATAACCACTTGAGTCAGTCAGGATAACTTCTGTTGCTGGTTTTGTTTGTATGGTTACATTTCTTAGAGGAGTATCTGTTTCCTCGTCCATGACAAATCCTTCAATGGTGCCCTTGATATCCGGATCAAAAGCATCTTCTGTGCATGAGTTAAATGTTGCAAGAAAAAATACTGAGGCAAGGAATATGATTACTTTTGTATGTTTACTGGTTTTATTCATGGTGGTTTACGTTAAATTTATGGCTTATATTTAATAGTATCAGTTGCTATTAAGATATTTTCATGAAATATTTTAAGCTGAAGTTCAATGCTGTCATTTAATGTGTTATCTAGGTTAAATTCTATTTTAGATAGGAAGATTTTTTCTTCTGGCGGAGCTTCAAATTTTCCTGACTGTTTTACTTTTGATCTCCCACTTTTCCCGTTTTTCCATCCATAAAATTCGTAGGAAAAATTATTTATCTTTTCAAATGATTCATTCATGAAATATGCTGAGAAAATTAAATTCTTGGTATGCGTTTCTTGTTCAATCCAGGATAATATTTTTGTTTTTTCTTCTTGGGCCATGGAATTGTCAGAATAAGTAAAAAGGAAAATAAATACTATACTTAATAATTTCAATATTTGTTTTAGTTGTTTCATGGGGAATTCATATCAAAATATAAGTAAGTTATATAAAAAAAAATAAAACTGAAACTTTTTTTATAACTTTACGTAGAATTTTTTGACCAATTAACATTTATTTTTGGTTAAACAATTAGGTATAGGAAAATTAAAATTGTCCACCGATACGGTGGACAATTTTAATTTTATTTAATTTTTTGCTACGGAGAATTGGTTATTTTCATTTTCACACCTTCTCCTTTCTGATTGATGGTCAAAGGCAAATTTTGCATCCCCTCGTTATAAATTCCCAGTCCATTGCCATATTGCTCTATTGTATGGCTTAGATTATAGCCATCTATACGGTCGTAGATGTAGTTTTCATGACCTTGTTGACGGTAATACCCGGAATTTCCATTTCCATCGATGCCTAAATCTATAATATTGCCTTTCCCGTTTGATTGTTCTGCAGTTGATATGTTGTTATTGCCATTTATATATAGCTGGATGTAATTTTCATTATCATTGAGCCCGAATTTATTACGTTCCTGCTCTATAAAGGATCGACTCCATTCAAAATTATTGGGTACATCAATTGTGTTATCCCCTTCATTATTGAACTCATATCCCTTATTATCATCCAGCTGCATCATCAACTGCTCCTCATGTTGCTGAACCTCTTTCTTGCTTTTTATGTTTTGTGAGTAAGCTTCCATTTGAGGCAACAAAACAAGGAAAGTAAGAAGAAAAATCATCAGAGCATAATATTTGTTTTTATTAGATTTCATTTTCATTTCCTTTCTTTTTTTACTCTGATCTAAATCAAGTAATTAATTGATGATTTTTCCAAATAAAGGAGAAAAGGCCAATTATTACCCTTTCTCCTTTATTTAATATTATTGTTGAATTTCGATACCACTTTGAGTAGTGTTTACCCAGTTGTTGTTTCCATACTGGAGAACCTTGGAAACTTGGCCAGAACCGGTTTGATTTATTTCTGTCCAGTTATCGTTGCCAATAAAATCTTTTGTATAACCATGATCCCAAGCTCTTTGCTGATCCCATACACCTTGATCAACATATGCTTTGTGTCCGCTTCCGTCTTGCTCAATATCTACGTAGTTTTTATCACCATACTGATGAGCTTGAGCTGTGTTGTCGCTACCAAGCTGATAAATGTTAGACCAGTTTTGGTCTGCCTCATTATTATTATGGACTGATTCTTCAGAACCATTGGCATTATAAACATCCTGCACTTGCTTGGCATAGTTACCGGAACCATCTTGCTCAATATTGGCCCAGTTGTCTCCACCATCCTGATCGGTGAAAGCCTCGTTATCATTTCCTGATATTGTATGTACAGCTGTGTTACCACGTCCTTCTTGACCTAATATTCCTCCAATGATGGATTTGTTTCTATCACCATTATTAATATTTGTTTCTGCATGGTTGTCTCCTGTTACATAGATTCCTGGGGATCCTTCTTTGTCTTTAGTCTGATAGTGTTCTACAGTGTTGTTGTCACCAGTGATGTCGACTATTGATTTTTGTTCATCACCATAAGATTTTCCATGTGTTCCAGCCTGCTCAACTCTGACTTCGTTATGTTCACCTATAATGCCAACTGTTGAGTGATTGTAGTCGTCATCCTGGATAACAGTAACTCTTTGGTCTCTGGCGCCATAAGCATTGCCTAATTCAGCATCGATTTCCACCTTAGAAAAGTTGAAAGCTCCTGTTTGGTCAACATCTACAAATTGATCGCTTCCTTTAATATCACCTTCCATTTTGTTATAACTGCCTGTTTGATCAATAGTGATGAGAGAATTGTCACCTTCATACTTAAAGGGGCTTGTGCCACTAATGTCGTTTTGATAACCAACTTGATTAAATTTTAAGAAGTTATCATCTCCTTTTAGTTTTGCATCAAGAAAGTTTTCTCCTCCTATTTGGTCTACGTGAACGACATTTTGGTAATTATCAGCGTCATACCAAGAAGCTTGGTCGACTGTGGCACTGTTATCAGTCCCTACTTGATTTGATTCTAATAAATTAGTGTAGCCTTTTACACCATAATCAAGCATGTTGTTTTCTCCTTCTTGTTCAACAATTGCTTCGTTCCAGGTGCTATTACTGCCGTTTGTGTTTTCCTGGAAAACATCTGAACTGTTGTCTACACCCATTTGGGTTACGTCTGCTTTATTGTAGTCTTCAATTTGTTCTACAACTGAGTTGTTTTGAGCAACTACCATTCCGGTCATAAAAATGACCACTGCGAATAAACTAATTAACTTTTTCATAACATTTGAATTTTTGGTTAAACAATTAGGTATTTATTTAGAAATTAGAAAAATTATTTATTTTGTTGATTAATATTTGCTTTGTTGTTATTGCCTTGTTGTGTTATATTTAGTTCGTTATGCTCACCGTGTTGAATTATATCAGCTTCATTATATTGTCCTTGCTGTAAAATTCCCGGGTCTAATGGACTGTAGCCTGCTTTGTTATTTATTCCTTGTTGCCTGGCTGTTATGATATTGTATCCGCCATCCTGCAGCATGAACAGAAGGTTTTCTTCTCCTTCGACTTGCGCATTTATTCTGTTCTCAAGACCTTCCTGGGTTGAGTATACATTTGAATTGTAGGATTCCATAATTTGGAAGATCGAAATGTTTTTATCACCTATCTGCTCTTGTCGGGTTGACCACTCATAATCATCGTTCTTATCTTGAATGTTGTTACCGGAAAATTCGCTTTCTGCACTATTATGATTACCACGCTGAACTTGTTCTGAACTGAGGCCTGAGCCTATTTGCTCTATATATGCCTGATTATAGTTGCCTTCTTGATGCACAATACTTAGGTTGTTTTTGTTTTCCCTGCCCTTATGGTTCTCTGGCAGATAGTAATACTGATTTCCTCCCCCTGTAAGAATACTTCCTTTAGCTCCAGTTGGTGTTTCTTTTGTAATACTTATTAATTTGTTTGCTCTTGTTTGATTTTGGTTTGAGTTTGATTGATTATTTTGTGCGTAATTTTTCGGGTTTTCATTTTTTAAAGTAACATGAGCTTTCGTTCCTTTAGCTTCCGTATTATTTTTATCTTCTTTATTTAATGTACTGCCGGTTGATGAATTATCTCCCCGGGAGAAATGCTGTTTAGTTGATTTTGTGTCTTTGTATTCTTTCACCCATGTTGTATGTCCTTCCGGGCTGCTGGCTTTCTTTATCAGGCGGTCGTTTTTTGGAAAATATTGTACAATATCACCAGGAATCATCGCTATTGTTTTATGTTTTGCTTCAAGCCTGATCTTACCTGAATTAAGAACAACAGTTGTGTTATCTGCATTTTTACTAATATTAAACTCTGTGCCAATTACTTCAACCTGAACATCTCCTGTTTCAACTATAAATTTAATTGGTTCTTCATCAATGATAGTTTCTGAAACGCTAAAATATGCTTCTCCCTCAAGAGAGACCCTTCTTAATCTTTCATTCTCCCAATTTTTATTAAATGTTAACCTGGTGTTTTCATTCAAAATGACATGGGATCCATCTGGAAGGCTTATTTCTTTTTGTTCCTGTGTAGAGGTTATGAATTCAGAACGGCTGTTGAAATCAGTTAAATAAAAATATGCCGCAAATCCTCCGAATAAAATAATAAGTAATGATGCTGCAATTTTTGCTAATTTGCCTATCCGAAATGTCTTTTGCTGACTGTCTTCAGCTGGAGTTAATTCATCATAAAAATGGGAGATTTTTTCATAATCATTGTCGATTTGAGATGGTTTAATTTTTATTTCATCGGGAGTAAAAGCTTGGAGAATGTAATAGGCTTCTTCAACAATTTGCTTTTTCTCCGGGTGAAGTGCGATCCATTCTTCCCATACCTGGATGTCAGTTTTATTGCATCCCAAAGCCCACCTTTGAAAGCTTTCTTCCAGAATAAGTTCCTCGACTGTATGATAGGTGAAATCCATTTGCCTTTGTTGTTTGCTCTTTTATAGTAAAAGAAGAAATTTGTCTTTTTGTGGACATATTTTTATGAAAAAATTGGAAAATATTTTTTTTGATAGATCTAAAAAAAATCAGACTTATGAAACCCTCATCCACTAACGTAGACAAAAGCCTATGTATAATTCATGAGGGTTCCATGGGATGCAGAATCAAAAAATGGAGACTTTAGTAGATATAAGTCTCAGATTATGAAACCAATAATCAAACTTTCTCCAAATGAAACCCTCATCCACTAACGTAGACAAAAGCCTATGTATAATTCATGAGGGTTCCATGGGATGCAGAATCAAAAAATGGAGACTTTAGTAGATATAA
>JAWLEB010000011.1:37444-78029 GCA_041686375.1 Bacteroidales bacterium
TCAAAAAATGGAGACTTTAGTAGATATAAGTCTCAGATTATGAAACCAATAATCAAACTTTCTCCAAATGAAACCCTCATCCACTAACGTAGACAAAAGGACATAAATAGAAAGCAGATGATACGGATTGAGCGGATAAACGCGGATTTATTTATCAAAATTAATAATCGCCTTACGATTCGTTTCGTAAATCATTTAAAATAAGCATAATAACTGCAATTTATTCAAATGAGGTAATAACTTTTAAAAAAAAAGATATTCAAATGAAAAAACATTTGTTCATGTCGGGAAAAGGGCGAAAATGATCTTGATTTGGCTGAGACTTGCTTTTGACAAAATATTATGTCAGTCGAATGGAAGAGATGGGGTATTAATTAGTAAAAAAAAGAGGTATAGTTTGCTATACCTCTTTTTTTCGTAGATTTTTTAGTTTCTGTAGTTTGGCATGTTTATTCTTCCATTTCTTCCATAGAACCTTGAAGCTTCTCTTGTAATTTTTGCATCAACTCAGAATCTCTTTGTGCGGCTTCAGCTATTTGTTGATATCGTTGCATTGTTAGGCCTGCATCTTCTATAGCTTTTTCCATTTCTTCCTCAGCTCCTGTCTGAACATTTTGTAATTCTTCCATGATGTTTCTGAACTGTTGCATTTCCTCTTCTGTTGCATCACTTTCTCCTTCTTGTTGCATTTGCTGTGATCGTTGAATTTCGTTAAACCGTTCAACCTCCATGCCTTCGTCTTCAACGGTCTTGTTAATGTCTTGCTGTACTTCCTGGTTGATAGTTTGGACTCTGCGTGCTGCATCAACAAATTTGTCGAGTTCTTCCTCTGAAACATCAATATCTTCGCCTTGTTCCATCTGATCTGGCATTTGTTGCTCCTGCATTTCTGAGGGTGCTTGCTGTTGTTCTCCTTCTCCTTCTCCTTCTTGCTTTTTGTCACCTTGTTGACAGCCTGAGAGGATTAGTAACCCGATTGCTAAACTTCCTAAGATTTTTAAATACATATTGGTTCTTTTTTTATGTTTATACGTTACAAGTTTGAACGAAATTACAAATTTATTATTATTTCCCTACAAAAAAAAACATTTTCTTAATATTGACAAAGAATAAATAAAAAACATATGTAAAGTTTAAAAGTAAAAAGATACTCCTATAAGGCCGTCCCAGTAATAATCATTCATAATACCATGTACAGCTCCGTCAATTCTATCGTTAAGAAAATAGTGAATATTTATAGATGAATTTATACCCCATCTCCGTTTTGTATCTATTAAATATTCTAATCCTGCACCACCATTAATTTGTGGGTAAAAATCGTTTATACTGCTTGGTATCTTAAATTTATATAGGTTGTTATGACTTTTAATGTTTACTCCAACACCTGCCTGCAAAAACGGGCTAAAAGGTTTTTTGGGAGTCAGACGGTATATTCCTCCAATATTCAGGTAATTTAACCCTTCATAAAATTCGTTTTTTGAAGCGATATATGCTTTTCCAATATTCACAAAGGGAACAAAACTTTCAGTAAATTCATAACTAAACTGTAAGTTAACTACTGGTTTGTTTATGGAATGCTGATAGTCTCCCACATATTGAGTTAAGCCTGCCTCTGCTTTTGCCGAAAATTTATATTCTCTTGTTTTGTCAATTAATCCAAAGATATCAGATTTTTCGTTTTTTGCTTTATCTTCAATATAGGTTTGTATAATTTCTGAATTGATATCTTCAGGATTTTTCAGATCCCATAAATTGTCAAATAAACCTTCAATAATCAGACTTTCTATGGCTTTTTCAATAGCTTCCTTCACCGCAATTTCTGTAGGCTCGTTATATGTTATTCCTGTTTCAGCTTCCAACAGCCTTTTGAATTTAACATATCGAAATATTCCTGCATCAAGTTTCTGGGAAAGTATAGTTTTGGTTGCGTTTACTGTTTTCAGGATCTTTCCGTTCTGCGTTGAGATGGCTCTTATGTAGACTGTTACTCTGTCTTGTCTGTACTCACCGGAAGCTCCTGTGCCGAAGTAACGCATTCCTATTCCCCCGGTTTGAACATTATGATCATAAGATATAATACCTCCTTCCAACATAATACCGGCAAATAAAAGGGGTGGAAGATTGTTGGATTCATTTGGGTTGTAATGCGCTCTGGAGGAACGTATAATTTTTCTTTCATTAAGTAAGTTGCCTAATCCTTCTCTTTCTATAGGGATAAACCAGCCTGATTCTTCAAGTGATTTTATGAGGATTGAAGTAGCCCCCTGTGTGATTGCTGTAGACCAACTTCCACCGGTTTCTGTGAGTTTATATTGACCCGTTTTGTCACGGAAATTATATACTGCAGCCATTACCATTTCTTTTGGGGGTGGAAGCTTGTTTAGGCGTTTTTCTGTATTGGTTATTTGTCCTAGCTTAGGGTCTTCAGTGCTTATGGGTTGCTTGAGGATAGCTCCACAGCTATTTAGTACAAGAACCAGACTAACAGAAATAACCTGTGTGAATCTTATGTTTTTTGATATCATTTGAATATATGTGTTTAATCTGATTTGGTTTGAATGGAACCCATCAAACATTTACTTAATGATTCTGTAAAGTTACCTATAGTAAAGCTTATAATATTCTGATAAACCAATCTATATCCTGAATAAATCATGCTAATAATAGGGAATTGTAATAACACTTTCACTACCCGTTGAAAAGTCGTTTATTTTTATATTTAACCCATCCTGTCCGGGGAAAATATCAATACTATAATTTCCAAACTGGTAGCTTCCTTCTTCAAGATCAGAAGTTCCTCCTTCCTCTCCAAAATAAGAGTTTACAATCTGACTGGAGAGTTCGCTGAAAAATCTCCGCTGAATATCCTGTTCAAAATTTGAAAATGGGTCATATTCATATCCTCTATATCCAGATGCTGGAGTTTTCTCTTCAATTGTATTTTGAGCATTTGCAGAGCTTAGGAGCCATTGGTAATTCATGTAATTTCCGCCAAAAGCCGGATTCTTGGGTTGATAAATAAAGTCCTGAGCTATACTGTTAAACGAAAATAATAAGAGAAAACCTACAATACTGAGTAAAATCTTTAAACTTTTCATGTCATTTATTTTTAGTGTTTTACAATTAGGTATAGAAAATGAGAAATTATATTTTGCAATTAATATATTCCTGTTCCGCTCATGTCTTCGCTTTCAAGTTGTTGTTCCATTTCTTGTTGTCTTACGAGATACTGTTCTGATATAGATAGTGCATGATCTGCTAAAGATTCTATCACTTCCATTCTCGGACTGATTCTGTTTTGGAAGATTTCGTCATAATTAATTTTTATGGAAACTAAATTTCCCCTCCCGGGCATTGGCATTTCTGAAATATAAATGGTATAATTTTTAATGTCGCCGGGGATATCCCACTTTTTACGAAATTGATTATAGAAATCATTACCAGCTTTGGAAATTGTTTCATTTATGATCAGTCCGTCGAGTTCCAGTCCTATTTCTTTTTCTTTGGCTGTCGTATCTTCTATAAAGGTTTCCTCATTATATCTTTCTATAACAGATTTAATTTCATCAGGGAGTTCCTTGGCGATCAAAGTATCACTTTGAGAAAATCCTGTATGAATAAAAAAGAAATAAAGAATACCCAGTAATATTGATTTTGTGTACATTGATATTCAGAATATTTTATTAACTAAAATTAAAAACAAAAATGAATATTTCAAAATTTAGTTTATAACAATTACAAAATTAATTATCAGATTGTTTTAAGAAGTTATTAAAAACAGGAATTATTTTATATTTTTCGCTTTTAAATTATGAATTTACCTGTTATATTTTGAGCAATAAAAGTATAACAATATATTATTAAGCTTTTTAACGTCCATAATAAAATAATTATTAGCATCAAAAAAGATAATGATTATTTTACCAGGGTAAATGAATAGTTGAAAATTAAATATTATACAGATGAAGAAATATGATCCTCAAATGCACACAGCAGAGCATATCTTAAATCAAACCATGATACGAATGTTTGGTTGTGACCGTTCCTTTTCTATGCATCTGGAAAAGAAAAAGTCTAAGTGTGATTATTATTTTGATCGTCCTTTGACAATGGAAGAAGAACAAAAAATTGAAGGAAAGGTGAATAAAATTATTACCCTGGGTTTGCCTGTACAAGAAAAATATATTGATCTCTCAGAAGCTGCCCATTTTTATGATACATCGAGGCTCCCGCAAAATGACCTGCAATCTGTCAGAATTGTTACAGTCGGGGATTACGACTCATGCATGTGTATAGGAGAGCATGTAAATAATACATCCGAAATTGGGGTTTTTCATATTGTTTCTTCGAGCTATGAGAATGGTGTTTTACGAATTCGTTTTAAGTTAAAGAATAACTGATATCATTTTAATAAATTGATATGAATTAGAATTTAAAATATATAAATGGCTGAATAGCTGCTGATTTGAATTGATATATAAGAAAGACCACAAGTAGGATAATAACTACTTTTGCAACAATTGGTGTCTTTATGAACCAACCCCTGTATTTTTCTTTAAAATTATTCGGTAACCAGTGCAATATAAATCCTATCAGCATTATTCCGTAAATTTCTTTGTATGATTCAATCATATTTGGAATTAAATCCCATTCAATTGGGGATAGAATCCTTCCGATCATTTGACGGGCCTTTGTCATATTTTTAGCCCGAAAGAATATCCACGCTGCCGTAACGATGTGGAAAGTAAAAAAGACAGAGAAAAATTTTAACAAGCGGTTTTTCTTGTTCATGTATTGATAATCAGGATTAACTAATTTCATGAAGTTATTCCATAACTTATGCAATACAAGAGCTACTCCATGTATTCCTCCCCATATTATAAATCTCAGATGCGCTCCGTGCCATAAACCTCCTAAAAGCATAGTTATCATAATGTTTATATTTCTCCGGAATTCTCCTTTTCTATTCCCTCCTAAAGAAATATACAAGTAATCACGTAACCATGATGAAAGTGAAATATGCCATCTTCTCCAGAAGTCGGTTACATTGATTGCTTTGTACGGTGAATTAAAGTTTACTGGTAGTCTAAAGCCCAATAAAAGAGCAACTCCAATAGCAATATCTGTATACCCTGAAAAATCGCAATAAATTTGTAATGAATAACCATATACGGCCATTATGTTTTCAACACCGGAGTAGGAGAGTGGAGCATCAAAAATTCGGTCTACATAGTTTAGGGATATATAATCCGAAATAAGCATCTTTTTTACCAATCCACTGATTATCAAAAATAAAGCATGGCTAAATTCCTGAACTGTTAACTTAAATTTTTTATACAATTGGGGAACAAATTCTGCCGCTCTGACAATCGGTCCTGCAACAAGCTGTGGAAAAAAAGATACATAAAAACCAAAATCGATGATATTTTTGACCGGTTTGACTTTATTTCTATAAATATCAACTGTATAGCTTATCGTTTGGAATGTGTAAAATGAAATGCCTACTGGCAGGGCAATGTTGGTAATATCAAAATTGGTTGCTGCTACTGAGTTTGACCATTTGGCAAGAAAATCAACTATTTCTATATTGGTGTTGAATATCCTGTTAATTATATCGGAGAAAAAATAGGCATATTTGAAATAGCTGAGTAAACCCAGGTTGATGGCAACACTGATTGCTACAAAAGTTTTTTTATGTATTTTTTTCTCTGAATTATATATCAACCAACCCAGGATGTAATCTGAAATGGTAGAAAAGATCAGTAGCATAAAAAAATATCCGCTTGATTGATAATAAAAGAACAAGCTTACAATGAACAAATAAGCATTTCGCAAGGTGTTTTTTTTATATATGATACTATAGAAAGCCAGAAGAATAGTAAAGAAAACCCAGAAATAGAGCCTTGTGAAAAGCATAGGCTTATCTTCTGAGTATAGTAGTATTTCTTTTATAAATTCCAAGGCTTATTAGTATTTTACCTGGTTGATGTTTCTAACGTATCAATTATGCTGTCAGGCTTGGGATCTTTAGTTTTTTGTTTTTGTTGATATCGAAAAAAATCATGGATTAATGCTTTATAAAACATTTTAGCTATCACTACCGATCCTTCATATGTAAAGTGAGTAAAATCTTTTCTTGCAAGGGGTGGATCAGCAAAAACCCAACTGGGCATTGAGTTTTTACCTCCCATTGCTTGGAATGTATCCCAGAAAGCACAATTTGCTCGAAATGCAGCATTTTTTTGAGCATCTCTTATCTTTTCAACTGTGGGATAGGATTCGTATCTGTTTCCGCTTTTCCTTGACATGTCACTAACACCTATTACAATTATGCTAATGTCTTCATCCAGCGATTTTATAGTATTCAATTGTTTGTAAAATTGCTCTTCATAAAATTTGAAATCTTCATGGGAGGACGGGACAAGGTTAATGCCGAATTGCATCATTATTAGCTTGGTATTTAGCTTATTTAGCATCTTTTTATAAAAGGCCGTATCAACTTTGCTAAACTCATTTCCCTGACTTCCCCTTAAAGGAATATTGTCCAGGGCAACTCCTTTATCTCCATCCATAGCTATTCCATATATATCCGGACTGTGCTCCCCTTTGAAAGTTAGCTTTATTTCATTAGTTTCTGGAGGAACTGTCCATTGTATTTTTTTGATTTTTTTGGTGACCGGAATCATTTCTGCATCTGCAATTTTCTTTCCATATTTAAGCTGCATGATAAAAGGCTTTTGGTTATAGCCGTACAATATTTTAAAATTTGTATACTGAGAAACTTTATCATATGCAATAGAGGAGGATTTAAGTTTTACATCTGCTTCATAGACTTTGTTCTGGTGATTGCTGTAGTGAGGGGAAAATCTTGTAAACGACATCAACAGGCCAAATCTGTTGTGCTGGAAATTATCTTTGTTTTTTAATGTGTATCTGTTCCAAATTTTTGCAGGAGTTATATTAAGAGGCATATCTGTTTGAAAGGGAAGAACTATTGGCAAAAGGCCAATTCCTGCCCCACCAAATCTTTTCTGTAGTTGGTTTCTCAGATATGAGGAAATTCTGTCACCCTCTATTTGAGAATCTCCATAATGAAGAATACGGATTAATTTATCATTGTGCTTCAAACTGTCAAGCTGTTTAAAGAAAGGATATAATACAGAAATATCCTGGTTGGGATATTGTATCATGGTCGAATCGGAAATTTTTCGTTGCGTTTGTACATTCTGTTTTTGAGGTCTTGGAGCCAGACTGGATGTATCTCTACTTGTTTGAATGCTTGAATCAGCCTGGGGTTTACTTGTAATGAAAATTGTAGTGTCAATAAAGGAAAAGATTGTGTCATTAGGCCTGTTTTTTTCCACAATTTCAGTTATATCTTTGTATTGGACTTTCTGTTGTTTAATAATGTCTTCCATGGAAGGAAAATAAAGGGAGGTATTATTCGTTAATTTAATTTCTCCTTTTGGAAATATATATGCTATTAAGCCTATTATCAGTAATAAGCAAAAAAATAAAAAAAATATTTTAATTGGTTTCATTCTCAATTAAATATAAATGGATGATTTATATAATCTCCATAAATTTAATATTTTTGGAATATGTTGGAGAGAATTTGCTTTACAAAATTTGCCGGAATTTGATGACTCGCCAGAAAATACTGGTATTAAGTTTCTTTTTTAATTTTCAACAACTGGCCTGGTTTAAGGTTTTTGCCGTTGTTAATATTGTTTAACTGGAGTAGTTCATTTTGAGTTACACCAGGGTATTTATTTGATATATCCCATAGTGTATCTCCATTTTTAACTTTGTAGTAAATATAGTCATCTTCTTGTTCAACTTTATTGTTTTTTGTATTTGATGCTTTAACAGGACTACCGATGCGTTTTTGTTTTTCATTGAAAGACAAGGAGTTAACGTCTTTGTAGTAATCTACTTTGTCTTTTGGTACATAAATATTCAGTGATTGCCCCACCTTTATAATGTTGCCTCTTATATTGTTCCAATGTCTTATTTGTGATGCCTTTATATCATACCATTCGGCAATATGTCCAAGATTATCCCCTGATTTCACTTTATAGGTAAGTTTTGCTTTCCCTTTAGGTTTTTGTGGAACAAATTGTGACCTTGTAGGTTCTTTTATCATATTGTCAGCAAAAAATTCTTTTTCTTTATACTTGTAAATTGAGTCTTCCATTTGAATGAAATTACCTGCCATCCGCTGGGGTAGTTTTACTGCATATTCTTTATCTTTTGCAGGGATGATTTTTCTTCTGTATTGTGGATTCAAATCTTCTAATTCTTGTAAAGGAACATCTAATACCTCCGCAATCTGCTGAAGATGAACCTGGTTTTTTACCATAACAGTGTCTGTTGCTAAGGGAAGCTCTATACTCTCTGGAGACAAATTGTGCTCTTCATAGTAGTTCATAAAGTACATTGCAGCGATGAATGCAGGGTAATACCCTCTCGTTTCTCTTGGAAGGTAATAATAGATATCCCAGAAGTCCTTATTCCCTCCTGCTCGATATATAGCTTTATTAACATTTCTCGGACCGCAATTGTAAGCTGCCAGAGCTAAATCCCATTCCCCAAACATATCATACAGATCTCTCAAATATTCGGCAGCAGCATATGTTGATTTGACTGGATCTTTTCTTTCATCTATGAAACTATTAATTGTTAGATCATACATTGTTCCAGTACCATACATGAACTGCCACAGGCCTGTGGCACCCATCCTTGATAGTGCGCGGGGATTTAATGCAGATTCAATAATCGCAAGGTATTTTAATTCATGGGGGAGCCCGTATTGATCGAAAATCCTTTCAAATATGGGAAAGTAGAACTTTGATAAGCCAAGTATTACTTCAACTCTTTCTCTTTGCTCAATTGTGTAAACATGGATAAAGTTACGCACAATTTGATTATAGTTTAATTCAATTACCGATGGCAACTTCTCTAATCTCTTAATATACACTGAATCAGGAAATTCAATTCCGGCCGTTTTTTTGAGGGGAAGTTTCAGGCTATCCTTTTTCTGCATATATTCTTGGAGATACCATTCATCCAGCAATTCGTTCAGGTTTTGTTTAAATTCTTTTTCAATTTTTTTGGTTTCATTTTTTACTTCTTGCGCTGGAAGATATGAGAAGGACACAACCAGTAAAATGATGGCTAAAATTAATTTGTAACGCTTCATCAGTGAACAATTAAAGATTTTAAGTTAATATTTTTGGAGTAAAGTTATTAAACTCTGTTATAAAACCAAAAACAGTATCATTTTGTTGTGACACTTGTTTCTTTTATTCGTTAAAATCATAAATATCTATTTTTTTTATATAATACAGACTATTATATATTTGCAGAGAAGGAGTAAAAATTTTACGGATTTTTGCTTGGATTGCCTCTATTTCAAGGATATTGAAGTGCTGTGAAAAAGTTTTATGTAATTACTGTATTAATTGAATTTAGAATCTGAAAGATACTTGTAATCCCATCATCGGCCTGGATATTTCAGTGTGTATAGTTGTTGGATACACAGACATTCCCAGCTCATTGCTAACATCAAAATCAAATAAATATGCATCAACAGAAGCATCCAGAATGTTAGCCAGGTAAATACCTACCATGAGAATAACATAAAGGTCTCTGTTTCTTCGGTATATATTTCTTATTTTTTTTATATCTTCTTCATTATTTCTGTTTTCAAATTCATCTATTTTTCCGCTTCTTATATCAGCATATGCTCTTGCATATTCATTATATCTTCCTGTATAATAATCAAAACGATAATAACAATATCCTTCCGCAGCATATATAAGTGGTAATTTCCAGAATTTTCTATTATAGATTTGGCCTAATCCCGGGAACGAGGCAGATAATAAAGCTGCTTTTTTGGGAGAATGACTAATTTGTGCGCTTGACGTATCCCTCTGGCTATAAGCTTGATTAGCAAATAACAAAAGAAAAAGCACAATCCAATATCGCTTGATTATTGAAAAGATAATAGTATCTCTACGCAATTTATGCTTGTTAGTATTTTTCCTATTCTTTTTTATTTTCTTGCCCTGTTAACAAAGACATTATTCTTTCCAGATCTTTGTCTGATTTAAATGGGATAATAATTTTTCCTCTTCCGTTTTCATTTCGTTTAAAATCAATGTTGGTGTTAAACTTATCCGCCAAATGGTTTTTGAGCTGTTTATATTCTTCTGGTAGTTGTTTTTTATTGTTTGTATTTTTTGTAGTTCTTTTGTTTTCATTGACCTGACGAATAATCTCTTCTGTTTTTCTAACCGATAACCCTTCATCAATTATCCTGTAGTACGTTTTCAGTTGTTTTTCCGGATCTTCAATGTTAATTAAGGCACGTGCATGACCCATGGAGATTCTTTTATCCCTTATGCCTAGTTGTATTTCAGCCGGCAGTTTCAGTAATCGTAAGTAATTTGATATAGTGGTACGTTTTTTACCAACCCGTCCGCTCAAATTTTCTTGTGTAAGCTGACATTCTTCAATTAGTCTTTGGTAGCTAATAGCTACTTCAATTGCATCAAGATCTTCTCTTTGAATATTCTCAACAAGAGCCATCTCAAGCATTGCCTGGTCATCGGCAACTCTTATAAAGGCTGGAATTTTGCTAATTCCGGCCATTTTTGAAGCCCGGAATCTTCTTTCACCCGTTATGAGCTGAAATTTCTCTTCGTTGATTTTACGAACCGTAATTGGCTGGATGACACCAATCTCTTTGATCGAGGAAGCCAATTCACTTAGTGCCTCCTCGTTAAAGTTGGTCCTTGGCTGATAGGGATTGACTTCAATTTTGGCGATTTCTATCTCATTAACAGCATCAACATTATGACCCTGATCATTCCCTGCATCTTCTATCAGTGCTCCGAGACCTTTTCCTAAAGCATTACGTTTGGCCATGTTTTCTATATATTAACAGTGTGTTAAACGACTTTTTCTTCGTTTTTTATTTTTGTTTTATCATTTTTCTGAAGTAATTCTCTTGCTAAATTCAAGTAATTAACAGCACCTTTTGAATTTGCATCATACATTACAACGGGTTTACCATAACTTGGTGATTCCCCTAATTTAATATTTCTCTGGATAATGGTATCGAAAACCATTGTTTGAAAGTGTTTTTTTACTTCTTCTACAACCTGATTGGATAATCTCAACCGTGCATCATACATCGTTAGTAAGAAACCTTCAATTTCAAGGTCGGTATTGAGTCTGTTTTGTATAATTTTAATCGTATTTAATAATTTCCCTAACCCTTCTAAAGCAAAATATTCACATTGTACAGGAATGATCACTGAATCGGCTGCTGTGAGTGCATTCACTGTTATTAAACCCAGTGAAGGAGAGCAATCAATCAGTACAAAATCATAATCGTCTCTGATTTTATCAATCACTTTTTTTAGCATATATTCCCTATTGGGCTGGTCAAGCATTTCAATTTCCGAGCCTACCAGGTCAATGTGGGATGGGATGAGGTCAAGTCCTTCTGTTTCACTGTTAAGTATTATATTTTTGGGATCAATTTCTTCGGTAAGACATTCATAAATGCTTGTTTTAACTGTGCGAATATCAAAACCTGTGCCTGATGTGGCGTTAGCCTGTGGATCCGCGTCAACAATTAAAACTTTATATTCTAGTACTGCCAGACTGGCTGCTACATTTATTGCTGTAGTTGTTTTACCTACGCCTCCTTTTTGATTTGCTAATGCTATTACTTTGCCCATATGTCTGATTTTGTGATTCTTTCGTGTTATATAAGGTTTTCAAGTGTTTTCAAAAATACAATTTTATGGTTGATTAAGATGAGATACACAAAAGATTTGTAAACAAAAAAAATGTAATTATTAACAAATTATTAACAGGCTTCCGTTGAAAAAATGAGGTAACTCCGTTAAAAAGGTGTTTTCATGTTTTTTTGGCATTTTCTCAGTAAAGTTTCTTTTTCTATCGGAACTACTCCCGGCTTTTGACAAACAATACCACCACCTGTGTTTGCAATTTCTGCTGTAGCCCAGGGAGATATTCCTGATGCCAGGCAGACACTTGTTATTGCGATTATAGTATCTCCTGCTCCTGAAACATCCGAAATTTCGATAGGCTCGGAAGGAATTATTTTGTATTCCCGGTTGTTGCTGATGAGAACTCCCATTTCAGAAAGGGTTACAAGCAGCCACTGGATGTTTTGTTGATTATGAATTTCCTGGGCTGCCTTGAATATGGAGTCGAAATGATCTTTATGCAATTGTAAATTAAGCCCTTCTGTTAATTCTTTGAAATTGGGCTTGAAAAGGGTGATGTTTTTATATGCATTAAAATTACGCTTTTTGGGATCTACAAGGGTAGGAATGTTATCTTCACTGGCTTTTTTTACGATTTCCTTTATAATTTTTGGTGTGATAGCGCCTTTGTCATAGTCTTCAAATACTATGGCATCTATTCTATGTTCATTGAATATGTGTAAAATGTGATTCAGAAATCCGCGTTCGGTATCTTTATCCAGGTTTTTATCCATCTCCTCATCCACTCTAAGCAAATGCTGGTTGTTGCTTATAATTCTTGTTTTCATTGTGGTAACCCTTGAGTTGGATTCATATATTCCATATTTGGTGAGATTTTTCCTGTCCATTAATGATTTGAACAGACTGGCGCGGTCATCATTCCCCAGTACTGAAGCTAAAACAGGTTGAGCACCTAAGGCTTTGATGTTGATAGCTACATTAGCAGCTCCGCCAAGCCTGCTTTCTTTCTTTGTATGATTAATGACCGGAACCGGTGCTTCTGGTGAAATTCTGTCCACATCCCCAAAAAAGTAGGAGTCAATCATTGAATCTCCAATTACTAATATCCGTAAATCGTTAAATGTATCGAATACGTCTTGTAATGTTTTATTTTCCACTTGATTATGTTTTGTATAAAATTATGGCAAATATAAAAAAATGATAATTCGAAATTTATGATATAATTCATTTGGATAAAGTTTTTGTAGTTACTGGTCAAATGATAATTACTCAGAGTTCTTTTCTTGAATATATTTGTAGACTTTGTGGAAGTTATACCTGGACTGGAGCATAGGATTATAATCGTTTTAGGTTGTTATAATATATAGATAATAAGTTATTTATAGTTTTGTGTGTCACTTTTGTTAAGAATGTATCTATTTTACCTTGCAAACCAATTATTTCTTTTTATTTTCGTATTGTTTTCTCAATTCAGACATGCCAGGTTAAAATTTTTGATGTGATTAATCGTTTTATTAACCGAATTACGATTGTTGTATGTGTTTATATGGGTGCTCTTCACCATGCATTTACACAAGATAATACTGTTGGAGCAAGATCGGCAGGATTATCTGATGCTGGTGTGATGCTCAAGGATTTCTGGGCAATTAATTATAATCAGGCAGGGTTGGCTTATCTTGATAATTTGTCTTTGGGCGTTAGCTATAATCATGGTTTTATTCCTGTAATGGGACATAGATTTGCAGGGTTGGCTGTTCCCGCGGCTGGGGGTACATTGGCTGTCAGCACTTCTTATTATGGGTATTCCAAGTATTATGAATCGAAGAGTGGGGTGGCGTATGCAATGATGTTGGGAGAGAGCCTTTCTTCCGGAATTCAGATTGATTATTTAAGAACTCACATTGCAGAAAATTACGACAGCTTTAATATGCTTACTTTTGAAACAGGGATGTTATACAAAGTAAATCCTGAGTTTAGCTTGGGATTCCATATATTCAATCCGCTTAATTTTCAGTTTTCTGACAGGATTCAGGAAATTCCTGCTGTTTTTAAATTAGGTGGTGGATATCAGGGATTGAATAACTTTTTGTTATGCGCTGAAGTTGTTAAAGTCCCGGAACATAAGCCGGATGTGAGGCTTGGGATCGAATATTTAATTCTTAACCAATTTTATATCAGAACAGGTGTTTCTGCAATTCCTTTTTCTAACTCTTTTGGTATAGGGTATGAGTGGGAATCTATAATGGTAAATTTAAGTTTTTTGCGTCATAATCAATTGGGCTATACTTCCTGTATTTCTTTACATTACAATTTTTAACTCTTTTATGGGGACAATTAAAGGTTTGTTGTGTTTTTTTCTATTGTTTTTTATTTCTGTTTTGTCTGTTGCTCAGAGTGTTGATGCAGAAGATGCTGTCGAATTGTTATTGGAAAAATTGGAGAATGAGGAAAATAATATACATGCTGATCAGATACTGGAAGATTTATACAGATATGCGAAAAACCCTTTAAATATCAACCATGCAAATGAGGAAGAGCTTAATGCGTTGCATGTTATTAATGCATTTCAGATAAAAAGCTTGAAAGATTATATTCAAAGGAATGGGAAATTACTGTCTGTTTATGAATTGCAGTTTGTGGTGGGTTTTAATGTACAACTGGTTAAACGTTTAAAACCTTTCGTTACGGTGAAAAGCATTGCAGAAAATAAAAATTCCGGATCGGGATTATCTTTACGGGAAAAGTTTAAATATGGTAAAAACCGTTTAATGATGAGAGTTCAGCGTAATATTCAAAAACCCGAAGGTTATTTTGTTGATACTGAAGGTGAGGAAAATGCCCCAAAATACAAAGGAAATATGTATCGGTTATATAGTAAATATGCTTTTACTTATAACGATGATCTTGCTTTAGGCATAACAATGGAGAAAGATCCGGGGGAGGAGTTCTTTACCGGCAGCAACCGAGCAGGTTTTGACTTTTATTCTTTTCATATGAAATTTCGTCCTGAAAAAGGAATAGATGCTGTTGTGCTTGGAGATTATAATGTAGGTTTCGGACAAGGACTGGTACTTTGGAATGGCTTTGCTTTTGGCAAATTACAATCTTCTGTTGATGTGATGAAAAATGCCTCCGGATTGAAAAAGTATACTTCTGCCGATGAGCACAATTTCTTCAGAGGAATTGCTTTAGAGAAGACTTTTGATGCTTTTAATCTGACAATGTTTTATTCTGATAAAAACGTAGATGCAAATCTTTTGCAAAGAAATGATAATGAAGACAAATATTTTACTTCGTTACAGACTACAGGTTATCATCGTACAACAGGTGAAATAGAGGATAAGAATGCTTTAAATGAGAAAGTTTTAGGGAGCCATTTGTTGTATAGAGCCAGCAATTTTGAAGCAGGGATAACGATGTCTCACAACTGGTATGATGGAATGATGGTTGAAAACTCGGATGGGGCAGGCCAGTTTGATTTTTCCGGATCAAGAAATACAAATGCCGGGTTGAATTATCGCTTTTTGCTGGGGAAATTCCATCTTTTTGGTGAGACAGCTATGCGCGAATTGGATGGTTATGCCTTCTTGAATGGAATGCATTGCCGCCTTTCGTCTGATATTTCTTTTTCTTTGTTGCACCGGTATTATGATAAAAAGTATTACTCATCCTATTCATCAGGCTTTAGTGAAAATACTTCAACTACAAATGAATCGGGAATATATGCCGGTCTTCGGATTGCATTATCGCCATCATTTAAGGCTATTTTGCATATGGACACTTATAGATTTCATTGGATAAAGCATACAGCTGATGCTCCTTCAGGTGGTCGGGATTTTAATGTTGATTTGACTTATGCGATAGATAAAAATAACGAAATTGCTTTTCGTTTCAAACACAAAATGAAACAAGAGAAGAATGAAGATCTGGTTCTCAGTGGTCTGACTCCCCGTAATTCTGGCCGTTTCAGGCTACATTATTCTTCGGATTTATCTGAACATCTGAGATGGAGCAACAGGATGGCGGTTTCTGATTACCATAAAGACAATGCAGATGAATTCGGATGGCTTATGTATCAGGAGTTTCGGTATGCTTCCGGAACATTTCCACTAACATTGTATTTCCGTTATGCTTTCTTTGATACGGATGGATATTATTCTCGCATATATACCTATGAGCATGATGTTTTACATGCTTTTTCAATTCCTGTATTTTATTCAAAAGGTTATCGTATATATCTGAATATCAGGTATAATATGGATAAAATGAATTTTTATTTTAAATTAGCTCAAACAGAATACTTTGATAAAAATGAGGTGGGAAGTGGGTTGAATAAAATTAAGGGAAATACTAAAACAGAGGCCAAAATACAAGTCGTTTATAAATTTTAATTTTCGAATTTTATATCTTTAATGTTTAGCTGGATTGTTCTGTTGCCTCTGAAATTATTTTCTTCAATGGAAAAGCAGATACTAAAGGGGGTTCCTTTTTGAATATCGTAGTAGTAATTTGCCTGTTGAAAAGCAATTCCAGGAAAAACATTCTCATTGTCATTAGCTTGTTTCAGGCTGAGTTTGATATGTTCTTTGCTGGCTCCTACAAGTCTGGCTTGGCCAACAGTTATTACATTTGAGGCAGTAAAAACAGGCGCCAGGTTTTTTGGTCCGAATGGCTGAAACTGTCTTAGTATATTGAAAAAACCTGGTGTAATCTGTGAAAAATTAATTGCAGAATCAATTTCGATGTGTGGTATGAGTTGTTCGTCTGTAATACTTTGTTCCACAATATTTTCAAACCGCTTTTTAAATTTGGTCAGATTTTTTACATCTAATGTTAAGCCGGCAGCATATCTGTGCCCTCCAAAATTTTCCAGGAGGTCGCTGCATTCTTCCAGGGCATTATAGATATCGAAACCAGGCACAGACCGTGCAGAGCCTGTGGCCATACCATTTGATGCGGTTAATATTATGGTAGGCTTGTAATAAATTTCTATGATTCTTGAAGCGACAATACCAACCACGCCTTTGTGCCACTTGGAATTATAGAGTACTGTTGCCTTTTTTTCATTCAATGCAGATTCCGAAGAGATCATCCTTAAAGCATCCTGAGTAATATTCCTGTCTATTGATTTACGCTCGTTGTTACAACTGTTTACTTTACTGGCTATTCTTTCAACTTCTTTGCGGTTTTGAGACAGCAAAAGTTCAACAGATTTTCTTGCTGACTCAACTCTTCCGGTTGCATTGATTCGTGGCCCTACTCGAAAAACAATATCTTCTATAACTATATTATGATTTCTGTTATTGATACCTGAAATATCCAAAATTGCTTTAAGTCCGGGCTGTGGATTATTATTGAGCTGTTTTAATCCATAATAGGCCAATATCCTGTTTTCATCAATTATCGGGACAATATCGGAAGCTATTGAGACAGCGATAAGATCGAGGTATTCGTAAAGCACCTCCTGTTTTATGTTATTTGTTTTTCCAAATGCCTGTAGCATTTTAAATCCGACACCGCATCCGCTCAGCTCTTTGAAAGGATAATTGCATCCAGGTCTTTTTGGATCAAGAACGGCAAAAGCATCGGGTATTTTATCTTCGGGGGTGTGATGATCACAAATGACAAAGTCTATACCCATAGATTTTGCATAGGTCACTTTATCACCTGCTTTTATACCGCAGTCCAGTGCGATAATCAATGAAACTCCTTGCTTGCTGGCATAATCAATGCCTTCGTATGAAATCCCGTAGCCTTCTTTATATCTGTCCGGTATATAGTAATCTACGTTACTTGTGATTTTACTGAGAAATGAATATACCATGGCCACTGATGTAGTGCCATCTACATCATAATCGCCATATATTAATATTTTTTGATTTTTTTGAAGGGCTTTTTCTATTCTTTCCACGGCACGATTCATATCCTTCATGAGAAAAGGATCATAAAGTTTGTCAAGGTTTGGTCTGAAGAAATTTTTTGCCTGGTTGAATGTTTTTATTCCACGCTGGATTAGCAGATTAGCCAAAAGTTTATCAATATTCAAGAATTCTGACATTTTTTCAATGTCTTCCTTTTTGGACATGGGTTTATAAATCCAGCTTTTTTCCATAGCATTATGGTATTCTGACTATTCTTTTAAGTTCATGTTAAATATTTTGCGTAGATTTTCTTTTACTATCTCTTTGGTTTCAGAAATATCAATTGTTTTTCCTAATTCCTTTTGTAATGAAGTAACCCCTTTATTGGTAAAGCCACATGGATTGATATAATCAAAATATTTCAGATCGGTGTTGATATTAAAAGCAAAACCATGCATGGTTACAAATTTGCTTGCTCTCACTCCGATTGCGCAAATCTTTCTGGCTTTATCCGGTTTGTCTTTATCCAGCCATACACCGGTTGCGCTTTCTATTCTGTCTGCCTCGATGTTGTAATGCTGCAGTGTTTGTATTATAGCTTCTTCCAGGTGGTAGATGTATTTTTTTACTTGTAGGTCAAACTGTTCTAAGTCAATAATAGGATAACCCACTATCTGCCCGGGCCCATGATAGGTTATGTCACCACCACGATTGATTTTATAATAGGTGGCATTAATTTTCCTGAGAAACTCGTCATTTATAAGAAGATTGTTCTGTTGCCCGCTTTTTCCAAGTGTGAAAACATGAGGGTGCTCGCAGAACAACAGATAATTCATCGCTTTCTCATCTGTACTTTCATTATTTCTGGTTTCTTTTTTTTCGTTGACAATCTGGTTAAATAACTCTTCCTGTTTGTCCCAGGCTTCTTTATAGTCAATGATTCCTAAATCATTAAATTTAACTGTTCGTTCCATAATCTGAAAAATAGTTATGCATGGATATGTTTATCTGCATGGTAAGATGATCTTACCAGTGGGCTGCTTTCTACAAATCTGAAGCCTTTTTTTTCTCCAGCTTCTTTGTAATATTCAAATTTTTCGGGTTCCACAAATTCACTTACCGGTAAATGGCTTACTGTTGGTTGTAAGTATTGACCAATGGTGAAAACCTTACATCCATTGTCCAGAATATCGTCCATGGTTTCGAAAATTTCTTCTTCCGTTTCTCCTAAACCCAGCATAATTCCGGATTTTGCAATTATACCTGATGATGATATATGGCGAATTACCCCAAGACTTGTTTCGTATTTCGCTTTTGAGCGGATCTGAGAGGTTAATCTTTTTACTGTTTCCAGGTTATGTGAAATCACCTCTGCACCTGCATTAATCACCATGTCGATAAGCTCTGGTTTCCCATCAAAATCAGGAATTAGTGTTTCAATGGTTATACCAGGGTTAAGATTCTTTACTTCTTTGATCGTTTCTGCCCATATTCCGGCACCTCTATCTTCCAAATCATCCCTGTCTACCGAAGTGATAACGGCATGTTTAATGCCCAGAATATTAATAGTTCGGGCTATTTTTTTGGGTTCATTTGGATCAGGAGGAAGGGGCCTGCCTGTTTTAACACCACAGAATTTACAGGAACGTGTACAAATTTCCCCTAAAATCATAAATGTGGCTGTTCCCCTGTTCCAGCATTCTCCTATGTTTGGGCAATTACCGCTTGTACAGATTGTATGCAGGTTATTATCATTTAACCGGTTTTTCATCCAGGAATAGGTATCTCCTTTGGGCATTTGCATTTTCATCCATGAAGGTAATCGCCGGTAATTTTTATATTTAGGGTTCATAATGTGCATTTTAGAACATTTCCAGTTAAAAAATCAAATATTTTTAACTATATTGCAAAGTTAAAATTTAAATTTTGTTTGCAGAGTAATAAATTTAATATATTCCGTTCGTTATGAAAAAACTTGTTTTATCATTGCAACTGTTGCTTATATTAATTAGTTCAGGCTATGTATCCGGGCAGCAGTATTTTGAAACTTCAGCATTTAATAATGAATATTCACACCTGGTTCTTACACATCCTACCGTACATAATGTAAAGACTTTTATGAATCTTATCCGTAAAGACCTGGTGGATCTGACTGACACCAGGATTGTTGGTGTATTTTATGAACATAGCAGATATGATTATCAAAAGACCCGGGAATTTTTGGATACATGTGACTCTGTGAAACAGGATATTTTATTGCATAAGATTTCTGACTCTGTTGATGTTGATGATTTGTATAAAGAGAATGATCTGTCTGATGATTTTGAAATGATTTTTCAGCATTCTGAAGGTATCATTTTTTTTGGAGGACCCGATATGCCGACACAAACATATGGAGAGAAGACAAATTTACTGACCTCAATTTATGATCCCGGCCGTCATTTCTTTGAGCTTACTTTTTTGTTTCATTTGACCGGAGGCAGCCAGGATCCAGCATATAAGCCATTGCTTGCAACAGATCCGGACTATCTGATATATGGCTTTTGCCTGGGTATGCAAACGATGAATGTGGCAGCGGGAGGAACACTGGTTCAGGATATTCCAACGGAAATTTATGGAGTTGAATACGCTGAGGATGTGGTAAAAATGGATGAAAATGCTGTACATCGGAATTATTACAGGCATACGGATATGGATGATGCGCTTTTGAGCGGCAGTTTTCACCAGGTTGATATTCAAAATGGCACCTTCCTGCGCAAATTAAGTGATAATGCTAATCCCTGGATATATAGCAATCATCATCAATGCATTGATGAGTTGGGTCAAAACTACGCTGTAATCGCTCATTCAATGGATAATAATATTATAGAAGCCTTCAGGCATAATAAGTATGAAAATGTTATAGCCGTTCAGTTTCACCCTGAAGCAATGTTGTTGTATAATGATGATATTGAATTTCGTATTCAACCGGGAGACCAACTGCAGAAGGGGAAAAATATATTAGAAGAGAAGAATAGTATGAAATTCCATAAAGCTTACTGGAAAGATTTTTCTGAGAGATTTAACGCTCTTAATTAATAAGATCGTCTTGATTACTAGTATTTTAGACTAAAAGCGTACCGCAATCCATCGGGATACGGTTCTTAGTGGGTATAGGCTAGCCGGGGGGGCAATTATATAGAGCTGGTTTCTGATAAAAAACTAAACAATTTTATGATTTAATTATATTTTGAAGATTATTGATTGACTTGTATTAACTTTAGTATTTATTATTTAAAATTAACATTTTATGAAAAATATCGTTTTAGGGGTATTATTCATTTTTTTAATTACCTCTTGTGCCACTCATCATGGCACCATTAGTTCTTCAGCTTTAGATGAAAATTGTGTTTACCAGGAAACTGCCCTGGGCGTTTCAAAGACCGGTAAAATTTTAGGAATAGGAGGATTATCAAAAGATGCTCTGATTTATGAAGCAAAAAAGGAATTAAATAAAAATTTTTCACTAGAGCCAGGGGAATCTTATATCAACTATACACTTGATATAAAGCGATCATTTTACTTAGTTTTTTCACAGACAGAAGTTACCCTGACATCCGATATTATTAAACGAGTGGGTGATTCAACTGTAAATCCTTTCTCCGATAAATACTTAAGTAATATTGGTCAAATCGATCAACCGAGATTGGGTTTATTTGAGGTGGGAGATGCAATTTATTTTGATCTGAAAAAAGAAGGAATCATTGTTTCTTTCCCTAAGCCCAATAAAGCTAAAGTGCAATATTCCACACCAAAAGGAAATATAAAGATAAAAAATGTTTCCGTTCGGAAGTTATACTCAAAAAAGGGAGAGATGAATAGTTATAAAATAGGCGACTATTACGGGTTTAAGACAGAAATAAATGATAAGAAGGCAACCAAAGTAGGAAAAGTTATAGGAATAGGTCATAATTCTTTATTACTTGAGAATCAAGAAGCAAATATAAGAAAGGTTGTGAAATTAAATTAAAAAAAAACGGGATATCTTTCCGCTCAACCTTTGCAGGAGAATATTTTATGGATCAAATCCGGTGTATATACTAATCCTTTACCGGTAAAAATCCAGTACCGCATTATAGTCAAAGCTTGATTTGTGTGGGCGGATTGCAACTCCCATTTCGCTAAAGTTCCCTAAAAGCACCTTCCGGTGGCCTAAATCTGGTACGTAACGGTCAATAAGTAAGCTAAGTACTATATCCAATCCGTTTTTATTTCCATAGTCATTGCACTCAGCATCATAGCCATATGAACAATTAACACGGTCATGACCTTTTAGTTTTCTTTGTCCGGCTTCTATTGCCCAACATTCCGCCAAATTAAATAATTCCTTATCGGGCTGTAAGATCGATTTGGGTTCCATTTCCTTCAATGTTTTGAAAAGACTTTGATGGTAATGATCACTCACTTCCTCCTGGTATTCTTTTTGGTAGACTGTAAACTCTTTGTCATATAACTTAAAGAGGATGATTTCCCTGTCTTCTGACGTTTCCCTATATATGCTCAGGTTTCGCAAGTTAAGTAATTCAGGTCTGCTGTTGTCTAGATAATTGTAAAATTTTCTATATGCAATATCATATTGATATTTTGTTGCATTGGTTGATTCCTTGATGATTTTGGTTTTTACAAATTTTTCAATTGTTTCTTGTGGTAAATCTTGTTTAAATAGTTTGTGTACAGGGAGTTCGAAGAAATCATCAAAGGAAAGCGTTTCGCCATATTGGCTGACTTCAAGTGTGTCATATACAGGCAACTTCAGGTTTAGGTCTCCGTGATATCTGATTTTTAAGCGTGTATTCAGAAATGTTTCATGAAATAACTGCGGGTTCATTCTTGCCAGATTGAGGAAGTAGAAAACCATTTTTTCATTCCCGGAGAGATAATCTTCATTTTTTGCAGTGTTTGCCATTCGATACAGCGGATTGTTCCATTCATGAAATTCATCTTTGTTATGATAGTATTTTTCTAGCAGGTCATAGTTTTTTTTATAATCGCTATAGAATTCTTCAGGTATATCGATTTGCTCCTTTAGGTGGTTGACAAGATAGGAGTCATCAAAGCTGTAGTAATTCGTGTATAAATCTTCGCTGTTGTCGAATGTTTCATGCAGCGCATTAAAATAAGTTTTGGCTTTTCTTTTGCTACCCTGTTTATACCATTTTTTTCCTTGTTCAAATATTTCCTGTTGTAATTTTTTTATTTCCTTGTTAAAAAAGGATTGAGTATTTGCGCTTTCTGTGCCAGCGTAATCTTTTGATTTGCGTATCATCTTTAGCGTTTGGAGCTCCGGGTTATCAGCTGCCTTTTTATCTTCGTGGTTATCCGGTAGTTTATGAAAAGATAGGGCTTTAATCATTTGAATTTCATTTGTAACGTCCCTTGAAGCCTTTGCTTCATTGTAACAGGTTTCATAGTTCTTTTGCAGGAACTGTTCTTTTAAGGTTCCAAATGTATTTTTCTGGCTATAAAGCGGGGATATTGTAAATAGCAATATATGAGTCAGAAGTATAAATTTTGCTTTTCTGTACATGGTTAATTTTTTCTAATAAACGGAAAAAATATCCGATAAGTTTATCCGGAATTATAAAATTATTGAAGGCGTTACACAAAATTACTTGATTTGCTTGTCTATTGTGGCATTTACAAAAAGCACATCTCCCAGTTTATCGTATCCACTGAAAATCTTTTCTCCTTCATGTTTCAATTGTTCATTTAAAAATCCCATCATGGTGAGTCCTGCCTTCTGTGACTTCTCGTTGATAACATCTCTTGGATTGGTTTCTTCGTCTGTCTCAATAAATTCGATGTTTTTCATAGAAACAGGGAGTCGTCCCTTTTTAATGACATCGGTTAGCTGATTTTTAGACTCTTCACCGCTTTTGGGTGTTTGCAGGAAGAATATCTTGATTCCGCTTTTTTTCCAATCGGGATGACCAGCAATAATATAGCTTAGCAGTATCATCAGGTTGATGTTTTTCAGGTCAAACTTCCGAATCCAGATATGGATACCCTTGTAGTAATTCATGCCTTTATTACTGCCGCCCAACACACAAATATCATAATGAGCAGCCTTTACCAGGCTGATATTTTCCACAATCTGGTTAAGATTAGCAGGTTCATTTTTTTCAAATTCAAATAAAATCATATTGTTTTCCAGTCCGGATACACCGGGGAGCTGTATTATTTGAGCAATAGCTGATGTATATGAAGGGGAAATGATGGTATCCACATAAACATTGCTTTTCTGGTGATATGTTTTTTCAATAAGGTCATCCATTGCTTTTTTTGATTTCTGGTAGGTTTCATTAGACAGGTATCCGGGAATATATTTAATATAGGTTCCAAAACCGTATTTATAAGAAAACCACTTTAACAGGTTGAATGCATTGTCTCTTTCAGAAGAAAGATCCGATACGCAAACCACTGATGGGTGCCAGCTGATTTTTTCTTTAAGAATTTGACTTTTTTGCAGGTATATTTGAAGATTTCTGTTGATTTGAAATAAAGTACTTCTGAATATTGCCTCGAGTCCTTGTCTTTCTTTGTGATAATAACTGATGTATGTGTACAGGAGGATAATCATTACAATGGCAAGGCCTGCATATAATGCGCTGATTTTGAACATTAAAAATACCGCGAAAATAAATCCTAACAATGAGATTACCCAATTGGATTTAAACGTAGGGCGGTAGGATGGAGGTGCTCCAAAGTGGTTCAGAAATGAGATGAGGCATATAGAACCATAGGTTACCATGAAGAACATTGAAATGATGCTGGCTACTGCATTAACATCTCCTGCTGCAACAAAGATAAAAGCAATCAGGATTGTTAACAGAGAAGCATTGAAAGGTTCGTTTGTCTCTTTATCTCCTTTGGCCAGAAAAAAATTTAACTTTCTGGAAGGAAAAGCCTGATCGACTCCCAATGCCTGTAAGGTTCGGGGAGCTACCATTACGGACCCTAACGCTGAGGAGATTGTTGAGGCTGCTAAACCAAGCGGGATAATTATATTCCCACCGTATGCAATTTCGCTCATGATAAGCTGGATATTCACCAAATCCTCTGGTCTTGCAGAATGAACCAGTTTTAAGGCGACCAGGATATAAATGACAAATCCCATTGAGGTAGCTATAAGTGTTCCCTTTGGGATAGATTTACCAGGGTTTTTCAAATCTCCCGACAAACCAACGCCAGCTGTCATCCCTGTGAAAGCGGGAAATATAATAGCAAAGATTATAAAAAAATCATCAAAATTTCTTACAGGATTTTCAGAGATTCCTGCCCTGGCAGTTTCTGAGTATTCCGTATGACCGAAGAAGAACATAAGAAGCGAAACAGCAAGAATACCGACCACAAAATACAGCGTTTTAACCCCTAAATTTGCTCCTTTTTTGAGGATCAGGTATGCAAGAATAGCCATTGCCGGCAAGCTAATGGCTTGTCTCGGAAGAATGACGCCATAGGTGTCTTTTATCCAGTTGAAAAAAAATTCAAAGGCTTCTGTAAAGGCAATAACATAGAAGGCAACACTTATGGCCTGCGACAGAAATAAAGCTATACCAATCGTTGTCCCAATATTGAGTCCGAAGGAGCGTGATATTATGTAATACTCTCCTCCTCCTTTAACCCGCTGATTAGTGCTGATCTCCGAAATAGCCATGGCAGTAGGAATAGTAACCATGTGTCCAAGAGCGATGATGGCCAATACTCCGATAAATCCTAATTTTCCTACAGCAAACCCGAAACGGAGAAATAATATAGCTCCTAAAATGGTTGATATAGCTGTGAAAAAAACAGGCGCTGTACCAAACTTATTAGTTGTCCTTGCCATACTGATATTTTATAGCCTTTATTTTAAACAGCTAAATTTACAATTCTTTCTTAAAATTTAATAAATTATGTAATTTTAAATTTTATCTGAAATTAGAAATTGAAGGTTTATGAAAACAGCATTATTGTTTTTATGTTAGTTCTGGCTTTCCTGGAGATGCATTGGATTTTTTACTTTTTCTTTTAAAAGTGCAATATTTAATGCTTCCATTATTGTTTCTACAAAATGAAATTTTAGGCCTTTGATATAGATATCTTTAATATTCTCAAGATCCTTTTGATTTTCGTATGAAAGAATAATATCTTTTATTCCTGATCTTTTAGCCGCAAGAATTTTTTCTTTAATACCTCCCACTGGCAGTACTTTCCCTCTCAGAGTTATTTCACCGGTCATTGCCACATTTTTTCTGATTTTTCTTTGAGTAAAGATTGAAGCAAGGGAAGTTGCCATAGAAATTCCGGCTGATGGTCCATCTTTAGGAATAGCTCCTTCAGGTACATGAATATGAATGTTCCATTTGTCAAAAATATTCCTGTCAATATTCATTTCTTCAGCATGTGCTTTCACATATTCAAGAGCTATTGTGGCTGATTCTTTCATGACATCTCCCAGGTTCCCTGTAAGCGTTAGTTTACCATTGCCTTTGCTCAGGCTGCTTTCAATAAACATTATTTCTCCTCCTACCGGTGTCCATGCCAAACCTGTGGCAACACCGGCAAAATCATTCCCCTGGTATTTTTCACGGAAATATTCAGGAGGTCCCATTATCTTTCTGATGTCATTCACCGTTAGCTTTTTCTTGAATTGGCTATCCATTGCTACTTCTTTGGCTATATTCCTGATAATTTTAGCAATTTTTTTATCCAGTGTTCTTACTCCAGATTCTCTTGTATGCTTTTCAATGATGTATTCTAAAACATTTTTTGGGAAAGTTAGTTGAGATTTTTTCAAGCCATGCGCTTCCATCTGTTTTGGAACAAGATGCCTTTTGGCGATTTCAATTTTTTCTTCCACAATATATCCGCTTACATCAATCATTTCCATTCTGTCGCGTAAAGTAGGACTGATAGATTCTACCGTATTTGCTGTTGCGATGAACATAACGTTAGAAAGATCATACTCAAGCTCCAGGTAATTGTCATAAAATGTGTTGTTTTGTTCTGGATCCAGTACTTCTAAAAGAGCGGAGGCCGGATCGCCGTGAAAATCTTTACCGACTTTATCTATTTCATCCAGAATGAATACGGGATTTGTTGATTTTGCCTTTTTAATATTTTGTATAATACGGCCAGGCATAGCCCCAATATAAGTTTTCCTGTGTCCCCTTATTTCAGCTTCATCTCGCAATCCGCCAAGTGACATTCTTACGTATTTTCTGTCTAAGGCTCTGGCTATAGATTTTCCAAGTGAAGTTTTTCCAACGCCGGGAGGGCCATACAGGCATAGTATCGGTGATTTCAGGTCACCTTTTAGTTTTAATACGGCCAAATATTCCAGAATGCGTTCTTTGACTTGTTCTAATCCAAAATGATCTTCATCCAGGATTTTTTGAGCTCTTTGTAAATCATAATTGTCTTCTGTAAACTCATTCCAGGGCAGCTCCAGTAAGGTGTTCAGGTAATTTAGCTGTACTGAATATTCACCTGCTGCGGGATTTAATCTCTGTAATTTATCCAGCTCTTTATTAAAAGTTTCTTCAACTTCTTTGCCCCATTTCTTTTTTTTGGCTTTTTCTTTTAGACTTTCAATTTCCTGTTCCAGCGGACTGCCGCCAAGTTCATCCTGTATGGTTTTCATCTGTTGCTGCAGCAGGTATTCCCTTTGCTGTTTATCCATATCAGTCTTTACTTTAGACTGAATATCGCTTTTCAATTCAAGCATCTGAACTTCTTTGGTCAGATGTTCAAGCAGTTTTATCCCCCGTTCTTTTAAATTTTCAATCTCCAGCAATTTTTGTTTGTCTTTGAGCTCTATATCGCTGTTGGAACATATGAAATTTATGAGAAATGTTGTATTGTCAATATTTTTAACAGCAAATGAAGCTTCTTGCGGTATATTACTGGAAAGCTGTATAATCTTTAAGGATAAATCTTTGAGGGAACCTATAATGGCTTCAAATTCTTTTCCGTGTGCTTCTTTTTTTGTGTCTTCCAATTCCGTTACCTTGCCTTCAAGATATGGTGTAACTGAGGTAACTTCATCCAGCTGAAATCTTTTTTTCCCCTGAATAATTACCGATGTGCTACCGTCTGGCATTTCCAGAATTTTAATTATTTGGGCTATGGTGCCAACCTTGTATAGATCTTTTTGCTCCGGATCTTCTATTTCAGGATCTTTTTGTGATGTGGCGCCTATAACTTTTTCTTTACTGTAGGCTTCATTCACTAATGTCAGCGATTTATCCCTTCCAACGGTAATGGGTAATATTACTCCCGGGAAAAGTACTGTGTTTCTTAGCGGAAGTACAGGAATGGTTTCGGGAACCTCTACTTTTTTCAGAGATTCTTCTTCTTCATCTGTTATCAAAGGAATAAATTCTGATTTTTGATCGGCTTCTTCGACAAATAAAAAGTCTGTAAAGTTATTTCTTGAATTTTTTTTCCAGCTCATATTGTTTGTATCTTCTTTAAATTGTCTGTCAAAATGACATTAAAATTTACTTATTATAGTTGGTGTTAAGTGTTGGCAATTGTTGTGCCAAAATCCTTAATGGTTTTACCTGGGAATAATGGTATTAAGTTAAAATCTATAAGCATTTTTTTGTTCCAGATAACTCGAATATCATTCAACGCCTGGCAATTAATATTTTCGGTATTGTTCTGTTTGGAGGAATATCTCTTTCAGTATTTGCTTATCTGCATTCGTGAAGCTAATATTTCTTCTCTGCATTACTTTTTCAGCTACTTCGAATGCTTTTTCGATTTTATAGATATTAAAGCCTTTTGTGCCACCCCATGAAAAGGAAGGTATGAAATTTCTGGGAAAACCTTCTCCGAAAATATTAGTGTTTACGCCCACTACCGTTCCGGTATTGAACATGGTATTTATTCCACACTTGGAATGATCTCCCATTATTAAACCACAAAATTGAAGGCTTGTATTTATAAATCTTTCTTCAGGATAATTCCACAATTTTACCTCTGCATAGTTATTTTTTAGGTTTGAATTATTAGTGTTGGCGCCCAGATTACACCATTCGCCGATCACTGAATTTCCCAGGAAACCGTCATGTGCTTTATTTGAATAACCTAAGAATACTGAGTTGTTGATTTCACCTCCTGCTTTGCAGTGAGGACCCAAAGTGGTTGGTCCATAAATTTTCGATGATAATTTTAACACAGCATGCTCGCACATAGCAAGTGGCCCTCTGATTACGCTGCCTTCCATGATTTCTGCCTCTTTTCCTATATATACAAGGCCGGTGGATGCGTTTATTGTGGCATATTCAACCTTAGCACCCGGTTCTATGAAAATATTTTCCGGTGCTATAATATTATTTGTGGAGCTGATATTTTCTGATTCCCTGTTTTTTGTCAGTAATTCAAAATCACTCTGAATAGCTTTACCATTAAGATTAAAAATTTGCCAGAGATGATTGATTTTGGTGATTTGATTTTCATACTCTATGATATCTATGTCTCTTAGCTCTTTATTTTTAAAATCCTCGATTTTCTCTTTTTCCAGATTGGCTGCAACAATATCGTGCCCCTTTACCAAAGCCTGACCGCTGGAGAGTTTCTTTATTCTGGCGAGCAGTTTCTTTTCCGGAAATATGGAACCATTGATAAGCATGTTATTATTTTCTGAGTGAAGTGGATATTTTTCACTCAAGTAGTCTTGTGTTAGGTATGAAGGTTCTTTCTTCAGAACATATTCCCATTTTTGCTTAATGGTTAGTATTCCTGTCCTTATTTCTGCTACTGGTCGCGTAAAAGTCAGGGGTAACAGGTTTTCTCGGCTATAATCTTCAAATAGTATATAATTCATAAATTTTGAGGATTGATTTATCTATATCAGCAAATTTAAATAAAAAAAGCTCCGAAATTTCGGAGCTTTTTTTATTTAAGAATAAATATCTACTTGCTCTTTTTTTGTTCGTAGTGTTTTTTATACTTGCTCATGAATTTATCTACTCTACCAGCGCTATCCACAAGTTTCCTCTTACCTGTATAAAATGGATGCGATGTGTGAGAGATTTCAAGTTTTACCAGAGGATATTCCTTGCCATCATCCATTTCGATGGTTTCGTTCGTATCAACGGTTGATCTGGATTTAAATATATATCCGTTAGACATGTCTTTAAAAACGACTACTCTATAATTCTTTGGATGAATTCCCTGTTTCATTTTTATCTTGTTTAAATTTCTTTTCGACTTAAATTACAGGCTGCAAAAATACACAGGATTATTAAAATATCAAAAAAATATCATATATTTTTATTGTGTTCTCCAAATGTTTAATGTTTCTTCCTTTTAGACTTATATGATTTCTTACTGGTTATTTTTAATTACATTTTAAACCAGTTTTCGACATTAAAAGTTTTATGTTTTTCATGGAAGAATTCATTAGAATGTTTATTGTACTTGTATTCTTTTGCCCATTCGTCTGCATTTTGCACTATTTCTTTCAGCGCTTTGGTGAAGTAATATACTTCCTTATCTGTGCTTATTGGATGTAATGACCATCTTACCCATCCGGGTTTTTGAGAAAGATCGCCATGGTTAATTAGCTCGGTTATTTTTTTAGAATCCTGGTAGCTGACATTAAGCAGGTAATGACCGTATGTTCCGGCACATGCACATCCTCCCCGTACTTGTATACCGAAACGGTCACTTAATAATTTAACAATTAGGTTGTAGTGAATATCTTTGTGATAGAAGCTAATTGCTCCCAGTCGGTCTTCTACATTGTTGGCCAGTATTTTTATACCGGGTATTTTTCTCAATTCCTGAAAAGCAAGCTTGACCAGTTCTTTTTCCCTCATTTCTATATTGTTTACTCCCATTTTTTCTTTCAATTCAATTGCAAGAGCTCCTCTTATAGCCTGGATAAAACCAGGAGTACCACCATCTTCCCTTGCTTCAATGTCGTCAACAAATTTATATTCCCCCCACCGGTTGGTCCAATCTACTGTTCCTCCACCAGGGTTGTCGGGGGAAGGGTTTTGGTATAGTCTTTTATCAAAAATCATTACGCCGGAAGAACCAGGTCCGCCAAGAAATTTGTGAGGAGAGAAAAAGATAGCATCTAATTTCTTATCAGGGTCTGCAGGATGCATATCAATGTCTACATAGGGCGCAGATGCTGCAAAATCAACAAATGCTAAGCCGTCATATTCATGCATGATTTTGGCAAGTTCATAGTAGGGTGTTTTTATCCCTGTTACATTTGAACATGCAGTAAAACTTCCAATTTTAAATTTTCTGTCTTTGTGTTTTTTTAGCTTTTTTCTCAGTTCTTCGGTATCTACAAGCATATCTTTATTCGGCTCGAGCTGAACGACATCGGCAATCGTTTCAAACCAGGATGTATGATTGGAGTGATGTTCCATGTGGGTGACAAATACAATTGGGCGGTCCTTCTCCCTGAGGCATTCTTTATTCTTTAATAATCCACATCCTTTTAGCCCCATGATTCTTTGCATTTTATTGACAACAGTCGTCATTCCTGAGCCTGCATTGATAAGAACATCATTTGGACCGGCATTTACATGTTTTTTGATGATATGTTGTGCATGATGATAACTTTGGGTCATCCTTGTGCCTGTTTCGCTTGTTTCTGTGTGTGTATTGGCTACAAATGGACCAAAATCTTCTTGTATTTTTTTTTCGATAGGTCTGTAGAGTCTTCCGCTTGCCAGCCAGTCTGCATAAATAACTTTAACATCGCCGCAGGGTGATTGGTAAACAGCATCAATTCCTATGGTATTTTGACGAAACTTTTCAAAATATTTTTCGAGTGGATTCATGTGTTTATTATTTTTTTAATTTATATGGTCACATGGTAGGTTTCATATTGATTTATTTTATCAGGATGATCTCAAATTAACATCAAAAGTCCTCAATGCTTAAGATTTTTGTAATTGAGGATTTGCTTAATCTAATCTTTATTGCTGGTTTTATTCTCTACCAGCAAAAAGAGCCAATAATCTTAATATTTCTATATATAACCAGACTAATGTTAGTATAAGTCCGAAAGCGCCAAACCATTCCATAAATTTTGGGGCGCCTGCCTTTGTTCCCTGATAGATAAAGTCAAAATCCAATACAAGGTTCAATGCGGCAATAATGACAATAACAATGCTGATTCCTATACCCATTGCATTGGCCTGGAATAGAATTACATTTACATTGAAAAGCTGAAGTATTATTGAGATAAAATATACAAGAGCCACGGCTCCTGTTGCGGCAATCACACCTGCTCTGAATTTTTTTGTTACTTTGATTACTCCGGTTTTATATGCCAGTAAAAGGATGAATAATGTTCCGAATGTTAAAGATACGGCCTGCACTACAATTCCTTCATAAGTTGAGGCTTGTATGAGGGCAGATATTCCCCCGAGGAATAATCCTTCCAGAACTGCATATATTGGCGCTGTAGCGGAAGCCCATGTTTTTTTAAAAATTGTAATAATGGCTGTAATAAAACCACCGATGCCACCAATTGCCACCCATGGCATTACTGCTGATGCTCCAGCCTGTGGGTCGACGGCATTATAAAATAAGCGCCAGGAATAATATGCCCCAGCAACTAGCAGGAAAAACATCAACAATGTTTTGTTTACTGTTCCTTCTATGGTCATTGTTTCAGCTTGTGACTGAGCCCTTGCCTTTTTGAAGAATACACCTTTAGAAAGGGCAGGGTTAGTTGATCTTACCATTCTGTTCATTTCTCTTGATTTTCTTTGATGTTTAGTGTTTCTTTAATATGGTAATTATTTCTGTTTTCTGCACTTCTTGATATCAGTTCACCTAGAAAGCCCGCAATGAACAATTGCATTCCGATAATCATGCATGTGAGTGCTATATAAAAGTATGGACTCTCGGTAACCAATCTGGTGGGAATACCTTGATTGACATGGTATATCTTTTGTCCGCCAAGTCCAACTGCTGCCAAAAGCCCCAGAATGAAAATAAATGTTCCTCCGGTGCCAAAGAGATGCATGGGTCTTTTCCCAAATTTGGTTATAAAAGTTATCGACATCAGATCCAAAAAGCCTTTGATAAAACGATCCATGCCGAACTTTGTAACCCCAAATTTTCGTTTTTGGTGTGCAACGATTTTCTCCCCGATTTTTTCGTAACCGGCTCTTTTTGCTAAAACCGGTATGTATCGGTGCATTTCGCCGTATACTTCAATGTTTTTCACTACTTCATTTTTATAGGCTTTTAGTCCGCAATTGAAGTCATGAAGCTTAATTCCAGTGACTATTCTTGCTGTTTTATTGTAAAATTTACTTGGTAACCTTTTTGAAAGCGGGTCTTGTCTTTTCTTTTTCCATCCCGATACAAGATCATAATTTTGTTCTGTGATCATCTTGTACAGTTCAGGAATTTCTTCCGGGTTGTCTTGCAGGTCTGCATCCATTGTTATAACTACATTTCCTTTGGCATGTTTAAAGCCAAGATGCAAGGCTGCGGATTTTCCGTAATTTTTTCTGAAACGTATGGCTTTAGCGTTATTGTCTTGTGTGTTGAGTTTCGAGATCTTGTCCCATGAACCATCATTACTTCCATCATCAATAAAAATTATTTCGTAAGAAAAGTTGTAAGTACCCATTACTTTCTTTATCCATGTATATAGTTCTTCCAATGATTGTTCTTCATTATAAAGGGGTAGAATTACAGAAATATCCATATAACGAGTTTTTCTTTACTGATTGAAAATGGGTTGGTCTCTTTTTGTAAATATTGATGTTATCAGGGAGAATATAAGTCCCATAAATCCGTGAGAAAATATTGAACTAAACATCATAACCGCGGGACTTTGGAATTTTTGTTGTATTTCTGTCATCATTTCAATCTGTCCTTCAGGTACTCCTTTATTCAACATTTCTTCCTGGACAATCTTTATGCTTTCATCAAGAAGTTGAGGATCGATAACTGCATATAAAAGGTAAGTGAAAATGCCCATCACGACACCAGCAAAAACACTAATCAATACTCCTGTCCCCAGGGATTTACCATATGAAATATATCCTCCCAGGTATTGATCCCTGTATGATTTAGTACCAATAATAATGCCTGCAACGAGTATGATATAGTTAAGAACACCCAAAATAAAATTTTGTTCCAGTAAATTATTACTAATATACAGGAGTAATGTATAAACAATTAACACAAGCCCTGTTATTAGACCATAAGTCATGGTAAGCTTTAAAAAAAGGTTTTCTTTTTTGGGGGGTTCTGAGGGTTGATTTATCTGAGCCATGATAAATTATTTTTGATTTTCAGAGCAAATATAGGATTTTTGTATTTATTACATAAATGATTTGTGTTTAAAATTAAATTTTCTATTTTTGCACTCCCTGGGCAAGTCTCATACGACCAGCTCCTGCTGAACTCCCCCAGATCCGGAAGGAAGCAAGGGTAGGCGGTTGAGCGGTGCGATATGAGTCGCTTGCCCAGCCTTTATTAAAAATTTCCTGTCGGCTCGACTTTTTTTATTAGCGATTTGCAGGGTTTGATAACATGAGAATTTACTTTTCCGTATAGCCTGTATTATTTGTAAAAATTTTTAAGCACCTCGATATAAGTTTTCATGTAGACGGGAAGATCAGGTGGTCTTCTGCTTGAAACCAGGTTTTTATCTATAACTACGGGCTCATCAACCCACTTTGCTCCTGCATTTCGCATATCGTCTTTTATAGCCGGTGTACTGGTTACTTTTCTTCCCTGCAAGATATCCGCTGAAACCAGCACCCATCCTGCGTGGCAAATTTCACCTATAGGCTTTTCTTGTTTATCTAAATTTCGAATAAAATTCAGCACATCGTTATCCCTTCTTAGTTTGTCCGGAGCCCAGCCGCCCGGGATGAGCAATCCATCAACATTATCTGTATCCAAAGCCTGAAATCCAATATCAGCTTCTACCGGAACTCCATGTTTGCCTTTGTATGTTTTACCAGCTTTTTCACCGGCGATAACTACTGTGATTTCTTCTTCCCTGAGACGAAGGACAGGATACCATAATTCCAGGTCTTCAAAGTCTCTGTGGACTAAATTGACTATTGTTAATTTTTTTGCGCTCATAATATTGCTTTTTTTTGAATAACTGAAATATTATTAATATGTTCAAAGTGTTTATTGGAAACCACTGTGTTGAGTTCATTTATTTTTTAAAAATTGATTTCTCCTAGTAACGTTTTTTGATATCAAATCTTATGACATAATTTCATACAACTGTCAAATTTTACTTTTGGCATAAAATATGCAAAAATATAAATATATCGAATAATAAATATAAAAATAATTTGCCATGGAAGTTGCTAAAATACAATCATTTGAGGAACTAAGCAAGAATCTGGAACAATCCGGGAAAAGTTATCTGATTTTGTACAAATCCGGAACAGCGAAGAGTCAATGTGCTTATCACAATCTTGCAGAGGCTCTTACCAGTATTGACAAAGAGATATCTGTAGTGGCTGCTGATGTATCCAATGTTCGGGATATACACGAAAAATATAATATTGATACTGTTCCTACACTGTTATACTTTGAAGGCCATAATTTAAAGAAAACGATTAGAGGTTGCCATTCTGCTTCTTTTTATGTTTCTTTATTTGAGGATTCTATATATTCTTCTCAACCGGAAAAAAAAGAAAAACAAAAAAGAGTAATTGTCTATAGTACACCAACATGTCCGCATTGCAACAACCTGAAAAAATACTTAAAGCAAAATAAGGTGTCCTTTAAAGATATTGACGTATCAAAAGACCAAAAAATGGCACAGGAATTGGTGAGGAAAAGTGGGCAACAAGGTGTGCCACAAACAGAAATTAACGGTAGAATAGTGGTAGGCTTTAACAGGCTAAAAATTAACGAGCTACTCGGACTAAGAGGATAATAAATATAAGTTGAATTATAAAATTAAATAAAAATGAAAGAGTTACAACCACTTAACGAACACGTATTACTGGATATTTCAGAAGAGGCAAAAGAAGAGAAGACTCCAAGCGGTATCATTATCCCTGATTCTGCCAAAGAAAAGAAGAAAATGGCTAAGGTAGTAGCGGTTAGTGATATTGAAAATTCAGCCATTGAAGTTGGCGATACCGTGATGTATAAGGAGTTCTCAGGAACTGAGGCAGAAGTGGACGGGAAAAAATACCTATTAATTCCCTATGCTGACATTTTGGCGAAAGTTGTAGAGACTGACAAAATTTAATTTTGATTGATTAGAAAAGCCTCCGTCAAATTCGGAGGCTTTTTTAATATTTCCCGTTCATTCTTTTCAGACTTTCAATCAACCTCCTTCACAAAATTTTTTTTCTCACCGCTATAATTAATTCTTTTTTCCTGTTTAATGAACTCGATTAAATTTTCTACCCAATCATTCCCAAATGGATCCAATTCATAAATCGTGTTGACTTTAATTTCTCCTTCAGGAATTTCCGGAATTCGGATACCTCCGTTATTTTGAAATACTAAATCCAGGTTATGCGTTGCTGTTTGTGCGTCTGTAAAAAGTGAGTCCAGCTCTTCTTTACCACGGATAGGAGCTTCTGTAATGCCTATTACTTCTTGTAGTGCTTCGTTTGTATTATACTGTTCTATCAATTCAGCAATTGATTTATCTTTTTTATCGTAATTTTCTAAATCTTTTATGCTGGTTTCAATATCTATGTTATTGTTTCTAAATGTCAGAATTATTTTTCCTACGTAATTCATGTCATTACCTGCTTGAGTGATTAATGTCTGATTGACTTTTTCGGCTGATTCTTCTAAAGTATGTGAATGCCCTCCGATTATCAAATCGATATCCGCATAGGTTTCTGCTAGTGCTTTATCTTTGTAAAAACCGAGGTGGGTTAGCGCAATAGATGTGTCGTAATCTTCTTTCATGGAGATATATCTTCCCGTTGATTCAATTGGATCTTGAAAATCAATGCCTTCTAATTTTTTAGCATGGGTGGAAGGCAAGCCATTATTACCAGTTCCAAGGACGCTTAAAATGAATATTTTTTTACCTGTTGCCTCTATTGTAGTATACGGCTTAGGTTGTTGTATTGGCGTTCTGTCTGTTGCAATGTTAGCACATATAAATGGAAAATTTGCCTCTTCCATCCTTTCCACCAGTACTTCCTGTCCATAATAAAACTCATGATTTCCAATGGCTGATATCGTACCCTATGTTATTCATTAAGTTAATTATAGGATAACCTTTTTTTTCGTAAAAATCAACAATAGGGTTTCCGCTGAATATGTCGCCTGCATCGACAAGGAAAACATCTTCGTATTGCTTCTCTATTTTTTCTTTATAGGCAGCAAGCTTGTCCATATTCTCAATAGAAGCATGCATGTCGTTGGTATGGAGAATTACTATCTGATTTTCGTTGCTATCTTTTTGGTTACAAGAGGTGAATGATAGTATTAAGAATGCTAATAGCAAAGGGTAAAGAAATTTCTTCATAAGTCTTTTTTTGTTACTTTATGAAAAATTAAATTGTAAAATAACGGGAAAATCTTTGATTTTGTTTAAATACCGGAAAAATATTTTTTTTCTTTATAAAAGCACTATAATGACAGCAATTATAGGGGACATGTCGTTTCCTTGATTTTACATTCCCAGCCTGTATGTTAGTTTTATGAGAAATACATTATGAGGGAAGAGATTGTTTAAGTGCTTCATATCTTGGTTAAACTGAAACGGTCCATCGCTTATATAATCATCTTTGTTCTGACTCCAGACAAGATACAGTGTTGAACCCGGTATATATTCCCATCGTGCCACCAGGTTTGATTTAAATTGAAAAACTTTGAAATTGGGATGGCTGATGGAGTGGTCAGCAGTTCCATCTGAGTTCATATCGAATTCATATAATTGGTCTTCTTCTATATAATTTATTTGTTCGTCAGTAAAGTCAGCAAACCGGTCATTATAGTTTTCGGCAGTGCTTTTTGTAATTTGTTTGAAGTTGCTGTAGTCTCCTGTTGCAATGAAAGGCTGTCCCCAATATTGAAGAGAAAGTTCCGAAGTAAGACTTAAGTCAATTCTTAAGGACATTCGCAGTGTTGTTCTGTCAATAGAGGCCATGAGGTATTTATTTTCGCCGTGTTGATCGGCAGTACTTACATATTGAAGATTGTTCTTACTGAAGTCTACAGAGGGGTTTAGAGCGATGTCCACTGTATTATGCGGACGATAAGAAATTTCTGTCCAAATACTGTTGCTGTGTGAGTGATTATATTTGCTCCAGTTTTGACTGTTTCCAAAACCTAATCTAAAATCTTTTCTGTGATCCGTATTAACATACCACCAGTAATTAATTGAAGCCGGTTCTTTTAGATAAGGGCCACCTCTGAGAGCAGTTTTGTTCAGTGATGCAGAATTGCCATTTATTCCATAACCGAACTCCCAATAGTTTTTGAAGTTCATGTGCATCTGGAAATTTCCTCCTGTGACCAATGATGTTCCTGCATAATCCCATATCTGCCACTGATTGACATTAATATTGAATCTCCGGAATATACTGAAAGGTTCAAGTGTTCTGTAGCTTGCAAAAGATAGTTGAGATAGTTGATCTGCATCTTGTTGATAACCCATATCATTAAGTTCCAATCCCGGGGATTTCCAATTAAGAAATACTCCATACTGAAAATTCCCACTTCCTAATTTTAGAAACATAAGGCTTCCGGCATGGCCAGTGAGCGCATTTTTTGCAGAGTCAACGGAAAGATGACTGGCATCAGGTCGTTGGTAATACCTTGCTGATGAACGTTGAGTATTTATTATCGCATTTTCGTCTCCTCTGACATGACTCATGATAGCCCTACCTCCAACTAAATAAGTTTTATCTTTCCATTGGTGCTGAAAGTTCACTCCCCCTGTATATGCATGGTCATGCATGAAATTCAGGTTATCACTGTCAATTTTCCTTGTTGTGGATGTAAATATACCCCCAAACAAGGTGTTTCCTTCATTAAAATCTTTTTCAACACGTCCCAGGAAATAATTACTGAGGGGTTCGACCGTTGCGTATCGTGTGTTGTCCCCGTCCGAGATTTCTGCTTTTTCTTTTTGAGTCATGCTTTCAAGGATACCCACCGACCATCCGTTTTTTGTTTTCCCTGTTAATTTTAATGCCCCCAGAATGGTTGTATTGTCAGGTTTTTTTATATATTCATTGTCTGTTGTCTCCGGATAGTAACTTGGGGATCTTCCTATCCTTCTGGAATAAAATAAATTATCATTCATAAAATCACCAAAACTCATGAGTCTGAAATTCATTATGTTACTACCTTCAATGAAAAAAGGCCGCTTTTCATTGAAAAATGTTTCGTAAGCAGTAAGATTTACTTCGGATGGATCGGCTTCTACCTGGCCAAAATCCGGATTGATAGCCATATCTAAGGTCAGGTTATTGGTTAGACCAAATTTCCCGTTTAAGCCGGCATTTATGTTTTTAGACTGGCCTGAAGATCGGAATGGGTTGTCAGTCTCTTTTTGAAATCGTTCCAATTTTGCCACAGTGTATGGGGTCAGTGATTTCTCTTTTTGAGGTTCAATATTGTTCATACCGTTTAAAGTACCAAATTTACTTACCCATCCGCCTGCATCTTTGGGAATTAATTTCCAATGAACTTCCTCATCGTACCTGTATATATTCCTTGTGATTTGTAAACCCCATTTTTGTTGTCCTTTTTTACTAAAACGCACTTGAGTGAAGGGGATTTTCATTTCCGCTGTCCATCCCAGGCTATCAATATTTGTATTTACATACCATATTGGATCCCAGTTATTATCAGAATTATTTCCGTCATCACTGATTATTCTGTCGCTTTTCACCCCTGCCGCGCTTACACTAAATACAAAGGCAGTCCGTTTATCGTTGTAGCTGTCAATTTGTATACCAACATTATCTCCTTCGCTGTTGTCCCTTCTTGAAAGTCGGGCAACTATACTGTCCGGATTATTATCATAAGCCCGTATAGCAATATAAAGAAAGTCGTTATCATGCAATATTTTAAAAGAAGTTTCCTGAGAAGCCTTTCGTCCCTCATAAGGCTCCCTCTGGAGGAAATCATTTGACCATTGTATCTTTTCCCAAGCTGGATCATCTAATATTCCGTCTATGATTGGCGTTGCTTCATTTTCTCCAATCCCGGATGATTTATAGGTTTTGTCTTGGGCAAATATGCTTATTGATAGGAGAAAGGTTAATTTCAGGATCAGTATTGTTTTTAAGCCCTTCATAATTTTTTATTTTTTATTTTTTAATTCTCATTTATCAATACTCGTGCCAATGCATGTAAGGTTCTGATTATAAAACACATGAATCCAGCTGTTTCATTACGTATTGTGCGATTCTGTAACATACTATGTTCGATATTGAACATCTTGATAAAATAGACGGTAGGAAATCAAAAGTGATGCATAATTCTATAGACTATATAAATGGGATCAATCAACCAAGTACTATGAAATGAATGTTTCTCGTTTTCTTTTATTTTTTATGCATAATGGAGTTCCTCTAAAAGCATGCTTTTTTCTATTATTTAAATACATTGCGGTTTAGCAGAGAGGCGTAATGAAACCGTTGTTACTCCTATGCCTTTAGAGTTTGTAGCATCATACCGTCATGTTGCATCAGTCTTTCTTTTTTTGCATTGCCCAACTAAGCGAAGCGTTCTCATGACCGAAGGGAATAAAAAAAGAAACAAAAAAACGCTAGGCAAAAATCAGCCTACCATCCTGCAAATCCAGCCCTTTCCGCGCGATTTTGCCTGGCCTTCGCGCGATTAAGCCGGAGATACTTCCCAATAGCTTCGGCTATTTGCCTTGCCGCCTAATAAAATTTTGCTATAAATCAAGGAAGCAGGGAGGGTTTTTGGATAAAATACTGTTTGAGTTCCGATTTTTATTCCAAA